>DAISIL010000013.1:0-60324 GCA_036822015.1 Bernardetiaceae bacterium | reverse complement strand
GGAAAAGTTTGACGGAAAACCGTAAAGACACTGCATCGCTTCAAATAGGCTGGCGGGAAACTCTGCCAGGGTGGCTTCGATCCGTCTTTGAGGGCTGCGCCCCGTCAAAGAGGGGCGTTAAGATGACAGCAGAAAAGCCCCCTTGCTGTGCAAGATTTGCTATCTCGTACGCTCTCTATCGTAGGACTTCCAATCTGTTTCTAGCTCAAAAGTTCATCAGAGATGCTATGATACGGCTTCAAGATTGCAAAACTCGAAGAGCGGGACTAGCAATGTTGTACTTTTCCTGGAAAAAATACATACAAGTTGTGGTAAGTTAAACATTACAGATGCGTAGCAGCTTTTGGGTCAGGAGGTCAAAATTGATGGGCTTTTCGACCAGGTCGTTGATACCCATGCGTTGGAAGTCGTCGAGGGAGTAGTTATCTGGGTTACCCGTGATGGCGATAATGGGGATATTGGCTCGTTTGGGGTCTTGGTGGGCGCGGATGCGTTGGGCGCAGTCTAAGCCGTTCATTTTGGGCATGTTGATGTCCATTAGGATAGCGGCATAGTCATTGGTTTCAATTTTTTGTAAGACTTCTTGTCCGTCTCGGGCGGTGTCGATCTCAAACTGCTGGGCTTGGAGGATACGCCGGACGATATTTTGTACGACGGCACTGTCTTCGGCGATGAGGATTTTTTTGGCTTTCATGGGTTTTGGTAGGTATTGCTCCACCAGGTTTTTAGCTGTTGGTGTGCCTGGCAGAGATTCAAGAAATCTTGGTAGATGTGTCGCGGTAGGGTATCCTGGCGCAAATTGCGTTCCATCTCTTGGGCGATCTGGGAGAGGGTCTGGATACCCAGGATGCCGGCACTACCCTTGAGGATATGACAAACGGCCCGCAAGGCATGGGTATCTTGTTGTTGGAGAGCGCACCAGGCGTATTGTAGGTTTTTTTGGGACTCGGACATAAACTCGCTTAGGCTCTCCTGGATCAGATCAGGTCCGCCGTAGCGTTCGAGTTGTTGGAGTGTTTGGGTGTCCATGAAGGCAGGGTAGGCCGTCTCTGTCTGGGCTTTGTGCTGGTCTTTGAGGGGCTGGTATGGGATACGCCAGCGGTCGAGGAGTTGCATCAAGTCCTTGATTCGGGCAGGCTTTTGTAGGAGGTCATCCATGAGTTGGTGTCGCTCGGGATCAAGGGATCGGGCAGTAAAGGCCACCACTGGTGGCACTTGCTCCCCAAAGGCTCGGCGCAAATCCTGGGTTAGGCTGTAACCATCCTGTCCGGGCATCTGAATATCCATCAGGATAATGCCGAGGTTTTGTTGGGCAATCATCTGATGGACTACCTGTGGGTCATCGGTGGTGATGGTTTCTACCTGGAGGGCTTGCAGGAGTGCCTGGGCCAGGGTGCGGTTGGTGGGGTTATCGTCCACGACCAGGGCCCGAGAGTTACGGTGCTGTTGAGGTGGACTTGCCTCTCGCAGTTCCTGACTAAGCAAAAGAGTACATCCCTGATCGGTGAGTTCCCACTGCAAGGCTAGGTAGGGGGCTGCCTGTTGCAGTACTTGCCCGACAAAAGCCGGTATCTTTTGTTGGAAATTTAACCAAAGTTGCCAGACAAAAGTCTCACGCTCGGGCTGGAGGCGGTGGCTCAACTGGCTGCCCGTATGCAAAGGCGCGGACAGATAGCTGACCGCCGCGACGAGCTGCTGGATTTTGTAGGTATCTGCCCATACGTGCAGGTGTAGCGGTGGGGTAGTGCTGCGCAAATCCGTCGCCCTCCCGAGGCTTTCCTGGAGGGCAAGCCATAGCTCCGTAACCCTTACCCGACGCGGGAGCGTAGCGTAGCAGTCGTATTCCAACTCCAGGAGCAACAAGAAAAATCCCATGCGCTCATGGAGTTGTAAGCCAGATTGTTGAATCACCTCGAGCATCTCCCGAGAGAGGGTATGCTCCCCCTTGACGGAGAGGCTATCCAGCACCCCCAGGATACCTTGCAGGGGCGTTCGCCATTCGTGTTCAAATTGGCGTAGCCGGTCAGGGGTGAGTAGGGGCGCTGGCATAAGTACTAGACGTTTTCGGGAAGGAGTGCTTCGGTGTGGTGCTTAAAGACAAGCCCCAGGGTAGCTAATTCCTTGAGCATCGGACGATAAATCTCCGGAATAACGGGGCGCATTACGCCCGAAAGCCCTTGCAGTTGTCCGGTCAGGAGCAGCCGCACGGCTACACCTATGGGTAAGCCGACGGTTTTGGCCATGGCCGTCCGTTGGGTATCCTCTCCATAGACGACCAACGAGTCGCTCCGCAAGAAGTCGCGCCCTCGTAAGTGGTACCCAAACTGATGCTGCATCACGATCATATCCTTATCGTTGGGGTCAAGTTTCCATTTTTCTTCTAGCAGTTGTTGAAGGATTTGGGCTGGGCTGGCTTGCTCTAGCCCGATGACCTGCTCGCTGTCCAGGAGACCAAGCCAGGCGATGGCCATGAAGACGGGGCTTTGGGGCGTGATCTGTAAGGCTGCACAAAGTGCCGTTGAGGCATCGGGGAAGCCGACGGGCAAAAACCGCCCGAAGAAGTCGCGATAAGAGAGCGTGGCACTATCGGAGATGGTGTAGTGATCTTCGGTCAGGCCCAGATGTACCAGGGCATCCCAGGCGGCACAAAAGCCGTCATAGCGCAGTGTCCCGCGCTGAATCGTCGGGATGTTTTCTAACCCGTAGATGGGAGCGTAGGTGAGGGAGTTGCGATTGGGGTAGCCTTCTAGGCTTCCGACCTCTTCGATGTAAAAGTTTTCGGTGGACTTAAAGATTTGGTGATAAGGTACATAGCGCTCTATGCCTTGTTCCCGAAACAAAGCTGTTCCTTGCCCTGCCAGGACGACATTGCGGGGGTTCCAGGTAAACTTGTAGTGCCAGGGGTTGTTATCGTAGGGAGGAGCAACTAGCCCGCCGGCAAAGGACTTGAAGAGATACAGCTGGGCATCGGCAGCCTTGAGGTCGTCGATGACCTGCATCGCCGAGAGGTGGTCAATGCCTGGGTCTAGCCCGCATTCGTTCAAAAAAAGTAAGCCCTTACGGCGAGCTTCTGCGTCGAGGGCTTGCATCTCGGGGGAGACATAAGAGGCCGTTATCAGAGGCTTGCCGTAGGTCAGACAGAGGCGGGCAATCCCGATATGCAACTGCACGGGCAGCATCGAGATCACCAGATCGGCCCGCTTAACCTCCCGTTTGGCCTGGACTTCGTTGCGAACATCGAAGGCAATGGCCGTCGCGTGGGGATGCTGATGCGTTTTTTGTTCGGCCAGGGCTTGCTCACGATCAGCGACGATGAGCTGCCATTGATGCGCCGGGCTATGCTCGAGGAGGTAGTCGATCAGGATGCTAGCCGAACGCCCGGCACCGAGGAGGAGAAGTTTTTTCATTGACGAAAGAGCGGTAAAGTAGAACAACGCAACAGCCCTCCAAAGCGCGATACTTTTTCGTAGGGCAACGAACGGGTACGGATGCCGTGGGCGTGGAGTTGATCGGCAAGCCATGTAAACTGCTCTTCGATCAAGACCAAATCGGGACGTACCGAAAAGACGTTGGGATACATGGCGTACATTTCTGGCTGCCCCACTCGGATCAGGCTTTTTTCTCCAAAAATATCCAATATCGCTTGGGGTTTTTCCACAAAACCCGCTTCATAAAGGATCGCCTGCCCTGCCCCAACGGGCTGAAAGGCACAATCAAGATGCAAAACATTTTGGTAGGGATCCTCCGAAACAACGAGAGGCAAGCCGATGATTTCTTTTTGTGGAAAATGATCTTTCAAAAACTGAACGCCTGCCGCATTTGTCCGTTCGCCTAAGCCCACAAAAACATAGTCATTGTGCAGAATCACATCACCACCCTCCACAAAAACGCCCTCGGGTGGGGTCAAGACCCGCTCCATCTGCTCAATGTGGTGCTGGATGCCCGAAACCTCGATGCGGCGGTTGGGTTTGCGCATCCCCGCCCGTACAAAAGTATCGTCGATGACAAAGCCAATATCGCGGGCAAAAATCTGGTCCTGGTTGGGGATGTTGTCGGGGCGTAAGACCTGAACGCCTTCATCAGCAAGTAGTTGGGCTAGTCCGTTTACCTCCGCTACCAGTTCGGCTTCGGTAGGTAGGTTACCCTTTTGCATGTTTTCGAGGATTTTGGGATTGTTGCCGTGTGGGTTAGCGGGACGATCCTGGGCGATACCCACGATTAGGGCCTGCAAAGGATCGGTTTCGTTGCGTAATCGAAGCTGCATCATAAAAAATGACAAAAAGTGCTTGGGTGTGCTAGTGTACAGACAAAGCTACGAAAAAAGCAGGATAACGGTTTTGTTGGTCAGGCGTTCGAGGAGAGGACGCAGAAAACGCTCGCCCTGTTCCTGTGTCTGTTCCAGGATGCCGGCTGCCCGCACGCTTTCTTCGATTTGTGTTTCGGCATTCTTGAGGGCTTCGGCGACCATGATGTTGGCCTTGCCGCTCACGATGGTATATTCGGTATTATAGACGTAAGAATCTTGATGATTGATTTTGGTGTAGCAAATCTCGGGAGCAGGCAAGCGCACAATAAGGCTATCTCCTTGATATATAATGCCTTCACTGCGAATCTGTGCCAAATCGACACAGCCAACAACCTCCCCTACAACGACCAGCAACACCTTAGCATCGGGAAGCAGACGATTGGTTTGGCGATGCTCTACGATTTCTTTGATGCGATACTTGACTAGTTCGAGTTTGCCCAGGAGTTGGATTTCCTCCAATACCATATCGTGTACGGTCTGGGTTTGGGTGGGCGGCAATTCGGCTTGCTCCCAAACCTTGAAATATTGCCCCAAGCCCCAGGCAGCCAAAATGATGATGAGCAGCCAAAGGGGTAGCGTTTGCCAGAGATGTTTCATAATCAACGAATTTTGAGCGTAACTAAGGTCAAGATACCTAAAATCAGCCCCATGATAAGAAAACGCCCCACGATCTTGACCTCGTGCATGCCCAGCTTTTGGTAGTGATGATGCAAGGGAGCCATCCTAAAAACGCGCCGCCCCTGTCCATATTTTCTTTTGGTGTACTTGAAGTAGAAGACTTGTATGATGACCGAAAGGTTTTCGATAATAAAAATGCCGCACAGGAGCGGAATCAAGAGTTCTTTCCGAATCACGATAGCCAAAACGGCGATGATCGCCCCCAAGGCCAGGCTCCCCGTATCGCCCATAAACACCTGTGCCGGAAAGGCATTGTACCACAAAAAACCCACACAAGCCCCAAAGAGTGCCGTACAAAAGATCATCAGCTCGCCGCTGTTGGGGATGTACATGATGTCCAGGTAATCCGAAAAAATGACGTTGCCTGAGACATAGGCCAGTATGCCCAAGACCAGAGCAATGATCGCCGAAGTGCCGGCCGCCAGTCCGTCAAGCCCATCGGTGATATTGGCTCCGTTGGAGATTGCCGTGATGATAAAAATAACCACAAACACATACACCAGCGGAGAAAACGCCTCGCCGAAGATGTCGTAGCTGAGTTCGTTGTGCTTAAAAAATGGAATCGTTGTTTTGAGTGATTTCACGTCGCGGTAGGGGGTTTCTATCTGTTCGTGCGGTAAGTCCTTAGCAAACTCCCGCACGACAATTTTTTCGTGGCTGTACATCACCAATCCCACCACTAGTCCCAGTCCCACCTGCCCAACTACCTTAAACTTACCGTGAAGTCCCTTTTTGTTTTTCCGAAATGTCTTGATGTAGTCATCCAAGAAGCCTATGCCACCCATCCAGATAAGCGCACCCAGGAGGAGCAAAATGTACACGTTGTGGAGCTTAGCAAAGAGCAGCGTGGGCAATAGGATAGCAGCCAGTATCAGCAGACCACCCATTGTGGGCGTGCCGGCTTTGAGGTTTTCGCCACGTAGCCCTAGATCGCGAACGATCTCTTTGGCTTGCATTTTTTGTAATAAACGAATCAAATGCTTGCCAAAAAACATGCTGATAAGCAGCGAAAGCAAGACCGACATCCCCGCCCGAAAGGAAATATACTGAAACAAGGATGCCCCTGGCAAATTATACGTGCGTTGAAGGTAATCGGCTAAGTAATACAACATGATCGTAAAGGTAGGTCAAAGCTACGGCAAGTAACAAAAACAAGCCCACTTATTGGGGCTTTTTCGTTATCTTTGATCCCAAAAAGCACTCACTCATGCGTACACTCGATGATTTTTCTTTTGCTGGCCGCCGTGCGCTCGTGCGCGTGGATTTCAACGTTCCACTCGATGCCCAACACCGCATCACGGATGATACCCGTCTGCGGGCTACCCTGCCGACGATCCAAAAAATTCTCTCCGACGGTGGATCTGCCGTCCTGATCTCTCACCTGGGGCGGCCCAAAGGGACACCCGATCCAAAGTTTTCGTTGCGCCATGTGGTGGGTTATCTCCAGGAGGCCTTGGGCGTACCCGTGCATTTTGCTCCGGGTTGCACGGGCGAAGCCACAGCCCAGCAAGCCTCCCGGCTACCGGCCGGAGAGGTGCTGCTCCTGGAAAACTTACGCTTTCATGCCGCCGAAAAGAAAGGCGATCGCACTTTTGCCGCCGAGCTGGCCGCTTACGGTGATGTCTATGTAAACGATGCCTTCGGGACGGCACACCGCGCCCACGCCTCGGTAGCTATCGTACCAGAGTTTTTTGCGGATAAGTTGGCAGGTTATGTCCTGGCTGCCGAAATCAAAAACGCCCAAAAGGTACTCCAAGCACCCGAGCGTCCCTTTGTGGCCATCATGGGCGGTGCTAAGATTTCGGATAAGATACTGGTCATTGAGCGGCTCCTGGATCAAGTAGATCATCTCTTGATTGGTGGGGCGATGGCTTATACCTTCGTGAAGGCACAAGGGGGAGCCGTGGGTAGTTCGCTCGTTGAGGAGGATCAACTTGAGCTAGCCCTGCGTTTGATCGCGATGGCAAAGGAAAAAAACGTGCAACTGCTCCTGCCCCAAGATTCACAAATTGCCGATGACTTTTCCAATGCCGCCCAGCGAAAAACCGCCGACAACCACGCCATCCCCGAAGCTTGGATGGGATTGGACATCGGCCCCAAGGCTACGGCTGCCTTTGCCGAGGTCATTGAGGCAGGTAAGACGATCCTTTGGAATGGCCCCATGGGCGTATTTGAGTTTGATAACTTCTCGGGAGGCACCCGAGGGGTAGCCGAGGCACTGGTGGCCGCGACGCAAAAAGGCGCGTTTTCCTTGATTGGTGGCGGCGACTCGGCGGCGGCGATTAACCAGCTGGGCTTCGGCGATCAGGTATCCTACGTCTCAACGGGCGGCGGCGCACTGCTCGAGTACATGGAGGGCAAAGTGCTGCCCGGCGTGGCGGCTTTGGATTAAACCGACTCACCCCAACGGAACACAACACAAAAAATCCCTCGGACGCAGCAGGCATCCGAGGGATTTGTTTTGAACCACCGGTAGCGGCTTTGGCGACCGCTGCCGGGGCGATGTGTTACTTTTTGTCTTTATCGACTTCCTCAAACTCAACGTCGGTTACGTCGTCGGGGCCAGCGTTGCTTCCTTGTGGCTCCGTGGGCTGTCCTTGATCTGCTGCTCCTGCGGCTTGATACATTTCCGTAGAGGCGGCCTGCCAGGCGGCGTTGATGGATTCCATGGCGGCATCAATGGCAGGGAAGTTGCGCTCGCTGTGTGCTTTGCGAAGATCGGAGAGGGCGGTCTCGATGGCGGTTTTGTTGCCTTCGGAGAGTTTTTCGCCGTACTCTTTGAGCTGCTTTTCGGTGTTGTAGATCATGGAGTCGGCACTGTTGATTTTCTCCACTTCTTCTTTGGCGCGTTTGTCGGCTTCGGCGTTGGCTTCGGCTTCGCGGCGCATCTGTGCGATCTCGGCATCGGTCAAGCCAGAGGAGGCTTCGATACGGATTTTTTGCTCTTTGTTTGTCGCCAGGTCTTTGGCCGATACGTTGAGGATACCGTTGGCATCAATATCGAAGGTAACCTCTACCTGCGGTATGCCACGCGGGGCGGGCGGGATGCCGTCGAGATGGAAGCGTCCGATGGTCTTGTTGAACTGTGCCATCTCGCGCTCGCCTTGCAAGACGTGAATCTCTACCGAGGGCTGGTTATCGGCGGCGGTAGAAAAGACCTGCGACTTACGGGTCGGAATGGTGGTGTTCGATTCGATGAGTTTGGTAAAGACCCCTCCCATCGTTTCGATACCCAACGAAAGCGGCGTTACGTCAAGCAGGAGAACATCTTTGACTTCACCCGTCAAGACACCGCCCTGAATAGCCGCCCCGAGGGCAACGACTTCATCGGGGTTTACGCCTTTGGAGGGTTTGCGTCCGAAGAATTTCTCCACTTCCTCTTGGATTTTGGGGATGCGCGTAGAGCCACCAACGAGGATGACTTCGTCAATTTCGGAGGTTTTCAGCCCGGCATCCTGGAGGGCTTTGCGGCAGGGTTCTAAGGTTCGCTTGACCAGCTCGTCGGAGAGTTGCTCAAACTTGGCTCGGGTCAGGGAGCGCACCAGGTGTTTCGGGATGCCATCGACGGGCATGATGTAAGGCAAATTGATCTCGGCTACGCTCGAGCTAGAGAGTTCGATTTTGGCTTTTTCGGCGGCTTCTTTGAGGCGTTGGAGTGCCATGGGGTCGCGGCGCAAGTCGATACCTTCGTCGTTCTGGAACTCTTCGGCGAGCCATTTGATGATGACCTGATCGAAGTCGTCGCCGCCCAGGTGGGTATCCCCGTTGGTGGACTTGACCTCAAAGACACCATCGCCGAGTTCGAGGATCGAAATATCAAAGGTTCCTCCGCCGAGGTCAAAGACGGCTACTTTGGCATCCTCTGACTTCTTGTCCAGCCCATAAGCCAGGGCAGCGGCTGTGGGTTCGTTGATGATGCGGCGCACTTTGAGACCTGCAATTTCACCGGCTTCTTTGGTGGCCTGGCGTTGGGCATCGTCAAAGTAGGCGGGTACGGTGATGACGGCTTCGGTTACTTCCTGCCCGAGGTAGTCTTCGGCGGTAGCTTTCATTTTTTGAAGGGTCATTGCAGAGATTTCCTGCGGGGTGTAGTGGCGGTCTTTGATCTTGACGCGGGGCGTATCGTTGGGGCCCTGCTCAACGGTGTAGGAGATGTACTCACGGTCTTTGATGGACTGGGAGTATTTGCGTCCCATGAACCGCTTGATAGACATGATGGTACGCTCGGGGTTCGTGATCGCCTGGCGTTTGGCCGGATCACCTACTTTGCGCTCTCCGTTGTCGAGAAAAGCGACAATGGAAGGTGTCGTGCGGCGGCCTTCACTGTTCGTGATAACGACGGGTTCGTTACCTTCCATGACGGCAACGCAGGAGTTGGTCGTTCCAAGGTCAATTCCTATTATTTTTCCCATAGTTTTTTGACGGTATTTAGCGTGTAATGATTTGTTTTCAAACACATAGTCAATGCTTGTGCCAACCCATAACTCAACTGCCATATTGGCAGTATAGCGACAAGGCTGCTTTTTTTAGCTCCTCCCGAGGTCTCTTTTGGCGTTGATTTTGCTATTATTTCTTACATGAAGCAAAAACACGGGATACTCCTCCTGCTTTGGCTGATAGCTTACGGTGTATCGGCACAGCGAGTGGGCCCCATACCTTTGAGCGCACGCGATAGCAGCCTGATCGCGATGTACCAGACCCGCTATACGGAGGCACTCGAACGGAAAGCCTACCGTGATGCCTCCGAAGCCCTCAACCAAATAGCGTATTTGCACTGGGAACGCAATCAGTACAAAGCCACCATCGACTACTACCAACGCTCCATCGAAGAAAACAAAAAAGTAGGCAATCAGGCTGGCATCGGGCGCATTCGCAACAACCTAGGGATGCTTTTTGCCGACATCGGCGAGTACCAAACCTCCGTTGATGCCTTTGAAGAAGCCCTCACGCTACGCCGACGCTTAGGCGACCGCGCCGGACAACTCGATCCACTCGTCAATCAAGCGGTATCTTACCAAAAAATCCCCGGCAAAAACGCCGAAGCCATCGCCACCATCCGAAAAGCCCTCACCATCGCCCTCGAGCTACAAGACCTTGACCGCGTTAGGCTTTGCTATGGGATGCTCTCGGAGATGTACCAAAAAGAAAACCAGCCCGATAGTGCCTTTGCTTACTTTGAACTCTACCGTACTTTTTTTGAGAAATCCCAGGAAACCAAAATAGATGCCCTCCAAGAGGAAGCCCAGCAGGCAACCCTAGCCGCACAAATCGAACGTCTCCAACGCCAAAAACAACAACTGGACATGGAGATACAGCAGCAACTCCTCCAAAAACAGCAACGCCAACTGGCTGCCTACGACTCCACCGCCGAGCAGCTCTACCAAAACCTAAGCCGACAAGAACTCGCCATACGCCTCCTCGAAGAACAAAACCTACGCACAGAGCAAGCCAAAGCCGAAGCCTTAGCCCACGAACGTCGCATCCGATGGGTCGGCATCAGCTTTACGATCGTGGTGCTACTGGTTGCCCTGCTCTTGTGGCGAGCCTACCAAATCAAACGAAAATCAAACGCCGAACTCTCCGAGAAAAACCAACTCATCCAGCATCAAAAAGAAGAACTCCAAACGGCAAACGATCAGCTCACACAGCTCGGGCAGTTTAAGCAGCGCATGACCGATATGATCGCCCATGACCTCAAAACACCCCTAAGCATCATCATCGGCTATACCGCCCATGAGCGCGATCCCCGCCTACGGATGATCTACCAATCAGGGCAACAGATGCACCGCCTGGTAAACAACATGCTCGACGTGCAGCGATTTGAGGAAGCCAAAATGCCACTCTTGGTCGGTAAGGTGCGGCTGCATACCCTCATCCGTGATGCGGTGGGGCAGGTAGAACCCTGGCTCGAAAAGAAAAACATCCAGATTCTACACCCCAACTTGCCCGATGTCTGGGCAGAGGTCGATCCGAGTTTGATCGTTCGTGTGCTAATCAACCTCTTCACCAACGCCATCAAATACTCCCCCACCAATGCCCAGATACGTGTCCAGGCCGAGACCGTCGGGACAAAAATAAAAGTCTCTATCAGCGATCAGGGCAAAGGTATCGACCCCAGAGATGTACAAACGATTTTTATGCCCTTCGGGCAAGGGCAAAATGCCATTCAGTTGGGATCAACGGGTATAGGTCTGACTTTCTGTAAGTTGGCCATCGAAACACACGGCGGAACTATCGGCGTAAACCCACAGAAGGATACCGAAGGCAGTACGTTTTGGTTTACCTTGCCCCTGGTTGCTCTTGCCGATCAAAGCGATGTCTTGCCCGATACCGCCCCTACGGTAGCCATACAACCCGAGGATGTCATCGCCCGCCTATCGCCCGCCGATTTGGACGATCTACAAGACTTCTTTGCGCAGCTGGCTGTTTTGGAGGTCTTTCAGAGTTCAAAGATCAATACCATTTTGTCCAGGCTCGATGAAGCAGAAGTCAGTGAAGGGATAGGCTTGTGGCTTCAGGAGCTAAGAAAGTCCGTTTTTGGGATCAATGAAACCAACTACTACGCCCTCACCCACATTGCAAGAGACAACACGGCAGGCAAACCCAACAAGCCATCCAAAAATCCGGTGTAATAGACCTCCGGCCGCTCTGGTGTAGCACCCCATACCCCCCCAAAGGCAATCAGGTAGGTGAGCCGTTCGGGGAGCGTACCTGGATCGGGGAGGAGCAGCCAAAACGCGACAATCAAAGCCAGGCTCGCCAGTATCTGGGTGCATCGCAAGCCGAAGCGATTGGCGAAGGTGGGCAGCCCAGCGGCAGTATCGCTGTGGGTATCGCGGATGTCAAAAGGCAGGGTAAGTCCCAGGACAAAGAGCAGCTGGGCCAGTCCGTACCGCCAAATCTCCGTCCAGGGTAGCTCGGATAGCAGCGGCAACCCCACACCCACACCCGCCCATACGTAAGCCACCAAAAGGGTCTTCACAAAAGGGATATTGCGCAAAGCCGGCCAACCGATCCAGGATAAGGGCAGCGTATAAAGCACCGAAATCAAGCCCAGATGAACTACTCCGGACAGCAGGAGCGGATTTGTCCAAGGCAAAAAAAACAAACTCGCCCCTACGCTCAGGGCCAGCCCATAGCGATAGTAGCTCTGGTGCTGCTTCAAGAAAGCAAAGCGATCACCTGTACCGGTTCCCATCTCGCTTAGGCAGCAGAGTTTGTAGGTCGTCATTGTCCCAAAAAAAGCCAGGGCAAGGATAGGCAAAGACGGAGCAAATCCCGCCCAGTTATAACTGCGCCAGACCATCAAGACCGCCCCGAGGGCGATATGAAAATTGCCATAGACCCATACGCGCCACCCGATCATTACTTGACGCTTGATCCGACGTTGGGCAGGTCTGTTTCGAGGGAGTGATCGCCGTAGTTGCCCCTAAACCGGCTAATGAAGGCATTGCGTGCGCCCTCGTCTTCGATGTAATCGAACTTGTCTTTGTTGGCTTTGGGGTCTTTGAGCATCGTAGCCAGGGCTTCGTTGGAGGTCTGGATTTGGAGGTCTTTGCCTTCATACTGAATCAGATACCACTTTTCAGGGCTGAACTCTAAGTAGATATTCAGGGCTGGCCCCGCAGGGTTTCCTTTCGGGATGATTTCTACGTAGCCAGGTACGCGGGCATCGAGGTTGCTTTTGTAGGCATTCGAGACCCCAATCATGCCGTAGCTATAAAAAGCGTTGCGTTTTTTGGAAAACTTGAGGATTAGATCAGAGAAGACAAGCCCGTAGCTGTTGAGTGCGCTGGGGGTAGAGCTACCGGTCTCGAATCGTTTTTGGAAGTTTTCGGCTTCTTTGTCGCCCTGTAGCTCTGCGATTTTGTGAAGGAGCTTGGGTTCGTTGCGGCGTATGGTGCGTTCGATGCCTTCGCCGAGGCGATAGAGTGCCAGGTATTCTTCCAGGTCATCGCCGATCATCTTGAAGGTCTCTTTGGGTTTGTCAAACTGCAAAGCCAACAAAATATCGAGGGTATATTCTCCGCTGCCGACATTTCCGCGTCCGCGTCCAGGGGTGAGGAGGATGTTTTTGTTGTCGTTGAGGAGCTTAAAGTTACCTTCAAAATAAACCTCTCCGCCACCTTTTACGGCTGCGGGGATGTACTCAATGAAGTTACCGGCACGGCGCAGGCCCGTGTCTTTTTCTTTGGCGATAGCCCGGACGACTTTTCGGGCCATATCGGCAGCTACTGTGCCTTCGGCGAGCATGACCTCCTCGGCGGCTTTATCGGTGAGGGGTTTGTTGAGAAGGGCGTAAAAGCGTCCGTTATCCGAATAAAACAGCCCAACGACACCCGCTTCTTTCTTGCCTTTGCCGAGTTCGATTTCGGTCTTGCCTTTTTCGGTGTTGTATTCTGTCCATAGTCCATCTTTACCTTCCAGGACAAGGCGGGTCTCACCCACAAAGTCCGGTTTGAGTTTCCAGGCCTTGACAACCATCTCGCCCCGGAATATCTTGCCCTCTTCCACGATAAAATTATCCTCCTCCTTGATGAGCGTCGAGGAGCGGGTACCTTCCTGCCCAACCAATTTCTGTTTGGCAAGGTCTAACCGCTTAACGCTATCCTCCAACATACTTTCGGTGATTCTGGTAGGCTCAAAGCGATCAAGGGCAATTTGCTGCCTTTCCCCTAACTCGTTGATGTAGTTATACGTACCCTTGCCCTGGAAGCGCGTAGCAGAGCGGATACTGATGCTGGCATCCGTCAAGACGTGGCTGCCTTGCTCGCTGCCCAGGGGAGAATCCGGTGGGGTGAGGTAGCCAATCCTGACCTCGGCACCCTCGAGGGGAAGCATCCGGTCGGGTACATTGATGACCACCTCCGAGCCTGGTTGGGGATAAACGCGAGAATCCAGCACCTCGATCACGGGAACGCCCTGGATGCGTAGCTTGGCATCCTTGAGGTCGTAGTTGGCACCACTGGCTCGGAAGTTTAGCCCGTCCTCGCCGGCCTTGATGGAGGTAAACCGCTGGGTTTCGAGGGAGGCGGCCTCATCGACACGAAAAGCTACCGTGCCATCGTCGATACTCCAGACGGCGTTGGCCAGTGAGGTTTTGTACTCTAGCTTCGGGAAGGTAAACTGACTTTCGCCACCTGGTTCGGTGTTGATGTCCACGTAACGCTCCCCGAGGTGATAGATAAACGAAACGTTTTGGGCGGCAACTTCTGTGATCTGGTAGCTCGGGTCGGTAATCAAGAACTGGGCTTCCTTTCCCGAAAACTCCTTTTGCTTGAAATCAAATTTATCCGTTCGGATGATAGACCGATCCGTGCGCAACTCTCCCTTACCAAACAACCCATCTTTGCGCAGCACCAGGGCCGCATCAGCGGTACTGAAGCTATCCAGGCGATGCTGGAACGTAAAGCCCTTACCAATACGGTCTTCGGTCTGGTAAAGCGTAAAGGGTTCATCCTTGACCAAAATATTCATGCTGTCCTTCTGGACGCGCCATTGGAGTTCGTAGCCATTAAACCTTGCCTCGGGAAAACTGACCCCGTTAAGCTCGCCCGGAATCATGTAGCCTCGCGTGAAGGGAACTTTGGGGGCGGTGCTATCCCAGGGTTCGACGATGCGGTTGATGGATCGGGGGCCGTTGGCTTCTAGCCCCAGGCTATCGGGCAAAAACAAAAAGTCATTCGATTGTAAGCGGGCAGCCAGGTAGTGAATCTCGGAGGTATCTGCCTTGGGGTCGGTTTCATCGAAGCGCGAGCGCAAACCGGAGTTATCCAGGACAACGCTGCCGTGGTAGAGCTTGCCTCGTCCGTCGTACAAGTCCACGCCATCATCGGGTACAGGGTGCTCAAAACCCAGGGAGCCATCATCGCGAATGCCTACCGAGTCCACGAAGAGGTTCATGATGCCACCGCTATAAAAATCACCCCGAAAGCGTTTCATGCGCGGATCGGCACTACCCAAACCACTGACCTGAAAGGTATCCACGACAAAGCGGAAGTTGGCCGTATCCTTGTATAGCCCGTCCATGATCTCGCGGCCGGCAAAGGTAACCTTGGCTTGTTTGGTGGTCTTGAAAGCGGGATAATCCTGAAAACGCCGTAGCCCTGATTTGTTGTTCGGGATGTCCACGTACAGGAAACCTGCCGTCGCTTTGATGTTGTTCGGAATCCTGACCAAGCCCGAGTCGGTTACGATCCTGAACGAAATTGAATCAATTTCGGGCATCGCAATCGTATGATCCTCATAGCTGTACTCAAAACTTTTGCCGTCGTAGATAAACGCCTTCGCGATCACTTGCCCATTAAACTCAATCTTTCGGTTTTCTTTGATTTTGATCGGAATATCCGGGTAGGGCTTGATACGCAGGATCATCGTATCGGCATAACTGACCTTGAGAACGATGGAATCCACGCCGGTTACCTCCATTTCTTTGTTGCGTAAATTGACCGTGATGCTGTTGCCACCCGGGGCTTTGGAGGGCATAAAAATATCGTCGAAGTCGATGACACCCTTGCCGCCACTGGCCTTGAGGACGTTGGGTGGGGTATTTTTGAGTTGCTTGGCACGGGCATAGAGAATGCCTTTGCGTTTGAGTTCGAGCCACTGGAGGTCTGGATAAAACCGCACGTAGTCTTCTTGATCCAGGCGACGCAAGGAGGAGACCAGGGTCGTATAAGGCACGCTCTTGAACTCGGGATACTTGCGCTTGAAGTAGTCGTACATATTGGCGGTCGAGAACTCCGACTGCCCCACCAGCTTAGCAAAGTTGTAGCTCATCACGAGGGGATGAAAGTTAGCGAGCCCTTGCAAGCCATCAAAGCGTAGTTCATCAAAGCGATCTACCGACTCAATGACGGCCGGCACAATGCCCCGCCCCTGCAACATCGAAATACTAAACGTATCCTGTGCCAGGTCCCATTTGAGATAATCGGCCAAAATGCTAGTGCCGTGATAAGAATCCTGAAAGCGGGCGTTGCGATAGGCCGAAACGTCTTTCCGGGCCCGCAGTACGCCCTCCGTTACGTCGTAGCGCAACTGCACCGCCCGATGATAAATCGAATCTTTGCGGTCTTTGTCCCGATACACGATCAGCTCGGCTTGTTTGTTGGTGATACTGGTGGGCGAAATCACGAAAGGCTCCCGCGATTTGGCGACAAACTTCAAGGAATCGCCTTTGGTTACGGAGATCGTCGAAACGCCCAGCCCAAAACTGCTGCCCGTAACCTTGGGCCCCACCAGGCTGAAGCCACCCGTATGCTTAACCCCCTCAATGCCCACTTCGATTTCATAATCCGGGAAATAGGACTTAAAACGGGGATAGGTAGGGGTTTTTCGGGGGTCTTTGGCCTGGCTCACAAACTCAAAATAGCCCACCACGGAGTCAGCCGGGTCGATCTTGGAGGCATAGGATAGCTCTACATCTTGGGCTTTGATTTCGGCTTTCTGAATCGAAAAGGTGTATTGATCGAAGGTTACGTAGGCTTCTCCTTTGGGCAGTCCGGCGGCTTCCCAATCGAAGGTTCCCCCCTTGCCCACAAAAAGCTGGTCTTTGTACATCACCGAGCCGGCCGTTTGTCGGATGTAGGTCGTGTCGTAGCGGCTCACGATGGCCAGATCGACTTCATCCAGGGCTAGGCAAGGGCCAACAAGGGCTTTGGTTTTGACAACGCCGGGGATGTCTCCCGTAAACCGGTAGGGGTCGGGTTTGCTGCCTGGGCTTGGCTTTGCCGAGGCAGGCTTGGTAGGTGCGTCGGCGGTGGGCGTGCTTCCCCACGCGCCCTCATCGCCGATTTCTGTTCCTCCAAACCCACCCCATCCGCCGTCATCGCCGGTATCCCAGTCCGAGGCTGTTCCCCATCCGTCGTCGGCTGGGTCGGTGGCCCAGGGGTCGCCCCAGCCATCGCTTGCGGGTGTACTTCCCCATCCATCGTCGTCGGTGGCTGGCGGGGTTTCTGTTTTTGTTTCTTCGCCTGTCAGGGGAGGTGCTTCGGTATCGGCTTCGGTTTTTTCGGCGATGAGTTCATCTACGGCGGCATCGAGTTTTTCGGGTAGGGCAGCCTCTCGCCCGAAGGTGAAACGAAAGTCTCCATTCTTGATAATCAGGGCGTTGTTGTTGTATCGGTAAATGGTACGATCGGTGGCGAGTTTTTCGACGCTCTGAAAAAATCGCGTCAGTAAGGCAGGCGATCCCATTTCGCGTGCCGTTGTGTCGGCGACGGCCAGGAAGCTCAACGTGGTGGGTTGGGCAAAAACTTCTCCCTCACCAATGGCAATCAAGGCACGAAAGAACGGCTCAAACTGCTGGATGCCGTTCATGTTGCGGCGTTCCATGACGGCACAGAGTCGGGTGATCTCCCGTTGTTCTTCCCCCGAAAACGCGCCGCTTTGCCAGAGCAGGGTCAGTTTTTGGGCCGTCTCCTGTACGGATGCGTTGCGTGTCCCGAGGGCAAGACGCTCGATGTCTTCGGGGAAGCGTTCGACTTTCTCGAAGCGTTTTTGGGCAAAAGCTGATCCTGAAACCAGAATCCAAAGGAGGACAATCCAACTCAATAGGCGCATAAGAGCAAATGGTTCTTTGATGAACCAAGGTACTCATTTTTTGCCAAAACTCACGTTTACCAGCGCAAATCTATGCCGAGTAAGAAATGTGTCCCGGCCTGTGGATAAAAGAAGTTTTCGTAGATCACCTCTCCGCCGGCAATATACCCAAAGGTGTATCCATTGGCGGAGTACTCGAGATTGAATAGGTTGTTAATCAGGAGATTGATACGGGCTTCGGAGAAGATTTTGCTTGGGAGGCGGTAGGTCAGGCGGGCATCCTGGACCCAGTAAGCGGGCAGTTGGCGGCCGGCATTTTGGGTGTTGTCGAGGTATTGCCGTCCGACGTACTTGCTCATCCATCCGATTTCTAGCCCCTCCGTCAGGTGAAAGGTAGCCTGTGAGGCGGCCACCCAGGCGGGCGAAAAGGCGATGTCGGTGTTTTGGTGGTTGATCTGGATTTGCCCGCCGTTGTCAAAGTCATCCAGGAACTCGGCAAAACGCCTGATCTTGTTTTGGCTCCAGCTTAGGTTGCCCTGCCAATGCAGTTTGCCGATCTGGTAGCTTCCGCCAAGTTCGAGACCTGCTCGGTAGCTATCGCGGATGTTTTGGCGGGTGTAAGCACCTACGTCATTGACGGCTCCGGTGAGTACCAACTGATCGCGGTAGTACATGTAAAATAGGTTCGCAAAAAAGCTACCGCGTTTGCGCCCAAAGGCATAACCTGCCTCTACGTTGTGAAGCTGCTCTGGACGTGGGCGGCTTTCGGGGCTGGATTCGGTGTAGTCGTCGCGGTTGGGTTCGCGCTGCCCGAGGGCGTAGGAGGCGTACCACTGGTGATCGTTGCGGAGGTAGCGTAGCCCAGCTTTGGGATTGACAAAGGTCAGCTTGTCGGTTTGGGTAACGTTGCGCCCCTCGTTATCGAAACCCAAAAAGGTGTAATCCACGTGCCGTAGTTGTAGGTCAGCGAAGAGGAATAGGTCTTGAGTAGCTTCGTAGGTAGCCTTCAAGAAGGTGTTGGCATCGGTCTTGGTGGCATCGTTGTCGTAGTAGCGTTCCCGAATTTGGCTTCCGGCCGCAAACTGGGCCCAGATGATCTCCCCGAAGTGCTTGCCGGCATAGCGGTTCCAGCTTCCGCCCCAGTGGAGTTGCCAGCGGTCGCTCTGGTAGGTCAGGTTGAGCAAGGCCCCGTAGAAGTCGTTATCAAGCCAACGTCTCCGGATCAGATCGGTGCGTTCAATGCGCTCATCTCCAATGAGAATCGGTTCGAGTCCGTACCGGCTTAGGCGTTCTTGTTCCCTAAACTGCTCGAAGTAGCCGCGTCCGTAGGTGTAATGCAAGGCGGCGTTGAGACCGATTTTTCCATCGAAGAGGGTGGCGTTGTTATAGATCAGTTGGTAGTGATCTTGCTGGTAGTTGTCGATTTCGTTTTCATAATCGACGGCGTTGTACGTCCGGTCGCCGGCCTGGATACGCTCCTCCGGCACACCGTACCAGGCTTGGTAGGTTTGCTCCTGCCCCGAGAAGATGTTGGCCGTCAATTCGTGTCCACGATCAGCAAATGTACCCGTTACGAAAAACGATTTGAGGTCGGAAAACGCCCGATCAATGAAGCCATCAGAGGTGATCTTGGAAAGCCGTCCGGCGATACGGAACTTATCCGCTATCGTTCCCGTCCCAAACTGTACACTGTGCCGCCAGGTATTGAAAGACCCGTAGCTGTTTCCGATCTCGGCGAAGGCTTCCTCACCGGCTCCTTCGGTTTGGATATTTAGGCTTGCCCCAAAGGCGCCCGCCCCATTGACCGACGTACCCACACCCCGTTGGATTTGGAGTTGGGAGACCGAAGAGGCAAAGTCCGGCATATTGACCCAAAAAACGCCCTGTGATTCGGCATCGTTGAGCGGAATACCGTTGATGGTTACGTTGGTGCGCGTAGCATCGCTGCCCCGTATGCGCATAGCCGTATAGCCTACGCCCGCTCCCGCATCAGATGTCGTAACAAGAGAGGGTGTAAAGCGCAGCAGAATAGGCAAATCCTGAGCCAGGTTGAGCGGCTGGATGTCCTCTTTTTTGAGTTCAGATTTTGTAACGGGATAGATCGCTGGCGCACTTACAACGACATCGGCCATTGTCGTTTGTTGTTCAACGAGGAAGATCAAATCATCCTCTGGCCAGTCATCTAAGTTGATTCGTTGTGGTTGATAGCCCACAAAGCGCACCACCAAAACTTGTGCATCAGCAGGAATCCGACTCAACAGAAAGCGTCCGTTTTCGTCCGTTGCCGTTCCGAGGCGGCTGCCTTCTACCCGCAGGCTTGCCCCAACGAGTGGTTCATGGGTGAGCGCGTCCTGTACCTGTCCGCGATAGCTGCGTAGGTCTTGTGCCTCCGCTGCAAGGGCCAGCAGAAATGCCGCCGCGATCAGCGTGTAAAATTTGATAAATCTTTGATTATTAAGGAAATAGTTCATCGTGCTTTGGTTAAAAATGAAACAGCAAAAGCACGAAAGGGGAGAATAGCACGTAACAGTACGTCGCTATCCGTATCCATCGAATCCCTGCGGCCGCATTATCGACATCAGGTTCAAAGGGTATCATCTCAGCCCGAGCTATGCTCAAGCACCCCTTCCGTTGGTAAAACGCCAAAATAACTTCGGCTACGCCAAAATTGTTCAAAAAATTCCGAACTTTACCCTAAAACCAATTTATGCTTACCCTTACCGGCCCTTTTACTCAATTACTTACCCTGGATGGATTACCCCTACGTGGCCCCATCCAAGACGATCAGTTACAGGTCATCAATCAAGGTGGCATCTGCCATCAGGATGGGAAAATACTGGCAATCGGCAGATTTGATGATCTTGAAAAGCAATACGCAACTGCTGAAATTGATCCCATTGGGATAAATCATGTGTGCTTGCCTGGCTTCATTGATGCCCATACCCACCTCTGTTGGGATGGTACGCGCGCCCAAGACTACGCCGACCGAAACGCTGGTAAAACTTACCTGGAAATTGCCGCCGAAGGTGGTGGCATTTGGAGGAGTGTCCGAGATAGCCGCCTTGCTTCACGGCCCCAGCTCATCCGTCGGATGTATGATCGAGCCAATACGCTGCTCAACAACGGCGTTACGACCGTCGAGATCAAGACAGGCTATGGGCTTTCCCTCGAATCCGAGCTACGGATGCTTCAAGCCATCGAAGACCTCCGCAAGTCCCACGCCATCGGTGTCGTCTCAACTTGCCTGGCTGCCCACCTCTGTCCCCGTGATTTTGATGGTGCGCCTGAAGCCTATCTTCAATACATCCTGGACGAACTTGTGCCGGACATCGAAGCCCAACGCCTCACACGGCGTTTTGATATTTTTGTGGAGCAGACGGCCTTTACACCCGAGCAGGCCTTGCCTTTTTTGCAGGCTTTGCGGGCGCGGGGCTTCGATCTTACCGTACATGGCGATCAGTTCACGACGGGCGGCAGTGCTGTGGCTATTGCTGCTAAGGCATTGAGTGTGGATCACTTAGAGGCGAGTGGAGCTAGCGAAATTGCGGCTTTGGTACAAAGCAGCGTTATCCCCGTCGTCTTGCCCGGGGCATCTTTGGGGTTGGGCATGAACTTTGCCCCGGCCCGCAAGTTGCTCAATGCCGGCTGTTCGTTGGCCATTGCCAGCGACTGGAACCCGGGTAGCGCACCCCAAGGCGATCTGCTTATGCAGGCGGCCGTCCTGGGGGCTTTCGAGAAACTGACTAACGCCGAAGTCCTGGCTGGCATCACGATCAGGGCCGCCGCTGCCCTCGGGATAGCTGCGCAAAAAGGCAGTTTAGCCGTCGGAAAAGCGGCCGATTTTATTACCTTTGCTTGCCCGGATTACCGTGAGATCACGTACCAGCAAGGCGCACTCAAACCCGACCGTACATGGAAACTATCCCCCAACTAAGCACCTATCAAGCTCCCCAGACCAACCACTGGCAAGGCCGCCAAAGCAACCCCGACCTACCCCCGCAATACTGGCACCAGGCCGTGCGCCTACACAACCTCCAAGCAGAAGACAACGCAGCCTTACCTACGCCCCAGGATAGCCGCGAGCAGATGCTTGCTTTGGTGGGCTACGCCAGCCATGCCGGCGTAATCCGCAACCAGGGCCGCCCAGGGGCCGCCGAAGGGCCCCAAGCGATGCGCCGTGCCTTAGCGCGGGTGGCCTGGCATCGCCCGACAGTATCGGCCTGGGATATGGGTGATGTGCGCTGTGTGGGCGATCAGTTGGAGGACTGCCAAAATGACCTCTCCCAGCTTACCCACGCGCTGCTCATGGCAGGTTTTTTTCCGATCTTGATGGGAGGCGGACACGACATCACTTATGGGGGGGTAACGGGAGTTTTGCAATTTTTGAAAGAAAAAAAGATCGGGATCATCAACTTCGATGCCCACTTTGATCTGCGCCCACCCCTACAAGATCGCCCTACATCGGGGACAAGTTTTTATCAACTCCTCCATCAGCCCCATCCGGTGGGCTATCTCGTGATGGGTATCCAGGCGCAAGCCAACCCTCCCGAGCTTTTCGATATTGCCCACCGTACCAATGCCCGTTACCTGATGCACGATGCTTTTGGTTGGCACAACCGCATCCAGATTGAGCAGACCATCCGTCGATTTGCCCAGGAGTATGATGCCATCTACCTAACCATCGACCTGGATGGTTTTTCGTCGGCTTACGCCCCCGGCGTGAGTGCGCCAAGCCCCTTGGGCTTTGATCCTGAACTGATTCGGCAGTGCATCGGCTGGTGTTTTTCCACCCAAAAAGTCATCGCCTGCGATATTGCCGAACTCAACCCGCGCTTTGATCGCGACGGACAAACGGCCACCCTGGCAGCACGGCTCCTGGATACGATCACGGAGCAGCGCGCCCTCTATCCCGTTTTGCCCTGACGGATGATCCAGTCGATCTGTTTGGGGTAATGCCCTTCGCTGATGTAGGGTAGGAGAACGTCGGCATAAGGTAAGAGTAACTTTCTGTAAGGCAGCAATTTGTGTGCGTGCGGCAGGAGGTTGTGTGCGTGCGGCAGGAGTTTATCTGCATAAGGCAGGAGGTCATCCATGTAGGGTAGCAGCATCTCGGCGTAAGGCAGGAGCGTATGGGCGTAAGGCAGGAGCTTGTCGGCGTGCAGGATCAGGGTTTTGGCGTGGGGCAGTAGCAGTTCGGCATGGGGTAGCAGTAGGTCTGCGTAAGGCATGAGTGTCTCGGCATGGGGCAGGAGCAGTTCGGCGTGCGGCAGGAGTTGCTCGGCATGGGGTAGGAGGGTATCGAGGTTATCGAGGAGGATGTTTTTGTTTTGCACGTGATCGAGTAGCGTTTTGGTGTGGGGTAAGAGTGTCTCGGCGTGGGGCGATAAAGTGGGTAGGTAAGGCTTTAAGCTACGGGCGTGCGGCAAGAGCCGGCGGCTGTAAGGCAGTAGCCGCCGCGCGTATGCCCAATTTTTTTTGAATTTTTGCAAGGATTTTTTCATCATCGGAAAGCCCGCTGTGTCTGCTTTTCTTGTGGTGCTGCAAATAACGTGCAGAACCGGCTGGGGTCTGTTACTCTCCTACCATCAAAAAAGCACCCCAGTAGTAGGGTTCTGGGCGCTGCTTGCGCAAGGCATCTTGTGCGGCTTTGAAAGCCTGCCGTTTGGGCTTTCCCGAGAGCCACTGCCGATAAAACTCCGTCATCAGTTGTTGGGTCGCGGTGTCGTCCACTTTCCAGAGCGACATCAAAACACTCCGCGCACCAGCTACGATAAAAGCCCGCTGCAAACCAAAGACCCCTTCCCCGTTTCGTATTTCTCCCAGTCCTGTCTCGCAAGCCGATAGGACGACCAGATCGGTGTTATCAATGTTAAGATTCATGGTTTCAAAAGCGGTCAGGATACCATCTTCTATGCCCAATTCGACGTTGCTTCGCAGGTACTGCCCTTCGGCTAGGGTTTTGGCGGCTCCCGTGAGCAAGATACCCGAGCGAAAGAGTGGGTTGGTCAGGTAGGTAAATCGCCCTTTGGTATCCTCTGCAAAGTAGCCATGCGTGGCAATATGGAGTACGTTGGGCTTGAGCATCTCCTTGATGGCTTGTTCTTTAGCCTCTGTGTCGAGAAAAGTCTGTACCTGCCACTGGTTCTGTTTCATCAGATCAGCGATCTGTTGGACTTCCTTAGCCGTGCCGGGTAGCGGCAGGATACCCGCACGTTCGCGCGGCTGTGGTTCGAGGTCTTGACCAAAGTTGGGGTTTCCGATCAGGAGTGCGGATCGGCTTGCCAGGGGCGTTTGACGCACGGCTAGCAAGTCCCGTCCTGAGGTCAGTTGTGCAATTTCTTTTTCATCCGAGAGGTAGGTCTGTGTCTCTGTGTTGTAAAGTGTAGCAACGTTGATTTGATGAAATACACCATCGGCAGAGAAGTACACTTTGTCGTATTTGGCTAGTATTTTTTGTAGGGGTAGCCAAAAATGGGCGTAGGATTTTTGATCTTTGACTTGAAAGCGAATGGCATTTTTGTAATATTTGATTGCCTCCTGTTCCAGAAAATTTCCATCGGGGTAGTGGATGATTTCGATGCTCTTGCTCTTTGGTGTCAGGACAAAAGCCATGTAGTAGGTGGTATCGGTAAACTTTTGTTTTTGATAGTCGTAGCGTCGGTATCGGACGATATCCACGACAGCTTCTTTTTTGCCTAGGTTTTCTTGTACATTTTGCCAGGTAGCGGGTGCTTCTGGTGTAAAGTAGCGCAGGGATAGTTCGGTGAGTTGTCGGTCTTTGTCTTGCAGCACTTGTTGGAGGCTATCGGCGGATATGCCTCTCTTTTTTTGATCTTCTGGACTTAGGGATAGGGCAAACCCTGTGCTTTGGCGCAGTTCCTGCACCTGATCGTAGAGGGCGATAAGTTTTCGGTCGCCGCTCTTGATGATGCGCTGCTTGATTTGGTTGCTGGTGTTGAGCAGGACGGCTTTTTGTCGCAGCCACAAGCCGTAGGCGTATGCCAAAAGCTCGGGGTCGTTTTCCCTTGCCGCCAGTTCCGTAAACTGCTCAAATCTTTCCCTAAAAGTAGCGTGTAAATCAGACCTTTCCTCTTCGCTCAATCGGTCGAATTGTTCCCGCATGTATGTCTCATAAAAGGCTACTACGCCCAGATAAAGGGGTAAGGCTTCTTGCTTTCGTCCGTAATGGTAGTAAAAGTTAGCCAGGGAGTAGTGAGATTCTGCCACCCCTTTGCTTTTTTCTCCGAGGCTATTTATTCGGATTTCAAGGGCTTGTAGGAGGTATTCCTCTGTGAGGGGAGTTACTTTCCCTGATGCCAAGTAGTTGTTAGCCATTCCCCATAGTGCGTTGGCATAGCTGAGGTGCTGCTCTCCCAGTGCGTTTTTATTGATTTCCAGGCTTTCCTGGTACAGTGATTCAGCTTTGTCGTATTGACCCATATCCACATACAAGTTCGCTAAGTTGCTGATGGCTAGGGTAGAGCTAGGATGCTGCTCTCCCAGCGCGTTTTTATTGATTTTCACGCTTTCCTGGTACAATAATTCAGCCTGGGCGTATTTGCCGATGTTGCGACACAAAATCGCTAGTTTGTTGATTGAGTTGGCGTATTCGGGGTGCTGCTCTCCGAGTACTTTTTTCCTGATTTCCAGGCTTTCCTGATAGAGTGATTCAGCCTGGGCGTATTTACCCATATCGACATACAAGACCGCTAGGTTGTTGATTGAGGCGGCATATTCGGGGTGCTGCTCCCCGAGTACTTTTTTCCTGATGTTCAAGCTTTCCTCGTACAATGCCTCAGCCTGGGTGTATTTACCCATTTCGCGATATAAGATGGCTAAGTTGTTGAGTGAGGCGGCATAGTCAGGGTGCCGCTGGCCCAGAATTTCTTTGCGTAAAGTGTAGGCTTGCCGGAGATAGCCTTCTGATTTTTGGGGTTGGTTTCCTGGTGCTACGGGTAGGTAAAAGGTGCCGGCATGATGCAGTGCAGTGGCATATACGGGTGTTTTTTCGCCGAAAGCCTTGCATAATTCTATGTTTTCCAATAACAAAACCTCCGTACTGTCTTTTTCGCCTACAAAAGTCATACTCCGCCCCAGTCCGTTGCGGGTCTGTAAGTATGGCTCGCTGTTCTTTCCAAATTCCTGTTCGGCAAGGGGCAGTGCCTGCTCGTACAGAGGGACAGAAGCAGCAAAAGCCCGTATCTGCATCAGGGAATCAGCCTGGGCATAGGTGGTCTCCCAGCTCTGGGCGTAGGTGAGCTGGGACAGGCAACAAATACAAAAAAAGACAAGCAGGGATTTCATTTTGGTCGTGGATAAGGCTGAGGCAAAACATTTTTTCAATAGAACACGTGCAAAGACAACATAAGATACTCACTTATTGACCTGACAACCAATTTTTTAAGGCAAGAGATCATCGAGAGATATGCGCTCTTTCGGAAGAGAAGCCCCTCATTTGGTGCTTAATCTTTGGATATGAGGGATTTACGGTAGTACACCTACTTGTTTTGTCAGATCGGAGCTGATGAAGTTTTTTCTTACTCCGCTAAGTTGAAGCGCATCTGCATCCCGAAGGCGGTGTTGGTGCGTCGGAAGGCGTTCGAGATGCGGGGCTGGTTGATGCCGCGCTCGAAGTATCCCGTGAGGTTGAGGCGTGTATTGACCTGATAAGAGAGCGTGGGCCGGAACTGGAAGTTGAGGTTACCCGCCGTTACGGTGCTGTTTTGGAGGCCGTCCTCATCGACGCGCCGCTGTACCGTTTTGGTATCTCGGATGGTCATGGCTGTTCGGAAAACGAGATCATTTTCGAGGACGATGCCGTTGCTGAAAGGCAGTTTTACGCCCTTTTTGGTGAAGCCAAAATCAAGTGTCAGGTCGGTACCTTTGGTTTCGGTTACCTGGGCGTTGGAGAGGTTGAGCATCAGGTTGCGCTGCCGCCCTACATCGACGCGGAAGGTTAGATCGCCCGTCGTGCGGGCATTGATGCCGATCAGTGGGCTAAATCGCTCATCAATAGAGACTTGATTGAGGATAAAGAGCGGTGTCAGTAGAGCCGTCTCAGGATCGGTGAGCGGTAAGGGCAAATCGAAGATGCTCACGTTGGGGTTCAGGAAGTTGGCATCGTAAAGCAACGAAGAGGTATAGCTACCCACCGAGTACTGGGAGGAGTAGCCGTGGGTCAGGGTGAGAGAGGTAAAGATTTCGTCTAGCCCGCCGATGTCTTTGAGACCCGAAAAATTGACTTTCCAGTTGGGGAGCGGTATCTGCGGGAAGGTACGTTGGCGTTCGGGGCTGCGGCCGGTGTAGGCAGCCAGGAAGGCGGGGATGATGACATCCTGCGAACTCAACTGGTACTCGCCGTTGGGATTGAGGGCATCGAGGCGGTCTTTGACGAGCTGGCGGTTGCGGATGAAGTCGTCGAAGAGCGGTGAGTCGTCGAAGCGATCATCGGCGGCAAGGGTCGTAAACATAGCAAAATATGAAATGCTGTAGTTGCCACTCCTGACGGGTGTCTCCGATTGGTACGCGCCATCCGAAAAACGAATGACCTCCGAGTAGTTGCTGCCGTTGTTGCGTCGGGCTTCTACCTGGATTCTGAACCCGCGTACGGGTTCGATGGTGGCCTGCATGGAGAGCGTCTGGTTACGCATCTGATCGAGGGGGTTACTCTGGATTTCGCTTTGAGAGAGCCAGCCGTTGGTTTTGAACTTGTCGATTTCTGCTCGGTTTTGGCTACCCAACAAGAAGGGTACACCGGGCGACTCCCATTGGTCATCGAAGCCCAGAAAACGGGGCGTGGGCAAGAAACCGGGCAGGCTCGTACTGCCGTTTTCGGAGTAGTTGATGTTGATTTTTTTGAGGGAAAGCAAGGCTTTGAGTGCGGCCTGGGCGGCTCCGTTGTTGGGGGCCTCTTGTGTGGCGCGTTCGCGTTGTTTTTGTTCGAGTTCTTTGAGTTTGGCTTGCAAGCGTTCGCGTTTGCGGTCTTGTTTGGTTTTTTTGCGATCAAATTTTTCTTCGATGTCCTCGAAGAGTTCCGGATTCCACTCAACCGTATCCAGGACGATGAGGCTATCGGGGATGCGCCGAGAGATGTCGAGGGTCTTTACTTTGCGGCGACGTACCTTGATGTCGCGTTTGCTGCCGGCGCGTTTGGTCTTTACCTGGGTTAGTTTGATCTTGAATTGTAGGCGTTTGCGCTTTTCGGGCTTGTAGGGCGGCGGACGACGCGGGACACCGGCGCGTTGGGGGCGGTTGAGGCTCTTGAGGGCAGGGCTTTTGTCGTAGAGTTTTTGGAGGTTGAGTTGTCCGTTGAGGGTGATGTTTTGGCTGTTGCGGATGTGATGCCCGAGGGAGTCGGCGAGTCCGAAGGCACCCGCTGTCCAGGTATAGCTGCCGGTGTAGCGGGCATCGGCATTGATCCAATCGAGGGCGGGAAACTTATCGAGCGGAATTTTGTAGTTAAAATTGACGCGCTGATCGAAGAACTTCATCCGTCCCAGGCGTGCCAGGTTGGTCAAGATAGAATCGCGTTCGCTGCGTCCAATGGCACCTGCCGGCTCATCAATGATGCCATTGGCGACGGCGGAGTAGTCGGCCGAAAGGCTCTTGGTAAAGTTCCATTGGAGGTTGTAGGAGCGATCAAAGAGAAAGGCTTTTTCGTATTGCGGCAAGATACCCCGCGTACTCAAATCGAAGGTACGAAGTTGCGTTTTGGTGAATCGCCGACGCACATCCCCCGTAACGGCAAGGCTGGCCGGGGTGGGATTGATGTTGAAATCGCGGAGCCACCTGAGGTAGGGTGCATTGAGTAACTCGTTGTCTTTGAAGGGCTGCCAGGTGTTGTCCGCAAACTGATAAGCATAGACTAGCCCGAGGTGGGTTTGGCGGTTTTCGTAGGTGGCCGTGGTTACGTTTTGGCTGCGCTCTTCGCTGTAAGCCCAGGTGAAGGCAAAGTTTTCGATGTCCCAGAGATGCGTTTTGGCTTCTGGGTTGATTTTGGTTTTGCGGACATTGGTGAAGTTGAGGCTGCGGCGGGTGGTTTCCTCTCGGACAAGCCGCTCGTAGTTGCGGCGTGCATCGGGATCGGCGATGGTGCTAAGGGCCGTTTGTAGCTCTACGTCAGGATCCAGGGGATTGAACTGCGGGGTAACGATGCTGCGCTCAATGCTGGCAAACATGGGCAGAGAAATACCGAGGCGGTTGAGGAAAATCTTGTCCAGTTGCATGTTGGTCGAGATGTCGTAGTAGAGCGAGGTTTGGCGTTCGCGCTGCGAAATTCGATCCTGGATGCCCCCAAAGCCGATGGTGGAGTAGCGCATGGAGGCATTGACCGTCGCCCAGTCGGCGAGTTGGGCGTTGAGGCGGGCGTTGGCGGCCCAGCCACCCTCCGAGTCAAAGCCGGCGATGCGGAGTTCGTTCATCCAGACACAGACCGAGCGCGACCGCTGATCGGCGGTGTTGGGGTTGCGGATACCGAGCATTGCCGTCAGGACGGTACTCAAATCGGGGTTGCCCACCACCGTTACGCGGTAGCGGCCCACCGTTCGGCTATACGGCACACCCAGGGAAAGCCCATTGCGGTTGCGCTCCACTTTTGTCCCGACAAGGTCTTCAAAGGCAATGTCGATTTCGTTTTCTTCGGGCCAGATCACCCGTGGGTCTGTTGAGCCGCGTGGGGTCATCACGAGTGGTACCTCAACTTCGTAGTAGTTTTCTTCAAAGTCCGTTCCCAGGCGCAAGAAAGCCGTCATCTCGCCATCCTCCGAGTCGTCGCTCTCGGCGTGAATAAACATCTTTACCCGCTTGTAATTCAAGAAATCGAAGTTGATATTTTTGAAAACTGCCCGTGCATCCGAGTTTTGGAGGTCTTCGACACACATCTGTATCGACTGCTCATTGAGCCGCGCCCTTGTGATGGATGTGATGTCCACGTCGCGCTGAAAGCCCGGCGGGACAACATAAGGCGTATTGCTGCCGTTGGTCGTGCCGTTTTCGATGATATTGACACTAGTAACCGTAAAAACAGGATCGTAAGGCTCGAGTGGGAGGTTGAAGCCCGGCTGCCGCAAGCCCTTGAAATAGGGCCGCCACTGTCCGCCCACAAACTTAAAGTTGGAGAAACGCAAGACGGCCGGCTGTCGCCATCCCGTCATGTACATCCGAATAAAACGAATCGACTTGAAGCCTTCGATCCCACCTACGGCCCGCGTAAACTCCCGAATCGGGATCCGAAACTGGTACCAGGTTACCTGATCGCCCGAAGGCGTATTGACTTGTGTCTGATTGACGATGTATCGGTTTTGTCCGGGCTGCATCCGGTTGGGGCGCATCTCGATTTTGTATTCGTAGTAGGATTCGACATCGGAGATGGTGTTGTCGCGGTTGAGGTCTTCGTTGTCGGGGAAGGTAGTAGAGGATTGTGTACCCGCGTTTTCGGGGGAGTTTCCCTCCAGTCCATTGAAGCGTTTGTAGCGATCCAGGATTTTGGCATCCTCCTGGTCTAGGCGGTCGCCGAGGTAATACTGAAAGTTATCCCCGGAGGGGTCGTTTTGGACAAAAGCTCGGGCGGTAGGGTTGAGCCGGCTCAAATACTCGGAAAAAAACTCCCGCTCCTCCTCGTCGTTGAGACCATCGAGCCCTACATCTTGTCGCTCTCTGGCTCCCTCGGCGGCATCGAAGGCGTTGGTTAGGTATTGCTGGCGCGTAACGCGGCCCCAGCTGGTGAGGGCTGTTTTGCGGCGCAGTTCGGTGGTGTCATTGCTGACGGGCATTCCGTTCTCGAAGCCATGCCGACTATCGGGGATGACATCTTCGGAGACATTGCCGAGGTTGAAATAAAGAAAACCGCCGGTGGTGTTGTTTTGTCGGGTAACCAAACCCTGGGGAGTTTTGGTAACGATTTGTCCATTTTCACCGTCGATAAATGGATCAAGTACCCAAAATTCAATGTATTGAATGTTGATGTTATCAAAATCGACATTGTAGTTGATGCCTCGGGTGATGGCACCGAAGTTGTTTTCGGGATTGCCAGGGAGTAGTCCGTCGGTGCCGAGGTTGGGGTTGTAGTTGTATTGCCCGCGCTCCTGGGGGAAGTAGGCGACATCGAAAGTAACCTCGGGGGTGTTGATCTGTTGTTGGTCAAGCCCTTGTTGAATTTCGTTGAAGGGGATCAGGCGGGTGTAGTGGTTTTGTCGGTCGGCATCGGAGATGTTGTTGGGCGGGTTTTGCCCGAGTCCGAGGTTGAAAAAGGCGGTGTTATCGACGGCATACCAGGCGATCTTGGCTCGGTTGTAGCCATAGGCTAGGGGGTCCTGGACGGTGTTCAGGAGCAGGGGTGGCGGCGTAGAACCGAGGTGCCACTGCTGGGGCTGCCGGCCGAGTTCGTAGGGGATTTCGGCACTCTCGAAGTCGTCGATGAAAGCTGTGCCGCCGTCCTTGCCGATGAGGCGGTTTCTGCCCGGGATCAGGTACGCAAACTCCCCATCAAAGGTAATCCGGGATTCTTCTTTGGTGTCTAGCCCGGGTATCTTGTCGATCCATCGGGTGAGCTGTCGGGAGTTTTTGCGGGTGCTGATAGAGGCACCCATCAGGGTATTTCGGACGGGTTCCTGTCCCATCGTTACGCGGGTAATGGTAGGGCGTTCGTTCAGGTGCAGAAAAGTAGCCGTCATTTTGGTATCCTCATCGAAGCGATACTCCATGTCCAGCCCCATGAAGCTCCGCTGCTGAAAATTGAACATATCCGCCCGCTCATAATCGACCTTGACGGGCTTACCCGAGTTGAGGATGGCTTCGTTGAGAATCGTTACGCGGCCCATCTGATAGTCCACGGTGTAGTCCACGCCCTCGACTAAGGGGGTATTGCCTGCCGTTACGATCACCGAGCCGGGGGCGATGTTGATGCCTGGCAGCCGGATTTCGTTGCTGCTGCTGCCTTCGTAGGAGCCTTTGAGGAAAAACTTGTTTTTGTTGGTGAAGAGCCGCGCATCGGCCTGCGTCCCTCGGTAGAGGGTATCATAGACGTACTTGCGGATGAGTTGTATTTCTTCGGTGGGGCTGAACTTTTGGCGCAGATGGCTACCAAAAGGCTCGAGGACGGGAAACATGATCCGGCCCGTTCGGGTGTCGATCGTGATGCCATCGACGAAGTCAAAGTTACCGTCGGGCTGGGGGTCGTTGCTTTGGTTGAGGCGGTCAATCTCAAAGACTTGCACGAGAGGAATATCCTTGAGTTGCTGTCCTTCGTGGAGGCTGGGGTTGTCCACGCCGCTGCGGTCATCGCGATAGACGATCCTTAGCTGAAAGTTTTTTTGTTGAATCTGCATGGCCTGCAAGGAGTAGATGTTTTTCATCATCAAGTCCCAGGCCGGGAGTTGGGTACGGATCGTGGAATGGCTCAAGAGTTTGAGAAAAATAACGGCTTCATCGGTGAAGTCCTGGTAGTTTTCGGTGAGCTCACCGACGCGATAGCGTTGCCCTTTGTAGGTGTACTCATACGAGACGGCCAGGATTTCGTCGTTGCGCAGGGGCTGCAAGAGGGAGATATAGCCGAGCTGTGGGTGGAAGGTAAACTCGTTGTCGTTGAGCTTTCGGGAGCCGCGCAGGAGTTCCCAATCTGTACCTTTTTGGAGTTGGTAGCGGGGGTCATTGCCCAGGACGGCGGAGATTTCGTCTGGGGTGCGTAGGCGGGTGTCTTCTAGCAAAAACTGAAAGAGTTCGTTGGCGTTGTTGGCTGCCGGTCCGCCGCGTCCGTTGAGGCGATCTCGGTAGGGGCTGCCTTCGCCCATGTCCATGAATGCGCCTACGTTGCGGAGCGTCTGGGTGTCGTTGTTGCGGTTGGTTACATAGACCTCGACCCGCGTAACGATCACGCCTGAAGCGATGGTAGGCAGGGTACGCAGGGCATTTTCAAAGTTGTTGCGAAAGAACTGGGAAAGAAAAAAGTGGCGGTTCTCTTCGTATTCGCTCGCCGGAAACTCAAAAAACTGGGTTTGGGAGCCATTCCTGATCTCGAGGTTCTCGACCGTACCGCGTTGGTTGGCGACGACGGCACTCAACCAGAGCTTACCGAAGCGGAGCCTTGTCCCGACCCCAAAGAGATTTTGCGCCCCCGAGATCAGGCTGTTATTGACGGGCATACTGACGTTGCCAAACTGGACTTGCTGGATGATGTCTTCTTCGTAGCCCGAGTAGCCCTGATTGAAGCGGTTCTCAAACTGGAACGTCGATTTGGTGTCCCAGTTTACGTTCATCTGTATTTTTTCGCCGATTTTGCCGAGTAGTCCTAGCTGTATGCGCTGATCGAAGCGAAAGCCACCCATGCGCTGCTGCCGAATCGGGATTTGTGGGTTATCAATGCGCGTCCATTGCCCGCCAAAGTCTAGGGTAACGGCACCATTGGGCTGGATGTCAATTTCATCGCCCCCCAAAAAGCGGTTGAGCATCTTGCTTTCTAGCTTGATGGGTTTGAAGAGGCGGTTTGTGGCCAGCCCACTCTCGTCTGTTTCCCCGGATTGTAAGGTACGCCAGTATTCACGGTCAATCTCTGCCGAGCGCAAGTCGCGGTAGTCATCCAGGGAAATCCGTGAGGGTGGACGAAAGTAAAAGTCGCCCAGGGTCTCGCGCAGCTCGATGTAATTCCCTGTGCTGTCCAGGCGACGATCCAGGGAGATACCCGAAGGCAGCCCCAGCCCTAATAGGGGGGCATAACGACGAGGCATCGAAAAAGGATCGCCCAGACGATCGCCGTAGCGCGGAGGCACAAAGCGTGTTGTGTCTTTGGGAGCAGGGGCATCACTAAACGTATAATCCGTCGTTTGGGCAATCGTAGCACTCCAGCAACCGAGCAGCCAGGCCACCAGGCACCAAGAATTGAGTGTTCGCATAAAAAGAAAAAATACTGTTGGTTAGCGGAGTAACGGCTGCTTCATAGGCGCACGGGCGGGCATCGGGAGGTGATACAAATAGACGCGCAATTTAAAGGATTTTTTTTATTCACAAAAATAAACCCCCACAGGTGAATCCCTGCGGGGGTGATGGTGTGCATACATGTAATACCCTCAACGCACCGTTATCGGGCCAGCGCAAACGTACCGTCGGATGCTTTACCGAGGAGGTACAAGGCTTGCTCAAAGGCGCGTTCCTTGGCTAAGTAGCTGTTGGGTTCGCCGTTGATGTGTACCCACTGGGCAAAGGCATCGGATACGTCTTTCCCCTGTGTGATCTGGGCAAAGAGTTGGCTGTTGTGGAGTTTGGTCGTCCCGAAGGCATAACAAAAGTTGGTCAGGGCGATGATCTGCAAGTCGGAGAGATGTTCTCCCAAAAACTTTTCGACAAACCAGCGACTATAGGCCAGGTCTTTGTAGAGCAGCTGGGTAGCGCGCGCTTCGCTGATACCCGCCTCGGGGATATGCTGTATCCATTCTTTGTCCTCGGGCTTGATCGTATGCCCATAGCCGATCGTCAGGGAGCCGGCCGCACATACATAAGGGAGGGGCATGAAGCCTTCTCTTTTTTTGATGCGCCTCACAAGGTCATCCCAGGTATAGTCTGCCCATACGCTGTCGCCGTAGGCTGTCAGGAGATAGCCGGCATTGGGGACAGATTCAGTGGTAGGTAGGTTCGTGTTTGTAGGCGTGTGCAACGCTGCGTTTTGTGGGAAGCGAGGCTGTCCGTAGGTTTTCGAGCTAAAGAGCGTTTCTCTTTGCACAAAGGCCAAAGCCGAAACACCCAGGAACAGCACCACGAGTGGAATCCACCAATCAAATTGTTTCATCTCAACATACGTTTTGGTTGCGGGGCGCAAAGGTAGCCTCCTTGACCAAACCGCCCAAATGATTGCTTTGATTTTGAGGGATTTAGCCACTCGTCTGTGGGGCAAAAAGAAAACTTTATGAATGAATACCCCCTTCAAAGACCCCTCATCCAAATAAAATATGGTCAAATGGTCATTCTAACAAAAGTCGTTGGTAATTCCTCGTTTTTCTGCGATTCTCCAAAATATCCTACATGATCTTCGGAATGTCCAATTTTTTTCTCCCAAAAAAGCCCTACCTTTGAAAGTTTATGACAAGAGCAATCACTCGGTATCGCTTAGTTTCGGAGGTCTCCCTGCTGTTCTTTTCGGTAGTGATGGCCTACTTGCTTTCCAGCCTGGTGGCCGTATGGGCCGTGAGTTGGGGATTCGGCTTGGAGATGAACGACCAGACCACGGATGCGCTGCTCAATCATCCTCAGGGCCGGCTGGGGCTTTTTGGGGTGCAAGCCTTGATTCATGCGACGAGTTTTTGGGGAGTGGCTTATTTGTTTTGGCGGCGCGAAAAACAACGTACCGATAGCGTCCTTCCGCTTTCGTCCTGGGACGGTAGCCCCCTGCATTTTTTGGGGATCGCTTTGGCGGGGATGCTGCTCTTTCCGCTCATCCAAACGCTGGCGGTCTGGAACCAGTCCTGGGATATTCCAGGTGAGTTAGGGGTATGGGCCCGGCAGGCGGAGGAAAACGCCCAGCGATTGATTGCTTTCCTGACACAGTTCGATAGCTTTGGCGTTTTTCTGTTGGGGATATTTGTGATGGCCGTCTTGCCGGCGGTGGGGGAGGAGTTGTTGTTTCGGGGCTTGCTCCAAAACCAGCTCAAAGGCTTATTCGGCAATCGCCATGTAGCCGTTTGGTTGGGGGCTTTGATATTCAGTGCGGTACATTTTCAGTTTTATGGCTTTGTGGGGCGTGCGCTCCTCGGCCTTTGGTTTGGTTACCTTTATGAGCGTTCGGGTAGCCTGCGCTGGCCCATCTGGGCGCATTTTTTTCACAACGGCTTTACCTTGTTGCTCCTTTACTTGCACCAGCAGGGCTTCATCACCACGGATATCAACCAGGATAACTACCCGTCAATTTATTCCGTCATTGGGGCTACATTGCTTGCCGGAATGGCTATCTTTGCACTTTTGACACCTCACACACGCCATGCCCCACGCCATTGATCGACTGACTGAACTCCAACAGCGAATCTTGATTGCCTTGCCCGGGGCCGGCCTCGTACTGGGGGCCATTTATTGGAACCAATGGACGTATTGCCTGCTTTTTGGTGGCTTGTGCTTCCTGACACAGCGGGAGTTTTATCAGATGCTGGCTTTTAGTGGCTATCATCCCTTCAAAACGCTCGGACTGACGACGGGGCTGCTGCTCTACCTGTTTTTGTTCTTGATCCAGCTATATCCCGAGCTGATCCAGTGGGGTTTTGCCCTGATTGTTGTCCCGATGTTTGCGTATATCTTGCAGTTATATCGCCCGAGCCGCACGCCTTTCCCGGATGTGGGCCTGACCTTTTTGGGTGTTTTTTATGTAGCCTTGCCCTATGGGCTGATGCACGTGGTTTCCTTTGATGGTGGGGTGTATTACTTTGAGCGGGTGTTGGCGTTCATGTGCTTTTTGTGGGCAACAGATACGGGGGCATACTTTTCGGGCCGGTTTTTGGGTCGGCATAAGCTCTTTGTGCGGGTCTCCCCCAACAAAACCTGGGAGGGATCCATAGGCGGTGTCTTGCTGGCGATGCTGATTGGTTATGGGGTCAGTTTTTTGTTTGATAGCCTTACACCTACCCGTTGGGTGGGGATGGCTTTTGTGGTTGCTCTGATGGGTATCTATGGTGATCTGGTGGAGTCTCAACTCAAACGCAGCCTACGCATCAAGAACTCGGGCAAGAGCCTACCCGGACACGGCGGCTTCATGGATCGCTTTGATGGCTTGCTGCTGGCCGTGCCGGGGGTGATGTTCTTTTTGGAACTTCTCAAGCGGATCAGTTAAGGTTTTTCACAATTCTTTGCGGAGCCTGGCAACGGGGATGTTCATCTGCTCGCGGTACTTGGCGACGGTGCGGCGTGCGATCTGATAACCACGGTTGCGGAGCATCTTTTCGAGTTTGTCATCTGAAAGGGGATGGCTCTTGTTTTCTTCTTCGATGATCTGTCGGAGGATGTACTTGACCTGCTTGCTGCTTACGTCTTCGCCCGAATCGGTTGAGATGCTTTCAGAAAAGAAAAACTTGAGCGGAAAAACACCAAAATCCGTTTGGACAGACTTGCTGTTGGCTACCCGCGATACGGTCGAGATGTCCATGTGAATTTTTTCGGCAATGTCCTTGAGGATCATCGGGCGGAGTTTGCTTTCGTCGCCATCCAGAAAAAACTCGCGCTGATAATCCAGGATGGCTTGCATGGTGCGCCGTAGGGTATCCTGGCGTTGCTTGATGGCATCAATGAACCACTTAGCGGCATCTAGCTTTTGCTTGACAAAGCTAACGGTCTGGCGCATCTTTTTGTCTTTTTTGTCGCTTTGGTTGTAGGTCTCAAACATTTCGGAGTAATGCGGACTGACGTGCAGATCGGGGGCATTCTTCGAGTTGAGGATGATGTCAAGTTTTCCGTTGTTGGACTTGATGGTAAAATCAGGGATGACGTATTGGGTACGAACAAAACTACCCGATACACCTCCGGGCTTGGGGTTGAGCCGGATCACCATATCGACGGCATCCTTGAGGTCTTCCTCCTCAATACCGAGGCGTTTTTGGATTTTGGTAAAATGCTTTTTCTTGAACTCCTCAAAGCACAAGGTCAGGGCGCGTATGGCGTGCTGGACGGCAGGGTTTTGATCCCGATCGGGGCGACGTTGAAGCTGAAGCAGCAGGCACTCCTGGAGGTCGCGGGCAGCGATACCGGCCGGCTCAAACTGCTGGATTTTGGAGAGGATGTCTTCTACCTCCGCCAGGTCGGTGTCGATGTTTTGGGCAAAGGCCAGGTCATTGACAATAGATTGCAGATCGCGCCGGATGTAGCCATCTTCCTCGATCGTACCGATGATTTGTTCGCCGATTCGGTACTGGCGATCAGAGAGATGCAAAAAACCGAGCTGCTGTAGGAGCAAGTCCATGAGCGTATCGCGGGTAGCTACGGGGCGTTCCTTGTTGTCTTCTTGGTAGTTGCCGTCTCCTTGCATCTTATAGCCCGAGAAGTCATCGGAATTGATGTAGTCATCGACATTGATTTCCTCCTCGTTGCCGCGCTCTTCCTCTCGTTCGCGCTCCGATGGTTCTTCGCTTTCTTCTCGCCCTTCTTCGAGGGCAGGGTTACTTTCGAGTTCTTCCTTGACCCTTGATTCGAGTTCTGCCGTCGGGATTTGCAAAAGTTTGATGAACTGGATCTGCTGCGGGGACAGCTTCTGGGTCATCGTTTGGTTGAGGTGGAGCTTTTGCATAGGTATAGTGGTCGTTGGTCGTTGTAATTCCGCTGTGCTTTTTTGCTTACGAAATATACGGAATAATTTTTGTTAAGTTGATTTTTTTGTGTTTTTTGCGGCAAAAGCAAAAAAAACTCCGTTTCTTTGAACTTCATGTATCACCAACGCTTCGTCTGCCTTTGTTAGAAAAAATCATTACGCTCCAAGATGTATCCTTGCCTGATTTTTTGGGTGTAGAGAGCAGCAATATCCGCGAAATCACGGCGGCATTTCCACAAACCAAAATCGTCGCTCGGGGCAACCAAATCCGCATTTTGGGTAGTCATCCCGAGATCATCCGCCTCAATGATTTGTTTGAAGCCTTGCTGGCACACTATCGACGTTTTGGTATCCTGAACACCGAAGACATCAAAGCCTATATCGCCGAGGAGTCCAATACAGTAGCTCTCCAAAACCAGGATCAGGTCGTCTTGTACGGCAAAAAAGGCGTAGCCATCAAGCCCAAGAGTGCCAACCAAAAAGAAATGGTCGAGGCCGCCTACCAAAACGACATCCTTTTTGCCATCGGGCCTGCCGGTACCGGAAAAACCTTTCTGGCCGTAGCCTTAGCCGTTAGGGCCCTGAAAAACAAGCAAGTAAAAAAAATCATCATCACCCGTCCTGCCGTGGAAGCCGGTGAAAACCTCGGTTTCTTGCCCGGCGATATGCGCGAGAAGGTCGATCCCTACCTGCGCCCCATCTACGACGCTCTGGATGAGCTGATCCCCTCGGAGAAATTTAAGTTTTATCAAGAACAAAATATCATCGAAATCGCGCCTATCGCATATATGCGTGGACGCACCCTGAGCAATGCTTTTGTGCTGATTGATGAAGCCCAAAACACGACCTCCATGCAGCTCAAGATGCTCCTGACACGCCTGGGGCCCAGCTCGAGGATGATCGTTACGGGGGATATTTCACAGATCGACTTGCCCCGTCGGGTGCGCTCGGGCCTGGTGGAGGCCGTCTCGATTTTGAACCACATTGAGGGCATCCGTATCGTTCGTCTAAGCGAAAAAGATGTGGTGCGCCATCGCCTCGTCCGACAAATCATCGCTGCTTACGAAAGCCTAGACGAGGAGCAACAGATGAGCCAACAAGAAACTACCCCTCGCCCGCCTATCGGCCGTTGAAGCAGTGTGTTTTGTGGATCAATTTTTGGATAGAGGTTTGATAGTTTTTTGTTATCTTTCGGTTGTGAAAAAAGCGCGTTTTTTCTTCTGGCTTGTTTTTGGGTGCTGCTTTTGGGTAGGGCTGAACGGCCATGCCCAAATTACGCTGAACGGACAAGTAATCAACGAGCAAGATCAACCCATGGCAGCCAAAGTGCTGCTCGGGCGCAATACCTTCACGACCCAACCCGACGGTAGTTTTGTCCTTTCTATCGGCGATTGGCGAGAGATACAAACCATCCGCGCCGAAAAAGAAGACTATACCTTCCAGAAATACGAACTCAACCGCACCAACGGCATCGTTACCCTGCATCTCCAGCTCAGCACCCGAAGCATCAAGGGGCAACTGCTCAATGTCCGTAAGCGTGTCGTGCAGGGAGCAAAGGTTACCTTAGCCGACCATCCCCAGGTGCGTCCGGCTTACAGCAATCCCAAAGGTGTCTTTACGTTGCATGTTCCTCAAAGCATGGCCATCGCGGACGTAAAAAGCCGCTTTTTGGTGGACGGTAATTTGATTCCCTCCGAAAACGTCTCGGTGCAAGAGGAGCGCGTCCGCATCGTCATTCCCGAGAATACACAGCCTTTTCCCGTCTTTCAGGTGCGCGTCCATGACCTCCAAAAGCGACGCATTGGCGGTGTCATCCTATCGGTGGGGGGGCGCGTGTATCAGGCGGACGATGACGGTGTGATACAACTGGCCGTCGATCATCACACCAACAAAGAAACACCCATTGAGAGTTCGCAGTGGCTGATTCAGGAACGCAGCTACGACCCCGTCGCACAGGTTTTGCTGGTCTATCTCACAACAAAGACCACCGCCACAGAGACCGCCAAAACCGAGCTTAGCCCAGAGCAGCGGGAGCGAGCGATGATCGAAAATTACAAACTAACCCTGGACGAGATCACCGGTACGCTGGAGCAAGAAAATTTTGCCCTCTCCGACAAGCGTGGGCTGCTCATCCAACAAATCGAAGAACTTACATTACAGCTCGCCAAAGCCCCCAAAATTTCGGATGAACAGCGAGAGGAACTCGCCCAGCGGCTTTATCGGTTGGAAGAGGTCTTGGAAGAGGTCAATGCCGCTTATGAGCGCAACCGCCAGCGCACCGATAGCCTGATGCAGATGATGCGCAACCTGATCCTCCAACAAAAAAAGGAAATTGAGCAAGCCAACACAGAGCGGGAGGTCATCAAAACCGAACTCTTCAATACGTTTGAAGAAAAAATCCAAGCCGAGGAGGACTACAACCGTCGCCTGCGCCTCTCGGCGGTCATCATTGCCTCTGTGCTGCTGCTGGCTTTGGGCACCTACTTTTTCCTGCTTCGGATTCGTCGCCAAAAGCGGGAACTCGAGCAGCTCCACAATGCCCTCCTGGAAAATAACCGCAAGATTACGGATAACATGCGCTATGCCAAAGACATCCAGGATACCATCTTGCCTACTACACAGGCCTTGAAGGCTGCCCTACACGATCATTTTGTTATTTTTCAGCCTCGAGAGCTGGTGTCGGGAGATTTTTATTGGCTTTCCCACAAAGACCCCCGTTATGTTTTTGTGGCCGTCGTGGATTGTACGGGACATGGCGTTTCGGGGGCGTTTATGTCCATGATTGGCTATACGGCCCTGAACGAAATCGTTCACCAGTCGGGGATTCGCTCTCCGGCACAGATACTCGATGAGCTACATTTTCGGGTCAAGGTTGCCCTCAAACAAGACGACCAGGTCAATGATGACGGGATGGATGTCTGCCTTTGTCGGCTCGAACGCCTTGACGAAGACTACACGGAGCTAGTTTTTGCGGGGGCTAAGCGGTCTTTGTATCTCTATCAGCAGCACAAAATCAACACCTTACGCGGGAGTTCGCGCTCGGTGGGTGGGCGGCAGCGTCGCCAGGAGGGTTTTGCCGAGCAGGTATTGCGCTTGCGCAAAGGAGATCGCCTCTACCTGACTTCGGATGGGCTGTCGGATCAAAACAACCACGCCCACAAAAAGCTCGGCACGCGCCGCCTCCTGGATTTGATCTATGAGCAAGGACACAAGACGATGGCCGAGCAGCAAGAACTCCTCCTGCAAGCCCTCCGCGAACACCAAGGGCAGACCCAACAAAGGGATGATATTACCGTTGTAGGTATTGAAATTTGAAACCATCTCCGGCTGTGCAAACAACACCCTTGACCATCGCGCGGCGATACTTTTTTTCCAGAAAAAAAAAGCAGTTTATCCACGTCCTGACCAACCTCTCCATGCTCGTGGTAGCCGTCGGGACAATGGCCCTGATCGTGGTGCTTTCTACCTTCAACGGACTCGAAACCCTGACCAGAGGTCTGCATACAGCCCATAACCCCGACCTAAAAGTTGTACCGGTACGGGGCAAAACGCTTACTCTTCATCCCGAAGAGTACGCCCGTATCCAGACCACCGAAGGGGTAGCCACCCTGACGGAGGTCATCGAAGATAACGCACTGCTGCGCTATGGGAGTGGGCAGTCCGTCGTCAAAATCAAGGGGGTTTCGCCCAACTTTGGCGAACAATATCCCCTCGGGCAGTATCTCAAAGAAGGAGTTTTTGCCCTCCAAAACGCCGAAGGCGAAGCCCGCGCCTTGATCGGGATGGGCGTACAGTATCAGTTGGCGATCTCCTTGCATGGCACGCCCACGCCGCTGGTGCTTTGGTATCCCTCCCGCAACAAAAAAATATCCGTCGCCGACCCAAGCAAAAACTTTCGACGTTTTCCGATCTATCCGGCGGGTGTGCTGGCAGTGGAGCAGCAGTTTGACGAACGCTATGTGCTTGTTCCGCTGGACTTTGCCCGCCAACTGACGGGCTATGATAGCGCGGTTAGTTTTTTGGAGATCAGGGTTTTGGGTAAGGTCTCGGAGGTACAAAAAAATCTCCAGGCATACCTGGGCGACCGCGCGCGGGTCTTGAACTCGGATCAGCAGCAGGAGAGCATCCTGCGGGCGTTCAAGATTGAGCGGCTGTTTGCTTTTCTGGCCTTTGCTTGCATTATCGCTGTGGCTTCGTTCAATATCTTTTTTTCGCTGGCCATGCTGGTCATCGAAAAACGCCGCGATATTTCGATCCTAAAAGCCCTGGGTGCAGATACGCATTTTGTACAAGCGATATTTTTGTGGGAGACGGGTATCATTGCCGGTCTGGGAACGGGCTTGGGCTTGCTGCTGGGCTTTTTGTTGGTACTTTCGCAGGAGGTCTTTGGATGGGTTTCGTTGGGCATCGAGACGGCGATTGTTTCGGCTTATCCGGTGGAGTTGCGCTGGGGAGATTTTGTCTGGACAGGTTTGGTGGTGCTACTCATTACTCTTTCGGCGGGCATCCTGCCGGCACGTCGGGCGGGACGTATCAGAGACTAAACCCAACTACCAACACATCGTCGATTTGTCGCTTGTCGTCTGTCCAATCGCGGAAAGTCGTTTCGAGGACTTCGCGCTGCTCGTGCATGGGCAAAAAGTGGATGTTGTAGAGCAGGCTCCTAAATCGGCTGGTGTTGAATTTTTTGTTTTCGGGACCGCCAAACTGATCCTGATAGCCATCGGTATAGATATAAAATGTTGTCGGTTGCTGGAACGAAATGCGGTGGGTCGTAAACTGGCGGTGATTTTGCTTCTGCTGCCGCCCACCAATCGGGAACTTATCGCCGCGTATCTGATGAAACTCCCCGCCCTGCACATAAATCAACGGGTTTTTGGCACCGGCAAAATCCAGGGTTTTCTTGGCTCTGTCGATGACACAGATGGCCATATCCATCCCATCGCGGTTGTCATTCTCGTACTGCCGGAGGTCTTTGCGCACGCCCTTGTGGAGCTTCGATAGGATTTGGCCCGGGTCGGTTTCACCGACAAGGTTTACGATTTCGTTCAGGAGTTCATTACCGATCATGGACATAAACGCGCCCGGCACGCCATGACCCGTACAATCGACGGCCGCGATCACGATTTTTTCGCCTTCGGTGGGGTGATTGAAGTGAGTAAACCAATAGAAATCACCGCTGATGATGTCCCGTGGACGGAAGAAGATAAACGAATCTTTGAGGCAAGCGCGGACTTCGGCTACCGTCGGGAGCATGGCATCCTGGATGCGCTTGGCGTAGTTGATGCTGGAGGTGATGTCCTGATTTTTCTTTTCGATTAGGAGTTTTTGCTCTTCGATGTCCTGGTTTTTTTGCTCGAGCAGACGGCTTTTCTCTTCTATTTCCTGGTGCTGTCGGACAACTTCTGCTGTGCGTTGGCGCACTTTTTCTTCTAGGTTTTCGTAGAGCAGGGCATTTTCGATGGAAATGGAGATGTAGTTAGCGAGATTTTCGACGATATTCAGATCATAGGTAGCATAGGCGTTGGGCTGAAAACTCTGCACCGTAACGACACCGCGTACTTGTCCCTCGTAGCGCAGGGGCATGTAGATAATGGACTCGGGACGGTCGCCGTGTCCGGTGAAGACGTATTTCTTGTTGGGCAGATACTGGTTGATCTCCTCGCGGGAGTTGATGAAGACAGAGCGGTTGTTTTTGAGGCACCAAACGGAGAGTCGATCGTCGTTCATGTCGTCTTCGTCTGGGGGTAGTTTTTCTCCCTTCTCGATGAATCCCCGAATTTCGATTTTGTTGGTTTCGGGATTGTGTACCCCAATGCCAAAGCCGGAGGCATCCATGAGCTGGTTTACTTTTTCGTAGGTGATCTCGATGAGTTCTTCGATCTCGACGATGGAGGTGATCTCTTTTCCGATTTCGCTCAGGAGCTTGACGTTTTGGTAGGAGACCTCCAACTGATCCTTTTGGGCGGCGATCTCTTTTCGGCTTTCTTCTACTTGTTGTTTTTGACGAAGGGTCTCTTGTCGGCTCAATTCCACTTCTTGGGTGCGCTCCCGAACGATACTTTCCAGGCGATACTGCTCGTTTTTGAGCCGTCGGGTATTGAGGCGCAAAGTAACCCAAAGCAGCAGCGAACCCAGCAGGAAGTACGCAACAATGGCTGGATAGGTGCGGTACCAGGGCGGTAATACCCGAAACTCATAAATTCCGATGCCACTGATGTTGCCGTAGCGATCGCGGGAACGGACTTGCAGTTTGTAGCTTCCCTCAAAGAGGTTGGTATATTCCTTTTTGGTGTCCATACTCCAACTCGACCAGTTTTTGTCGTGTCCTTCCAGCCAGAAGCTGTACATGAGCGCGTCCTCTTCTCCGTACTCGGGTGTCGCACAAAAAAAGTTGAGCGCGTTTTGGGCATAGGGGAGTTCGGGAATCAAGTTGGAAAGCTGGGCGGGAATGATTCGCCCTTGTTCGTTGTAGAAATGCCCCCAAAAAATAACCTGGTCGTCCTTAGAACTAACAACCTTACGCACCAAAGACTTAGGCAGGCGCGGCGCGTATGCTTCACTAAAATTGTACCGAAACACACCATCTCCCCCCAAAGCCCACACCGTTTTTTTGCTTGGTTCTACATAGACGCTCGTAACGGAGTTGAAGGTAAAGCTCAAAAAAGAAGTAGAATCGCGCAGATAGGCCGTCTTGCTCTCGGGGTCGGGATAGATACGCTCCAGCCAAGATTTACTTTCGATGGTACTGACAACCCCCCAGTAGTTGCCCAGGGAGTCAGCGACAATGTTGGTTAAGTAATGATTGGGTGGCAAGACAAACCGCTCATCTTTTTCCATCTTCCCCTGCGAAGGATCGTAGCGATAGGCACCCACCCGTACCAAAATCAAGACGCTGCCATCCTGATCGGCGTGTACGTAGCTCTGCTCGGCAATTTGACTTCCCCCAAAAGAATCATAGGGCGTAAACTGAAAAGCACCTAGCTCATCGGTCTCGAAGCGCAAATGCCCTACGCCTTGTACACTGGTAGCAAACCAAACATCGCCTTTCTTGTCCACGACAAGGGTCTGTATGGACGTTTTGGGTGTTTTGATCTCGCGGACAGCCGAAAAAACACCGTTTTGGTAAGCCAGAAGTGTCAGCCCGTCTTTATGGATTGCCCAAAAATGATCGGCCAAATGCCCCGCCGGACGCACTTGCCGTGTGTAATCGCGCTCTACGATTTGAGTAGCTCCCTCGGGCGTAACCCGATAGACCCCCTTGTTGGAGGAGGCAAGCAGATGAGTATCGCCATCGCTGGTCGTTACGCTGATAACATCCCAACACTGCGTGGCAATGCCGGGGACTTCCTGAAAGCCATTATTGCCAGAGACATAAATGCCATTACCCGTAGCAGCGTAGTATCGCCCTTCGTGTTGGGTGAACTCATCGACGGATCCTTCTAGCCCCAGAGAAGCATCCCACTGCGTAACCGGAAGATCAAGGGCGATGCGCGATAACCCGTATCCTAGCCCCGCCCAAAGGCCGCCTGCCTTGTCCTGCTTCAAGATCAAGACCCCTTCGGATTGCAAGCCTAATTTTTTGTTGATCCTGAATAGCTCCCGCCCTTCTTTGTCCAGGGCTATGATGCCATCGCGGAGTGTCCCGAAGATGTAGCGCTCGTTTGCTGAGTCGTATAAGCCACAATACAACTGCGCCCCAATAATCCAATCATCCACTTCGGTCTTAAATGGCGTAAGATTACCCGCCTGATCGACGATAAAAAAGCCTTGATCTCGTGTGCCTAAGAGAATTTGATCTTCGCCATAAGGCAAGGCACTATAAATGCGCTCTTTGGCAAAAAACTCCCCGTTGGGCATCAGTTCCCAGGTTTGGCTTTCGGGATTGAAGCGGAGCAAACCAATTTCTGCATCCCGTACATATAACTGATCTCTGACCTGGAATAGCACGTGATAACTATTTTTGGCTTCCCATACGGTCATCTTGCCCTCGTGCCAACGAAAAATGTAACGGCTCATCTGGAAGAACATCCCGTTGTCGGTTACTATTGATTTCCAGACATCGTTGATGTTGGCGCGGTAGTCCTCCGGTACGTGTTCGAGCAGGGAGCGGTACTCAAGATGACCCAATGAATCCGGAGCAAGATAGCCCAGTTCCCCAATGGCAGAGACGTAAATTTTGCCATCCTTGCCCCTGACGATTGAGCGAACGGTTGTGTAGTTCTTGGTGGGGATATACCGAAAACTCACGCCATCGTACTCAATCAGACCACCTTCATTCCCGAAGTACAGGATGTTTTGGTCGTCTTCCAGCAGGGCAAATACCTGCCCCTGGCCTTTGTACTCCCGAGGCGTGTAGTTGCGGATCGAAAACTTACCGCTGCCCTGCCCGTAGGCGAAGCCAACGCTAAGAAAAAATATCACCAGCCGAAGCAGCCATCCAATATGACGAAAAAAAATCTTCAAAGGCAATCGTAAGGTTAAGAGATGTACTTACGACAAAGAAAAAACAATGCCGATTTATGACAAAAGTAATTTTTTCGGCGATCTTATTCAACTTTGACGCAACAAAAATTACACAAGTCCGTAACTTTTCGATGAATCTCCGCGCATGGCAAAATCAATGTTGCGTTTCTCAAGATCGACACCCGTAACTTCGATGCGGACATTATCCCCCAAACGATAGGCGATACCGGTTTTTTGTCCGACGACGGCCTCATTTTTTCGTTCGTACTCAAAGTAATCGCCTTCGATGTTGGCGAGCCTAACCAGTCCTTCGCAGCCGTTTTCCAGGATTTCCACATATACGCCCCACTCCGTTACGCCCGTGATGAGGCCGTCAAACTCCTCTTCGAGGAATTGTTGCATGTATTCGGCTTGTTTGTACTTGATCGAAGCCCGCTCGGCATCAGTGGCTCGGCGTTCTTGTTCGGAGCTATGTTTGCAGAGTTCGCTGTACCGCAGTTTGTCTGGCGGCGCACCACCATCGAGGTAGTGTTGGAGCAGCCGATGAGCCATCATGTCGGGGTATCGCCGAATGGGCGAGGTAAAGTGGGTGTAATAATCGAAAGAAAGTCCAAAATGTCCTACATTGTTGATATCGTAGCGGGCCTTTGACATGGTGCGCACGGCCAGTTGCTGCAAAAAGCGAAATTCTGGCTTGCCTTCGCTCTCGTGTGTGAGCCGGTTGAGGGAATCGGCGAGTTTATCTGGGTTGGTATCCAGGGTATAGCCAAACCACTTAGCAAACTGCTTGAGTTGCTCAATCTTTTCAGGGTCAGGTGGTTCGTGTACCCGATAAACCATCGTGTTACGTTCTTTGCCGTCCTTGTACTTGTAGGCAAACTCACCGACGGTGCGGTTGGCGAGCAGCATAAAATCTTCTACGAGTTTGTGAGAGTCTTTTCGGAGCTTGGGGCGGACACCAATGGGCCGTCCTTTCTCATCGAGTTCAAACTTGATTTCGGGGGTCTCGAAGGAGATACTACCGTACTTGAATCGCTTTTCTTGTAGTTTTTTGGCGATACGGTTCAATAACTGCACTTCTTTGGCCAGGTCGCCCACGCCGGTTTCGATGCGTACCTGGGCATCCTCGTAGGTAAACCGTCGGTCGGAGCAGATGACCGTTCGTCCGAGCCACTGGTCGTGTATGTTGCCCTCTTCGTCCATCTGAAAGACGACAGAAAAGGTCAGTTTTTGCTCTCGTGGCCGGAGCGAGCAGAGTTCGTTGGAGAGCCGCTCGGGAAGCATCGGCACGACGCGATCGACCAAATAGACGGAGGTAGCGCGTTTGGTGGCTTCCTTTTCGAGGAGAGTACGGGGGCGGACGTAATGCGTTACGTCGGCGATATGTACACCGATTTCCCAGAGTCCGTTTTCGAGGGGGCGCACGGATAGGGCATCGTCAAAGTCCTTGGCCGTGTCGGGGTCGATGGTAAAGGTGGTGATGTGGCGCATATCCCGTCGTTTGGCGATCTCCTCCTGCGTTACGCCATCGGGAATCTGGGCGGCTTTTTCGATGAGTTTTTCATCAAAATCAAAGGGCAGCCCATACTCGGCCATGATGGCGTGTATTTCGGTTTCGTTTTCGCCGGCCGCTCCCAGGACGTGGATGATCTCTCCGTTGGGGCTGCTCTGATCGGGGAGCCACTCGAGGAGTTTGACGATAACTTTGTCTCCGTCTCGGGCATCTTTGAGGTGCTGCGGGGCAACAAAAAAGTCAAAATGTGATTTGCGACCATCCAGCACGACAAACCCGTACTCCGAACGGCTGCTTTTTTGTAGCCGCCCGACAAACTCGGTTCGGCTGCGCTCGAGGATTTCGACGACCTCGGCTTCCCAGCGTTTGCGGTTCTGAAATACCTTTACTTTGACGCGGTCATCGTGTAGGGCCTGCTTGAGGCGGCGATGGCTGATCCGAATATCATCCTCCAGGCCATCGACGGAGAGATAAGCAAACTCCCGATTGACGTAATCGACGCGCCCTTCCATAAACTTACCCGCCTGTTCCTTGGCGGCATAGCGTCCGCGACTTTGCAGGACAATCGTCTGGCTTTCTATGAGTTCATCGAGCAGTAGCCGAAAGCTATCACGGCTTTCTTTTTCTTGGATGTTGAGTTGCTTGCACAACTGCCGAAATGTAAAACTTTCCGTGGGATTCTGTTGAAGCAACTGTAGCAGCTCGCGTTGTGTCCGGTTGGATTTTTTGGGCTTTTTGCCGGCATCGGACTTCCGTTTTTTTCTTGGCATACGTAAAAATTTTTTAAAACTTACCAGATAATTTGAGGGAAAAGGCCACCTGTTCTGGTTCTTGGGCAAGGATAGAGAGCGGATAACGCGCCTCAAATACTTGTGGACTTTTGAGGGTTCCGCCATCGTATTTTTTGATTTTGTAGGGGTTATGAAAAACAAACACGTATTTGGCTTGGGCCATGAGGCGTGTTCGGGTAGCCAACATTTGCTGGCGGTCGTCGTCGCTTTGCTCGGGGCGTTCGCGATAGATCAAGTCTCGGAAAGCAAATAAGGGCAGGCGATGAAAGTTTTTTTTATCGTGCCGATAAAAAGCAACCGGTTCGGGTTGTTGGGTGATCGTACTTAGTGCCTGGTTGAGTTGGGTAAGGTCATCAAAGCGAAAAGAAAAACCAAAGCGGTAGTTTATCGGTTCGTGGACGATGTTGGCTTCCCGGATGCCCTCCATCTGATGGAGTTGGTTTTGCAGTTGTGTTAAGGCATCTTGGATGTCTGCCAAAAAGTTGTTTTGTTGAATGCTATCCGGTTGTGCTTCTGCGTTCTGTGCGAGTAAGGTTTTACTTTCCGACATGTCCAACAAAAAAGCATAATTTCCCGATCCATCTTCGGACATTTTTACTTCTTCTCGGATTTCAAAGCACCCCGTACAAGCCCACAAACCAATCAACCCGCACAGGTAGCGCAGTAGGTTCGGCATCAGGCTTGTTCTTCCGCTTGATTGCGATCTACGTTTTTGTTGAGTTGTCGGTCGTTGATACGGCTCAATATTTTGATTTCGTGCAACATAGCCTCGTAACCATTGAGCAGTTCTTGATAAGCCTGCCATAGTTCTTCTTGGTTGATTTTTTTGTCTGACAAGATTTGTTTGGCCTGGGCGATGATGTTTTCCTCGTGCTGGTACATAATCATACAACTGTTCGTCCCTGATTTAGAATGAAAAAAAACTACCGTAAAAGTAAAAAATAATTTACAAATGTAAGTAAAAATCCTGCCATAGTTTTTTTGTGGCAGCCGTGTAGCTGTTGGTCTTTGTATTGGCGTTGAGGGTATGATAGGCATGAGCGCAGGGGCCAGCCCAGGGGCGTATGGCGAGCAGGCAGCGTTTGTAGGGCAGGCGTGGATGCCTGCGCACATAGCAGCAAAAGGCAGGGAAAAGCCCATGCTGGGGGAGCTTTTGACACCAGAGGGCCGCCCTATCGCGGGGCAGGATGACCCAGGCCTGCCCGTGTACGGGATGGATCAGGTGTCGGATGGCGGCCATGAACTCGGGATCGGGTAGGGCGGCGTTGTGGCGAGATAGTTGGCGCATCGGATCCGGCGAAGGGGTAAGCCCCTCAAAAAATGGCGGGTTGCTGACGATCAAATCCTGGCTGCCGGCCGGCTGCGTTCCCGCAAAACTTTGTACCGATACACACAAAGTCTGTAAGCGACCCGACCAGGGGCTGCCCGCGAAGTTTTCGGAGGCACAGCGAGCCGCTGCTGGATGAATATCCAGACCCCTAACTATCGACTTATCAAAGCGTTGAGCAAGCATCAGAGCGACCACACCCGTACCCGTGCCGATGTCCAGGATGCGGGCGGGGCTGGGCATATCCGCACCCGCACAAGCCCCCAGCAAGCAGGCATCCGTACCGAGAGGAAAAACATCGGGACATAAATGGAGAGAAAATTGCTTGAAGTGAAATTGTTTTGCCATGAATTTGTATCAAACTTGTACTTGTCCAAATAATTTTTGTACCTTTCATGGACTAATTTGTTGATAGATACACAAATTATTATTTCCTATGCAAAGTCCACTAGATCTTGTCATGTTGGTAGATGATAACGAAACGGATAATTTTATCAGTAAGCGTATCATCGAACTGACAAAGTTTGCCGCTGCCGTGGAGGTATGTGATTCGGGTAAGCGTGCTTTGAAATACTTGGAAGCTCATGCCCAACAGCCCGAGAAGCTCCCCACACTTATTTTGCTGGATATCAATATGCCAGTAGTGGATGGTTTTATTTTTATGTATGAGTTTGATATGTTGCCCGAGACGATCAAGCGCAAGTGTAAGGTCGCCGTGTTGTCGAGTTCGGACAACCAGCGCGATATTGACCGCATGATTGGCAACGAGTACGTCATCGAGTTCATCAAAAAACCATTGACCCAACCCATCCTGGAGACGCTTAGTAGTCGTCTGGCTGCCCATCAAGGTAGTAGTTCGCGATAAGCCGCAGCCCATCGAGGGTTAGGAGTGCGTCGATGGCATCAAATTCCTCCCGCAGCGGGGTCAGGATACTTGAAAGCCCACCTGTGGCCAGGACGTGATGTGTGATGCCCGGCTGTGCGACCTCTAACTTGATGCGTTGCAGGGTATATTTGACCAGCCCCGTATAACCCACCAATATTCCCGATTGGATGGCATGTACCGTGTTTTGTCCCATGGCACTTTCGGGGTATGCCAGGGGTACTTCGGGCAGCTTGGCTGTGTTCATGGATAAGGCTCGGATGGCCGTCTTGAGACCTGGAGCAATCGAAACACCCAATATCTTTCCTCGGGGGCTGATCGTTGTAAAGGTGAGTGCCGTTCCGAAATCTACGATGGTGCAGAGCGCACCCGAAAAGCGGGCATAGCCTGCCACAGCGTTGGCCACCAGGTCTGTACCGATTTCGTGGGGATTGCGGATTTGGAGGGGCAGATGGGGATAAACGCGCTCGTTGATGACCAGGACGCGCTCCCCAAAGAGCCGCCGCAACACCTGCTCAATGGCCGGACTGCGCTCCGGCACCACGCTACTCAAGACCACAAAGCCTATCTGGTCGATGCCCAATCGGCACTCCAAAAAGGAAGACCGCAACACGGACTCCTCCTCGGGTAGGCTCCGCTGGATGGATGTTTCTTCGCGCCACTGGTGGGACCACTTTTGTCCGTCAAAGACACCATAGACAATGTTTGAGTTCCCTATATCTACCGCTAAAAGCATTTTTTGTGGGGGTTGGATGAAAAAGTATTCCCAATTTTTTACCCAAAACTATTGAAAAACCTAAAAACTTCCCTATTTTGTTTGCCACAAACCGACAAACACTATGCATCCAACACCCAAAAATGCACTTTTGATCGAGATTGCCTGGGAGGTCTGTAATCAAGTGGGTGGTATCCATACCGTTATTCGTACCAAAGCCCCCGTGATACGGAAGAGTTGGGGCGAAAATTACTGTTTGATTGGCCCCTACGTACACAAGCAAGTCTCGGCGATCTTTGAACCTATCCACGACCAGAGCAGTATCTTTGCGCAGGCAGCCCAGCGGATGCGCGAGGCTGGCTACCAGGTTTACTTCGGGCATTGGCTCATTCCGGGCCGCCCCTTCGTTATTCTCTTTGATCTACAACAAGTCTGGGGACGCTTGCCGCACATCAAGGGCAAACTTTGGGAGGATCACCAGATCAGTTCTCCGGCCCGCTACGAACTCACCGATCAGGTGATCGCCTTTGGCGAACTGATCCGAATTTACTTAGAACACTTTTCGGTACTCGTCCAGCAAAGCCAGCAGCAGGCCATCGTGCATTTTCACGAGTGGCTTGCCAGCACGGCCCTGCCCCAGGTACGTCGCCTCAACCTGCCCTTGCGCACCGTCTTCACGACCCACGCCACCTCCCTGGGGCGGTATCTGGCCATGAACGACGACAACTTTTATGAGGCCATGCCTTACTACGATTGGTACGCCGAGTCGAAGCGTTTTGGCATTGATTGCCAGGTACTCATCGAAAGAGCCGCTGCCCACGGAGCGCACGTCTTCACGACGGTCAGCGACGTAACGGCGAAGGAATGTGAGTATCTGCTCGGCGTAAAACCCGATGTGGTCTTGCCCAACGGACTGAACATCGACCGCTTCACGGCCCTGCACGAGTTCCAGAACCTACACATGGACTACAAAGAAAAAATCCATCAGTTTGTGATGGGGCATTTTTTTCATAGCTATAAGTTTGATCTAGACAAAACGCTGTATTTCTTTACCTCCGGCCGCTACGAATACCGCAACAAAGGCTACGACCTCACCCTGGAAGCCCTGGCACGCCTCAACTACCGCCTGCGCCAGATGGGATCCGATATGACCGTTGTGATGTTTATGATTACGAAGCAGAGCTACGATAACATCCTGCCCCAGGTACTCGAATCACGGGCCGTGATGGAGGAAATCCGACAAAACTGCGACGAGATCACCAACCAAATCAAACGACGGCTCTTTTACGCCGTTGCGGCCGGGCAGTCCAACGTCTTGCCTGACCTCAACGAACTGGTGGACGAATACTGGAAACTGCGCCTACGCCGAACGCTCCAATCCTGGCAAACCGATGCCTTGCCCGCCATCGTAACGCACAAGCTCCGCAACGACTACACCGACGATGTGCTGCGCTTTTTGCGCTCCTCCAGCCTGGTCAATCGCCCCGAAGATCGGGTAAAGATCATCTATCACCCTGACTTTATTGCGCCTACCAGTCCGCTTTTTGGGATGGACTACAGCCAGTTTGTGCGCGGTTGTCATCTGGGTATCTTCCCGAGCTACTACGAACCCTGGGGCTATACGCCGCCTGAGTGTATCGCCAGCGGTGTGCCGGCCGTAACGAGTGATCTCTCCGGCTTCGGCGACTACATCACCCGTGCCATGCCCGATCACCTCGAGCGCGGCATGTACATCGTCAATCGAAAGCACGGCGACTTTGATCGCTCGGCCAACCAACTGGTCAATCAACTGATGAACTTCATCAAACAAACCCGCCGAGAGCGCATCGCTCAACGCAACAAGGTAGAAAGTTCTTCGGTCTATTTGGACTGGACAAACCTCATCTTGCACTACGAAAAAGCCTATCGTTTGGCTTTGCAGTAAAAAGTTGCCCGTTTTTTGTAGTTTTTTGCGTGATGATCCGTATTTTTCGTCTTGATTTGATTGCATGACCCAAACAATACAGCCATGAGCGACAGCCCTTATTTCGATGATCCAGCCGAGGACGAAGATAAAAATCTCTCCGAGGAAGAAAAAGAAGCAAAAAAAGCTAGATTTGATCCTGATTATCGCCCCATCGTGGAGGAGAAATTTGTCAGGACACCTTATCGCGGGGACGGCGCAAACGTAGAGCCGCTCGCCCGAACGATGCCTTTCATCGAAGACGGCGAGTACATGGTGGGGCGTGTCGATGACCAAATCAACTATTTCAGCAACAAAAGCTCGAGATCACAAAAAATCTATAAGCGCTTCAAGAAACAGGAGTTCTGGATTTCGGCTTTTATCCCTTTCGTGATTACCTTGAGCGGCTTTGGTTTTGTGGATGCCATCCCGCCCGTTCCGGGTACTAAGCTCACCGTTGCCGTGGTCTTGCAAATTACAGCAGCTCTGGGAGGTGTTTATTTGGCGTACCTAAGCAAGTACGAAGACCTCGAAAAGCATTTTAACATTTGGAAGGAATACCGAGCTACCTGCGAAGAACTCCTGCACGAAAAGTATCTCTATTTGGCCAAAGCAGAACCCTACGACGAAAGCGATGCCTATCCGCTTTTTGTGATGCGCGTAGAAAGCATCCTCCACAAAGAAACCCAACGCTGGATGCAGATACAACGCAAAGAAGACACCAAGAAAAAATCTTCGGATACCAACGAATCGAAAGAGTAAACAAGCAGGACTATGGCAAAAGTTTTTTTGGGGGGAACCGTCAATGGCTCCAAATGGCGCGACCAGATCATGCCCCAGTTACAGATCGAATACTTTAACCCCGTCGTGGACGACTGGAACGATGCTGCCTATGAGCGGGAGTTGCATGAGCGGGCCACCTGTGATTTTTGCTTGTACTTGATTACGCCCCGCATGAAAGGCTTCTACTCCATCGCAGAGGTTGTTGATGACTCAAACAAACGCCCCGAACGCACCATTTTTTGTATCCTGGAGCAAGACGAAGATTTGCGCTTCGATGATGTGCAAAAGAAATCCTTAACCGCCGTGGGCAAGATGATTACGATCAATGGCGGGATGTGGTGCAAGACCATGGAGGATGTGATTGATTACCTGAACTCCTTTGCGCGTCAGGAGGTGTAGTATTCCTTGTACCAATCCACAAACGCCTGAATACCTGCCTCAATATCCGTTTGGGGGCGATAACCCACCGACTGTATCAGGTCATCGACATCGGCGTAAGTCGTCTCAACGTCGCCGGGCTGTATGGGGCGAAACTCTTTTTTGGCTTTTTTCCCTAAGGCGTTTTCTACTGCTGCAATAAAATCCATCAGGGCTACTGGGTTGTTGTTGCCGATGTTGTAGAGCCGATACGGAGCCGTCGAGACGGCCGGGCTGGGGATGCTGCCCGCAAACGTCTGCCCCTCGGGGAGGTGCGTCAGGATGCGTTGGATGCCTTCTACGATGTCATCGACATAAGTAAAGTCGCGCTGCATGGCTCCGTTGTTGAAGACCTGAATGGGGTCTCCGTTTAGGATCGCCTTCGTGAACAAAAAAGCCGCCATATCGGGCCGCCCCCAGGGGCCATATACGGTAAAGAAGCGCAGCCCCGTTGTTGGCAGACCAAAAAGATGGCTGTAGGTGTGTGCCATCAGTTCGTTGCTTTTCTTGGTGGCCGCATACAAGGAGATGGGATGATCGACGTTGTGCGCCGTCGAGAAAGGCACGGTTTTGTTTAGCCCATAAACGCTCGAACTGCTGGCATATACCAAATGCTCGACCTGATAATGACGGCAGCACTCGAGGATGTTGCCAAAACCGACGATGTTGCTTTGTAGGTAAGCCTGTGGGTTTTGGAGGCTGTACCGGACACCTGCCTGGGCGGCTAGATTGATGACATAGGTGGGTTTCCACTGCTCAAAGAGTTGCCGTAGGCCTTTTTCGTCCTCGAGCTGGAGGCGGACAAAGGTGTAGTTGGGGTTTGTTTGGCTGGTGTTCCACTCTCCGTATCGGCTTTCGGTGATACCACATTGGCGCAGCCGGCCGAGCTTGAGCTTGGGGTCGTAGTAGTCGTTGAGGCTGTCTATGCCCAGGATTTGGTAGGAATCATGGAGCAGGCGTTTCACCAAATGAAAACCAATAAAACCGGCCGTGCCGGTAATCAGAATACGGGTCATATCGGGTCTATTACTTGAATAGCACGGTAAAATTACATATCTTGACTAACAAATCCTTTCTCAATTTCGTATAAAGATCAAAGATCAAGCTAAAAAATGGGAGAAATTGCTGCCTTACAAAAGTATCGCCACTTTGAGAACGAATTACCTTTGTCGATCATAGATCGCCTAACGGAGCTTTCACCGGAAGCACAACTGGAGTTTTATGAAGAATACACCCGTCGGTCTCGCTCGGAGGTAGCGGGTTTTTTGTTGCATTTTTTCTTTGGGTTGCGCTATGGCTATCTGGATAAGTGGCTCTTGCAAGTTCTGGCCTGGCTTTCCTGGGGCTTCATGGGTATCGGGATGGTCTGGTGGGTCGTGGATTTTTTCCGTATCCCTGGTTTGGTCAAAAACCACAACAAAAAAGTAGCCCGCAACATCCTCAAAAACGTACTGATGCGGCATCGGTCGCACCGAAAAGTATCCGGAAACGGACGGTTTCAGATCAACGGCGGAGAGGCCGCCCTACGCGCCCCCGACTTTCCCCGTGCCATGCCCAAACCCGACCCCAATAATGCCGTCCTTGGGCTGGAACACCTCCAAAAAGGCTACTATCTCATCACCAACGAAAGCCCCACCGGATGGCAAGTTATCTACGAAGGGCAGTACGATTGGAACGATCAGCAGAGCGAAAAGGAGTTCAAGCTCACCGATGAACGTGACCAGACGGCCTTTGCTTTTGTGCGCCACGAAAAAGGACAGTGGAAAGCCTTCCTTACCCGTGCCGTCAGCGCTTACTCCCTCCACGAACACCTCGAAGAGGAAATCTACGGACGAAAACGCCCCTTCAACATCCTGAACTGGGAGGGAAATACCTACTACCGCGAAAACGAAAAAGAAGGCTATTTCTTCGATCTCTCTCGGCGTGATACATCCGCGCAATGGGGCAAAATATGGGAGTATTACGACGGAGACCAGCAGCGATACCTGCGCTTGATGCAGTTAGGGCCCAAAGAGTTGAAGGCCTTCGTGGGTGAGCGTTTGTCTCCTTACGAGATCACGGTGCTGCCGGAGGCGTAAGCAAGATTTGTTGCGCAAAGCGAGATTTTAGCCGCCCGTCGTGCGTTACGATCAGGAGGGTAGCCCCTGAAGCCGCCGATTGTTCTTGCAACAAAGCCGCCACCGACCGGCAGTTCTCGTCGTCCAGGCTAGCTGTGGGTTCGTCGGCCAGGATCAAGGCAGGCCGGTTTAGGAGCGCACGCGCAATACCCGCCCGTTGCTGCTCGCCCTGGCTCAAACGATGGGGTTTTTGGCGGGCTTTGTGTGCCAAACCCAGCTGCTCGAGCAATCGAAGGGCATACGCGCGATCCTGGGGCATACCCGCCAAAAAAGCCGCTGCCAGGAGGTTGTCCAGTACGGTCAGGCTCTGGATGAAATGCGGCGTTTGGAAAACCAACCCGATGCGCTGCCCGCGTAGGCGATCCCGTTGCGCCTCCGAAAGTGTGGCCAGGTTGCTTGTCCCGATCCAAACTTCTCCGGACTGTACCCCCCGAATGCCAGCCACCAGGTGCAATAGCGTCGTCTTGCCACTCCCCGAAGCCCCCAAAAGCAAGGCCATATCCGCCTCTGCCAGGGCGAAGTCAGGGAAACGTAAGAGGGGGGACTCTGGGCTGTAGCGATAGCTCAACCCAACGGATCGTATAAACATAAGCCGAAGTTAGGGAACAGCAAGCGTTTTTCAAAAAAACATCCGCCCAAGTCCTACCCCTTGCCGCGATAGATCAGAAAATGCTAGAAAGGTAATCTGTTTTTGGTGGAATATGAATTTTATGTGAATTTCGATAAAAAATTTGGATTTCTCTCCCCCCCCTTATGTTTACGCTTGATAGCTGGCTGGCATCTACCTTTCCTCAACTGTTAAGCAAACAAAAAAATGAATTTTCTTCGACGTTTATTTGGAATTGTCCTCGGGGCGTGCCTATTTTTAGTCGTAGGATGTCAAGAGGAAATGCTTGTTCCTCAACCGGAAAGCGTAGCCGATAACGGCAGACGCGCCGATGGCTCCCCTGACTTAGTGCAGGCGGCTTACTCCCTGCTCACAAGTGCGCAAAAGAACCAACTGGCCGCCCACGGCATCCAGTTAGACCTCGTTCATTATACCGGCACAGGTTATGATGAAAAAGTGCTACGTTTTGATTCTTCTTTTACTTTCGAGAATGCCATTCACGCTTTGGAAAATTTACCCGCTTATACGGCACTCAAAAGCATCCAGACCAGCGAAGGTTTTGATTCTTGGCAAGACGGCTGGAATGACTTCTTACAGCATTGGGCCGATACGGTGAGTATCTTGGATACGGCTGGTGTAGAGGCTCCCGATCCCGTGATTGCCGATGAGCTTTTTGCGGAGGTGCTTTCCCGAACCGGGCTGGTGGAGATCAACGGCTACTTGATCCGCGTCGATCTGCCCAACGACCAGGTGCGTGTTATCTCGGCAAGCGAACCCGAAAAAATCCCCTGGCTGATGACCAGTAACGTTTGTCCACCCGAGGGCTGTGGTGGCGGTGGGGTGTTTGATCCCGAAGTGCCGATTTTGGAATGTCTGGAAAAGGGGTGTTTGGATAGTTATCCACCGATGGGGCTGCAATGTGCAGTTGAAGCGCGAGGCGACGAGGATGACGATCATCTGCGTATTAGCAATACGGAACGCGCGTTGGCAGTACTGACTTATCAAAAAGCTGGAATATGGTTTTCCATTACCGCAAAAACCATAGGACAAAAGCGAGTTGTTAGATTTTTGGGAATCCGCATTTGGCGAAGAGCGGAGGTGGGTGTATTGGGAATTGAAAATTGTTGGGGATGGTACTCCTTAGATTGTAACAATACGCAAATACCTATTAACATGGGAGAAAAAGAAGATAAAGAGAGCAAGGTAAGTTACAGACCTCGTCCTTACAGAGGCTTTAGGGCCTTAACAGCTTATGATGTTTATTCTATTCACTACTGCCGTGCGAACTGGTCTATGCCGAAGCAGTATTTCAGATATGTTCCTGGACCCACAGCACCCGTACCTCCCGCAAATCCATTGTACATTCAATGGCATTGATATTCTTTTTTCTTGCTTTTCTGATGTTAACTCTTCTGTCCAACTGGGCAGAAGAGTTAAAACTCCATCATTCAAAAATAAAAATTTTATATGAAGACATTTGTTGTTTTCTTTACTCTTTTCCATGTAATTTCTGTTATTTGCTATCCTCAAAACAAAACCTATATTGGTTTTGGATTAGATGCAGTCGTTGATCTTCCTGGTTATACAGGTGTTTATGCACATGACCAGCTTTTAGTAGACGGCTCCTGGAATATCTATTTAGGACATGATATAAATAGTATTTTCCGTCTTGAGTCTGGTGCGATACGCAAAGAAGTCACTAGTGCAGGTGGTGTTACTTCAACTATCCCAATGGAAACAAGTACAATCGTAGGAGTTAGTGGCGGAATAAATTTTGAAGTTTGGCAGATACCATTCAGATTAAGAAGTAAATTATTTACTATAGATAAAAAAGTCAAGATTTTTTCAAGAGTTGGATGTCATTTATCCTTGTCCTCTTATCAACTCCATGAAAGTTTGAAGCTAAAAACAGGTAATCTTCCGGTTCTTGATCCCGATCAAACAGTTATTAGCTACACGCATCAAAAAGACTTGAAGCGTAACGATTTTGCTCTATTTGAAGTTGGACTAGGTAGTGAGTTTTTGATTTTTCAAAAAATGCCTTTGGTTATTGCATTAAGTTATTTTGGGGGTTTTCAAGAAGTCTCCAAAGAGCAAACCATTTATAGGTACGCAGATGGTAGTATCTTTACGGGGTCAAGTGTAACCAAAGGAAGTTACTTCAGCCTTGGTTTTTCATTCTCTTATCCAATTAGTGAAATTTGGAAAAAAAATAAATAATGCAAAAATTATTCCTCTTATCTATCATGTACTTTGTTGTTGAAATAACAGCAATGGGGCAGATACGGCAGCACCTGTGTTTGGCAGTAGGTGCAACGCATCCATGGAGTACGCTGACAAAAGAAGATGAGGTGAGTGATGCAGCCCGCTTTTTTCATACGGTTTCCATGTCTTATGGGATAGGCTGGATGGGGCAACTGGATGAAAAAAATGCAGTCAAGTTCATGCTCCGAGCCTCCAGAGTAAACTCAGGTTTCAAGGTCGATTGGTCGGATGTTGGACCTGACTTGAGGAGAGTCAGACGTAGGTCTAGTTTTGTGTATGCTCCCCCGCAAGTGCAGATTAGCTGGATTCGCGAGTTACATAGACTAGGAGAGCGGTGGACGATCAATGGAATCTTAGGAGCCGCCTACTCCCATCAAAAAATAAATTCTTTATCTGGTGGAGGCGGACAAGACCTCATCAATCTGCAAACGGGGCAGATCATTCAAACCATAAATTATCGCTTGAAAAGAGCATCTGAAAACTGGAATAACGTGTTAGTTAATGTTGGGAGTGAAATCACGTTTAGTAATTTTGCTAATCAGTTTCTGGTTCTTCGCTTAGATGCACAATTTGGTCTGATTACGGCTATTAAGGAAACAGCCACTTATGAGCTCATTGACTACCAAAATGGTACAACAACTTATGGCAGTAGTGAACGCCTCCTACGCGGGAGCAACCTTTCCCTGGAGTTGGCGTATCGTTTTCCGT
>DAISIL010000012.1:0-60478 GCA_036822015.1 Bernardetiaceae bacterium | reverse complement strand
GCGGGTACTGCCGCCGATCAGATCACCAACTACACCAACCGCTCACCTTATCCGATGCTGCATCTCTTGCGCCAAGACCTACTCACGGAAGCCCTCGAACGCTACCCCCACGATCCCGAGCAGATTCCCGTTCGCAATCAGGAACGGCTCCGCTCCCTCACGCCGTCGGAGCGGTTGCGTCTCTTGGTGGGCAGCCATAAGGGCAGTGCCGACAGCCACTTCCGCAGCAATACCCCCGCAAGAGGTGATAGTACGTCGTAAAGACCCAGTAGCCATTTTCGGTGTAATAGTGTAAGCCTTCTTCGAGCGGATCGCCGACGGCGGGCATAACCCTGCCTTGGCACTGCTCCAGCAGCGGTTGTAGGGCTTCGCTGCAAAAACGACACAGGCTTTTGTAGCGCGTTTTGCCCAAATACATGCGAATTTCGGGGGATAGGTCTGCTTGCGCTTGTACGGGATGTTCAGAACAACGCAGACAGATAGTTTTTTTTGTCATTTTGAAGACGCATTACGCAAATTAAAACCCACAGATCGAATGTGCGGCAAGGTATCCAGGCGCATGTGGTGCTGGAGCAGGAGCCGATACGTGCCTGCTTCGGGGAAAGAGAAATTTTTGAGCAAATACAACTCCTGGTCGTACCAATCTTCGATGCCGCGCCCCAGGGGCCGCCCCGTTTGGCAATCAAAAAGGCTTTCATCGAGGCGTTGCTTGGCTAGCGTATCGTTGCGGGCATTGAGCAAGGCATACTGAATGAACAAGTTACAGTACCGATAATCTCGGTGATACCGCAGGGTATGCGCCAGGTGTTTTTGGAGGGGTTCCTCAACCGCAAAAGTAAAGATGACCGTATCTTGATGTACCCAGTATCCTTCTTCGAGGATTTGCTGATCTTCCAACAGCGGGCGTTCCTGACAAGCCCACAGGAGACTTACACAGAGAAAAAAAATGATTATTTTTGATAGCTGCATGGTCAAAGATCAGTCGATTTCTTCTTGATTGATTTGGTGAACAATTTCGGAAGGTGGCGTTCGGGCATCATAATAACGCAACAGGTGCCCCTCTTCGTCAATGAGGTACTTAGAAAAATATCCGTTGGTGGTATCGCTGTTCCAGCCATTGAGTGTCGGGTCGCTCAACCAGCGATACAAGGGATGCCTGGATAAGCCCGAATGTGCAACCTTTGTGGCCACAGGAAAGGACAAAGTATCTGGCTTGCTCCGCTCTCCTGCAATCGTGCCGAGTAGGCTCAGGCGGGTATCTGTGATGTCCTGGATACGGCGTAAATCTTCGATGGCATGGGTAGTTAAGCTATCGGGCAAGTTGATAATCAACAATTTATGACCAGCAAACGCTTTCAGGCAGAGGGTATCACCCGTAGCTTGAGGCAAACAAAAAGCATGAACACTCCTATAACTCGTCCAAACAGAACTGCTTGAGTTGGTGCGCTGCTCTGCCGGATCGCTTTGGCAAGACCAACACGCCCCCCAACACCCCAGCAAGAACAGCAGTTTCCACATAGGCTTTACAAAATCAACATCGCATCTCCATAGCTAAAAAAGCGATACCCCTCCTTGACCGCCTCCTCATAGGCTTCCATGAGCAGATCATAACCGGCAAAGGCAGCGGCAGTCATCACTAAGGTAGAACGAGGTTTATGAAAATTGGTAAGTAAGGCATTGCATATCTTGAACTCGTATGGCGGAAAAATAAACTTATCCGTCCAGCTATCAATTTCTTTTAGTCTATTCGCTGCCGATACCGCCGACTCAAGCGAGCGCAAAGAGGTTGTCCCGATGGCACAAACTCTTTTGTGGGCATCCAGGGCCGTATTGACCGCCTGGACGGTTGTCGCAGGAACCGTAAATTTTTCGGAATCCATCTTGTGCTTCGTCAGGTCTTCCACCTCTACGGGACGAAAAGTACCCAACCCGACGTGCATCGTAATCGTATGAATGTCCACCCCTTTGATGGCTAATCGCTTGACAATCTGTGATGTAAAATGCAAGCCTGCTGATGGAGCAGCGACAGCACCTTTGTTGTCCTCCTTCGCAAAAATGGTCTGAAAACGCTCGGCATCCTGAGCATCAGCTTCGCGCCCCAGCTCTTTGGGGATGGGGGTCTGTCCGAGGGTATAAAGGGTGCGGTAGAAAATTTCGGGATCACCGTCGTAAAGAAATCGTATCGTGCGCCCCCGCGAGGTGGTGTTGTCGATTACCTCGGCAACGAGTTCATTTTCTCCAAAGAACAGTTTGTTTCCGACCCGGATTTTGCGTGCCGGATCTACCAGGACATCCCAGAGATGCACCGACGGGTTGAGTTCGCGGAGCAAAAAGACTTCAATACGGGCTTCGGTCTTTTCTTTTTTTCCGTATAAACGTGCCGGAAAAACATAGGTATCGTTGGATACCAATACATCCCCATCGCTAAAATATTCGATAATGTCCTTAAACACACGGTGTTCCCAGGTGCCTTTTTGGCGATCAATGACCATCAGACGTGCCTCATCTCGGTTGGGAGCAGGATGGGTAGCAATGACGTTTTCCGGCAGATCGAACTTGAACGCCGAGAGTTTCATGCGTTTTGACAATTTTTTCGTAGGTTTAGGCGTGAAAAGCTCAAGCAAAATCAAAACGCAAAGTTACTAAAAAAGACCGTGGCTTGGCTGCTATTTTTTCTAAAAAAACAAATTTTACAGATGCGATATTGGCGACAACTTTGGGAAAGTTTTTCTTTTGCCATCAGTGCTTTGCAAGAAAACCTATTGCGGACATTGCTCTCACTGCTAGGCGTAACCGTTGGGGTGTTTTCTATTATCGGAATGCTGACTTTTGTTGATTCTCTCGAAAAAGGCGTAAAAGGTAGCCTTAACTTTTTGGGAGAAGATGTGATCTATGTCGAGAAGTGGCCCTGGGAGTTTAGTGATAATTACCCCTGGTGGAAATATGTCAAGCGCCCACAGACGACATATGAGGAATATCGTTTTTTGAAAAAAAACCTGAAAGAAGCTAGCGCGATTTCTATTTTTGCGGTACGCGGAAACAATGTTGCCAAATACAAAAATAATAGCTTAGGTGGAACGGCCATCCTGGGTATCTCCCAGAACCATCATCAGGTGTCGGATATGCCCCTGGCAAAAGGACGGTATTTTACGGGATCAGAAACCGAAACGGGGGCTAGTGTGGTCATTATTGGCAGCAACGTTGCCAAGGAGTTGTTCGCCCGAGAAGAACCCATCGGGAAAGACCTCAAGCTGAAAGGGCAAAAGTTTCGGGTCGTGGCCGTACTGGAAGCCCAGGGCGATAATCTCCTCGGTGCACCCAGCAATGACGGAGCTGTTTATATCCCGTTTCGGCGGATGACCCAACTTTTTTATTCGGGAAAGCGACGTGGGGTTTCGCCTACCATCGCGGTAAAAGGCTATGCGACGGATCAGGGTTTGGTTGAACTAGAAAACGAAATCCGAGGCTTGATGCGGATCAAGCGCGGCTTGCGTCCCCTCGAAGATGACAGTTTTGCCCTTAACCGTCCGGAAGTCTTTGCGGCTTTCGTTGAGTCGCTCTCGCGGGTGCTGGGCTTAGCTGGAAGCGTGATTGGGTTGTTTGCCTTGTTGGTGGGGGGCTTCGGGATTGCCAATATCATGTTTGTATCGGTCAAGGAACGAACGCATATCATCGGGATCAAGAAGTCGATGGGGGCCCAGCGCGTTTTTATCCTGATGGAGTTCTTGTTTGAAGCCATCCTCTTGAGCCTGATTGGAGGAATTGTGGGGCTGCTGCTGGTGGGGCTGGTATCACTGATTCCGTTGGGATCGTTTGAACTGGTCTTCAGTGCAGCTAACATGCTGATTGGTACAGTGATCGCGGTCTTGATTGGCATATTATCGGGGCTTATCCCGGCGGTATTTGCCGCCCGCCTGAACCCCGTAGATGCCATTCGATCCAAATAAAGGCAAAACTTTTTTTACAAAAACTTGTTTACTTGCTTGCTTAGGCGTATCTTTGCATCACTTTTTTTCGCCCGGATGGCGGAATTGGTAGACGCGCTGGATTCAAAATCCAGTGATAGCAATATCGTGCCGGTTCGACCCCGGCTCCGGGTACACCACAAGAAACCTATCTGCAAATTGTAGATAGGTTTTTTTGTTGGGGATTTGGGAATTTGTTTAAAGGTTCTGTATTTTTACTCGATGGATAATTTTGTATTGCCTGCTGGTAAATTTACGCCGGAGATTCTACTCGATGCGGCCAAAGGGCATTTTGTCTTTCAGGGAGAGTGCTTTCCGAGTAGCCGGCGCAACTTTTTTGTTCCGGTCTATGACTGGATACAAACCTACCTGTACAAGACGTATCCAACGGAGATCATCCTACACTTTGACCTGACCTTCATGGATACGGCTTCGGTGCAGAGTTTTTTACGTATCCTACAACTCCTCGACGACTATACCCAAATTCAGGAAGCAGACATCCGCGTACGGTGGCACTACGAAGAAGATGATCTCGATATGCTTGGGGTAGGGCAGGATTATGCCGAGGATGTCTCCTTGACTATCGAACTGATTCCGATACCACCGCGCGAAGAAGGAACCGGCGCCTGGTTTTTGCCGGAGAGCGATTAGAAAGCGTAGTTAATCACCCATTAAAGTCTTGATAGTCTGTAACTTCAAGAGGGCCTCCACAGGAGAGATGCGGTCGATGTCTGTCTTTTGGAGCAGTTCCCGGACACGGGTGTAGTTGGGATCGACGGTTTGGAAGAGGTTGGTTTGGTATTCCACGCGCTTGGGCAATTCTCGTGTTTTTTTGCGGTGCTGATCCCGTACTTTACTCGACTCAAAATAAGCCATAATCTCGCGGGCCCGCTCCACGATCTCTTGCGGCATCCCGGCCAGTTGAGCGACATTGATCCCGAAGCTATGCTCACTTCCACCAGCTTTTAGTTTTCGCAAGAAAACAATTTTATCTGCGATTTCTTTGACGGATACATTGTAATTTTTGACGCGCTCAAAGTCCTGCGACAACTCGTTGAGTTCGTGGTAGTGTGTCGCAAAAAGTGTCTTTGGGCGGAAGGGATGCCGGTGCAGATATTCAACAATCGACCAGGCAATCGAGATGCCATCGTAGGTACTCGTCCCGCGCCCGATCTCGTCCATCAAAACCAGGCTGCGATCCGAGAGGTTGTTCATGATACTGGCCGTCTCGCTCATCTCCACCATAAACGTAGATTCCCCCTGGGAGAGGTTGTCTGATGCACCCACCCGAGTAAACACCTTGTCGATCAACCCAATAACCGCATCACTTGCCGGTACAAAACTCCCCATTTGTGCCATCAATACGATCAGGGCCGTTTGGCGAAGTAAGGCCGATTTACCGGCCATGTTGGGTCCCGTGATGATGATAACCTGTTGATCGGTGGGGTTGAGCAGCACGTCGTTGGGGATGTAGGGCGTATCAGGGGGGAGTTGTGTCTCAATGACCGGATGTCTGCCGTTGCGTATCTCGAGCGTTTTGCTCTCCTCCAAAGTCGGTTTGTGGTAGCGGCGTTCGATAGCTATGGTAGCAAAAGATGCCAGGGCATCTAGGGTAGCAATTACTTTTGCATTTGTTTGCAAATCTTGCACATACGGTAGCACTTCCTGTACAAGGGCGAGGAAAAGTCGCTGCTCAATGGCCAGCAATTTGTCTTCGGCGGTCAGGATTTTTTCCTCATACGTTTTGAGTTCGGGCGTAATGTACCGTTCGGCATTGACGAGCGTTTGTTTTCTGATCCACTCCTGGGGAACCTTGTTTTTGTGGGCATTCGAGACCTCGAGGTAATAGCCAAAGACTTTATTGTAGCTAATTTTGAGGGAAAGGATGCCTGTCCGCTGCATTTCCCGAACTTTCATTTTCTCCAGGAAGTCTTTGCCCGATCCTGCCAATCCCCGTAGTTCATCCAGTTCCTCCGACACTCCATCACGGATGATATTGCCCTGATGCACTTGCAGGGGAGGTTCGTCTTGAAGTTGTGTTTCTAATTGTTGAAGAATATCACGGCAGGGTTTGATATTTTTTTCTAAGCTAACAATTTCTTCACAGTCGCAGGCACAAAGCAAAGATTGGATGGGTTGGAGTTGGGCTAGGGCATGGCGTAGGCGTGCCAGATCGCGGGGAGATACCCGTCCGGCGGCTACCTTAGAGACAAGTCGCTCGAGGTCTCCCATCTGTGCCAACTCCTCTCGCAAGGCATCGAGTTGGTCTGGGTGTTGGTGCCAATACGCAACGACTTGCAGGCGTTTCTGGATACGTTCCTTGTTTTTGAGGGGCATCACGACCCACTTACGGAGCAGGCGTGCGCCCATGGGCGTGGTGGTTTTGTCCAGGATTTGGATCAGGGGGATGCCGTTGGGGTAAGGGGTTTGGAGGAGTTCGAGGTTGCGTATCGTGAAGCGATCCAGCCATACGTACTCGTTTTGGTCGATGCGGCTTAGGCGTGCAATATGCGCAGTTTCTTTGTGTTCGGTGGCCGAGAGATAAAACAAAACCGCGCCAGCAGCGACGGTAGCAGCAGGCATGTTTTCTAAACCAAAACCTTTTAGATTTTGAATTTTGAATTGCTCTTTGAGCTTTTCATCGGCGTAGTCGGTGGTATAAATCCAATCTTCGATGGCGTGGGTATGGATTTCCTGGGTCAGGCTGGCTAGCCGTTGGGCATTGGGTGAGCGGGTCTCTGCCTCGGCCAGCCCAGCGACAGCCCCATAAAAGCTACGCCCGTAGATGAGTTCGGAGGGGCGATAGCTTTGCAGGAGTTTTTCGATGTAGTCCCAGTTGCCTTCGCTGGCCGCAAACTCCCCCGTTGAGATGTCGAGGAAGGCGATACCGATAGATTCGCCTTTTTGGGGGACGTGAAGGGAGGCCAGAAAGTTATTTTGCTTTTGTTGGAGTACGTCGTCGTGATACGAAAGCCCGGGCGTAACCAGTTCAGTAACACCACGCTTAACAATACCTTTGGCGGCTTTGGGGTCTTCGAGTTGGTCGCAGATCGCGACGCGCTCACCGGCTCGGACGAGCTTGGGTAGGTAGTTGTCCAGGGCATGGTGCGGAAAGCCTGCCAGTTCGATGTGGGAGGCTGCCCCGTTGGCGCGTTTGGTCAATACGATGTCCAGAATACGGCTAGCCTTGATGGCATCCTCTCCAAAGGTCTCATAAAAATCACCTACTCGGAAGAGCAACAAAGCACCTTCGTATTTTTTTTTGATGGCCGCGTATTGCTTCATCAAGGGCGTAACTTTGGTATCTTTTGCCATAAGCTGTTACTTTTATTATCCAACCATGATTTCTACAAATTTTTGTTTACTCCAATGCGCTGCTAGCCTTTGTATTTCTTCGGCACTCACCTGATGCCAGGCCGGCAGTAGGGTGTCGTAGTAGCTTGGGGGGAGTTCCGAAGAGACCAAATGTTTGTAGTGTTCGGTGATGGCAAAGGGTGTGTCTAAGGCACCAACAAAGGAACCGGACAGATAGTTTTTGACCGTTTCAAGTTCGGTATCGGAGATGCGCTCGTGAGTCAGTCGGTGGAGTTCGTGGTAAATTTGTTGGCAGGCATCGGCGCGGTGTTCCTTTTTTACGTCTGCCCCAATGACCCAAAGGGTAGTTTGTGGATCCACGACCTGCAAACGCGAGGATACCCCGTAGGTATAGCCCTTGTCCTCGCGTAGGTTTTGCATCAGGCGGGAGCCAAAGTAGCCACCAAAGATTTCGTTCAGGACTGTGAGGGCAGGGTAGTCGTGGTGATTTTTGGGTAGGGTATGCGTACCTATGCGGATGGAGGTTTGGAGTGCTTTTGATTTTTGAAAGTATGGCGTATCGTATTGGGGATTTAGTGGCGGACTTGGGGGTAGCTTTCGGGGGCGTAGGGGATGCTGCCCGAGGTAGGTGTTGATTTGGTTTAGGGTCTGGTCGGGGAAATTCCCCGTCAAGAACCACTGCCCGGGCTGGTCGCGGAGGTGGTCATCGAAGTAAGCTCTCAACTGCTGGGCGGTCAGTGCCTGTACGTGATCGGGCGTGAGGATTTTTCCGCTGGGATGCTCTGTTCCAAAAAGGGCTTGGTTGAAGTGTTGCCGCGCCAAAAAAGCCGTTTTTTCTTGATTGATGAGTAACTGCTCCGTCTCTTGCTGCTTGATCTGCTCTAGCCGTGCGGGCTCAAAGCTAGGACGTTGGAGGATTTCTTGCACGAGTGGCAAGAGCTTAGGCAAGAAACGCGGCAGGCAAAACAAATCCAGTTCTAGCAGGCGTGCCGTCATCCGAAAGGTCAGGTACGCGCCGTATTCGGCCAGGGTATCGGCAACGACCTGGTAGCTTTTGCCTTCGGTGCCTTCGGTGAGCATTTTACCCACAAAACCAGGAACACCTTCGGCATCTTGTACCGAGACGCTTACGGGAAAGAGTGCCTGCAAAGCGACAACAGGTTGTGTATGGGTGCGCCAGATGTGCAGGGGCTGCCCATTATCGAGGAGGTGGCGTTCAGGTTTGGGAAGGGTGTAGTCCTGGACAGGATAAAAGGCCGGGGCTTGGCTGCGGTTCATGGGGGGAGGGCTATGGTGATGTAAAAAAACCCTTGCTATCGCTCTGGACAACAAGGGCTTATGTGAGTGGTGAAGGGCGGACTCGAACCGCCGACACACGGATTTTCAGTCCGACGCTCTACCAACTGAGCTACTTCACCGCGCAAAAGGTTCGACAAAGGTAAGGGGCCTTTTCTTGATCTCCAAACTTTTTTTCAGATTTATTTTTGTCATTCGCTCAGCCTGCACCTCGGGGTGTGCTTATGATCGTTTTTTCAAAATTTTATTTGCTTTTTTTGACGAAAGTCATTGATTCTTGATGCGCCATTTATTATTTTGCCTCTATTATTTACTTCACACAACCTAAACCGAAAAAAATACCATGCGCATTCGCACACTTGCCGAGTACACTGATGCCTATCAACGCAGCGTCGCCGATCCCGAAGCCTTCTGGGGGGAGGTAGGCGAGCAGTTTCATTGGCGTAAGCCCTGGAATAAAGTCCTGAACTGGGATTTTGAAGACTACAACGTGCGTTGGTTTGATGGGGCTACCCTCAACATCACCGAAAACTGCCTGGATCGCCACCTCGAAACACGCGGCGATCAGTTAGCGATCATTTGGGAACCCAACGATCCCAACGAAGAAGCCATCAAGCTGACCTACAAAGAACTCCATAGTAAAGTATCTGCCTTTGCTAATGTACTCAAAGCCAATGGTGTACAGAAAGGCGATCGCGTTTGTATGTACCTCCCCATGATTCCCGAACTGGCCATCGGCGTTTTGGCTTGTGCGCGGGTAGGAGCGATTCACTCTGTTGTTTTTGCTGGATTTTCGTCCAACGCTCTGGCTGACCGCGTCAATGATGCCGAAGCTAAGGTTGTCCTGACCTCTGACGGCAACTACCGAGGCAAAAAAGACATCCCCGTAAAATCGGTGGTTGATGAAGCCCTCGAAAAATGCCCTTCCGTACAAAAAAGTATCGTCGTCAAGCGCACCGGCACCGACGTAGCTTGGGTAGAGGGACGCGACATCTGGTGGCATGAAGAACTCGCCAAAGTAAACGATGACTGCCCCGCCGAGGAAATGGATTCCGAAGATATGCTCTTCATCCTTTATACATCCGGCTCTACGGGCAAACCCAAAGGTGTAGTACATACCTGCGGTGGGTATATGGTTTATGCGACTTACTCCTTTGTCAATGTGTTTCAGTACAATCCAGGGGATATTTATTGGTGTACCGCCGATATTGGCTGGATTACGGGACACTCGTACATCGTCTATGCCCCCCTGTTGGCCGGCGGAACCACGATCATGTTTGAGGGTGTGCCTACCTATCCCGATGCCGGACGCTTCTGGGAGATCGTTGATAAATACCAGGTTACGCATTTTTACACAGCCCCAACAGCCATTCGTGCTTTACAGGCACAGGGCTTGGAGTGGGTCGAAAAGTACGATCTATCCTCCCTGCGTGTCCTCGGGTCGGTGGGCGAACCGATCAACGAAGAAGCCTGGGAATGGTACTTCAAGAACATCGGCAAGGAACGCTGTCCCATCGTGGACTCCTGGTGGCAAACCGAAACAGGAGGTATCATGATCTCACCTTTGGCGGGCATTACGCCTACCAAGCCCTGCTTTGCTACCCTTCCGCTTCCTGGTGTGCAGCCCGTCCTGATGGATGCCGAAGGAAAAGAACTCGAGGGGAATAACATCGAAGGCAACTTGTGCATTAAGTTTCCCTGGCCGTCGATGCTTCGCACGACCTACGGCGATCACGAGCGCTGCAAAAACACCTATTTTGCAGCCTACAAGGGCTATTACTTCACCGGCGATGGTGCCAAGCGCGATCATGAGGGCTACATCCGTATCCTGGGCCGCGTCGATGATGTCATCAACGTATCGGGACACCGCATGGGAACTGCCGAAGTCGAAGATGCCATCAACCAACATCCGGCAGCCATTGAGTCGGCTGTGGTGGGTTTCCCCCACGAGATCAAGGGTCAAGGTATTTATGCCTTCGTCATTTGTGATGAAAAAGCCGTCGCGGAGAAGTCCGTCGAGCAGCTTCGCAAGGAGATCGTGGCTATGGTAACCAAAGAGGTTGGCCCGATTGCCAAGCCAGACAAAATCCAGATCGTAACCGGACTACCCAAAACACGCTCGGGCAAGATCATGCGACGTATCCTACGCAAAGTAGCCGAAGGGGCCACCGATCAGCTCGGCGATACCAGCACGCTTCTTGATCCTTCGGTAGTGGACGAGATCAAAGCCGGTGCGCTGTAATTATTGACCCCTAAAAAAAGCCTGTAAGGTCTTCAAGACTTTACAGGCTTTTTTTATCTCCTCCTGACCTGGAAAGCGTTAAAATTGATCTCATGCGGGATGTCCCCCTTGCAGGGGCGGTAGGCGAGTAGCGTAACCGAACTGCGCGGATAAACGACAACTTTTACCTCCCCGTGTTGGTACGTAACGAGCGTGGACTTACTGATACTCACCGACCCGCCGTCGCTGGTCTCTCGGCTTTTTTCGGTCTTTACGAGGCAACCAAAAGCAGGACTAAAATTGACCATGAACTCAGAATCGTTGTTGTTGCGGAGCCGAACCAGGGTATTGTACTTCGTATCGACGGCTGATTTGCGGTGCTGTACATAAATCTCTACGCCCTGCTTTTGTGTCCAGACTAGCCATTGGCCTTCTGCTTTTTCACTTTTGGTTTGGGCATGAAGCCCCCCACCAGACAAACACAAAAAGATACAGCAACAGAGAAAGCCCCAACGGATCATGGTTACCTGGATTAGTTGTCCACCAATACACAACGATTTTGCTCGATGTCCTGGGAGACATCTTTGTACTTGGCCTCCTTCTCTTCGCCGTTTTGGTAACGGACTTTGACGCGGTCGTTGCGCTTGTATTTTTTCTCAACGCGACGCGGTTGCGGTTTGTTGCGTGCCTGATCGCGGTTTTCTTTGCGTTCGGTATCGCTTGCTCGATTGGTTTGGGCGCGTCTTCTCTCTTCTTCTTCTTGTGCTTTGCGCTGCTGCTCAATGGATTGAATTTCCTCTTGGCTCAAAGGAGCAACTTCGGCATGGCTCAAAAACTTAACGACATCCTCGTTAATCATCGTGAGGAGTTCTTTGAACAGATTGTAGCCCTCAAACTTATAGATCAACAAGGGGTCTTTCTGCTCAATCGTCGCCAGATTGACTTGTGTGCGCAGGTCGTCCATCTCTCGGAGGTGATCCTTCCAGAGGTCGTCTATGATAGCCAGGCTGAACGTCTGTTCGATGGCTCGAATCACGTTTGCGCCTGCTTCGTCTAGGGTTTGTTGGATGCTCACATCCACAAATCGGGTCATGCCTTTGAAGGGCAGATAAAGGCGGTCGTTGGGATCATCGACAATAAATACATACTCGTTGCCTTCGTAGGGAAACTGAAAATGCACCCGATGTTTGGGTTTGTTGGGGGTCTTATCCCACATCTGCACAAAGGTATGCACCAGGTCTCCGGCGGCTTTTCCACGGGCCAGATGCGCCTGATAAGCCTCTTGATAAAGGGCTTTGGCGGCTTGTTCAACTTTGGGGTCGATCTGGGTTTGGACATTAAATAAGCGCGAGACCTCTACCTGGAACGCAACGTCATCCTCCTGATGCTGGCTTAGGGTATGGGCAGCCATCTGATAAAAAGTATTCATCACATCCAGGGTCAAGCGTTGGCCATAGAGGGCATGGCGGCGACGCTTATAGATGACCTCCCGCTGGGCGTTCATTACGTCATCAAACTCGAGGAGCCGCTTCCTTACGCTGAAGTTGTTTTCCTCAACTTTCTTTTGAGCCCGTTCGATGGAGTTGGTAATCACGGAGTGTTCGATGACTTCTCCGTCTTCTAGCCCCAGGCGATCCATGATCTTGGCTACGCGGTCGGAGCCAAACATGCGCATCAGTTTATCGTCTAAGCTGACAAAAAACTGCGAGCTTCCCGGATCGCCTTGCCGTCCGGCACGTCCACGCAACTGCCGATCTACGCGGCGGGAGTCGTGGCGTTCGGTACCGATGATGGCCAGCCCACCCTTGGCTTTGGCTGTCTCGTCCAGTTTGATGTCTGTACCGCGTCCGGCCATATTGGTCGCAATCGTAACAGCACCGGATTTACCAGCTTTGGCAACGATTTCGGCCTCGCGGGCGTGCTGCTTGGCGTTCAGGACATCGTGGGGTATCTTTTGTTGGGTCAAGACCTTATCCAACAGTTCGGAGGTCTCTACGGAGGCCGTACCGATCAAGACAGGTCGTCCTTCTTCGTTGAGGCGTTTGACCTCATCGACAACGGCTTTAAACTTCTCACGGGTGGAGCGATAAACGCGGTCGTTGCGGTCGTCTCGGACGATGGGACGGTTGGTCGGGATCACGACGACATCGAGTTTGTAGATTTCCCAAAACTCTCCGGCTTCGGTTTCGGCGGTTCCCGTCATGCCGGCCAGCTTGTGGTACATCCTGAAATAGTTTTGGAGCGTAACGGTGGCGTAGGTCTGGGTGGCGGCTTCTATCTTGACGCTCTCTTTGGACTCAAGGGCTTGGTGCAAGCCATCGGAGTAGCGTCGTCCGTCCATGATGCGTCCGGTTTGCTCATCGACGATCATCACTTTTTTTACTTTTCTCTTCGTCTCCTCGTCCTCTACCTCCATGACGACGTAATCCACATCTTTTTCAAAAAGCGTATAGGCTTTCAGTAGTTGATTGACGGTATGGATGCGCGAGGTCTTGACTTGATAATCTTTGATAAGTTTTTCCTTCTGCTCGGCGCGGGTTTGGGTATCCAGGGCTGTGTTTTTTTCGATGGCTTCGAGGGCGATGGAAATATCGGGCAAGACAAAAAAATCTTTGTCTTCGCTGTCTTTGGTGATATAGCCTAGTCCTTGCTCGGTTAGGTTGATGGCATTGGATTTTTCTTCGATCGTAAAGAGGAGCGGCTCGTCTGCCTCGGGCATGGCACGGGCGTTGTCCTGGAGGTAGTAGTTTTCGGTTTTTTGCATGAGTTGCTTTACCCCTGCTTCACCCAGGAACTTAATCAAAGGTTTGTACTTGGGTAGCCCCCGATAAGCCCGAAAGAGGGGTAGTCCTACTTCTTTGGTCTTGCCTTCCTTGTGAAGACGGCGGGCTTCGTTGAGGAAACCACGCACGATCTGTTCTTGCTCCTGGTAGAGTTTCTGAACTCGGGGTTTGAAGACATCGTACTCTTGCTGATCGCCGTTGGCGACGGGGCCGGAGATGATGAGCGGCGTTCGGGCATCGTCGATCAAGACCGAGTCCACTTCGTCCACCATCGCAAAATGGTGCTTGCGCTGGACGAGGTCTTCTTTGTCGCGGGACATGTTATCGCGCAGATAATCAAAGCCAAACTCGTTATTGGTGCCGTAGGTGATGTCGGCTTCGTAGGCGGTTTTTCGCTCGGGCGTATTGGATTCGTACTTGTCGATACAATCAACGCGCAAGCCATGAAACTCAAAGAGAGGGGCCATCCATTCGGCATCGCGTTTGGCCAGATAGTCATTGACTGTTACCAGATGCACGCCGCGCCCAGCCAGGGCGTTGAGGTAAGAAGGAAAAGTAGAGACAAGCGTTTTCCCTTCGCCTGTGGCCATCTCGGCGATTTTCCCCTGGTGCAGCACCACGCCACCGATAATCTGAACATCATAATGCACCATGTCCCACTTCTGGGGGCTTCCGGCGACCTCCCAGGTGCCGCTCCAGATGGCTTTGTAGTCTGGCGTGATGCCGACGTTGGTTTTTTTGGTAGCAATTTCTTGATCGTAAGGGGTAGCCTGAACGACGAGTTGTCCGTTTTCCTTGAACCGTCGGGCGGTTTCCTTAACGACGGCAAAGGCCTCGGGCAGGACTTCGAGCAGTACCTTTTCGAGTTCGGTGTCTCGTTGCTCTTCGAGTTTGTCGATGGTTTTAAAAATCTCTTCTTTTTCGAAAATCTCCATATCAGGATTTTCTTTCACTTTCTCCTGATAGGCACTGATTTCTTTATCAATTTCGGAGAGATACTCGTTGATTCGCCCTTTGATGCGAGGGGTCTCGTTTCGTAGCTCGTCATCGGAAATACCCATAAGTTTGGCGTGTGCCGCATTGACTTTGGCCACGTAGGGCTGCAAGGTTTTTATATCGCGGTCAGATTTGGTGCCAAAAACTTTGGCAACGGCTTTGGTGATGGCGTTAATCATTCTTCGGGAAAAATCTTTTTATCAGGAGGCAAAAATAGGCAAATAAAACGAAATTACCTACCCCCAGGCCATATTGACTGCCTCCACCGCCGCTACTTCGGGTACAGCGGAGAGGATAGAGGATTCGATGCCTGTCTTGAAGGTAGTTAAGGAAATGGGACATGATCCACAGTTACCTACCAGCTCAATCCGAACAATGTTATCGTCCGTGATTTCGATGACCTTCACATCGCCACCATCTGTTTTGAGATAAGGACGGATGCCGTCCAGGGCGCGCTCTACTCGTTCTTCAATGCTCATCACGTCTTTGCTTTGTTTAAAATTAGTTTATCATCGAACAATTTCAACAACTTCTGTGGCCGGAAGTTCGGCATTGCGTACGGCAATATGCTGGGCTACCCGAGCGGCTACCTCCGCAAAAGCGGCCACGACAGGAGACTTGCGGTTATCGAAGATGAGCGGTTTGCCTGCATCGCCGGACTCGCGCAAGGCTTGTACGAGCGGTATCTCCCCCAAAAATGGCACTTCATTGCGCTTGGCAAACACCTTACCACCGTCTTTGCCAAAGAGATAGTATTTGCTATCGGGAAGCTCTTCGGGAGTAAAGTACGCCATATTTTCGACAACACCCAAAATGGGAACCTTTATTTTGGGTTGCTGAAACATCCCGATCCCTTTTTGGGCATCAGCCAGGGCTACTTTTTGGGGGGTCGTTACGACGACGGCACCCGTAACGGGGACGGTCTGGACAAGGGTCAGGTGGACATCACTCGTACCCGGAGGCAGGTCGATGAGCAAATAATCTAACTCTCCCCAGTCGGCATCGCCGATAAACTGTCGCAAAGCCGAGCTAGCCATGGGGCCACGCCAAACTACGGCGGCATCGGGCGGCGCAATAAAACCAATCGACAACAACTTGATACCGTACCGCTCCACAGGAATCAGGATGCTCTTGCCCTCACGTTCGATCACGCCCGGACGCGCCGTCTGGCAATCGAAGAGAATCGGGATAGAGGGCCCAAAAATATCGGCATCCAAAATACCCACTTTTGCGCCCTGGTCGCTCAAAGCCAGAGCCAGGTTGGCCGTAACCGTGGATTTACCCACGCCGCCCTTGCCCGAAGCTACGGCGATGATGTTTTTGACCTGGGGCAAAATGGGGCCCGTCCGGACGCTGGTTACCTGGGCATCCATCGTGATGGATACCTCCAGGTCGGCTCCCAGGTGGCTTTCGATGGCATCCAGGCAATCTTTGCGAATTTTTTCTTTGAGGGGGCAGGCAGGCGTAGTCAAGACGACACGAAAAGAAAGTGCTTTATCTTTTATGACAATGTCCTTTATCATGCCCAGGCTCACCAGGTCCTTTTTCAAGTCAGGGTCTTGGACCCGTGCCAGAGCTTCAAGGACAGATTTTTCGTTGAGACGCATATTTTTGAATTTTCCAAACATGGACAAATAAACATCTAGCCCAGAGGCTTTGTTTAACTTACCTAAGTTTTTGCCTACTTTTGGGTACTTATCTATCAACCAAAAACCATGTACACCGGACTACTCCATACCCACCGCCTAGTTGTTATTCTTTTTTTGGTCATTTATTTGGTCAAAACAATCCTGCTCCTTAGTGGCAAATCAACGCGCTTGGCTGCCTTTACTAAGCGTATCAAAATTCCCGAAATCGTCATCAGCACGCTGTTTCTTCTGACCGGATTGGTGATGTTCATCAACAAATGGCCAGCCCTGGAAGGCAAAAACCTGCTCTACCTGAGCATCAAACTCGTAGCTGTTTTTTCGGCCATACCCCTGGCTGTCATTGGCTTTAAGCGAAGCAAAAAGGCGTTGGCTGTTCTTTCTATGGTGCTGATCGTGGGCGCTTATGGGCTAGCCGAGATGGGCAAGCGTGCCGTGGAGGCAAAGCCGCTTGCTGTCCTGACCGATGCCACCGCCGAAGGCTACGACCTCGGGTTGCATGGCAAGGCCATCTATGAAGCCCAGTGTATCGCTTGCCACCAGGCAGACGGAAAAGGGGGCGTGGCAGGCGCTAAAAACCTCACAACGAGCCAGCTGACGGATGAAGAAATTGCGCATATCGTCCTGAACGGAAAAAATGCCATGGCTGGATACAAAAAGGTCTTGACGGAGCAAGACCTCACGGCGGTTGTCTCCTACGTCAAAACTTTTCGTCCATGAGTTTGACCAAAGATTTTCGGTTTCCGGCCGAGTGGGAACTCCATCGAGCTACCTGGCTATCGTATCCGTATCTGGAGGATTCTTTTCCGGGTCGCCTCGAAAAGGTATGGCCCGTTTTTGCCCAATTTGTAGCTGTGCTTTCCGAAGGAGAAGCGGTTTGTATCAACGTCCCCGATGCTGAGCAGGCACGTAAAGCCAGGGCAGAGTTTAGGATAGCCGGTGCAGACCTTTCAAAAATCACTTTTTTTGCACATCCCACGGACGACGTTTGGTGTCGCGATCACGGGGGGATTTTCCTCAAAAACAACACCGGCGATCAAATCATTCTGGATTGGGCGTTTACTGCCTGGGGAGGCAAGTACGCCCATGCTCAGGATGCCCAGATTGCGCAAAAGATGGCCCTGGCCCGAGGGTTGCCCACCTTGTCCCCGGGGATCGTCATGGAGGGCGGTGCGATTGAAAACAACGGGGCGGGTACACTCCTGACAACGGAAGGCTGCCTCTTGCATCCCAATCGAAACCCGGAACTTTCTAAGGATCAGATCGAAAGCTATCTCAAAACCTATTTTAATGCCCAACAAGTCCTTTGGCTCGGAGAGGGTATCGTAGGCGATGATACTGATGGACATATCGACGACCTGACCCGCTTTGTCGCCGTTGATACCGTCCTGACGGTACTCGAAACAGACCCGCAGGACATCAACTACGATCCCTTACAAGAGAACTTTAATCGCTTAAAATCGTTTAAGTTGCCTGATGGGCGGCCGCTGAACATCCATACCTTGCCCATGCCTGATCCAGTCTGCGACTCCGAAGGCAATCGTCTGCCGGCTTCTTATGCTAATTTTTATATCGCCAATCATGCTGTCATTGTACCTACCTTTGCCTGTCCGCAGGATGCCGAGGCTTTGGCGATCATTGGGCGGCACTTTCGGCATCGGCGCGTGGTAGGTCTAGACTCTCGGGATATTGTGGCGGGCTTTGGGAGTTTTCATTGTCTCTCCCAACAAGAGCCGCTATGAAAGAAAAAAAGGGGGTGTGCTTGTCTTTTTGGGTGGGAGAAAAAAAGAAATGGTTGGGATACACTTTGATTGTGTAAATAAATTCCTATCCTTGTCAGGAAAATTTTCTCCTCTTTGAAGCCAGGTACTACTACGTTTTTTTACTCAATTTAATCTAATCACCGTGAAGATGAACACTTACTTTCAACGTCTAGGGGGTCTATGCCTCCTTTTCTTGCTTGGGCTGCTAAGTACGACTGCTCTTGGTCAGGTAAACCACGACCGCTGTGCTACAGTACATGTACACAACCAATTACAGGAACAAAACCCACGTATCCCCAGCCTGGATGCTCTCGGCGAAGAGATTACATCGGCTGTTTTTGGCTTGCGCGATGCCCGTGTAGCCCGTGGGGTACTCAAAATCCCTATCGTGGTTCACATCGTCCATACGGGGCAGGCCGTCGGCACCACCAACAACATCACCGATGAGCAAGTCCTCTCCCAAATCTTTGTTCTCAATGAAGATTTCCGCAAGTCCAACGGCACACGCGGCTTCAACAACAGCCCCGTAGGTGCTGATTCTGAAATCGAATTTGTGATGGCTAAGCGCGACCCCAGCGGCAATGCCACCAACGGCATTCGTCGCTACGACGCTACCGTCACAGGCTGGCCCACCCGAGCGGATGGAAAGTTCGCTTCGGATACCATCAACACAATTATCAAGCCGGCCACCATCTGGGATCCTTCGCGCTACATGAACGTCTGGGTTATTCCCATCAGTGGCACAACTCTCGGTTTTGCTACTTTCCCGCCCGCGCCTAGCTCCGTGGCAGGTGTAGGCAACTGTGGCTCTATTTTGCCCAACAACACCCGCGATGGTGTGGTAGGCATCCCTGATGCCTTTGGTACCCTTGACCGCCAACCTGGCGACCAAACGTTCTACATGAACCCAGGCTATGCCTACGGACGCACCATGACGCATGAAGTTGGGCATTACCTCGGGTTATTCCATACCTGGGGCGACGGTGATTGTACCGTAGATGATCGCTGTGATGATACGCCTAACGTCAGTGGGCAGCATTACCAGTCCTGCAACAACACAGGCACGCCCACGGCTACCGTACCTAAGGCTTGTGATGGTGTAACGGATCGCATGATCGAAAACTACATGGACTACTCCCAGGATGCTTGCATGAATATCTTCACCCGAGACCAAAAGGCTCGGATGCGTGCCATCATGCTAACCTCCCGACAATCGCTTACTTACTCGGATGCTTTCGTAGCACCGGTAGCCAACGACGTAGCTCTGGTGGATGTTATCAAACCCGTGGGGAATTACGCCACCGGAACTACGCTTGCTCCCCAGGTGCGCATCGTCAATCGCGGAACCAATGCCCTTACCTCGGCTTCGGTTTCTTATCAAGTTGATGGCGGCACACCCATCACTACGACGTGGAACGGAAACTTATCCACCGGTGCTTCTGCTACTGTTACGCTCAATACCTTCACGACGGCCGCCAATGCAGCCACCCAGACGTTCTCCGTTACCGTGAGCAGCCCCAACGGACAAACGGACACCAACACCGACCTGGACAACATCACGTTCCGGTTCCAGTCCGTGGCTCCTATCAGCGATTTCCCTGTTACGGAGACCTTCGAGACCATGCGCCTTAATGAAGAGGGAGAGGTACTCCCAGCTGGCTGGAGCCAGATTAGCAACAACAACACGGCTGCGGCTGTGCCTACCTGCTACTACTTCGAGCCACATAGTGCCACGGGTAGCCAGTCGGCTACCTCTACGATGCTCAGAGTGAACAACTTTCAGTTCAACAGCAAAGGCACCGAGATCATGCTCTACTCGCCTGTCGTTAATCTAAACAATACCACGGCCGCTACGCTGACTTTTGAGGTCTCGTATGCCGAGCCTCCTTTTGGTGGCTCGGAGGATGCCCTCCGCGTGGAGGTCTCTACCGATGGCGGCAACACCTGGAACGCAACCCCGATCTACAACAAAGCTGGGGCAGCACTTTCTACCGTTGCAGGCTTTGATGGCAACACGCCCTTCAATCCGACGGCAAGCAACCAATGGAGAGCCGAGGCAACCAACCTGGCTGCCTTCCTGAACAACCCCCGCGTACAGTTCCGATTTGTAGCCACCAACCAATGGGGGCAAAATCTGTACATGGATAACGTCCGTATTGATGCTGCCGCTGCCGCTGCCCTACCCGAGATCAGTGTTACGGTTGCTCCGGCAAGTGTAGCCGAGGATGCAGCCGTAAACAGCTTCATATTTACGTTCACGAGCAGTGTGGCTCCCGCTACCGACCTAACCGTAAACTTCTCCGTCGGTGGAACGGCTACCTTCAACCAGGACTATACGGTAGCCTATGGAGCGGCTTCTTTTGGAGCTACCTCGGGAACTATCGTCATCCCGGCCGGACAAACAACGGCTAGCCTCACCATCCAGACCGTACCAGATAATACCATCGAACCCGACGAGACGATTATCCTCACCGTAACGGCTCCCTAAGCAAACATTTTTTCAAAATCAAGGGTAGTATCTTTTTCGAGATGCTACCCTTTGTTTTTTTTTGTCCTCGCATGAAATACACTTACACCTACCAACTCACGCCCGACGAACTGACCGACTACCTCCTGGATCGCTACTGGAATGCGCCCGCCCATCGCAAACGCCGCTGGCTGCTTCGCTGGGGGTTGCCGCCGGTGGCTTTCCTGACGGGAGGCTATCTGCTCTTTTCGGCCGGCAGTTTTGCCGGACAACTCTACGGAGCCTTTGTGGCGCTGGTTGGCGTAGCGTTGCTCTTCTTTCCGACTTTGTACCGCTACCGCATCGCAACTGGTATCCGCTTGTTAAGCGATCACGCCCAGGGAAAACTTTTGTTTGTTCCAACAGATTTTACTTTTGATAACCAATCTATGACCTTTCAGATTACGGATTACGAGCCACTCAAGATCAGCTACGCCGATCTGACGCATATCCACCAAACGCCCGATCTGATCGGCGTGCATTGGGGCGAAGGGCAGGCTTACCGCCTGATCCCGAAGCGTATCTTTACCGAACTTGACCACGCCCAACAACTGATTGCTCATGCGACTGCATCTCTTTGAGTGGGAGGATATGCCCTGGTATCCCGATACCATTCGGCGTTCACAAACGGACTACCTCCGTTTTCTGATGGAGACCTTTGATGTCTTTCGTGCCGTGATCCCGCAGTTGTCTGCTGCCTGGCAGGCCTCCAAAGAAGAAACCCTAGTCGATTTCTGCTCGGGCGGGGGAGGTAGTTTGCTCATCATCCAGGATCACCTCTTGCGTCAGGGGCTGTCTGTCCCGATGCAAGGCAGCGATCTCTACCCCAACACAGATGCCTTTCGGCACGTGGAGGCACGCAGCCAGGCAAAGATCACCTTTCGAGATAAACCATTAGATGTCAGGGATATACCCGAAGATGTACACTCGGGTTTTTGGACGATCTTTAACGGTTTCCATCACTTGCGCCCCCACGAGGCGCGAGGTTTTTTGGGAGAGGCTGTCGCCCGTCGCCGTCCGGTGGGTATCTTTGAGCCAATCGACAAATCGCCCTTGCAGCTCATCATCAATACGCTTGCCTTGACGGTTTTGATGTGGGTCGTTACGCCATTCTTGCGTCCGTTTCGTTGGAGCCGCTTGGTCTTCACTTACTTGATTCCGCTTTTGCCTTTTTTTACGCTTTGGGATGGCTGGGTGTCTGTTTTTAGGCTTTATGGGCCGGCTGCTTTGCGTGGTATGATCGCGGCGATACCCGATCACGAGCACTACACCTGGCAAGTGGGAAAGGCTCGCCATCAATTCGGGACGGTTATTTATTTGATCGGACTACCAAAGGTAGGATAAGTAAATGGACAAAGCTCGTCCACAAGGTCTCTCGGGTGGGATGGGTAGTCGTTAAAACGGTTTAATAATGAAAGACCGCAAAGCCGCATACACAGCCCCGACGGGCAAGCCCATAACATTGTAATAATCGCCAACAATTTTTTGTACGCCGATCATCCCAATCCAATCCTGGATACCGTAAGCACCGGCTCTATCGAGGGCCCGCCCATCTTTCAAATAGTGGTCGATGTCGGCGGTAGAGAGTTCCCGAAAGTGTACCGTTGTTGTCTCCTGGAAGCAAAGTTCCCGTGTATGCGTCCGCAGACATACGCCCGTGATGACCTCGTGGGCGGTATCGGAGAGCTTGTGGAGCATGGCACGAGCATCGGAGAGGTCGGTGGGCTTACCGAGTAGCTCTTGCGACTGGGGAAGCCAAACCACGGTGTCGGCCGTCAGGAGGAGTTCATCCCCAGAGAGCGACTGGGCATGGTTCTTTTGGCGCGCCAAATAGCAGGCGGCTTCATGGCGTTTGACTTCGGGTGGGAGTATTTCGGGGATGCTCAACACGCGCACCTCAAAAGACAATCCCAGGGACTGCAACAGTGCCTGCCGACGCGGTGAAGCCGATCCCAGAATGAACCGATAGGGAAATTGATCGATCACGGATAGGTGAAGTTTAGCAGTCGGGGAGTAGCTCGGTGAGGGTATCTAGGACGGTTTCGATTTCGTTAATACCATTGCATTTGCTGAAAGAAAACCGCACAGGTATTATGTCTTGTTGCCCCAATGCTCGGATGACGTGCGATCCTTGATCCGATCCGCTCGAACAAGCACTCCCCCCCGAGGCGCATATCCCCCGGATGTCGAGTTGGAAGAGCAACATCTCTGTTGCGGATGTTCGGGGGAAGCTCACACTCAAGACCGTGTAAAGGCTTTGCGCCATATCATCGGACAAACCGTTGAATGTAATGCTCTTGAAGCGAGAGCGTAAGCCATCGTGGAGGCTTTTTTTGAGTTGGAGGATATGGTAGCGATGGGTCTCCTGGGAGTGAATGGCTTTTTCGAGGGCGGCAGCTAGCCCTACAATACTGGCTACGTTGTGTGTCCCGGCACGGATACCGCGCTCCTGGCTGCCGCCCGTTTGCTGGGCTGGTATTTTGTGGTTTTTTTCAATAAATGCAAAGCCGACACCTTTTGGCCCGTGAAACTTATGCGCCGAAGCGGCGGTATAATGCACGCCTACCTCCCGAAGTTGAAGATCAAAATGTCCAGTCGTCTGGACGGTATCCGAGTGAAAATACCCCCCGTGTGCTTGCACACAGGCACTGATCTCTGCCAGGTCGATCAAGTTGCCGATTTCGTTGTTGCCGTGCATCAAGGATACCAGCGACTGGGGATGGGCAGCCAGAAAGGCTTCAAGGTCAGGCATCGCAAATCGCCCTTTCTCGTCTGTTTCCAGGAAATGCAACTGGATGCTACCGGCGGCGGCAAGCGACTCAAGGGTATGCAAAACGGCGTGATGCTCGAGGCGCGTAGTGCATACATGCCGAACACCAAAGCGGTCAATGGCACCGCGCAGGGCTAGGTTGTCGGCTTCGGTGCCACCCGAGGTAAAGACGATTTCGGCAGGCGTAACGCCCAAAAGATCAGCTACCTTTTTGCGGGCTGTCTCTACGGCTCCTTTTGCTGCTCGCCCAAAAGCGTGTGTGGAGGAGGGATTGCCGTAGTGCTGCTTGAGGTAGGGCAGCATGGCATCCAAGACAGAGGCATCTAAACTTGTGGTGGCGGCATTATCCAGATAGATGGGCATGATGTCGGTGTGTATCGGTCATTGATATTAAACCAACAAAGCTAACAAAAAGAATCGAAAAATATCGTTACTCTCGGGCTTGTATCTTGGATGCTCCCGAGCTGGACAAATCCGTGTTTTGGGGTTTGCCCCAATATTTGAGATCACTGGCCCCGGAGGCATCGGCGGTGAGCTGCTGTTGGACAAAGACGCTGGCATTGCTTGCTCCGGAGATGTTCAGAGAAGCCGTCTGGCTGGTCAGTTCTTGTGCTTTGTAGTTGCTGGAGCCGGAGAGGGTCAGGGTTTGGTCTTCTGCTTTCCCCGAAAATTTGGCATTGGACGCTCCACTACATTTGCCTTTGATGGTCTGTACGTTGAGCGGTGATTTGAGGCTGGAGCCACCGCTAAGGTTGAGGGTCAGTTGTTGGGCCGTCATCAGATCGGCTACCTTCATATCCGATGCCCCGGAGAGGTTCAGCTCGAGGGTCTGGGCTTCTATGGAGGCATTGGCTTTGAGGGTAGTTGCTCCGCCCAGGTCTAGGGTGAGGTTTTTTATCGTGATGGGTGCTTCGATATGTACTGCCGTTGCACCCCCCGCCGTGATTTTGTTGAGGGTAGTAAACGAAACATAAGCTCGGACGTAGTGCTTCTTACCGAAATGCTTCCGTTTAGATCGTGTGCCTAATTGCAGCACGCCTTTTTTTACTTCACTGACGATCTCCTCGGCTTGAAAGCCCTCATAGACGATCCTGAGTTGGTCTTTATCGGATTGTGTCAGGAAAAGCTCTACGATACTGCTTAGTCTGATTTCTTCAAAATCAGCTAGTTCAATTTCTTTTGTGATGGGCTGGGCGGCTGCATACCATGAAATAAGGACAAAAAGCAAGACAAAAAAGGGACGTATCATCAGCAGTTATTGGTTTGGTTGTGGGGTAAAGATGCCAGGGAGGGGGCAAAGGTTGCTCGGCCGAGGAGATTTAATGCTGTATGTGTTCCCGTCTATTTGAGGGAGCAGCCGCGCTGATGGCGCATCCATCGCCAGTTGATCCAATGCGCGGATGCCAAACACAAGCCGCCCACAGCCGAAACCCACGATTGCGCCTCGGATGGATGATGGGCGTGTCCATGCCCGCCATGTCCGTGCAGCAAGTCGGGGAGATGCCCGAGTAAGAGCAGCAAAAAGCCACCTACAGCCACCCCCAAAGCCAAGCCGTAATGGTGCTGCCTGTAGCCCGGAATCAAAGAAAAAATGGCCAGCAGCCCCGATCCGGACAAAAAAAGTGCTTCTAGCCGTACATCCGACCATAAAGCCCAGTTGCCGGCCACCGAAAACGTAACCAAAACCGGCAAGGCTGCACAATGTACCGCGCAAAGCAAGGATGCCGACATCCCCCAAAAGTCTAAGTTTTTATACCACATTTTTTTGTTTGCAATTAAGTTGCAAATGTACGCATTAAAACGCAATTCCTCACGCAAAAGTTCATCAGGTATGCAAAATATCCTGAATGATTTTGAGGTGATGCCGAGTATGTATTTCCAGGAAGCGCGGCACGGATCGGAGGGCTACATGTCCAAAATAAGGATGTTCAAAAAAAGCCCGAGGGGGAAGTTTTTCGAGTTGGGTGATGAGATTTCGTGCGTTAAGTACTTGCTGTTCAATTTTTTGCGGATCAAATTCTGGCTCTGGCAAAACGACTTTTGGGGCTTTGGCGGCACCACGTGGGATGTACCCGGTCAGGAGGACAATGGTTTTGGAGAGCTTAAAACTGGGACGAAATGCCTCTGGATCCGACTGGATGGTTTGTTGGCAGACCTTCTCGATGACTGTCAGGGAATGCGCAATATGCCAGCCCACGCCTTGTGCAGAGATATGGGTATCGCTACGGTTGGCGTGTGGAATCGTCTTCGCCAGTGCGTCTAGGGCGGTCAGGAGTGCTTTTGTTTTCATAGAAAAAATGTATCTTTCTGCTAATCTAACGAAAAAATTTTGCTGATGAACAAACTACTCTTTGTCTTGATCTTGGGAGGATTGCTTGCCTGTGCCGTCCAACGCCCTTTGTCAGAGGATGATCCGGCACTTTTTATACTCCAAAAGACCGCCTGCTTCGGTACTTGTCCGGTGTATTTGATGCGCATTGCCGCCGATGGTCGGGCTTACCTTCATGCCAAGCAGTTCATGGATAAACAAGGAATTTATACTGCCAAATTTGATGAAGAAACGATACAAACCTTGCGTACCTCCTTTGAGCACATCCAATTTGAACGTACTTTTAAGGAAAGTTATCGCAGCAGCCGTAGCGATTTACCGACGACATATGTTACCTTTGATGGCTATCAAGTCATGGACTATGACAAGTAGGCCCCCGAAGCTTTTCAAGTCCTGGTTGGTCGTTTAGAAAGTTTTCTTGATCGCCCTGAGTGGCAAAAAGTTAAATAAGTAAACGCATAGCTCTCCACCTATCTATGGCATTTCTGCATCCCGAGTACCTCTGGGGGCTGCTGGCAGTCCTGATTCCGATCATCATCCATTTTTTTAATTTTCAGCGGCCGAAAGTTGTCTATTTTACAAACGTAGCTTTTTTGCGCGAGGTACAATCGACGGCTACCTCCCGCAATCGTCTCAAACACTGGCTCATTTTGCTTGCCCGCATGGCTTTTATTGTTGCCCTCGTGATTGCCTTTGCCCAGCCCATACGTCCAGGCGAAAGCAGCCAAAACACCGCTCCGCTAGGCAGCCGAGTTGCCCTTTATCTGGATAACTCTTACAGCCTCCAAAACGAAAACGAAGGCGTTCAACTCCTGGATCAAGCCAAAAATATTGCCCAGGAACTCACCCGTATTTTTCCCGCCCAGGTGCGGTTTCAGTTACAGACCAACGCCCCAACTACCGGAAGTTCTACCTACTTTTATCCTGCTGAAGTCCTTGAAGAAAAGCTCTTTGGCGTTGATTTTGTCTCCACCTCGCCAAGCCTAAACCAAACCTATGATCGCCAGCGTAAGCACCTGCAAACGCAAGGCTCGGCCGGACACCAAATCTTTTGGATCAGTGATTTCCAAAAACGCACCCTCGGCGATCTCGAAAGCCTGCCCATCGACAGCAACCACACCCACTACCTCATACGCCTACCTGCCGAGCAGAACATTCCCAACCTGGTCGTGGACAGCGTCTGGCTTGAAAATCCCTTCGTGCAAGCCAACCAAAACAATCTCTTGCATATTCGCCTCCGCAACACGGGCAAGGAAGCCGTAGAAAACCGTTTATTGCAATTTTTTATAGCGAATCGGCAGGTATCCAGCCGGTCGGTATCCCTGTCGCCGCAAAGTGAGCAGGTCTTGCAGATGCCTTTTGCTGTTGATAGTGCCGGCGAAAAAACGGCTTATCTCGAACTAGAAGACTATCCCCTCACCTTCGACGATAAGCACTATTTTACCTTGCAGGTATCTCCAAAAATCAATATCGTTACCATCGGTGGGGATGCCGAGGCGCGTTATGCGGCACAAGTTTTTGAAAATAACGATTTTTTTGCGCCGCAATATTTCCCCGCCGATCAGGTGGACTACAACGCCCTGCTCACGGCCGATATGGTGGTTTTGGCTCATCTGCCCGATCCCGATGCCTCCCTGCAACAAGCCCTCGAGGATATGCTCCAACGCGGCGGTGTGCTGGTCATCATCCCGCCCATGCTCGTTACGGGGCTGCAAAGCTATGCCAAGCTGGTGGGGCAGATGCCCGAGCGGGTGAGTGCCTCCGATATGCTCCCGCTAGCTTTGCCCCGCGAAGATGACCCGTTTTATGAAGGGGTGTTTGAGCGCGTACCCGCCAATATGAACCTGCCCCAAAGCAAACCCGTTTTGCAATGGGGAGGAAAACCAATCTTACGCTACCGTGATAACAAGCTATTTTTGAGTAATTTAAGGAAAGGTGCTGGCAATCTTTTTCTCTTTGCCTCATCCCTACAAACCGAAGCGGGCAACTTCCAAAAACACGCCCTGTTTGTCCCGACGATGTACCGAATGGCTTTTGTGGGCAAGCAAAGTTTGGCGCCGCTGGCCTATTCCCTCCAAACCTCACAAGTCCGGCTCACCCTGGATAGCCTGCGTAGCAACCAGGTTTTTCGCCTCGAACCCCGCACGCGCAGTGGGCAGCCTTTTATCCCGGCCCAGCGGGTGTTGGGCAACCAACTGATCCTCGATCTCCAGCCCGAGCTACTCGAAGCGGGGCATTATGCCCTGGTACGTCAGGCGGATAACGCGGCTGTTGCCTTGCTGGCTTTCAATATTTCAAAGGACGAATCCTATCCCGAGACTTACACCGAAGAAGACCTCCGCCGCCTCTTTGCCAGTCATCCTCGCGTATTTATCTACGATGGAGCAGAGACCCGCCCGCTCATCCGCTCGTTCAGCGATCAGTATATTGCCCTGCCACTCTGGAGGTATTTTTTGGTGGCGGCTTTGTTGTTTTTGCTGCTCGAGACGCTTTTTATTCGTTGGCGCAGATAAAAAATCTCGTTAAAGTAAAGTGGCCATCACGCTAAGGATTGTACTTTTGCGCCAATGAAAAGTAAATGGATTTTTTTGTGGTTGATGTGTTTCATTGCGGGTAACGTATATGGGCAAATAGGCGGCGGTGGCTTGGGTGGCCTCAACCTACCCAGGCGCAATGCCAACACACCCAGCGACACCACCAAAAAAAATCAAAAATCCAGCAAAACTGACTCCATCAACTACGATTTTAAAACGACAACCTTCCTTTACGAGACTACCCTAAGATTTTTTGGTGATTCGGGACGCACCCTAGATACAACCCTGGGCTTCATGCACCGCTACAACCGCATCCAGCGGCTCGACTATCGCTACCAAAACTTAGGAAATATCGGGACGCCTCTACACGCGATTTTCCACCAAACGCCCGACCAGATCGGTACCCGTTGGGGAGCAACGGCCTACGATCAGTATAGGCTCGCCCCCGAAGCCGTTCGGTACTTCAATACGCAGTCGCCCTTCACCAACCTACACCTGATTCAGGGAGGGCAAGGCAAGACAGACCTCATTACAGAATTTGCGCGTAACGTAAATCCGGAGTGGAATGTGGGTTTGCTTTACTACCGAAGGGCTGCCAATCGGGTGGTGGGCAACAACTTTAGGCGAAACGATGTCATGCTTACCCATCAGACTTTTGGCGTATCGACGCGCTACTACACCCCCAACCGCCGCTATAAGTTGCTGGCTCATTTCATATACTATCAGTTTGATAACCTCGAATCAGGGGGCTTACGCGCTCAACGGATACGCCAGAGCATGGACAGCTTGTTTTTGGTACCCAATGCCGAGCTAACCGAACGCCTGACCCGTGCCCAGCACCGAGAAGATGGGCGGCGGTTGCACCTATACCAAGAGTACGCAGTAGCCCGCGATCATCTTTCGGTTTTTTATACGTTTACACGCGCCAATTATGCAAGTCGATTGAGAGATGATAATTATCAAAGCAATCGTACCTTTTATCCCCGCAACTACTTCGATTCCACGAACGCTCAACAAACCCGATACAGTGCTACCTTCGACCTGACCGACCATACGGCGGGCATCAAGGTACGTGTCAATAAATACCAACTCCGAACCTATGCCCGTTATCGCAGCTATGGCTTCCGTACCCGATCACTGCAAGACAGCAGCATACAAGATACGAGTATTCGCAGAGACCTGCCCGACGAGTTGTTTGTGGGGGGATATATTCAGCTACCCCTTGATTCACAGGGGCATCAAATATCTGGACAGGCCGAGTATCTGATCGGCGGTGGTTACCGACTTACCGGAACATGGCAGCATCCGAGTTGGACGGCCGAGATCAGCAGTAGTAGTTATGCTCCCGATTTGTGGGCGCAAGATCGGCGTTTTGGTAATCATTACCGCTGGGATAATCGCGATTTTCGCAATGTTTTGGCGCAAGAAGTTCAGCTAACGTATCATTATCGCTCTCTTCGGGATTCAAGCTGGGGCTTTGAGGTACATCCCTTCGCCAGGATACGGCAGTATGACCGTTTCGTTTTTTACGATCAAGAAGGGATTGCCCGTCAAGATACCGCCCAAATACGCCTCATACATGGCGGCTGGAAGGGGAAGGTTTATTACAAATACTGGAATGCAGAACTAGATGTTATGTATTCTCAAAATCTCGAACAAGAAATTATCAGAATACCACAATTTTTTACTACACTGACGATGTACTACGAGCGTAAGCTCTTCAAAGGTATCATGCCTTCGCGTATTGGGGTGGAACTGCATTGGCATTCGGCTTTTCAGGGCAATAGCTTCAATCCGGCTACGCAGCAGTTCCAATTACAAGACCAACATCAGATCGGCAATTACATCTATGCCGATGCCTTTTGGAACTTTCGGGTAAATCGCGTATTTTTATTTCTCAAAATTAACAATCTACTGCAAGGGCTATCCGCCCAAAACTACTTTGAAACCCCTTTTTATATGGCCCAACCACGTTCGTTTGAGTTTGGTTTTCAGTGGCGTTTCTTTGATTGATAAGACTGATGAGACAATTTTTTTTATTTGCTTTGACGATTTTGTCGGCCGCCTGCGCCACAACCAAGCCTAGCATAGGTACACACACCGAAGATATTAGCCGATACCGTATCGTGATGGAGCCTCCCTTGCCCGACAAAAAAACAGATCAAGCTCCTGATAAAGAGACGATCACGGAGGTTACTCGCTTGCAACCGCCAAGTAATCCCGAGCGTCTCCTCTTCGATACGCTGCTGCACCGAAAGGCACAGCAACTCGGGCTTTTGAGAGAGACCAACGGTTATCGAATTTTGTTATACTCTGATCGGAATGCAAGAGACGCTGACGAATATTTGAAAAAATTTAAAGAATTTGCCCAAAAGAACAACATCGAAGAGACACCCGATCGCCGTTATGAGCAGCCCAACTACAAGGTGCGCCTCGGCAATTTCTTTTCTCGCATGGAGGCTTATCCACTCCTGGTCAAGGTGCGGGAGGAGTTCAGGGATGCGATCATTACCCCAACACGTATTGATCTGGACGCGCTGCGCAAAAAGTATAATGCCCCTGTTGTGGAAAATGAACTACCCCTAATCACCGAAGAGGACGATAACCGTTGATGCGCAAATACTTATACTGGTACGGGGCCGTTTTGTTGATGGGACTTTGGGCAGGATGTCAACCCGAAGAAGATATTTTGATAAGGCAAAATGTTGAATCTTTAGTCTTTTCAAGAGATACTGTATTTTTTGATACTGTATTTACACAAATCAATCTTCCTGTTCAGCGGCTTTGGATAAAAAATCCCAACAAAGGAGCCATTGAAGTCGATATTGCCCTAGAAGAAACACTGCCAACCCCTGCCTTTACGCTTGTCATCAACGGCATCCGTACCAATGCCCTGGAAAAAGTACGCCTATTAGGACAAGACTCGCTCTTGATTTTGGTGGAGGCGCGTCTGGATCGCCTGCCAAATAATGATATTCTGCTGGTGGAGCGACACATCCGCTTCCAAACCACCGCTGGCACACAACGCCTACCCATACACGCCTGGGGGCGTAATGCTATCTTACTCCGCGACTATCGTGTACGAAGTGATGAAGTCTGGAATGCCGATCAGCCGTATATCTTGTTGAGCAGTCTGATCGTGGACTCGCTCCAACATCTGAGCATTGAAGCTGGCGCGGAGATTTATGCTTACCCCGATGTGTTTATTTTTGTTGCGGGTATGCTGGAAATTAAAGGAAGTGCAGAAAAGCCGGTTTTATTGACAGGTATCCGTCAAGAAGAGTTGTTCAAAGACGCGCCCGGACAGTGGGGAGGCATCGTGAGTGCGCAAGGAGCGGGGCAAAGCCGCATCAGACACGCTCGGATACGCAACGCCCGCTGGGGCTTTCGCGCTGGCACACCCGACCCCGATACGATTCCGGACGTAATCATCCAACAGACGCGCATCGAAAATATGAGCGATGCCGGTGTGCTGGCCTTTGGCTCGGATGTTACGCTAGAGAACACCTTGATTAACAACTGCCTCAACCAAACCTTCGCTGCCTTTGCGGGGGGGAATTACGTCCTGGATCATGTAACGCTCGCCAACTTCTCTTTTGATTTTTTGCGGCAGAACCCCTCCATCGCCTTCACAAACTTTTTTGAATCTGCGGGGCTTTCCTTTCAGGAGCCGCTTTCGGTACGCATCCGAAACAGCATCTTGTGGGGGTCGTTGGATGAAGAGATTTTTATTTTTGATGCGCCTGGTCAGTCATTTTCCTTACAAATCAGTCATTCTTTGATACGAACACAACAAATGACTTTTTTTGAAGGTAATGATAATGTTCTGAATCAAAACCCGAGATTTGTTGCGCCATTTTTTTATGACTATCAGCCCGATTCGCTGTCGCCGGCGCGGGACGCGGGTTGGGTGATCCCCACGATCCTCCAGGACATCCTGGGCAGGGCCCGCGACGGTCGGCCCGACATGGGTGCCTTTGAGTATGCGCCTTGAGGCAATCGCTTGTTTTTCTTACATGATTTGCTTGCGGGCTTTACAAAGGTTCTTATCTTTGGGATTCACAACTAAACTCTATCAAACCACATGAGTAATTTGATGTATTTTTTGCCGCTCTTTGGTGTAATTGGCTTGCTCTATATGGCCTATAAAGCCGCATGGGTTAGCAAGCAGCCCGCCGGAGATGCCAATATGCAGTCGCTGGCCAAGGCAATCGCTGATGGGGCGATGGCATTTTTGAAGGCGGAGTACCGGGTGCTGTCCATTTTTGTCGTGCTGGCAAGCGTGCTTTTGGGTATTCTTTCCACGATCGTCGAGACCTCTCACTGGTTAATCATCGTCGCTTTCGTGATTGGTGCTGTATTTTCGGCCGTAGCAGGTTTTATCGGGATGCGTATTGCCACGCAAGCCAATGTACGTACGGCCCAGGCAGCACGGACGAGCCTGGCTACGGCCTTGAACGTTTCTTTTTCGGGGGGTACGGTCATGGGACTCGGCGTGGCTGGTCTGGCTGTGTTGGGTTTGAGTTTGCTGTTTATTTTGTTCTTCTTGAATTTTATGGATGGCAGTCTAGCCAATGGCGGGGCCCAGCAGATGGTCATTGTTTTGGAGGTACTGGCTGGTTTTTCTTTGGGTGCCGAGTCGATTGCTCTTTTTGCCCGTGTGGGTGGCGGTATTTACACCAAAGCTGCTGACGTAGGGGCGGACCTGGTCGGCAAAGTAGAAGCTGGCATTCCCGAGGATGACCCCCGTAACCCAGCCACCATCGCCGACAACGTAGGCGATAACGTAGGTGATGTTGCCGGTATGGGCGCAGACCTTTTTGGGTCGTATGTCGCTACGGTTTTGGCGGCGATGGTTTTGGGCAACTATCTCATCATGGATGCGGGCCCGAACGGTATTCAGGACAACTTCAACGGACTTTCTACGATTCTGCTGCCGATGGTGATCGCGGGTGTGGGTATCATTTTATCTATCGTCGGGACGTTTTTTATTCGGATCAAAGACGACAACGGCAACGTACAGGGGGCCCTCAACCTGGGCAACTGGCTTTCGATTGCTCTGACGGGTGTGGCTTGTTTTGGACTGATCCAGTGGATGTTACCTTCGGAGATTCAGATGAGTTTCTTTGGTGAGGCGGCCCCGCGTGCGGTTTCTTCGATGAATGTTTTCTTTGCTGTGGTGGTTGGTCTGGTGGTAGGGGCTTTGATTTCACTCATCACGGAGTACTACACGGCCATGAACAAGGGGCCCGTCAATAGCATCGTACAGCAGTCGGCTACGGGTGGGGCCACAAATATCATCGCGGGTCTGGCCGTGGGAATGCTCTCTACCTGGATGCCTGTGGTGTTGTTTGCTGCCGGTATTTTTGCTTCGTATTTCTTTGCCGGTTTTTATGGGGTAGCCATTGCTGCTTCGGCCATGATGGCCACGACGGCGATGCAGTTGGCCATTGATGCTTTTGGCCCCATTGCCGATAACGCCGGCGGTATCGCCGAGATGAGCGGCTTACCCGAAGAGGTGCGTGGACGCACGGACATCCTGGACTCGGTCGGTAACACGACGGCAGCCATCGGCAAAGGCTTTGCTATTGCTTCGGCAGCCTTGACGGCCCTGGCTCTCTTTGCGGCCTATGTCAAGTTTACGGGCATCGACGGCATCAACATTTTTAAAGCCGACGTATTGGCGATGCTCTTTGTGGGGGCGATGATTCCGGTGGTTTTTTCGGCCCTGGCGATGAGTGCCGTAGGGCGTGCCGCGATGGCGATGGTGCAGGAGGTGCGTCGTCAGTTCCGCGAAATTCCGGGTATCATGGAGTACAAAGCCGAACCCGAGTACGGCAAATGCGTCGATATTTCTACGCAGGCGGCGATCAAGGAGATGATGCTTCCGGGAGCCATCACGATCATCGTCCCCATTGTGGTCGGTGTTGCTTTTGGGCCCGAGCCGTTGGGTGGCTATATGGCTGGTGTAACGGTTTCGGGGGTCTTGTGGGCTATTTTCCAGTCCAACGCCGGCGGTGCCTGGGACAATGCCAAGAAAAGTTTTGAAAAAGGAGTACTCATCAACGGTCAGACCTACTACAAAGGTTCCGAACCCCACAAAGCTGCCGTTACGGGCGATACCGTCGGCGATCCGTTCAAGGATACGTCGGGTCCGTCGATGAACATCCTCATCAAGTTGAGTTCGCTGGTAGGGCTGGTCATTGCACCCCTGATCGCACAGGAGGGCGCACACGGACACGCCCAGGCACAGCCGCTTCCCACCGATCAGGTGCGTCAAGAGATCGTCCTCAAAGAAGCCCCCGAAGTGGTACTGGTGCGGGACTAAGGAGCAAAGACAAACCTATAAGGCTTTCAAAACCTTATAGGTTTTTTTTGTCTGCTAGCTCACGTAGTCGGTCAAGTAATCAAATGTTGGGGTGAGTTTGCCCTGGTGGGTAATGGTGGCGCGTTGGCGTATGCCGTTGGTGTCCTCTCCCAAAAAGTAAGGCAGTACCTTCTCCGTGAGCATCTGTCCAAAATCCGTAGAGGCATCGCGAGGGAGTTCGCAAGGGAGGTTATCGACTGCCATGACGGTAATGCTACCGGGCTTAAAAGTTGCAGGTTCGATCTTGTCTGTCAGTGTGTTGTAGTCATAAATGGGATCATCAATCGTGCTGGGCTGCTTCGTGGATGGGATGGAGCCTTCGATGTCGCAGGTGATGTCAGCGATGACCTGAATGTTAAAATTACCCGTTTTCATGTCAGATTTCTCAAACAACACGGGCGCACGCATATCCCAATAAGCACCCGCAATGAGCAGGTCAGTCTGTGGCAGGAAGCGTTTGAAGTTACTCGTAAATCCTGCACGGGGGTCTTGATAGAAAGCCGCCAGATCGAAGGGACGGCCATCGGTGGTCTGGTTGTAGTCCGAGGTATCAAGTGAGACGTAAACCGCTTCCGTAAAGGGTTTCTCCAAAAAATCACGAACCGATACCCGCTTAATGCCCATGCCATCGAGTACCTCCATGGCACCCTGCCCTACGCGGCCTGTACCGGTGAGGGCAATTTTGATGGGTGGTAGTTTTACTTTTTGAAACTCTTTTTGTAGTTCTTTTAAGTCGTGGCACTTATAGGCACGTTTGAGCGAAAAGCTACCTGTGCGCTGCCCGTAGGCCCAGATGCCATTATACGCCCCCACAATACCCGCATAACGCCCAAAGGCAATGACCCGTTGCCCTTGTGGATCGGTGAGGACTTCGTAATCAACCAAAGTGATGTTTTTTTGAAGGATGCTTCGCAAAAGATCACGGTTATAGGCTTGTTTTTTGATGGTATGCGAAAAAAAGAAATAGGTTTTGTTGGGGATCAGATCGGGAATAGGCACTTCTTTTACGCCCAAGAGGATGTCGCAGTCATGGAGGTCGTCCTGTACGGGCAACCCTAAGGCGGCATAATCCGTATCAAGAAAACAGCGGATAGAGCTGGGCTGAACCACAACTTCTACCCCCGGATAGGTGCTTGTGAGTTTTTTGGCTTGTGCGGGCGTAAGGGGAACGCGCCGATCAATGGGACGCTTACCCTCCCGAATGATTCCGATTTTCATTTTTTTGTTCAAACTTTCGTTGATTGTGCTAAGTTACAAGAAAAATTTAGTAACTTGTTGGTTAAATTCTTCATGTAAATACCGCCTATGCTTTTCAACCGTCTCAAAAATATCGGACGTTCTTACGTAAATGACTGGTTTAAGGAGGAAAACAATGACCTCGATGCAGAAATCGAAAAAATCTTACGCCAGCAGGAGCGGGAAGATACCCATACCCAGGCACCTCCACCCCGAGAGCCAGCCTTCAATCCCAAAGAAAACGAGTATTACCGCCTTCTCGAGTTAGCCCCCAATGCTTCCATGGAGGAAATCAAGGCAGCTTATCGGAAAATGATGAAAAAATACCATCCCGACCGCTTCCCCAATGACCCCACGCGACAAAAGGCAGCCGTCGAATTGACCCAAAAAATCAATGTGGCGTATAGTTATTTCAAGAAAAAACATGAGAGTAAAAATTAGATACCCATGTGGAACTATTTAAAACGTCTTCTGAAAATAGGAGAAGCCCACGTTCATCAAAAACTCGATCAGATGGAAGACCCCATCCGTATCACCGAACAAAACGTGGCTGCCCTCAAAAAAGACCTCCACGAGGGAGCCAGAGGCTTATCCGAAATCAGGGCGGCCGCCATCAGAGCTAAGCGAGAAAACGAACGCGCCCGACGCATCGCCGATAACTACGAACAGAAAGCAATCCTGCTCCTCAAGAAAGCGTATCAAGGAGAAATCCCCCAAGAGCAAGCCGATCGCTTAGCCAAACAAGCCCTCATGCAAAAGGAAAGCATGTATCAGCAGTTGCAGAATGGAGAACAAGAGATACAAAAATATGAAAGCCTGGTACAAGAAATGGATATGCGCGTTCAACAGATCAGAAGCCAGGTCATCAAATACGAAAACGAACTGCGTACCCTCAAAGCCCGTTCCAAAATCAGCAAAGCTACCCAAAACTTGCACGAGAGCCTTTCTCGATTTGATGCCTCGGGGATGCACACGATGCTAGACAAAATCAAAGATCAAGTATCTGAACAAGAAGCCATTGCAGATTCTTATGAAGAGGTATCACGCCAGATGCGCGACCCTGACTATGAGGTCAATCAAGCCCTGGGCAATAGCTCTCCCCCCGAAATAGAACGAGCCATAGAAGACATCAAAAAGCGTATTTTAATTGAAACTGCTGAAGAACCCAAGCGTTTTCGGCTCCGCGATCAAAAAGAACCTCCACAAAATGAACACGAATGAATGGGCTGTTTTTTTTTGGTGAGGGACAGGTGCTGGCCTTCGATAAGCCCCTGCATTGGACTTCTTTCAATGTCGTGGCGAAGGTGCGCAATACCATTCGGCGCGTAGCCCAACAAAAAATCAAAGTTGGACATGCTGGCACACTTGACCCTATGGCTACGGGACTGCTCCTGCTTTGTACGGGTAAGATGACGAAGCAAATTGAATCTTTTCAGGGACAGCCCAAGACCTACACCGGCACTTTTTGCGTAGGGGCCCAGCGGCCGTCTTACGATATGGAAACAGAGATTTCGGAGACTCATGCTTACGGGCATCTTTCAGAAAACAACATCTTATCAACTGCACAGCACTTTTTGGGGGATATTGAGCAAGTGCCGCCTGTATTTTCTGCCATCCAGGTAGCCGGTAAGCGTGCCTATACACATGCCAGGGCGGGACGTGATCTGACCCTCCAGGCCCGAAAAGTTCGGATAGAAACTTTTACCATCACAGATATACGTCTGCCTGAGATAGATTTTGAGGTGCGCTGCTCCAAAGGTACGTATATCCGAAGCCTTGCCCACGATTTTGGACAGCAGCTAGGTGTTGGCGCTTATTTGCAAAATTTGCGAAGAACACATATCGGAGATTTTTCGGTGGATCAGGCAGAGCAGGTAGAAACATGGAGCGATCAATTATTGGCACAAAATCAAAAAAACCTATGAGAGCTGTTGTACAACGTGTACAGTCTGCTGCTGTCCACATCGAAACAGAGGGAATAGTAGGACAGATCGGGCGGGGCTTGCTTATCTTGCTCGGTATCGCTCCCCAGGATGAGGAACATCACCGTGCCTGGCTGCTCAAAAAGCTACTGCATCTGCGCATCTTTTCCGATAGCAACGGAAAGATGAACTTATCCTTGTTAGATGTTCAGGGACAAGCACTTGTCGTGAGTCAATTCACACTTTTTGCCAATATCCAGAAGGGAAACCGTCCTTCTTTTGTCGCCTCGGCTGCCCCTGATTATGCCCAGCAGCAGTACGATTTGTTTTGTCAGGAGTTGCGAGCAGTACTCGGTACATCGGTGGCCACAGGGCGTTTCGGGGCTTTGATGCAGGTGCATTTGGTCAATGATGGTCCCGTAACGATTGTGATAGACACGGATGATTATCTTTCTTAAAAACAACAACGCTTATGGAAAAGTCAGAGGAACAACCAGAAATAACAGAAAACATACATTTTGATTCATTATCAGAGGATCTGGATGTATGGCAAGCCTATGCTGAAAGCCTGGAGGCAGCTATCGGGGATAACTTGATGCGATTGGTAGGCTGTGGCGGTTAAGCAAAAAAAACGATGGACGAGGACACCTCTAAGTATCCCCTACAAGCCCTGTTGAGTATCGCGGAAATATGTGCGCAACGGGGTGTGCAACACGCAGTTATATCGCCTGGATCGCGGTCAGCACCCCTGATGCTCTCCTTTGTTCGGCATCCACATATCCGGACTTATTTGTTGCCCGACGAACGGGCAGCGGCTTTTGTCGCCCTCGGAATGGCACAAACGCTGGGAATGCCTGTTGCGCTAATATGTACCTCTGGATCAGCGGCTTACAACTACGCGCCGGCTGTTGCGGAGGCTTTTTTTGAGGCGGTTCCGCTCTTGATCTTGACCGCTGACCGTCCGCCTGAGTGGATCGACCAACGCGACGGGCAAACCATCCGTCAGGAGGGTATTTACGGACGGCATGTTAAGGGTAGCTGGCAGATGCCCGTTGATTATCAGCACTTTGACGCACGATGGCATATCCAGGCACTCACCAATCGCGCCATTACGGCTGCCCTTGATGCACCTATGGGGCCTGTCCATCTGAACGTACCGCTCCGTGAGCCGTTTTACCCCAAAGAGCAGCAGCAGTTTTGGAGTGAACGCGCCCCACGGGTGAGCCAGTATGTGGGAGGACAGACCCGACTGCCGCGACGCGCCTGGGGAGAACTCCAAAAAATATGGGATCGTTCGCCCCTCAAACTGATCGTTGCGGGGCAGGAATCTCGGCGAGAACCCTACCTTTTTCCTGACAAAATTCCCATCCTGACCGATGTTATCACGAATCAATTTGGGCATCGACAGGCGGTACATCATCAGGATTTATTTTTGGGACGTGTAGCCTATCCAGCGCGTTTTCAGCCCGATTTGCTGATTACTTTTGGGCGTTCAATTATTTCAAAAAATGTAAAATTGTTTCTTCGTAAATACCGTCCTGAATACCATTGGCATATTCAGGCAGTCGGGGATGTTGCCGATACATTCCAGTCCTTGACACACATTTTGCGGAGCGATCCCGAGACCTTTTTTGAAGACCTACGTGAGCGAAAATTTAACGCCCCCGAGGCAGCCTATCAGTTTTTGTGGCAGACGACAGACGAGGAAGTACGTAGTTTTTTGTTTGATTTTTGGCATAATCAACAACTCTTTTCAGAATTTGAAGCGGTTTATGAAGTCATGCAACGCCTACCGGAAAATACGGTCTTGCACCTGGCCAACAGTATGCCCGTGCGCTATGCTAACTTCATCAACTTAGCCCAGCGCGATGATGTGCGTGTATGCGCCAATCGAGGAACAAGCGGCATTGATGGCTCCACCAGCACAGCCATCGGACACGCCCTGGCTGATCCCATCCGCACACATGTACTCCTGACGGGCGATGTGGCCTTCTTCTACGATCACAACGCCTTCTGGCACGATCATCTCCCCAAAAATCTACGCATTGTCTTGCTCAATAACCGTGGAGGAGGCATCTTTCGGATGATTCAGGGGCCGCCTGCACAGCCCGAACTCTCACCTTATTTTACGACACCACACCAGCGGACAGCTCAATTAACCGCCGAGGATTTTGGGCTTTTTTATGTGCAAGCCAATGACCGCGATCAGCTCTTCACGGCTTTGGAACATTTCTGGATACAGGAGCAGACACCCAAAATACTCGAAATACACAGCGATCAACAACAAAATACCGCTGTTTTAGAGCAATTTAGGCAACAACTCAAACAACACCTTGATCGAACATGGAAAACCTAAGCCCCGAACACACACAAGCCCAGCTGCTGCTTACCGGTGATGGTTCGCACTCGTTGGTTTGGCCACAGATGGACGAAAGCTACCATTCGCGGCACGGGGCAGTACGGGAGTCGCGCCATGTTTTTTTGTCTGAGGGGCTAGCGCATTGGCAAAGCCAGCATCCCGAGCGCACAACGGTACGTATCCTGGAGGTGGGTTTCGGGACGGGACTAAATGCCGCTCTTGCTCTGGAAGCAAGCCTTCGCCAACCCGTTTTACAGGTGGATTTTGTGAGCCTGGAAGCCTTTCCCGTGCCTTTGGATTTGGTGCAACAGCTCAATTATCCAAATTTTTTGGACAGCCAAGCGCGTCCTTATTTTTTGGCACTACACCAAGCCGACTGGAACCAGTGGTCTATCATTACGCCAAACTTTCGACTAAGAAAAGAAAACTCACGCTTAGAAGATTGGCATAGCGATCAAAAATATGACCTTGTTTTTTTTGATGCTTTTGCTCCCAAAAAACAACAAGAGATGTGGCAATTAGACCTCATTCAAAAAACAGTAGTAAACCTTGATACAGGAGGGGTTTGGGTAAGTTACTGTGCTACCGGACAGCTACGCCGAGACCTCAAAACTTGTGGACTGATCGTGGAACGCCTGCCAGGCCCGCCCGGTAAGCGAGAAATGACCCGTGGAACAAAACTTGACTGATGCTTGCTTCATATGAACTATTACGATACCTTATCTTTTTTGCACGAAAACCACCAAAAAATAAATCGTATATCTTCTCGTGTGCTATCTTTGGATCTTGAGCGCGTTGTCTTGCCGCTGCTTTTTCCCGATTGGGTAGCTGATGTATCTTCGGAGAGCTATCTGGCTAGCCTTCCCGAGGAGCCGCCCCCTTATTTGATTTTGCTCATCCGTGCAGGGGCAGCGGCGATGGGATATTTTGTGTATGGTGAACCTGCCCTGCACAAAACCATCACGACCTACATGGTGCGCAAGCAACAAGGCAAGTCCCAACTCAAGCACCTACACCAAAAGGGTAAGTCCCGGCTGGGGTCGCGCATTCGTTTGCGAAATACAATTTCTTTTTTTGAAAATATTAATACAAAATTAAATGATTGGGAGGAAATAGACGAAACAGACAAGATATTTTATAGTTCTTCCATCAATCACTGGTATCTACTACACCATGCCCGAGTTCCTTGCCCTTTTGCGGCACAAGATACACGGCTTTGTCCGGTTCCGCTGGATATTGATACGCCCAACTTTGAGGAACTCTGCCGCGTGAATGACTTTTTATCCCAAACCCAAATTTTCTATGAACATTAAAGAGGCAATTCAACAATCGACTTTCAGAAGTCCTGCCCAACAAGTCATTGTGAACTTAATTTATACCCATCAGTGGGTTACAGATCAGATCAAAGATATGCTCAAGCCCTACGGGGTCTCGATGCCCCAGTACAATGTACTGCGAATTTTGCGGGGACAACACCCTAAGCCACTCTCGACGCTCAACATTCGGGAACGGATGCTGGAGCGGATGTCGGATGTATCAAGAATTGTTAGTCGATTGGAGCAGCAGGGTTTAGTTATTCGTAGGGATTGCGAAAAAGATAGACGTTTGGTAGATTTGTATATTTCAACAGAGGGACTTGAGTTACTTGCCAAAATTGATCCGCGCCTAGATGAGATGGATCGTATCGTTGGTCGCCTGAACGATCAAGAACTCCTTACGTTGAGTGGGCTTTTAGATAAAATGCGTTCTACTGATGAAAATTCCTGAAAGTTTTCTTCATTTTGTTTGGAAATCACAACTATTCACCAAAGATTACCTCCAGACTACGGATGGGCAGACCATAGAGATCATTGACCCCGGAACATGGAATCACGATGCTGGCCCTGATTTTGAGGCAGCGCGTTTGCGTATCGGTACGCAGGAGTGGGCGGGTAATATCGAAATTCATTATCAAGCAGATGAATGGGAGACACACAAACACCACCAAAATCCAGCCTACCAGGCAGTTATATTGCATGTAGTCTATGAACCAGGAGAGCAACCGCGTCCTAACTATCGCTATCAAATTGCCGCTCCTATTCCTGTTCTTGCCCTCAAAGATCGTATTCCCAAGCAAACGCTCCTGCGTTACGAGCAGTTTTTGTACAGTCAGCAGCCCATCCCGTGTTATGAAATCTTTCCAAAAAATGATATACAGCTTCACCAGGACACCCTAACCGAGATGTTGTATCGTCGCTTGCTGCGCAAAAGCGAGTTAATTTTGCAAATGTTGGCAGCTAATAATGGCGATTGGGAGGAAACGCTCTATCATCTCCTGGGGCGTGCCTTTGGATTCAAGGTCAATGCAGATAGTTTTCTTCAATTGGTACGTAGCCTTCCGCTCAAATATATCCAGAAACACCGCCATAATCCGCTGCAAGTAGAAGCCTTGCTGTTGGGGCTATCCGGACTGCTGGAGGGAGAGTGGAAAGATGACTACCCCAAAAAGCTACAAGAAGAATATCAATTTTTGTCATACAAATACCAACTCCAGGATAAGCAGATGTATCGCAAGCAGTGGAAATGGTCTAAGGTTCGTCCGGGCAATACGCCACTGGTGCGTATCCTCCAACTAGCTAATGTGTTAGCCCGTGAGCAGTTGCTTTTTTCACGCATGACCGAAGCCCAAAACCCCCAGGCACTGTACGGTATATTTCAAATACAAGTGAGTGATTATTGGCATAGGCACAGCGATTTAGATAAAGTCGGACATAAAAAGTTTCCACAAATGACCACTAGTACCCAGCAGCTCTTACTCATCAATACGCTCATTCCCATTTTGTGGGCCCATGCTAAGCAAACCAACAACGCCATAGGGGCGCAAAAAGCCCTTGACTTCTTATCGCTCATGCCACCCGAAAGAAATGCCCCTTTGCAGGTTTGGCAAGACCTGGGTGTATCCCTCCAAAACGCGGGCGATAGCCAGGCTGCTCTGGAGTGGCGAGCGATGCACTGCCAGACCAAAGCCTGTTTGTCTTGTCCGGTGGGGCAACGCTTGTTGCATTTTTGAGAAAAAGCAATGCTTGGGTTCATCTAAAATTCACCATTTGTTGAAGTTGCGTCAAGATAAGGCATCACGAAAAGCGGTATATTTGTATTTTAAATTCCAAAAAATTCAATTTATGAAAACATTTTACACCGCTTTTTTTCTGTTTGTGTTATGGATGCCTCTTGCCTGGGGGCAGTTGGTTAGCCCAACAGCAGGGGCAAAGGACGATCCCATACGCCGCCTGGGGCGCGGTGCCGCATCTGCCGAGTTGCCTTATGATGAAGCCCTAAAGCCTTTTTATCACGGGGTAGCCTCCGGCGATCCGCTTTCAGATCGGGTCATTATCTGGACACGAGTTACGCCCACTAATAACCCCGAGGAGATTCCGGTGAACTGGGTAGTGGCGACAGATTTGCAATTTGCTAATGTTGTACAAAGTGGTACTTTCCTTACCAATCCCGGACGAGACTACACGGTAAAGGTCGATGTAACTGGGCTAAACCCAGGAACAACTTACTACTACACCTTCTCTGCTTTGGGTAAACAATCCTTGATCGGGAAGACCCGAACCGCTCCTGTGGGTAGAATTAATCAGCTTAAATTCGCCGTGGTCTCTTGCCAAAACTATGAAGGTGGTTACTTTAATGCCTACCAAAAAATCGCCGAACGAACAGACTTAGATGCAGTCATCCACCTGGGCGATTACATCTATGAGTACGGAAAAGGAACCTATGGTATCAATGATGAGAATCGTAAAAATATTCCTGAAAACGAGATACTTAACTTAGCTGATTACCGCACACGCTACGCGCTCTATCGCCTGGATCCCAACCTTCGGGCAGCCCACCAGCAACATGCCTTTATCCCGATTTGGGATGACCATGAGAGCGCCAACGATGCGTACAAAGATGGTGCGGAAAACCACGATGCGGGTGAGGGACTCTGGTCGGATCGTCTGGCAACCTCCAAGCAGGTGTACGATGAATGGATGCCCATTCGTTGGGACAAAAACTCTATCTACAGAACGATCAGTTACGGCGATTTGGCTGATCTGATTATGCTCGATACCCGTATTGAAGGACGAGAAGAGCAAATATTTGATATTTCTAATCCAGCATTGTATGCCCCTGACCGTACCCTCTTGGGGGCGCAGCAGCGGCAGTGGTTGTTTGAACAACTGAACAACTCGCAGGCACGATGGAAAATCATCGGCAACCAAATCATCTTTTCGGAGTTCAACGTAGGCTGGGGTGGCCCCATCGCCGGACAGACACCAGCCGAGGCGGAGAGCCTCTTCCTGGATATATGGGATGGCTACCCGGTGGAACGCGATGTGATTATCGACTTCATTGCAGATCGTCAGATTAACGATGTTGTTTGGCTGACGGGCGATTTTCATTGTAGTTTTGCTTTTGATATTGCTAAACGACCTTCAATTTTTGCATGGGATGGCGCAGCACCTACCTATGATCCTGCGACGGGTGCCGGATCGGTGGCCGTAGAGTTTGCCACGCCGAGTATTTCCTCGGCCAACTTTGACGAAAACCTGGATGCCTTTACAGCGGCCTTTTTAGAGGCGCAAATCAATCGCCCACTCGTCAATCAACCGTCGTTGGGGATCGACTTCGGCAACTTTGCTGGCATCAACCCCAACCCACACATGAAATACGTGGACTTGAACGAGCATGGTTACTTCATCCTTGACCTCCAGGAAGACAAGGTGCAGGCAGACTGGTATCATGCCGAAACAATTTTAACCCCTTCGGATAAAGAGATTTACAAAGAAGGTTGGTTCTCCGAAACAGGTAAAAATCATCTCCGAAAAGCTAGTGGCCCCAGCGCACCCAAAGTCGTGCAAGATCAGTTGGCACCCTTCGGTATCACGACGGCTACGGAGCAGACCCCGGATGCCTTCGTCGTATGGAGCCTTTATCCCAACCCCAGTTCAGGGCAGTGTTACTTGCATTACGGCATACCCACACCCGCAGATGTACGGGTGAGTGTGGTGGATTTGCAGGGACGTGTGATCCGAACCATTGCCGAGAAGCCACATCAGGTAGGCAACTATACTTTGTATTTTGATATTTCGGATTTGGTGAAAGGCGTGTATCTGATAAAATTTGAAACGCCTACCCAAACCCAGGTGCGTCGTGTGGTTTTGAAATAGGGCAGAAAAAGACCTATAAGGTTTTCAAAACTTTATAGGTCTTATTTTTTTAGGAGGGGTTCATCAAGTCTTCAATTTCTTCTGCTTCGATAGGAATATCTGCCATCAAATCTGTATAGCCGTCTTCGGTGATGAGCAGGTTGTTTTCGAGGCGTACCCCCAAACCTTCTTCGGGAAGATAAATACCAGGTTCGCAGGTGAACACCATCCCGGGTTCGATGAGGCGATCAAAGCTTCCGTAGTCGTGGGTGTTCAAGCCAATGTAGTGAGAGGTGCCGTGCATGAAATATTTTTTGTAGGCAGGATAATCTGGGTTTTGCTGCGCAACTTCTTCTTTGGTCAGTAGGCCGATGCGGAGGAGATGCTCCGTAGCCAGTTCCCCGACGGCTTTATGGTAGGTGTTGAGTGAATGACTGGGGTTGAGCAGTTGGGCGGACTCGCGCATGAGTGTCAGGACGGTATCATAAATTTGACGTTGGCGTGCCGTAAAGCGACCATTGACGGGGACGGTTCGGGTCATATCTGAATGATAACCAGCATATTCAGCACCAAAGTCCATCAAGACCAACTCGCCATCCTGGCAGGTGGAGTCGAGGGTGATGTAGTGCAAAGAACAAGCGTTTTTGCCGGTAGCCAAGATGGGAGTGTAGGCAAAACCACGAGAGCGGTTGCGCACAAACTCGTGGATCAGCTCGGCGGAGATTTCGTATTCTTTTACACCTGGCTTGATGAAGGACAGCACGCGACGGAAGCCTTTCTCCGTGATACGACAGGCTTGCTGCATCAGTTCTACCTCGCGGGGGAGTTTGATGGCACGCAACTCGTGCATGATCGGAGCGATGCGCTCGTAGCGGTGCAGGGGAAACTTTTCTTGGCACGCTTTGATGAAGCGCATCTGGCGCGTTTGTACGGGAACAGATGCCCTCGAATGCTCGTTGCTGTTCAAGTAAATATGCGCAGATTGAAAGGCCAGTTGGTGCAGCACATGCTCAAACTCATCCGCCCAATAGACTGTTTCGATGCCTGAAATCTCTCGGGCCTCTTCCTTGCTCAATTTTTCGCCTTCCCAGATGCGGATATGCTCGCTGGTGCGTTTGATGAAGAGTATCTCTCGGTGCTGCTCCTTGACAACATCTGGGGCAATGGTCAGGATGGTTTCTTCCTGGTCGATGCCCGTCAAATAAAAAATATCACTATCTTGCACAAAAGGCATCACACCATCAGCACTGGTGGGCATGATGTCGTTGCTGTGCAGGATGGCCAACGAACGTGGCTTGAGGTAGGCACAAAAAGATTTTCGATGGCGAATGAAAACCTCTTTTCCAATGGGTTCGTAACGCATACTTGGTAGGTCTGTTTTTCGTTTGATGGTCAATTTTGGTGAAAATTCCCGTAAAAAACAACTTTTATGCCTCTTCTGGGACAAGAAATTTTGCCTAATCTGCTTATAGGATATTGGCACATCCAAGAGACGGAAGCGGCTTTGATGGAAGCTATCTCGTCGGATCAAGTGCTTGCGCCCTCACACCAGCAGGCTTTGCATCGTCGGCAGTACCTTTCGGGAAGGCTCCTGACTCGGGTGTTGTTGCGCGGGATGGGGCTGGCTTACGGTGGTATTGAGAAAGATACTTTTGGACGGCCGCTCTTACGAGGACATACCGACTGGCAGATTTCCTTAAGTCATTCGGCAGATATGGTGGCTGTTGCGTTGAGCTACCGACGAAGTGTAGGTCTTGATATACAGGTATTTGACCCAAAAATTGAGCGTGTCGTTGGGCGGGTATTGTCTTTGGAGGAACTGCGCTGGGCCAACACCCCCGAACGCCGCTGTATCGGCTGGTGTGCCAAAGAAGCCCTCTACAAGTGGCATGGCAAGGGCGGGCTGTCGTTTCGGGAGGATATCCGCATGGATACCCGCGATCCCCTCCCGAGCCGTGCGTGGGTGCGTGGGTATGAGTTACGCTTAGGGCTGCGTAGGGTGAAGGAACAGCAGGTGGTGTTTTGTCGTTAAAAAATATCAAAAAGCGACAAGGTATAAACGCTGTAAAAGATCAGTAGGACAAGTCCGCGTTTCCAGTGGATGCGTTGGCGATATAGCATCATCGGAAAAATCAAGAGTGTGATGGCCAACATCCAATAAAGATCCGAGCGGATGATCTCATCGACGACGTGGATTTCTTGGATCATGCCGGTAATGCCGAGGATGGAGAAAATGTTAAAAATATTTGATCCCAGTAAGCTCCCCAGTGCCATGTCCGTATCTCGCTTGTAAGCGGCAATCAAGGACGTAACCAGCTCTGGGAGGCTTGTCCCGAAGGCTACCAACGTAATCCCGACGATACGTTCCGAAATACCCAGCCCAACGGCAATATGTCGCGCACTATCAACGAACCACTCCGAGCCAAAGTACAAGCCCAGACCCCCCAGAAAGATATAGGTCAGGTCGCGGCCGATGCCCTTGAGAACGCCGAAAGTATCTGCTGTTGTGGGGTCGGGTAAATCAACTTCGTTTAGGTCTTCCACCTCCAGGGTGCCTTTGGCAAATCGCAACGTAAAGATTAGGTAGCTAATCAAGAACAGAAAAAACAAACCGCCTTCCCAGCGTCCAATACCACCATCTTGGGCAAAAAACGTAAGGAGCAGACTGGCAAACAAGGTGATGGGCCAGTTGAAGCGGATGTTATCTGGGTGTACGGGGATCGGGGCCACCAAAGCAGCACAGCCCAAGACCAAAGCCAGATTGCAAATATTAGAACCGACCACGTTGCCCATCGCGATGTCGGGGCTACCCGAGAGTGCCGCCTGAATGGAGATAAACAACTCCGGTGCCGAAGTACCAAAGGCGACAATCGTCAGCCCAATGACCAGCGAAGAAATCCCGAGGCGCAAGCCAATGCGCTTGGCACCCGTAACCAGGGAGTCGCCCCCGAAGATCAAAAAAACAAGCCCTAAGGCCAACATGGCAAAATCCAGAAGCATGATGAGTAATTAACGTTTAGTTCCAAAGGCCAGATCACCTGCATCCCCCAAGCCAGGGACAATGTAGGCTTGTGCATTTAAGGTAGGATCAAGGCCAGCGAGCCAAAAACGCGCGTCTGGTAGATGATCCTGTAAGTAGTTTAGCCCTTCTTTTGCTGCAATAATCGCGGCAATATGGAGCATTCTTGGTGTTCCACCTTTGTTTTGTAGGGCTTGGTAGGATTTTAAAAGTGATTTTCCGGTGGCCAGCATCGGGTCGGCTAGGATCAAGGTGCGTCCCTCCAGGCTTGGTGTGCCGATGTAAGATAAGTCGATGTGCAGGTTGTCTTTGTTGCCTTCGGTGCGGGCAGCTCCGACAAAGGCACTTTCGGCATCCTCAAAATAATCCTGAAAGCCTGCGTGAAAGGGCAGTCCTGCCCGTAGTACCGTCGCCAGGACTGGGCTTTGTTGGAGTACAGGCATCCCCGGGACGACACCGAGGGGCGTGGGTAAGTCTTGCGGCGCGTAAGGCAATGTTTTGGAGATTTCGTAGGCCAGCAACTGCCCCAGACGGCGCATATTTGCCCGAAAGCGGGCTGGGTCTTGCTGTGTCGCTGGGTCGCGGAGCTGTGCCAAAAAGCGATGCGCAATGCTCGGGTGCTTCGGATGGGCGAGGATGAATGGTTCAGTCATTTTTTGAGTGGGTTCGTCGTCGGGTGGCTGCCCACAGAATAGCCTGCCCAAAGTGCTGGGCGGGTGTGGGTATGGCTGCCCCGTAGTCGTCGTGTGTGCGTGTGGGTACGGGTGTGTTGGGGGTTTCCAGGAGTTGTTTTTGCTCTTTTTCGAGGGCTTCGATTTCCTTTTTGCTTAGCCCTACGAGTGGGCTTAGATCGGGCTGTCCGGCATCTACCCAGGCCGTAAACCAGAAGTCAGCAACCATCTTGACGGTGGCACGGAGGCGGCGTTCTATTTGGCCGTCAAGCATTTGGTGGTAAGCCGTGGAGAAGTCGCGGGAGTAAACCCGTACATTGACGTTGCCTCGTGTCTCGAAGGCATACTTGCGATCTACGCCCATGCGCTCGGTTAGGAGCCGCTCAAAGCGCAAGACCGAATCGAGGGCTTCATGTGCTTCAATGACTGCCTGCCAGGCACGGAGCTGGGTGTTGGGGAGGTAGCTTGCCGGTTCGTCAAAGAAGAAATCGTACTGCTCAAAGAACAACTCGGGTAGCCGCGACTCCCAAAAGCCATGAATGCCATATTGCCCCGAAAGCTGCCCGTTGTAGTTTTCGGTGGTGTGTAGCGGTACGTTGCCATCACCGATGTAATGCCCCAGGTCAGCGGCTAGGCTAAGGATGCGCCGGGTATCCTTTTCGGCAAACGCTCGGGTAAGCTGCCGCTGGACGCGCTCAATGTGCCAGGGAACGATCCCGTAAGCCATCAGCGTATCTTCGGTGTACTGCGCCACGGCAGATGTCCAATAACGCGGGAGTTTGTACACGGCACTATCGCCATATACGTCGGCATCCAGGAAGTGGCGCGGGGCTTCTCCTTCCACGGCATAGCGGCGGCGGTCGGGATTAACGGCGTTTTCTGTTAAAAATTGAATGTTGTGCTTAAAAAAAACCAGCATCTCTGGCGGAAGTAAAAAAACTGCCATTCTGTTGATGCGCCTATGGGCATAAAATCCCCATCCGTAGCTCTCTCCCACAGAGAGCCAGCCTATCAGCAATACAATCAACCAGCGATGATAATACGCATTCATGTGATGAACATACAAAAAAATGCGGATAGCCCTGCTATCTTACCCAATTTTTTCTTTCTATTTTCGATTAGATGAGCTAAGTTTAGGCTAGGTAAATAATTTTTTTAATAAAAATTAAGGATTCAGTAATAATTTTTATCGTTTTACTTTCAATATCTTTGTAAAAGAAACCTTAAAAAAACCCATCACATGCACGCACCAACTTTCTTGACGACTAGATTTTTTTTCGCACGCCTGCGTAGTTGTGGCTTGTTATTTCTCTTCTTGGGTTTGTGGGTTCCGGTCCATGGACAAAGCTGGAATGAGGTACTCAAAAGTGTTCCCTTGGATCGGGCCAATGGCGATCAGTATGGAATTGTTGTGGACATTTCAGGAAACTACGCCGTAGTTGGATCGGTTGGTGCGGATACCAGAGCAGGTGCTGCTTACCTACTCGAACGCAACGCGATGGGCAATTGGTCAGAGATCAAAAGATTGGTGGCTACCGATCGTGCAGATAGTGATGAGTTTGGTCGGGCGGTGGCCATTGAAGGCGATTATATCGTTGTGGGAGCGCCCGTGGAGGATGAGGATGCCGAGGGCAACAATACCATCAATTCCGCAGGATCGGCTTATATTTTTGCTAGAAATGAAGGTGGCCCCAACAACTGGGGGCAGCTAGGCAAGATCGTTGCCGCAGATCGAGTAGCCAATGATGTTTTTGGACAGTCAGTGGACATTTTGGGAGATGTTCTTGTGGTGGGCGCATCGGGTAAAGATAGTAACACGGGGGCGGCTTATGTTTTTGCCAAAGACGAAGGAGGTATCAATAACTGGGGGCAGGTACGCAAAATTGTATCTTTGGATCGAGCAGATCAAGACTACTTTGGTCGGTCTGTTGCCATTGCCGGCGACCAAATCATGGTAGCCGCTTATTTCCATGACAAAGACGCTACCGGAGGCAACACGCTTAACAATGCTGGGGCGGCGTATATCTTCACGAAGGATGAAGGAGGAGCCAATCAATGGGGACAAACCAAGAAACTCGTCGCCAATGATCGCGGTCAGGGCGACTTTTTTGGTGCTTCTCTGTCGGTTTCGGGTGATTATTTGATCGTAGAAGCTTCTGGGGGAAGTGCATTTTCTTTCAATGGGTTTAACGGCATGGCCTATGTTTTTGCCCGCAATCAGGGGGGAGCCAATAACTGGGGACAAGTCAAGAAACTATTAGCCCCCGATGGACGCAACTTTGATAACTTTGGTTATGCCGTCTCAATTTCAGGGAATTATGCTATCGTGGGTGCTTACGAGCAGGATTCCGATGCTTCGGGAAACAACTTTTTGACAGATACGGGTGCGGCTTATCTCTTTGCCAAAGATCAGGGCGGCGTTGATAATTGGGGACAGATACAAAAAATTGCTGCATCGGATCGAGTGTTTCAGGATATTTTTGGTGTGTCGGTGGCCATTTCGGGTAACTATGCAATAGTAGGCAAACCAACGCTATCTAATGCTGGATCGGCCTATATCTTTGAAACCGTTCCTCTCCCCGAAATCACCCTTGCGGTCATGCCAGCCACAATATTGGAGGATAGCGGTACGGAGATCGTCTTTACCTTCATGGCATCAACACCGCCAGCTAACGATCTGGTTATCAACTTCTCTGTTTCGGGAACGTCCATCTTCAACGAAGACTACGTATATGTACGGGGTGCTAACAACTTTTCGGCGACCAGCGGAACGATCACTATACCCGCCGGACAAACGTCTGCTAGTCTGGTGTTGCAAGCCACCGCTGATCCCATCGCAGAGCCTGATGAAACGATTATCCTGACCGTGGTCAATCCTTGAATAGCTCCCCTCATCGGGGCCAGAGGTCGCTCATGCCTTTTCCGCATAACGCAAGCAAAACGCCCAGTCATCTGCATAGCGTGCGCGTAGGGCTGATAGCTCCTGTGGGTCGATGAGGGGCACTTTGGCATCGGGCAAGTAGCCAGCAACCTGGGCTACGGTATGCAAGCCCAGCTGATGGGCTTTGTAATGCACCCAACGGACAGCACGAGCCGGATGGGAAGACGGGCGATATTGCACACGGGCATTGTAGCGGCGCAACCAATACAACTGCCGAGGCGAAAAAGCGGTGTTGAGGCGACGATGTAGCGGGGCAGCATCGGATAGCTTGGTGTGCGTAAACTGCGTCAAGCGCACCATAAACCGCGCTGGATGGGCTTGTAGGTCTTCAAAAATAAGCACCAGCGGAGGGTGGGCAAACAGCTCTTCGGCCCACTCAATACAGTGTCGGTAGGAGAAACCCTCCAAGCCGCCAAAACCGTTGGGGTGCTGCCGATCCATCAAAAACGCATCAAAAGTAGCCCAGCCGTGCTTGCGAATGAAATAGTAGTATTTCGATTTGAGCCAGCTATCGTGCCGACGAAACACCAAAATAACTTGTATCTCCGGATCATGGGCCGCCAACTGCTCCATCCGTGCGCGTAGGTGCAAATCCTCCTCCACCGAAAACAAGAAACGCGCTGCCTCGGGATGTTCGGCTACACACTCCTTAAACTTTTTGTAATACTTCTTTGGGAAATATTGAATGCCTTTTAGGTAAGGAAAAACCAAATGTTGGAGATAGGTTGAGGCTGTTTTGGGTAGTCCCAAATGAAAGTAGATACGCGGCGAAGCAGACATAAGAAAAGTTAATCTTGTTGAGCAAAGGCTTTGCGCATGAGTTCCGTACTACGGGCAGAGAGGTTGGTACGGATGTTTTGTTCTTCTTGCGCGACCAGTTGAAAAAGTCCAGCGATGGCGCGTTCGGTGGCATAGGCTTCCAGGTCTGGGTTGGCTTTCTTGACGAGCGGAATGCGGTTGTAGCGATCGACGAGCTCACCATAAAATTTGGTGGCGTTTACTTTGTCAAGGTTGCGTTGTACGATGGGCTGAAAGACAGCCTGTAGCTGCGTGGTAGTGGTGCGTTGGAGGTAGTCGGTGGCGGCTATTTTGCTTTCATTTCTCAAAATAGCAAAGGCATCCTGGAAGGAGAGCTGCACGATGGCTTGCTTGAATATCGGGAGGGCTTCCTTTGCGGCTTCTTCGGCCCCACGGTTGAGCGATCGGACGAACTTATCTACCTCTCCCCCCAATCCAATGTCCCGAAGTGTGTTGGCTACCCGTTCGGTTTCAGGGGGGAAGGGAATGCGAATTAGGGCGTTGTTGAGGTATCCGCCCTCTTGGGAGGCAAGTCCGGTTCCTTTCGTAATTCCTTGTATGAGTGCGTCTTTGAGTGCCTGTCCGGCTTCCTCCTTGCTAAGAGGTACATTCGTCAGGACACCAACGGCTTGCGTGATTTGCTGGGTGGTGCAGGCAGTGGATAAGCCCAATACTGCCCAGATCAAGAAAAGTACTTGTACGGTCTTTTTCATAACCAAAGATACAAAAAAGCAAAGCAGGTATGACAAAGTTTTGTTTTTTTGGGATCAGGATAAGTAAGTACGGATGCGCTCAATGCGTTTTTTGCCGACCAAAATTTTTAGTAATGACAAGAAATGAGGGCTTTTTTTCCAGAACCCCAACGCCTGTGTAGTGCGTCCATCGAGATAGGCATGGATGGCACAAAAACGCCAGGCGTGCTTGCGGAGCAGTTCTTGTTCTTGCACCGAAAAAGGCAGCGACTGGATCAGCACTTCTACGGCACGTAGCTTGGCCGCAATGACAGCTTGGTTGTTGGCCATGGAGCGTCCGCTGTGGTCGATGACCGTAACGGTAATGGCATCAATGAGATAGATAGGTTGATAATACAGGTTCTCTAAGCAAAATATCCAATCTTCACAAATGTTAAATTCGGGGCGAAACTTTGCTTTTAGATGGGCGCGTTCAGCACAGACCAGGGCATTAAGAGACCCGCCTTTGAGCAAAAAGTGATAGGTGTAGCTTCCAGTAGTCATTGCAGCTAAGGTCGAGCCAAAACGCCGCTGCCCATCAAACATATCAAATTTTGTTGCAAAAAAGTGATGATCGGGATTTTTTTCTATGTGCTGGGCCAGGGTGCTTAGGTGATTCGGGTGCATATGATCGTCGGAGTCGAAGAAGACCAAAAACCGCCCTTTGGCACGTTCAATGCCGTAGTTTCGGGCAACGGATCGCTCTTCGTTACACTTGTGGTAGTAGCGGAGTTGCGGGTAATGCCCGAAGGCATCAAGGATCATCTGCTGCGTATGATCGGTACTGCCATCGTCGATGACCAGTACCTCATAATCCCCAAATTGTTGTTGAAGGACGCTTTTCAGCGTTTGCTGTAGGCGTTCGGCGCGGTTGTAGGTCGGGATAATCACCGAAAAAAGGGGAGGCATACGCTTGTTTTTTGCACAAAAAAAACTATCTTCGTTCAACAAAACAAATGTGCCATGACAAACAACACGATTACTTATGGCTTGCTGCTCGGTTTGGTTGGAGGAGTTTCAACGGTGGCTATGTATCTGATGGGTCCCGAAGCAAGTATTACTTACAGTTGGATCAACAATCTGGTTTTGTTTGCCTCTTTGGGTGTGTTGGTTTATTTCGGGATACGACTTCGCCAGGAGAACGGCGGGTACTTTACGTATGGGCAGGCTTATGGCCGATTGATGATGCTCTCGGTGGTTTCTGCTGTGGTGGGTATTTTTTTTATGTTGATTATTTATACCATCATTGACCCCGATTATGGCAAATATTACATTGATCTGATGAAAGATCAATTTTATGAGCAAGGTTTAGATGAAGAAGGTGTAGAGATGGCGATGGGATTCACGCAGTATTTCTTACCCTTCAACACCGTGGGTGTCTTTGTTTCTTCGACACTAGGACTTTTGTTTTATGCTGTACTTAATCTGCTGCTTGCGCTCATCGTCCGCAAAGAAAATCCAAGCGGTGATTTTTTTGAGAAAGACAAAGAGGATATTTTGGCTTGATGCGGGGACAAACGGTAGAGGGACAAATCCCTATCCTGAACACCTTGAGGGCAGTGGCCGCGATAAGCGTGATGCTGCATCACCATTTGTTCACAACGCGCTTGGAGCTATCTGCTTATCATCCACTGCATATTTTTGTATATGGTAATCAAGGCGTTACTATATTTTTTGTGATCTCGGGTTTTGTTATTCCGTATGCGATGATCCGTAAAGGGTATCGGTTTTCATCTGTGCATCGCTTTTTAGCCAAACGGTTGATGCGCCTAGAGCCGCCCTATTTGGCTTCTCTTGTGTTGGGGGTTGTTTTTCACCACATCCGGCACCTAAACCCCTACGGTACGGGTATTGATACGCGCCCGGATGTAGAAACTATTTTGTGGCATTTGGGCTATTTGATCCCCTGGGTAGGGGGGAAGTGGATCATTGGCGTTTATTGGTCGCTGGCCGTGGAGTTTCAATATTACTTTTTTATGGCCATAGCTTTTTTGCTGGTCTGTCATACCAAATATTGGTATCGCTTGTTGGGTTATGCTCTGGTAGCCTATGTGTCGGTTGGATTTATTGTTAGATTTAATAACAACTTTTTGCCTTCGTATCTGCCTTTGTTTTTGATGGGTATTGTCCTTTGCACGTATCATGTGCGGCGTATTGCCCGTCTAGAGCTAGCAGGGGTGTTGTTGCTCTCTCTGGGACTTTCCTGGTATTGTCGAGGCATCGAGACGACGATTTTTGCTTTGGTTACGGTGCTGGTTATTTTAGTATTTGAAAACTACGAGCATAGGTATCTCAACTTTTTTGCTAAAATATCTTATTCGCTTTATTTGCTTCACACCATCACGGGCGATCCTTTCCTAAACTTTGTAGCTCCGCGTTTTGCCCCATGGGTAGGAGAGTGGATATTGTTGCCTGTGGCTGTGGGTATTAGCACAGGATCTGCATACCTGATGTACCGCTGGGTAGAACGCCCCTCCATGCGCCTGGCTGCGCGTATTGCTTATGTATCAACAAAAAATAAAAAGATATAATGATTGGTAAAGCGCTTGAAAGCCTTAGGCAATGGAAAGACAATCAAGCCCGTCGTCGTCGCTTGTCTCAGTACCACAACAGCGGACGTGTCCCCTGGTCGGTGGGCTATCAGGATTACAAATTTGAGCAAATCGCGAAGGAACTTTCCTCCGAAGATACCCTGCGGGCCATGCTCCTGGGGCGGCTGTCGGAAGGGTATGGGCTTGGCCTGGATGAGCGTATCGTAGAGTATCCCTGGATTTTTGCGCAACTACCCAGCGACGCGAGGCAGTTGTTGGATGCAGGTTCTACCTTCAATTTTGATTTTGTATTAGATCAAAAAGTTCTGCATAACAAAAAACTAACTATTTTGACATACGCTCCCGAATATCAAAACTTTAATGAAAGAAAGATTTCTTATCTTTACGCTGATCTTCGCGATATACCCTTGCGGGATGCGTATTTTGATGTCGTGGTTTCCCAATCGACGATTGAGCATATCGACATGGATAATTCCATCTATGGCTATGATGTGCAACACCAGGCGAGCAGACAGGAAAAATCCTATGAGTACTTAAAGGCTGTCGCCGAGATGGAGCGGGTCTTGAAGCCAGGCGGGATGCTTTTACTCACTTTTCCGTATGGCAAATTTGAAAATCATGGTTTCTTTCAACAGTTGGACGCTGAAATGTGGGATCAAATCGTTCAATTATTGCACATGAAAGGAGAAATAACAAATACATTTTTCCGCTATCACTCATCGGGCTGGCAATTTACCGAGCAGGATGATTGCCGTGCGCTGGTTTCTCACAACCCACACACGGGTACAGGTAAGGGAGAAGATGGGGCTGCACACTGCCGCTCAATTTGTGCTATCAAATTTGTAAAGCGATAACAATAAATGAAATGATGACTTGGGAAGAGACCATTCAATACATCCGACAACAGCCCGAATACCACACTTTGGTACAGCAAGCCTATCTTGACCAAGACTTAGTAAAAAACGTAGAAACGTTCAGGAGTAGCCCTGAATGGATAGAGACCTTGCGATTATTAAAAAAATACATAACAAGAATGAAAAATGTTTTAGATATTGGTAGTGGAAATGGCATCACAGCCGTCGCTTTTGCCCTAGAAGGGTACACCGTACATTGCCTTGAACCCGATCCAAGCGATACGGTAGGCAGTGGAGCAATTCGTTGGCTTAAAGATCATTACCAACTCGATCAACTCACGATTCACGAGGGTTTTGCAGAAGAGCTTGCCTTACCTGACCAGACCTTTGATCTTGTTTATGCCCGCCAGTGTATGCACCATGCCCGAGATTTGGGGCAGTTTGTACAGGCGGCTGCACGGGTGTTGCGTCCTGAAGGAATATTTTTTACGGCAAGGGATCATGTTATTTTTGATGAAAAAGATAAAAAGTTATTCTTATCTAGTCATCCATTACAGAAATTTTATGGCGGTGAAAATGCCTTCACCTCAAAAGCCTATGAGAAGGCGATGCAGTCCGCTAACCTGGTAGTCAAAAAAAAGTTTCCGTATTATAGCAGTTTGATTAACTATGCTCCCCTTTCAAAAGAAGATATTGACCAAATACCCCAACGGCAGACCTTGCAAAGAACGGTTTCCCTAAAAAAAAAGATAGGAAAAATTGCTAGCCTACCCTTGATTCAGTCTATCTACGAGACTTATTGGCAGTTTCGGGTAGGTGATCCTTACAGCGAAAAATTAGTTCCGGGACGGATGTACACATATATCGCCCAAAAAAAGACTTTTAACCAATAAACATCTTTTGTACCTTTGCTCTCTAAATTTTACTTCATGCCTTTATCTATGACTGCCCAAGAAGTTCGCCAGCAATTTTTCGACTTTTTTCGTTCCAAGGGCCACCAGATCGTTCCTTCTGCCCCAATGGTCATCAAAAACGACCCTACGTTGATGTTTACCAATGCAGGAATGAACCAATTTAAGGATTTTTTTCTGGGCAATCAAACGCCTAAATATCGTCGTGTGGCCGATACTCAAAAGTGCCTCCGCGTATCAGGCAAACACAATGACCTCGAGGAGGTGGGCATCGACACCTATCACCACACCATGTTTGAGATGCTCGGCAACTGGTCTTTTGGCGATTATTTCAAGGAGGAGGCCATCGCCTGGGCCTGGGAACTGCTCACGGAGGTCTATCAACTGCCCAAAGATCGCTTGTACGTAACCGTTTTTGGTGGCGATGCAAGTGATAACCTTAAAGCCGATCAGGAGGCCGTCGCGCTTTGGGAGCGGCATATTGCTGCGGATCGCATCTTGCATTTCGACAAAAAAGATAACTTTTGGGAGATGGGCGATACTGGCCCTTGTGGCCCTTGTTCCGAAATTCATATCGACTTACGCCCCGATAGCGAACGCCAACAAATCGACGGTAAAGAGCTTGTTAATCAAGACCATGAGCAAGTTATCGAAATCTGGAATCTAGTCTTTATTCAGTTCAATCGCACTGCTGATGGCAAACTTAAAACCCTCCCCGAGAAGCACGTCGATACCGGTATGGGCTTTGAACGCCTGGTCCGCGCCTTGCACGCCCAAAGCTCTAACTACGACAGCGATGTTTTTGCGCCACTGATTGCGCATATCGCCAAAGCCGCTGGAAAGACCTACGGACAGAACCAAAAGGACGATATTGCTATGCGTGTCATGGCCGATCACGTGCGGGCTGTTGCCTTTGCTGTCGCTGATGGACAAATTCCCTCCAACAACAAAGCGGGTTATGTCATCAAGCGTATCTTGCGCCGAGCGGTGCGCTACGCCTATACTTTCCTGGGTATCGAAACGCCGTTTTTGTATGAACTCGTGGATATTCTCGCCGAGCAGTTTGCGCAAGTTTTCCCCGAAATCGTAGAGCAAAAAGACCAAATTCAACTCGTTATCCGAGAAGAAGAGAAGACTTTTTTAACAACTCTTGACAAAGGTTTGAAGCTCTTCGATCAGGTACGCCAAGACCTCTCCGAAGGGGACACAATAGACGGACAAACAGTTTTTCGTCTCAACGACACCTTTGGCTTCCCCAAAGACCTCACCGCACTCATTGCCCGCGAACACGGCTTGCGCATCGACGAAGACGGCTACCAAAAAGCCCTACAAGCGCAAAAAAACCGCTCCCGTGCGGCCGCTCAATCCGATAAGGGCGATTGGATCGTATTGCGGCCCGAGTTGGAATCTTCTTTTGTGGGCTATGACACCCTCCAAATCGAAACCCAGATCATCAAATATCGAAAGGTCGAAGAAAAGAAAAAATATTTTTATCAGATCGTTCTAGCGCAAACGCCTTTCTACGGTGAAAGCGGCGGGCAGGCAGGCGATAAGGGCTACCTTGAGAGCGAAGGTGAGAAAATCGCTATCCGAGATACCCAAAAAGAAAACGATCTCATCATTTTGATTGCAGATCGCCTACCGAAGAACGCCGAAGCTCCTTTGCAGGCCGTCGTCGATGCCCACAAACGCGCCCTGACAACTAATAACCATTCGGCCACTCACCTCATGCACGCTGCCCTGCGGCATCTACTCGGCGATCATGTGAGCCAACGTGGATCGCTAGTTAATGAAAAACTTTTGCGTTTTGACTTTTCGCATTTCAAAAAATTAGAACCCGAAGAAATCCGTGAGATAGAGCGTGTCGTTAATCAAAAAATCAGGGCGAGTATTCCTTTGGGAGAGGAGCGAAGTGTTCCCATCGAGACGGCTAAGGAACGCGGAGCGATGGCACTTTTTGGAGAAAAATACGGCGAAAGTGTTCGTATCATTACCTTTGATCCCAGCTTTTCGGTGGAGCTATGCGGCGGAACACACGTACCCCACACGGGGCATATTGGGTTGTTTAAGATCGTCTCGGAGAGTGCCGTAGCGGCAGGTGTGCGGCGTATCGAAGCCGTAACAGCCGAGGGGGCCGAGCAGTGGATGTACCAAAACGAAGCCCTACTCGAAGACCTGCATCAGATCGTGGGTAGCACATCGGATATTCGCAAGAGCGTCCAAAACCTGGTTTCGGAGCGAAGTGAGTTATTGAAAAAACTAGAAGTCCTTGAAAATCAGTCTGTTAATACCATAAAGAAAGAGATCCTCCAAAAGGCTAACTTGAAAAACGGCGTATATCAACTCGCCGAGCGAGTCAGTTTGCCATCTGTGCAGGCAGCTAAGCAACTGGCCTATGAGCTACGCGAACAACTCAACCCCCTGTTTTTGGTGTTGGCCGCCGAGGTGGATGGATCGCCGCATATCGCCGTGATGATCTCCGAAACCCTTACGTCGGATACGCTCGATGCAGCTAAGATCGCTCGTCAGTTGGGCAAAGCCATCAAAGGCGGTGGCGGCGGACAGTCCTTTTTCGCTACGGCAGGAGGTAAAAATCTCCATGGACTTGAAGAAGTAGTGGCCCAGGCAAAGGAATTGTTTTAAATTGAAAGCCCTAACACTCCTTCAAGAGTTGTTAGGTCTTTGCTCTGCTGTCATCTTAACGCCCCTCTTTGACGAGCGCAGCCCTCAAAGACGGATCGAAGCCACCCTAGCAGAGTTTCCTCGCCAGCCTATTTGAAGCGATGCAGTGTCTTTACGGTTTTCCGTCAAACTTTTCC
>DAISIL010000011.1:0-61982 GCA_036822015.1 Bernardetiaceae bacterium | reverse complement strand
CTGCGTAGGGGTTTGTGTTGGTAGAAATATTTGTTGAAGCTGATTTCGTAGCCGATTTTGGTTTTGTCGAGGTCGATCCATGCTTCGGGGACGTGGGGTTTGACTTCACGCAAAAAGTATTCATGAATGCTTTCATTGAGCGGCACATTTTCACTATCACGTAAATCCGTTTGGCTTTCGTAGATGATGTATTCGTTGGGTTTGCCGCTGGGGTAGTAGCCATAGTCGGGCAGTTGCGCGGGGGTACAGCCCAAATGCTGCAAGAGCTGCTCGCGCTTCTGGCCACTGAGTTTTTGGGTTTTCTTGATGACTTTTTGGGCGTTTTCGTCATACCAGCTCACGGCGGCCAGGATTTGGTTTTTCTCGCTGGCCGAAAGTTTGGTTTTCTGGGCTTTGAGTTCAGCGTCCACCGCTTGGGTAAATGCGTTGAAATCGGAAAACTCCTCGGTGCCGATGGCTTCCAGTAGCATTGTGGCTACATCTAGGATTTCCCGCTGCTTTTTCCATTGGGAGGGGTTGGTGAGTGCTTTTCGTTTTTTGGCGTTGAGGTCGAGGTCGTTTTTCTCGCACCATTCGAGCAGTTCTTTTTCGATGGCTTTGAGGTCGGTATAGACCTGATCGCCGAATTTTTCAAAGGCCCATAGCATGGGTTCTTTGAGGGATTTGTCAAAGCGCAAATCGGCGATGCGCTCGGCGGTAAATTGGGCTTTGAGCCTGGCGGGGCGGTCGATGGTTACTTTGCAGTAGCCAAAATCGGTGTTGTCAAACACTTTGGCGGCCAAACCGTCTTCGCTTTGGCGTTCGATGGTTTGGAATTGGGTGTAGGCTTGCTGTATTTCCTGGATGTGGTCAGGGGTGAGTTCGCAGTTTTTGTTGCCGAGGTTCTTACGCAGTTTGGCGAAGCGTTGCGAAGCGTCGATGAGGATCACTTTACCTTTTCGGTTTGCGGCTTTGTTGTTATGCAATATCCAGATGTAGGTGGTGATGCCGGTGTTGTAAAAGAGGTTGTTGGGTAATTGGATGATGCAGTCGAGCCAATCGTTTTCGATGAGGTATCGGCGGATGTTGCTTTCTCCTCCGCCGGCATCTCCGGTGAATAAGCTGGAGCCATTATGCACCGAAGCAATGCGCGAACCCAATGGGCTTTGGCTGATGGGCTTCATTTTGCTAACCATTTCCATCAGGAAGAGCAACTGTCCATCGGAGGATCGGGGGGTGGCATCAAGTGTTTCTTCTGTTCCCCAATAATCTTTGAGCGGTATGACAAAGCGCGGGTCGATGATGTCCGCCCCGTCTTTGATGAATTTGACTTCGCTGCTCCAGGATTTGCCATAAGGTGGGTTGGAGAGCATAAAATCGAAGGTTATCCCCGCGAACTCATCCGTGGAAAGGGTAGAGCCTACCCGTATATTTTTGGGGTCGTCGCCTTTTATCAGCATATCCGATTTGCAGATGGCGTAGGTTTCGTCGTTGATTTCCTTTCCGTACAGATAGACATCTCCTGTGGCGCGGATGGCTCCTTCTTCGTCTTTGATGAAATTTTGTGATTCGGTGAGCATCCCACCCGAACCGCAAGCCGGGTCGTAGATGGTCATCACGGGGGGCAGTTGTTCTTTGATGGGGTCAAAAACGATGTGGGTCATCAGGTCGATGACTTCACGCGGGGTAAAGTGTTCTCCGGCTTCTTCGTTGTTTTCTTCGTTGAACTTTCGGATCAGTTCTTCAAAGACATAGCCCATGCCCAGGTTGGAAAGTGGGGGTAGCTTTCTGCCGTCGGGTGCTTCCTGTTCGAGAGGGGTAAGGTTGATGTATGGGGAGGTGAATTTTTCTAGTACGTCTAGCAGCACATCTTTGGCGGCCATGTGTTGGATTTGGCTTTTGAGCTTAAACTTGTCGATGATCTCTTTTACGTTGGGGCTAAAGCCGTTGAGGTAGTCTTCAAAGTTGGCTTGCAGGATCTGTTGGCTATTGGTGGCCGTGGCGTAGAGGCGTTGCAATGTCCACTCGCTGGTATTGTAGAACGCATAGGTACTGACATTCCTCAAACTTACGTCATCCCACTCCGTAAAACCGGCCTCGTCCCGCTGAAAGGTCATTTCTTCCATTACGGCTTCTTTGGTGGGTTCGAGCAAGGCATCGAGCCGCCTCAACACGACCATCGGCAGGATGACATCGCGGTATTTTCCTCTTACATAAACGTCTCTCAGGCAGTCGTCGGCAATCGACCAGATAAAGGATACAAGCCTGTTGTGTACGGATTGGTTCATGTATTTAAATTTTTGGACTAAACAAAGATAAGAAATCACCCCTACTTTCCCCGTTTCTTCTTATCTTTCTGCCATGCAAGATGTATTTGAAGCGGCCATCCGGGCCAGCATCCAGACCAAGACAACACTCCTCCACGATCAGGACTTCCTCCGACGCATCGGCGACGTAACGGCGTGCCTGGTGGATACCTTTCGGGCGGGTGGCAAGGTACTTTTTTGTGGCAACGGAGGCAGTGCCGCTGATGCCCAGCACATTGCCGAACTTTCAGGAAGATTTTACATCGACCGCCCGCCGCTCTTTGCCGAGGCGCTGCATGTCAATAGCTCCTACCTCACCGCCGTTGCCAACGACTACGGCTACCCGCACGTCTATGCCCGCCTCACCGAAGCCATGGGCCGCCCCGGAGATGTCCTGGTGGGTATCTCCACTTCGGGCAACTCCCCCAACGTCGTGGCAGCCCTCCAAAAAGCCCGCGCTATCGGGATGCACACCGTCGGGATGACCGGACAAAGCGGCGGACAAATGACCCCGCTCTGCGATTGGCTCCTCAACATCCCCTCCGACGATACGCCGCGCATCCAGGAAGCCCATATCCTGATCGGGCATCTGATCTGTCAGGCGACGGAGGCGGCTCTCTTTGGCTCTCCTACCACAGAAAAAAGCGGCGCGTAGGGGGAAGTTACTTTGGGGGGTTGTTCTGTACAATCAAAATCTCAATGCGCTGGTTTTGGGCGTGTTCGAGGGGGCCACAACGCACGCCATCTTCACACTGGTTGAGCAAGTAGCGTTCGCCATAGCCCCTTGCCCGTACACGCTCGGGCGCAATGCCCATAGCGAGCAAAGTATCGCGGAGGATTTCGGCACGTTGTTGGGAGAGCGATAGATTACGGGCATCGGCCCCGCGTGCGTCCGTGTGGCAGCCGATCTCTACGCTAAGCCCTGCATTGTCTTGAAGCCACCGAGCTAGCCGCTGACAGGCGGGGCGGCTTTCGGGGGACAGATCGGCTTTCCCCAACACAAAATCTATCCCGCGCCAGCGAAGCAAAACCCCTGCTTGAATAGGACGCAAGAAAAACGTTTTGGATTCGGTCGTCTCTGCAAGCCGCAAGGCTTGCTCATCAACAAAAAAATCGGGATGCACCAGCCGCAACTTATACTGCTTGTTGGTCTGTAAGGGCAAAGCCACCTTGCCTTCGGCATCCGTGAGATAACGCGCTACACCTTCCTCCCCCACCTGACGCACCTCCACGCTCACCCCCACAAGGGGCGAACGATCCACCTGATGCTCGAGAAATAACTCCTGCACCAACGGGCGATCCAGCACCAAAAAAACCGATAACAACCAAACAATACTGTACATTTGACAAAAATACTGTTTTTTTATTTTTGTTTCTTACCAAAAATTCGTTTTTTTGTTTGATGAACAGGCCAATCACCGGGGTAGCGTTCCGTTGATGCCGCTGATCTTTGTCATTTTTATACCCACTTAATCACACAACAACACCATGAGCAATCCGGTATGGCAGGGACAATACCCTAAGGGCGTATCCCAGACGATTAACTTAGATCAATACAGTTCGCTGATCGCTTTGATGGAGGAGAGTTTTGAGAAATTTGCGGACAAGGAATCTTTTTATTGTATGGGCGTTTGCCTGACCTACCGCGAGTTAGATATGCAATCTCGGCAGTTTGCGAGCTTTCTACAAAACCACACCGACCTCAAGCCCGGCGACCGCATCGCGATCCAGATGCCCAACCTGATCCAGTATCCGATCGCACTTTTTGGTGCCTTGCGTGCCGGCATGGTTGTCGTCAATACGAACCCGCTCTACACCGCCCGCGAGATGGAACATCAGTTTACGGATGCCAACGTCAAGGCTCTTGTTGTGCTGGCCAACTTCGCTGATAAGCTCCAGGCGATCCTACCCAAAACCGAAATTCGTACCGTCATCATCACCGAAATCGGTGATATGATGCCTTTCCCGAAGCGGCAGATCGTCAATTTTGCGGTCAAGTACATCAAAAAAATGGTTCCCCCTTACAGCCTACCCCAGGCCTTGAGCTTCCGCGAGGTGCTAGCCAAAGGCAAAGACAAGCCTTTCCAGCGCGTAGAGGTCGATAAGGAAAGTAATGCTTTCATTCAGTACACGGGCGGAACAACGGGTGTTGCCAAAGGTGCCGAGCTAAGCCACCGTAATATGCTGGCCAACATGCTCCAAATCCAAGCCTGGATGTGCATTCGTGCCAACGAGGGCAAGGAGACCATCATCACGGCCCTGCCCATGTACCACATCTTCTGCTTGACCGTAAACTGCTTTGCTTTCACGGCTTTTGGTGCCAAAAATATCCTGATTACGAACCCTCGGGATATGCCCGCTTTCATCGAAGAACTCAAAAAGCACAAATTTACTGCCCTGACTGGCGTAAACACCCTCTTCAATGGGCTACTCAACCAACCCAATATCGGGGAGGTCGATTTCTCTCACCTCAAACTAGCCGTCGGCGGAGGTATGGCCGTCCAAAAAGCCGTCGCCGAACGATGGCAAGAAGCCACCGGATGCCCCCTCGTGGAGGGATATGGCCTAACCGAAGCCTCACCGGTCTTGTGTTGTAACCCCGTCGATGGCACGGAGCGCATCGGGACGATAGGGCTGCCCATGCCTTCCACCGAAATTATGATCGCCGACGACGACGGCAACCCCGTCGCCCAGGGCGAACGCGGCGAACTCTGGGGGCGCGGCCCGCAGGTCATGCGCGGGTATTGGAAACGCCCCGAAGCCACGGAAGGTGTCCTGACCCCCGACGGCTGGCTCAAGACAGGCGATATTGCCGTAATGACCGAAGATGGCTTCTTCAAAATCGTGGATCGCAAAAAAGACATGATCCTTGTCTCGGGCTTCAACGTCTATCCCAACGAAGTAGAAGATACCATTGCCTTGCATCCGAAGGTGTTGGAGGTCGCCGTTATTGGTGTCTCGGACGAGAAATCAGGGGAGGCCGTCAAGGCTGTCATCGTCGCCAAAGACCCGTCCCTGACCAAAGAAGAACTCAAAGAACACTGCAAGGAACACCTGACGGGCTACAAACAGCCCCGCCATTATGCCTTCATTGCCGCCGAGAAGATGCCCAAAACCAACGTCGGCAAAATCCTTCGCCGCGAACTCAAAGAGATGGACAAAGCCGGTAATCTCTGATCTCCGTGAAAAACTACGCCTTCCTGCTCGCATTGCTTCTTCTTCTTGCCTGCAAAACACAGCAAAACATCCCCGCCACAAGCGATTGGGAAGGCACTTATGAAGGGGTGCTGCCTTGCCCAGACTGCTCCGGTATCTGGACAAGGCTCACGCTGCGATCTGACCAATCTTACCAACAAGAGCAGCGTTTTTTGGGCAAGTCAGATACGATCATAACCACCCGTGGAAAAGTGCGCTGGGATAAAAAAACGGGGACAATACTCCAACTCGAAGACCGCAACCGCTTTGCCCTCAAAGACCAACAACTCCTCGCGTATCCCTCCGCCCAAAGCCCAGATACACTGGCGTACACACTCCGCCAATACGATAACCCACTCACCGAACGCCGTTGGAAGCTCCTCACGCTCAACGGAAAAGCTGTTCAAGTACCGCCCACTGATGGGCAAACCCCCTATGTCAGCTTTCGGGAAGGACGCATCGTTGGCAATGCCGGCTGTAATATGTTCAATGCCCGCTACCAGGAGCAGGACGGCCAGCGTATCCAATTCGATCAGCTCATGAGTACCATGATGGCCTGCCCCGCCCTCGAGACCGAACGCGCCCTCCTGGATGCCCTCGAGACCATCGACAACTACAGCCTTTATGGTGGCGTGCTTTCACTCAACCGCGCCCGCATGGCTCCCCTTGCCGTCTTTGAGATGACCCCAAACCCCGACACCCCATGAAAATCACCCTCCAACGACAAAACGCCCCCCTGCATTTCCAGGCCACCAACGCCGCCGGCAATACCGTTCAGATCGACAGCAACGGACAAGGAATGCGCCCCATGGAACTCCTCCTGACAGCCCTAGCCGCCTGTGCTACTTTTGATGTCGTTACGATCCTGAACAAGCAACGCCAGACCGTCGAAGATGTACACGTAGCCGCCAAAGGCCAACGCGCCCCCGAGGGCGACGTGAAACCCTTTCAAGAGATTGATCTGCTCTTTACTGTCATTGGGCAGGTAGATCCCGAAAAAGCCGAGCGAGCCGTTCGCCTGGCCGTCGAAAAGTACTGCTCCGTTGGGGCTAGCCTCGATCCCAATATCACCGTTCGGTATCGCGTCGCGATAAACGATAGCTCACCGACAAGTGATGGCTCACCTGAAGCACCGGATGCGTAGCCAGGGCATAATCTATCTGTAAAGCCCTATAAACCAAGCCCATACCAAAGTAATTCATAAACGGATTGGCACTAGCCCCCGTGCGCAAGACGAACTTTTGAGGTAGCAACCAATACGAAAGTCCGGCTTTCCAGATGGGCTTTTCGTCGATTTCTTTTTCGGTTTCGAGTTGGAGTTGCCAGCGGTCGAGGGGTTGGTAGGCGATGCCGGCCCGCATGATAGTCGGTAGGTCTTCGGCTTGCCCAAAGTTGTAGATGTGCATCCCCATACGCAGGTCGGGGCGCAGATCGGCCACGCCACCAAAGGCTAGGCTCAATCGTCGGGTAACGCCCATCTCCTGGATCATCGTCTGAAAGTAGCCTGCCTGTATGCCCAAGCTGACCATCCCGAGGCGATGCCCGTAGCCAAGTAAGATTTGACTTTCGTTGTAGAGGGCATCCCCAAACTGCCAAAAACCCAGTCCGGCCGTGCCTTCGAGGCTACCCAAAGTGAGTGGCATAGCTACCGCTGCCCCTACGGTCGTGAAAGCCAGGATGCCGTACTGCTGGGTCGTGTGTACCCCTACGCCCGCCGTGCGGCATCGCCCCAAAGCACCGATGTTGTTGAAGACCGCCCAGGTGTCGGCTACGGTCAGGTGGGTATTGCCCGCCCCAAAAGCTGCCGCCCCAAGTCCGATACGCGCCCCTGACTGCGCATGAGCGGGCGTAGCGGCAAGCCATCCGACGACAATCATTGCCCAAAGAAAACGCATTTTTTGCTTTTTTCACTAAGTTAGTGCTTTTTGAAAAAAGATCAAAAAAAACGATGTTTTTTTTATGCTTTGGAAATGTCGCTTCCGGGGTTAGACTTTATCAGCTATCTGGCTCATCTTCTTGCAGGGCATCGAGTGCCTTTCGGGCGGCATCTTGCTCGGCTTTCTTTTTGGAGAAGCCCGTACCTTTGGCTAAGGTTTCTCCGTTGAGCTGTACGTGTACGCGGAATTGGCGATCTCTGCCACTGTTTTTGTCTTCGATGATCTTAAACTGTACGCGCTTGCCCTGGCTTTGTCCCCACTCAATGAGTTGGCTTTTGTAGTTGGGGTCAGTGGCTACGATCTGGTCGATGTCGAGGTAAGTCGAGATAAGTTTTTGGATGATAAACCGCCGCGTGAAAGGATAGCCTCGGTCGAGGTAGATGGCTCCCACAAAAGCCTCCATGGCATCGCCGAGCATGGACTTGTACATCCGGGGGTTGTTGCGCTGTTCATACTGGACGAGTTCATCCAATCCGAGTTTTCGGGCGAGTTGGTTGAGAGAATCTCGGCTGACGATACGGGATCGGATGTCGGTCAGGAACCCTTCGTCTTTGTAGGGAAATTTCTTGAAGAGGAAATCAGCCACAACGGCATCCAGGATGGCATCACCGAGATACTCGAGGCGTTCGTTGGATTCCATGTAGCCATTGTCTAGCTTTCGGGCAGCGGAAGTATGGCGCATCGCCAGGGAGTATAGGGCAATATTGATCGGCTTTGCGCCTACAATACGCCCTACGGCCTGGCTTAGTTTTTTTTCATACGCGGAGTACCTCCGAAAGCGGCTAATGAGCCAACGTATCCATCTCATACATCCTCCCTACATCCGGTAAATGGCATCAGTCTTGGTAGGTCTTGAAAATCACCGAGGCGTTGTGTCCACCAAAGCCAAAAGTATTGGAAAGGACGGCACGAATGTTTCTTTCCTGGGCTTGGTTAAAAGTTAGGTTGAGCCTGGGATCAAAGGCTTCGTCGTCGGTGAAGTGGTTGATTGTTGGAGGGGCAATTTGCTTTTGGAGGGCCATGATGCCCGCCAGGGCTTCGATGGCACCGGCAGCCCCGAGCAGGTGTCCGGTCATGGACTTGGTAGAGCTAATGTTGAGTTTGTAAGCGTGCTGCCCAAAGACCGCCTCAATCGCTTTGATCTCACTCACATCGCCTAGTGGGGTAGATGTCCCGTGTACGTTGATGTAGTCGATGTCTTCGGGTTGCATACCGGCATCTTCGAGGGCATCTTCCATGACCCCCTTTGCTCCGAGTCCTTCGGGATGGGGAGCGGTGAGGTGGTATGCGTCAGCGGTCAGTCCTACGCCGGCTACCTCTGCGTAGATCGTTGCGCCTCGGGCTTTGGCATGTTCGAGGGTCTCGAGGACGAGTGCGCCCGCTCCTTCACCCATCACGAAGCCATCACGGTCTTTATCGAAGGGACGCGAAGCTGTCTGGGGATCGTCGTTGCGGGTGGACATGGCCTTGATGGCATTGAATCCCCCCACACCTGGGCCCGTGATGGAGGCTTCTGATCCGCCGGTTACGATGGCATCTGCCCTACCCGTGCGCAGGTAGGTGAAAGCATCAATGATAGCGTTGGTGGATGAGGCACAGGCTGATACGGTAACGAAATTGGGGCCACGAAAGCCGTATCTCATCGAGATATGCCCCGAGACAATATCCACGATCATTTTGGGGATAAAGAACGGATTGAAGCGCGGAATTTTGTTTCCTTTCACGTAAGCCTCAATCTCTTCCTCAAAAGTAGCAATACCGCCAATACCAGATCCCCAAATCACCCCGACCCGTTCCTTGCGGATGCCCTCGAGGTGAAGTTGAGCTTGCTCAATGGCCTCCGTGGCAGCCACCATGCCGTATTGGGAAAACAAATCCATACGCCGAAGTTCCCGACGGTCGATGATCGCCGAAGGATCAAAGTCTTTGACTTCGCAGGCAAACTGGGTTTTGTGGTGCTGGGCATCGAAATGCGTAATGGGAGCAGCCCCACTTTTTCCGGCGGCCAACCCCTCCCAATAGGCAGGTAGGGTATTTCCGATGGGCGTTAAGGCACCCATCCCAGTAACGACAACACGACGTAATTGCATCATGGGTTGAAGGTAAGGTTAAAACCTAAAAATCTCTTTTGGGCAACCGCATAGGCTTGCCCAAAAGAGATAAGGAATGAGGGGTTACTTCTGACTGATTTGGGCTTCAAGGAAAGCAATCGCTTGTCCGACGGTCTGGATGTTTTCGGCTTGATCGTCAGGGATAGAGATGTCAAATTCTTTTTCGAACTCCATAATCAGCTCTACCGTGTCAAGGGAATCGGCCCCAAGGTCGTTGGCAAAATGTGCGTTCGGGGTTACCTCTGTGGCTTCTACGCCGAGTTTATCTACGATGATACTGGTTACTTTGGATGCGATGTCTGACATGAGGAAATCTTGTTCTTGTTTGTGATTTGATAAACGAAAAGAAAAAATATCTTGCAAAGAAAGAGATTTGTTTGTTGAAAGTCAAACTTTGCTGCAAAACTTCAGGCTAGGCCCGATCAAGGATAATGCCGCCCGTCTGGACGAGTTGATAAAACTGCGCCTGTCGGGCAGCGATCTCCTCAGGGGTGAGCTTGTAGAGGCGTTCGGGCCCAAAGCGTTCGACACAAAAAGAAGCCATCGCTGACCCCTTAATGATCCCTTCGGCCATCCCCGCAAAGCTATGATCGCCCGTTTGGGCTAGGTGGCTCACAAAGCCAGCCACGAAGGTATCGCCGGCTCCCGTGGGGTCAAAGACCTCCTCGAGTGGCAGGGCAGGCGCATAGAATATCTTGCCCTCACTAAAAAGCATCGCCCCGTGTTCGCCTTTCTTGATAATCAAATGCTGACAGCCCATCCCGAGTATCTTCTTTGCCGCCTTCACCAGGGAATACTCCCCCGACAACTGACGGGCTTCTTCATCGTTGATACACAGGACATCCACCCGTGCAATGACGGCTTTGAGGGCATCGAGGGCTACCTCCATCCAGAAGTTCATCGTATCCATCACGACCAGGGCAGGACGCTTGGGCAGGCGTTCGAGGACTTGTAGCTGCACCTGGGGGGCCAGGTTGCCGAGCAGCACGTATTGGGCATCGTGGTAAGCCGCCGGGACGATGGGATCAAAATGCTCCAGGACGTTGAGTTCGGTGGCCAGCGTATCACGGCTGTTCATGTCGTTGTGATAACGCCCCGACCAAAAAAAACTCTTTTGATCCGCCTTGATTTGCAAGCCCTCCGTGCGTACCCCACGTGCTTGAAAGCCTTCGAGCTCTGCCGAGGGAAAATCGCCTCCCACCACGGAGACCAAATAAACAGGCTTGACAAAATGCGTAGCCGTTAGGGCAATATAGGTGGCCGCCCCACCGATGATTTTGTCTGTTTTTCCGAAAGGGGTCTCGATGGCATCAAAAGCAACCGATCCCACGACGAGTAGGCTCATAAGATGTATGTTTGATTTGAATTTTGGCGTAAAGGAATGCCCAAAGCTAATTAGTTTTGAGGCGAACCCAAAAAAAACACGAAAAAATTTGGATGCTGCACGGATAAGCATTATTATTGCAGCCGCTATGAAGTAAAGCCAGGACACAAACGATCCTGTTTGCGCTGAAGCGTTGGTCTTGCTACTGCCTACCCAGCAAGCCGCCGGCTTACTTCGTTTCTCAATTCATTTTTCTGTTGCTTCGTTAGCTTTTGTTGGACGCTTTTTATTTTCAGTACCCCCTGACCATCCAATCTGTTCTGTTTCAAACCAATCCAATCCACAGTTTCTTCTAAGTAATCCCCCTCCATTATGTACAAAATTGAAGAGCTCAACGTGCGGCTGCTTTCCGAACTACGGGAAATAGCTACCGAACTTGGCATCAAAGACTTGGGCAAAATCAACAAAAAAGAACTCATCTACCGCATCCTAGATCAGCAGGCACTCGCCCCTGACGGAACGGACAGCGAAGACGTAGAAGAAGTAAACACACGCCCCAACCCCACCATCAACAAAAGGGTAGAGAAAAAAGAAAAACCGGAAACCCCACCCGAACAACCCGAACAGCCCTTGCCCATAGAAGACAAAAACCCTCCCCAGCAAAAAAGAAACCCTGCCCTCTTACGCGCCCGACGTGAAAACGTAACCCCACCCGCTCCCTCCAAAAACGGACACCCAGAAGCGCGAAAAAAGGAAGAGCCAACAAAACCACCCCAAGAGCGACGCGAACGACCCGAAAAACAAGCCCGTAGCACCCCACCACCCGCGCCCGAGCAACGAAGACCCGAGCCGCTACCTACTCCCCCCGCACAAGCACCCGAAAAAGCACCCGAACCAGAGGAGGAGATCGTCCCCAAAAAACAAACACGCGGCAGCAAGCGATACACGATCCGTGATTTTGATGGGCTGATCCGCAGCGAAGGTGTCCTAGAGATCATGCAAGATGGCTACGGATTTTTGCGCTCCTCCGACTACAACTACCTGGCTAGCCCCGATGATATTTATGTATCGCCCTCACAGATCAAACTCTTCGGACTCAAGACCGGAGATACGGTCATCGGAGACATCCGGCCACCCAAAGAAGGCGAAAAATATTTTGCCCTCTTGAAAGTAGATTTGGTCAATGGAAAAACCACCGAAGAAGTCCGAGACCGCGTTCCCTTCGAGCACCTCACCCCGCTCTTTCCCGAGGAACGCATCCGCCTCGAAACCAAACCGGACATCTACTCCACCCGTATCTTAGACCTTTTTGCGCCCATCGGCAAGGGACAGCGCGGCATGATCGTGGCACAGCCCAAAACCGGCAAAACCGTCTTGCTCAAAGAAGTCGCCAACGCCATCGCCCAAAACCATCCCGAGTGCTATCTAATCGTCTTGCTCATCGACGAACGCCCAGAGGAAGTAACGGACATGGAGCGCAACGTCCGAGCAGAAGTCATCTCTTCTACTTTTGATGAACAAGCCGACCGGCACGTAAAGGTTGCCAGTATGGTCATCGAAAAAGCCAAACGCCTCGTTGAGTGCGGACACGATGTGGTCATCCTCCTCGATTCGATCACGCGCCTGGCCCGAGCCTACAACACCACCGTCCCGTCTTCAGGCAAAATCCTGACCGGTGGCGTAGATGCCAACGCCCTTCATCGGCCCAAACGCTTCTTTGGCGCAGCCCGAAACGTAGAAAATGGCGGATCACTGACCATCCTAGCGACGGCTCTAATCGAAACTGGCTCCAAAATGGACGAGGTCATCTTTGAAGAGTTTAAGGGAACCGGCAACATGGAACTCCAACTCGACCGCAAACTCTCCAACAAACGCATCTACCCTGCCATCGACATCCCTGCCTCCGGCACGCGCCGCGAAGACATCCTCCTGCCCCGAGACATTCTCTCCCGCGTCTGGATACTCCGCCGCATGATGACCGACATGAACTCCACCGAAGCCATGGAGTACCTCATCAAAAACATGAACGGCACCCGCAACAACGAAGAGTTTCTGGCCTCCATGGAGGGCTAAATCCCTAACCTCTCATTCGATACACATGGCAAAAGGACTCACCTCGCGCAGCGAAAATTACGCCAACTGGTACAACGAACTGGTCAAGAAAGCCGACCTAGCCGAAAACTCCGCCGTGCGCGGATGTATGGTCATCAAGCCCTACGGTTTTAGCATTTGGGAACGGATGCAACGCCGGCTCGATGATATGTTCAAGGAAACGGGACACCAAAACGCCTACTTTCCCATCTTTATTCCGAAGTCGTATTTGAGCCGCGAAGCAGCTCACGTAGAAGGCTTTGCCAAAGAGTGCGCCGTCGTTACGCACTATCGCCTCAAAAACAACCCCGACGGTCCCGGGGTCATCCCCGATCCGGACTCTCGCCTCGAGGAGGAACTGATCGTTCGCCCGACCTCCGAGACGGTCATTTGGAGTACCTACAAAAACTGGATTCAGTCGTACCGCGATTTGCCCCTGCTCATCAACCAATGGGCTAACGTTGTCCGTTGGGAGATGCGCACGCGGCTCTTCCTGCGCACGGCCGAGTTCTTGTGGCAAGAAGGCCACACCGCCCATGCTACCCGTGAGGAAGCCGTCGCCGAGACCCTCCAGATGCTCCGTATCTATGCCGATTTTGCGGAAAACGATCTGGCCCTGCCCGTCATTCAGGGCGTAAAAACGGAAAGCGAACGCTTTGCCGGTGCCGAGGATACGTATTGCATTGAGGCATTGATGCAAGATGGCAAAGCCTTACAAGCCGGTACGTCTCACTTCCTGGGGCAAAATTTTGCCAAAGCCTTTGATGTACGCTTCGCCAACACCCAGGGGCAGGAGGAGTACGTCTGGGGAACCTCCTGGGGCGTGAGTACGCGCCTGATGGGCGCTTTGATTATGGCACACTCCGACGACGACGGGCTGGTTTTGCCCCCGCGTCTGGCACCCATTCAGGTTGTCATCGTTCCGATCTACAAATCCGAAGAGGAACGCGCTACCCTGGCCCAGCACATCGAATCTATCCAGTCCGACCTACGACGGCACGATATTCGCGTACACTTCGATAACCGCGACACCCACCGGCCAGGCTTTAAGTTTGCCGAGTGGGAACTCAAAGGCGTGCCGGTGCGCCTAGCCCTCGGGATGCGCGACCTACAAAATGAGGTCATTGAACTTGCCCGACGCGATACCAAACAAAAAACATCCTATCCCCTCCACGACATCGTATCTATTGTGGTCAAATTATTGCCAGAGATACACCAAAATATCTTTAACAAAGCCCACGCTTTTCGTGCGGCAAACACCACGTCCGTCGATACGTGGGAGGAGTTTGAGCAGGTGTTGGATGAAAAAGGCGGTTTTTTGTTGGCGCATTGGGACGGAAGCCCCGAAACAGAAGCCCAAATCAAGGAACGCACCAAAGCCACCATTCGCTGTATCCCTCTGGATGCCCCTGCCGAAAGTGGCGCGTGTATCCTGACCGGAAAACCCTCTTCCCGACGTGTGGTCTTTGCCAGGGCTTACTAAACGCCACGGGGAATGAACATCACGTTTGCCAGATGCTTGTACTGGTTTTTAGGCTGTTGGTTGTGCTGCTCCGCCTGGGGTGGGCTAGCACAACCCAGCGTAAAGACCGTCTTTGATACCATCGACGTACACTACATCCGAGAGTTTGACTTCAAGAAACGCTTTGATGGAGAACTCCTGTTGCAGTTCCACTACGGGCGCACGACCATCGAAAATGCACAGGATGTAGCCCTGCTCAAAGGACGCAAGATCACTGCCGTACAGCTCCTTTACAGTTGGTACCCGACCGGAAGCCCCCAACAAGAAGAACGCCAACGCGCCCTCAATCTCCGACGCACCCAACAACTCCACCGCCTCCTGCCCGATCTCTTTCTGCTGCCCAACGTCCGTTGGGAACTGATCGCCCAGACCAACTGTAGCTCCCCCGCAGCCGCAAGAAATCTCTTTCACGGCTTCGTGATCCAGTATCGACCCGAATAAAAATCACTGATACATCCCTGGTTTCTCCGCCAAAAGCTGTTTTTTTGTGTCATGCAACAGCTTCACCTACCCGAAGGCAAAGCCATCTACCTGGCCTCCGATTTTCACCTGGGCTGGCCCAGTGCAACAGAAAGCCAAGCCCGTGAGCGCAAAATCTTGCAATGGATCGAAGCACACGAAGCTACGGCGGAGCGGTTTATCTTTCTGGGCGATATTTTTGACTTTTGGTTTGAGCATCGCCGAGTGATTCCGCGTGGCGCCGCTCGGCTACAAGGCAAGATCGCCCAGCTCACCGATCAGGGCATACCCGTTACGCTCTTTACGGGCAACCACGATCTCTGGATGAAAGACTACCTTAGCCAAGAACTCGGCGTAACGATTTATCATCAGCCGCAATCGGTGGTCTGGAATGGCATTAGGCTATACCTTGCCCACGGCGATGGACTGGGGCCGGGCGATAAAAAGTACAAGTTTTTGAAAAAGTTTGTTTTTCAAAATCCATTTTTTATGTTCATCTTTGAGCATCTGCTTCACCCCAACCAAGCCCTCGGGCTGGCTCACTTCTGGTCAGACCTCAACAAACGCCGCAAAGGCGTTTGGCTCAGCCCCAAAGAACAAGTAGAGGCACAAGCAAACGCAGCTCAATCTCCTCAAAATGAATGGCTTTGGCAGTATGCCCACACCCTCGAAAAGCAACATCCCCACGATTTTTATGTGTTTGGGCATCGCCACATTCCGCTTGATTTGCCCGTTGGGGCCAAGAGCCGCTACCTCAACCTCGGCGAGTGGCTCAACTTTTGTACCTATGCTGTCTTTGATGGACAATCACTGGCTTTACATCGCTTTACTCCTCCTGATCGGGACCAACACACAGGCACAACTCCCCCCGTTGCGTAGCCTGCACACCAACGGACAGCACTGCTACGCCCTCACCCAAACCGAAGAAGTGCTGCTCCTCGATACGGCCGGCAAGATAGAACGACGCTTTGCCGCACCAGCAGCTATACCCTTGACTAGCATGGATTTTAGCCACCGTTGGAAGGTGTTTTTGTTCTCCGAAGAAACCCAAAGCGTACTTTTCCTGGATCGCTTTTTGGTGCTGCTCGATCGCTTAACCCTCCCCGAAGATTTTGGGTGGATCACCCTCACAGCACCATCGGCCGATCAGACGCTGTGGCTCTTTGCCCAGGATCGCCATGCCCTGGTTCGTTACGATATGCAGCGCAGGGAGTGGCGCAGCCAAAGTAGCCTCTCGGGCATAATCCCCGCCCACGCCCACCTGCCCGATCAGCTATCCGAATACCAAAACCTGTTGTTTCTGAACATTCCCGAGTCTGGTATTTTTGTTTTTGATATGTTTGGGAGCTTTCGTGAACAGCTTCCATTTTGGGCCAGCAGTGCCTGGCAATTTTTGGAACAACAGTTGTGCTTCCACGATAAAGCCTCCCAACAAATGATCTGCTGGGACATCTACCGCCGCGAACAGGAAAGCCTTCCTGTGCCTGCCGCCGATCACATCCTGCGACTTCCGAGGCAAGCAGACCAACCGGCATTTTTTTGCTTGCCCAAAGATTAGCCGTATATTTGCTTCAAAAAAAATAATGAAACGATTTCTGCTCACCATTGCCTGGATGCTTTTTTCATGTGTCCTCCTGGCCCAATCTAATCTACGCCTGGGGCTAAACTTCAACCCCACCATTAGCTTTGCCCGACTAACGGACGAGGACAAAAACGTCCTGGACTACGTGGACAACAATGCCCGTTTGGGCTTTTCGGGGGGGCTGCTCCTCGACTATGACTTTGCCGAACGAGTAGGTTTCCGCACTGGTTTGCAAATCGTACAAAAAGGATATAAATTTTCTGGCTTTAATGATGCCGTAGCCAAAGTAGGCTTCACGACCATCGAAATACCGCTGGCCCTGAAAATGCGCTCGGGGGAACTCGCCGAGGGCTTGCATTTGCGCGGCTTGTTTGGGCTACAAATGGGCATTAACGTAGGGGCTGTTACGACCACCGAACTCCCCAACGGCGATAAACTGACCAACCGAAAAATGGATAACTACAATACGTTTACCCCAGATTTTTTGGTGGGACTTGGCCTGGAGTTTGATGCCGCCGAGATCGGCAAAATAGACGTGGGTTTGAGCTATCACCACGGGCTGGCTCGGATCACAAAATCGGATATTGGTTTTCGGGCTTTGATGAATTATTTTTCTTTGGATTTGGGATTTTTCTTTTGAGTGCGACGAGACTATGACGTAATCGTGGTGGGAGGCGGGCCAGTGGGCCTGGCAGCGGCTCTGTTTTTGGGGCAGGCAGGACTGGTTACGTTGGTACTCGAGCAGCGTCAGGGTGCTTACCCTTACCCTCGGGCGGTACATCTGGATGGCGAAACGCTGGCTATTTTGGAGCAGCTGGGCTTGTTTCCAGAGCTAGAATCGGCGATTGTGCCATTTGGAGAGGCACTTTTTTTGGACAAAGACAACCGCCCCTTTTGGCGGGAAACGGGGCAGGATCGTTACTGGTTTTATCAGCCACGCCTGGAGGCACTGCTTCGGGAACGGATAGCGGCTTTGGCTACGGTGGATTTTTTGGAGGGGCGGCACGTGGTGGGCTTATGGCAGTCTTCGGAAGAGGGTCGGGGCTACGTTACGACACACGAGGGTACGGATTTTTCGGGTTTGTTTGTGTTGGGGGCCGATGGCAGCCATAGCACCATTCGAGAACTATCCGAAATTGAGTTATCTTCTTCCGGTTTTCATCAAGAGTGGATCGTCGTTGATGGGCATTATACGGGTAAGGCTACGTTCCCGGCTCGGCACATCCAGTATGCCCATCGGTCGCGGCCGGCGACGTATGTGCAGGGGGCTTGCGGGCATTTTCGTTGGGAATTTCGGGTTTGGCCCGACGAGGTAAGTACTGACTTGCTCCAGCCAGCGCGTTTGCAGGAGTTGCTCCGTCCGTATATCAATCCCGATGACTTAGCTATTTGGCGTGCCGATGCTTATATCTTCACCTCTCGGGTGGCTACGCGCTGGCAAGAAGGCGCAATCTTTTTGTTGGGCGATGCCGCTCACCAGATGCCGCCCTTTGCTGGGCAGGGGCTTTGTGCCGGACTTCGGGATGCCCAAAACCTAAGCTGGCGAATCATTGCGCATCTCCAGCGCGGGGCCGACTACGCCATCCTGACGGGCTACCAGGTCGAGCGTAAGCGACACGTGCGGCATATCATGCGTGGGGCCATGTTTTTGGGTAAACTCTTGCAGTGGCAGCATCCCCTGGGGGTACGTGTGGCGCAACAAATCTTCCGACGGATCGAACAAACGCCCATCCTTCGGCGGTATATCGTGGACTATGCCGCCGGTACCCCTCCCCTACGCCTCTGGCCCAAAGCCAGGCGACACCCAAAGGTAGGGCATCTTTTTCCGCGCATTCAGCCCTGGAAGCATCGTTTTTATTGGATTGCCCGCGACCGCTCCCCCTGGCCCGAGCAGCGCGATGTCTTTATCTTCGAGACGGGAAGCTATCCCGAGTTGGAGAAAGATGGCTGGCAAAACGTAGATTGGGCCATCATCCGCCCCGACGGCTACGTGATGGCTGCCGGTAAGGCATCTCAAAAACCGCCGCTGGAGATGTGGTAGCCTACTCAAAAAGCACAAAGAGATAATCGCGTACCTTGTCTATCTTTTTCTTCTTTATCGGGGTAAATGTTCGTCGGTAGTTATCCCCGATAACGGTTACGCGCCAATCTGCTTGCGCAAAAATGCTTTTTAGGTGATCAAGTTTCGTTTGGGTTTCAAAGCGAGAGAGAAAATCTTTCTTTTTTTCGTTGAACAAAAAGCGGTGACCTGTGCAGATGAGCGTATCGGTAGGGCTACAAATCAAGAGCGTATCCATGGATCGAAACAACTGGGGGGTACGTAGGGAGTAGGCCACCCGTACATCCTCCGAGGCTTGTCCGGGCAAGTACCGAAAGCCAAAGTCCATCAAGAGTTGCTCATCGGCTTGGTTGGTCTCGAATGTGAGCGGCTTAATGAAATACTGCGTTCCGGCTTCCCCCACAAAGAAAGATTCGTATAAGTTTTTGCCCCCTCGGGTAGCTCCAGGCTTAATGCCCATGCAGCCCGTCAAAATCAATCCGATTAGGCTGTATAAGACTATTTGGCAAGTGCTTAGGGTTTTGTTATCCATCTTTGTTGGAGCAGTTGATGAGATGAAGTATCTGGTAAAGTATTGGTTTGCAGCAACAGATAGACCAGATTTCCGTCCTCCTGCACAATGGCTTCTTCGATGAGCGTTTGCCCCTTACGGTTGAGGCGACGTACAAAACCACTCGCCTCTGCTCGGAGTGTGGTAGCAGAATCTATGGGATGAGCCAGTAGGTCTTGCAGAGTTGTTTGGTAGGGAATACCAATGAAGATACGGTATCCCTGTCCTTGTACGAGCCGAAAAAGGGGTACGTTTGTTCTTCCGGTGTATTGCAAAAAGTCTTGTTGGGTAATGCGGTTGATTTCTTGAACGGCTTCACCTTCCTGCAAAGCAAAAACCAATCCATTGAAGAGCGGTAAGGCACGCTCGGGGGTAGGTGTACATTGAATAACGAAAAAAAGCAGGGAAAGCCAAACTCCCCCTGCTTGTTGTAGTGATCGACTCATTTACTCACCCGTAACGATGGTTTCGTAGGTTACGATCAGGTTCAGGACGCTGGTGTGCTTGATATCCACGGTGGATATTTTGGTGATTCCTCCGTTTTTAGCAGCCGTTTGGATACTGGCATCGGCATCAAAAAACAAAACGCCAAAATAACCTGTCGCTTTGGACATCCCTACTTTACTTCCCACAGGATTGCTGGTTGCATTGACAGGAAGTGTAAGGGCGCAACTACTCATCGTCAAGGCTGCAATGGCCACAACTACAAAAACTTTGATGGTTTTTAACATGAGATACAGATGTTTAATAGAATTTCCCCTACTCGGTTGGCTTTTCGGGTGCGGCCTCCTTTTTTTACGGTGGTAACGGAACTCCACCAATAATTGAAACTGTCTTCAAATTTTGTGCAAAAAATCTAAGACATCGCCATTTTTTCTTGTTTTGTTTGTATCGAACGCGGATCACGGATCATCTCCTGGTATGCCAAAAAAGTAGCAAAGCCCCGATTCAAAAAATAACGACGGGTTTCTTCGCGGTCGCGGTCAGAGGTAACGAGAATGAAATCTCCTCCCCAGGCACCAAGCGATTTGATCTCTCCCCAATAGTCGGCAAAATAAATGTCCTTGACGCGGCGCATCTTGAGTGCCGAGGCTACGATCTCTTCATGTTTGCGGATCAGTCCTTCAAAGGGTTTGATTAACTGCACTTTGAGTAGTTGCTTCGTGATCTCGCTCACCTCTCTAACGATCTCCTCCCGCCCTTCGGTGTGGTTGCGGTAGTAGGCAATACCCTCGGCAGAAGATTGTTTTTTGCCCAAATAGACAAAATACAGTTGGTCTTTGAAGGGTGGATCAAAGGCAACGGGGCAGGCATAGGGGCCGCGGTTGTCTGCCGTTTTTTGGTAAAGAATCGGTCCCTCCGATTCGGCGCAGGCGATGTCATAACCCGACCCTCCGAGCGTGCGAAAGAGCAGCTCAAAAGGATTGATGCCCGCCCAACGGGAGATGTTATGAATCAAGGTCGAGCTAGTACCTAAGCCCCAAAGGCGCGGGAACTCGAGGTAGGTCTCTACCAAAACATGTTCTTTGCCTTTCAAGAAGTTTTTGCCTAATCGGCGGGCTGCCTGCAAGATGCGCTGCAAGAGCAGGGATTTTTTGGAGACGTACTCCTCCAGACACTCAAAAGTTTCGATGTCAAAAACAGCCTCAAACCAGAGGTTGCCATCGCTGTCGTAGCTTTTCCAGTGCAGGACTTTATGGGGGGAGGGAGCGTAAGTTACTTTGAGGCGTTGCCCTTGCTGGGTGGGTAAGGCTAGGGCTAAGGCTCCATCAAGCACAAAATACTCACCGCTCAAGAGGAGCTTACCGTTACCGTGATAGTGATTCACGAGCGTATGGGATTGGTTAGCGTTCGAGACAAGAACCTACGGACGTGCGATGTGGTTTAATTCTTTTTTTGGTCTTGGGCAGGTAGTGCCTTTGGTTTTGGAGCTAACTGTTTGGCATTCAGTGGATCTGTCTTTGTTAATTCGATAAGCCACTCCCGCGCACTTTCGTTATCTTCAAAGACTTTGACCAGATACGGACGGTCTTCTTCTTTGGTCAGGAAGAGTTCTAGGGAGATATTGGAGAACAAATCATCGCCCGTATTGATGGCCCAGTAGCGAAGTCCTTTTTCGATGGCCCGAGGCTGCCAGTCATTAAACAACCACTCGTTTCCTTCATTCCAGGGCCCTACAATCCCGCTATGGTCAGAAAACAAAGCGTAACACGTCTTCTCTGCTAAAAAGTCTGCTATGGCATCAAAGCCCTCCTGGATTTCGGGGAGCCGAATAAAGCCGCGCCAAGCACAAACTGCCCAGTGCCGTTCTTCGTCGTATTTGAGGGTGAGATAGACCGAACCAAGAGAGTTTGTAAGTTGCTCTGACATAGTAGTTTGAAATATTGTAGGATGTAAAAAAAACGGAAATAGTAGATGACCCCAAACAAAAAACAACATTCATACCCTTTTGAGAAAAAGCATATAAAAAATCATTTTTTATTTTAGTCAAGCTAAGGTACAAAGGATGTTCGAGAAAAAATAAAAAAACAAAAAAATAAAATTCACATACGCATCCCGCCATCAATCGAGAGGGTCTGTCCGGTGATGTATTGGGCGCGGTCGGAGGCCAAAAAAACCACCAGATCAGCCACTTCCTCGGCTTTGCCGGGGCGGCGCAGGGGGATATTCTCTTGCCATTTCTGGACGAGTTCGGGGCTAAGGGCATCGGTCATCTCCGTAGCGATGAACCCCGGCGCAACGGCGTTGCAGCGGATATTGCGGGAGCCGAGTTCCTGGGCGATGGATTTGGTGAAGCCGATGATACCTGCCTTAGCCGAGGCGTAGTTGGCTTGCCCAGCGTTACCGGTCAGGCCCACGACCGACGTGATGTTGATGATCGCCCCAAATTTCTGTTTGAGCAGGGTACGTGTCGCTGCCTGGGTGAGGTTGAACACCGATTTGAGATTGACGTTGATAACCTCATCCCATTGGGCTTCCGACATCCGCATCAGGAGGTTATCGCGGGTGATACCGGCGTTGTTGATGAGGGCATCAAGCGTGCCGAAGTCCTGCACAAAATCTGCGATCAAAGCCTTAGCCGCAGCACCCTGGGCGGCATCGGAGCAGTAGCCCTTAGCGCGAACGCCTTTTTGGGAGAGTTCGGCTTCAAGTTCGGCGGCTTTGGCGGCACTGGATAGATAGGTAAAGGCTACGTTTGCGCCCTCCTCGGCGGCGCGTAGGGCGATGGCACGCCCGATGCCCCGTGATCCACCCGTAATCAACACGTTTTTATTGGTCAAAAATCCCATCCAAAAAATGTTTGTTTTCCTGCAAAGATGACAAAAGTTTTGGAAAAATCTTTGGTTGTCCCGATTATTCGTCTTATTTTGGTGATGACCAACTGACCTATCTATGCTTGATTTCGCGCTCAATATCCATCGGGATTTATCCCGAAACGACCTACTGATTGCCGAACCCTTTCTGGCTGACCAAAACTTTGATCGCAGCGTTATTTTGATTTGTGATTACCGCGATAAGGGGGCTTTTGGCTTGATTCTCAATCGCCCCACGGGTACGATGCTTTCGGAGGTCTTGGACTGGCCCGGGCGCGATTTTCCTGTATTTTCGGGTGGGCCCGTGGAGCCGAACGCCCTGTATTTTGTGCATGAGTTTCCCGAAATCGAACACGCCCTGCCCCTGCGAGACGGCTTCTATTTGAGTGGCTCCTTTGAGCAGCTACAAGAGCTGGCAGCTCGCGGACGGGTTTGGCCAGGAAGTTGTCGTTTTTTTGCGGGTTACAGTGGCTGGGGGGCCCAGCAGTTGGATGGAGAGATCGCACAAGATGCCTGGATCATCTCCAAATCCTCCTTACGTGAGGCACTTGCCCTGCCTGCCGAGCAGATGTGGCGTGGCGTGTTGCGCAATATGGGCGGGCGATACCGGATGTTCTCGAACTACCCCAGCGATCCGACACTGAACTAGGGGCGTGGGGTGATTTCCTTTGCCGCCTTATCGAATGACTACGTTTTGCTCTTGATCGGTAGTTGTATCTCGAAGGTCGTTCCCTTGCCCACCTCGGACTGCACCCGTATCTGTCCTTGCAGCCGCTCAACAAGGGCTTTGATGATGGAGAGACCCAAACCGGTGGAACTCTCTCCCGCTGTCGGCTTAGCCGAAAGCCGCTCAAACTTCTTGAACATCCGCTGTTGATCCTCGGGACTGATGCCCGGCCCCTGGTCTTGCACCGACAGATAAAAGTCCGATCCCGACACCCAGCTACGCACCCTGACCTCCGTCCCTGCCCCCGAAAACTTAATCGCATTCGAGAGTAGATTATCCAGGATACGCTCCATAAAACTCTGATCGCTAAGTATTTCAGTCTCTTTCTCGTCGTTTCGATCATAGGTAAGCGCGATGGATTTTTGCTGGGCGCGTTCCTCAAACGTCTCCAGGATAGATGCCACCACACGCTCGGGAACAAAGGCGGTGATCTCGAGTTTGGAGCCTTCGCGTTCAATATCGGAGATGTCCAACAGGTCTCGGATCAGTCGCTTGCCACCGGATGTGATTTTTTTGATCTGCTCGATGTAGCTTTGTTGCTCTGGGTTGAGTGTCCCAACCAGAGGGAGCAGCTGGATAAATCCCTCGACCTTGTTGAGGGGCGACTTGAGGTCATGGGCCACGATGCTGATGATGCCATCTTTTTCTCGGTTGATCTCCTGGAGGCGTTCGTTTTGGTGTAAGATTTCTTGCCGCTGCTGTTCGAGGGTTTTTTTGTTGCGTTTGAGGCGCGACTTACTCCGGTATATCCTGAGCGACAAGAACCCCGTAGCGATGGTCAGGAGTAGGAGCAAAAATAAGATGCTGCGTTCTTTGCGCATTCGGTCTTCCTGGACTTGCTTTTGTTCGGCTAGCAGCCGGTATTTTTCTTCCTCGCGCTGCAAGCGATAAAAGGTTTCCATCTGCTGAATCTGCTGACTTTGTTCCTGATAGCTGATGCTGTCCAGGATGTCATGGTAGGCTTTGTAGTAGCCAAAGGCCCGTTGGAGATCGCCGTTTTGCTCATAAAATTGATAGAGATACCAAAGCGTTTGTTGCTCGCCATCGGGGAAACGATGCGTTTGCGCGATGTTGAGTGCCTGTTGGAGGTGTTTCAGGACGGCTTGTTTTTGTTGTTGCTTTTGGTAGAATTGGGCTTGCAGCAGTGCTACGCGCATCTGTCCTTCTTGATCGTTTTTGGCTTGATAAAAGAAACCAGCGCGTTCGATTTGTCGTCTGGCCTGCTCGAGTTCGTTCATGTGCAGGTAAATATCACCGAGGGAGCTGTAGGCTTCGGCTATCCGCGAGGTATCGCCCAGATGGAGGCTTTCTCCGAGGGCGCGTTTGTATGCAAAAAGTGCTTTGGAGTAGTCTTGTTGCGCCACATAGACCTGGGCGAGCTCGTGTAGGCTTTCGAGGAGGCATCCTTGTTCTCCCTGTTTCTCAAAGGCTTTGAGGGCATCTCTGCTGTATGCCAGTGCTGTCTCGATGCGTCCGAGCTTGCGGTAGGCAGCGGCCATGTAGAGCTTGCAGCGGGCGGCTTCGGCGGGAAGTTGGGCTTGCTCGGCTAGGTTGAGTGCTTGCCAGTAGCGTTCGATGGCGGCTTTGTAGTTGGCACCCATGGCGGTTAGTTGCCCCAGCAGGCGCAGACTTATCACCTCTCCCTCCCTAAAACCGATGCCTCGCGAGTCCCGCAAAGCCTGCGCCACTTGCATCCGGGCCAGGGCTGGATCGCGGTGCAGCATCTCCTCGGAGCGTTGCAGCTGTGCCGCGATAGACGTGCTATCGGGTAGGGCTTGGGCATGGAGTGCGCCCCAACCAATTATCCAGCAGATAATCCAGCCAAAACAACGGTAGCCATTCATGGACGAGCGATTTGGTAATGCCCCACCAAAGGGCAATGATCGGAGGTCTGTTCGGTCAATGTATGCAAGCCAAAATTATGCAAGTTTTGATCGTGCCACTGATAATCAATCCGCAAGATAGGAAAACCAGACGGATAGCTACGCCCCCAGCCTATTCCCGAAGCGATAAAAGCATCTTGCCACCGCCATCGTAGGCGCGTGTGTATGTATCCGTAGGCGGTGGCGTTGAAGTCGCCGCAAAGCAGCGTTGCCGGGCGGCTAGTTTGTGCCAGGAGTTCTTCTAGCTGGGGTATCTGCTGGATCATGCCGGCTTTGAGGCGACGGAGGTTTTGTCTCAAAGAAGCGGCCCGCTCCAATCCAAAAGATTGTAGGTGGACATTGAAAACCCGCAGCGTATCCCCCGATGGCAGTTGTATGTCAGTGCGCAAAAAGCCGTTATGGGAGCGATCAAAGACCACCGAAGCACTCTCTATGATCGGGAAACGCGAAAAAGTGGCGTATCCATGCCGAGGGCTAACCTCCCCTGTTGCGCGATGCACCAAACCCGCCGAGGCAATCACCTCCAACACATCCGGCGCATAAAAAAACTCTTGCAGGCACAGGATATCCACCTGATGCACCCTTAGCCGCTCCCGCAACTCTTCGGGGCTTTCTGTACCGCGAAGGTAGTCGGTGTTATGGCTCATCACGACCCAGGTAGTTGGCCCTCTTTGGTTGCGTGTGTTGTCTGCTGTTGTTGGGAGTCCGATCCAGTGATCTTGCCAAAAGCCCCAGCCCAGGATGATGACCAACAGTACATATCCGCCCGCCCGATACCGCCCGCGCATCAGATCCACGACCAGCAGCAGCACTAAGCCCAACCCCAACAGTGGTATCCCCAGTGCCAAAAAACCCGCCAACCAAAATACCGAAGGTGGCACATAAGCCGCCGCATAAGCCAACAACGTCAGCAAGAGCCATCCCCGATGCAAGAGATACCCCACTAGCCCCAGAGTTCGGTGTTCCATGCCGCAATGCGTCCCAAGATTTCCTCTCGTCCTAGTTGTGCCTCCGAAGAGGTAACGATGGAGGGAGGCACCTCTGCCCATGTCTTGGACATCTCCTGATCGTAAGCCAGGACGGCGGCCGGGATTTGTCGGGCTTTGAGTTTATCGGCTTTGGTAAAGACCCGAAAAAAAGGGCGTTTATGCTCGCCAAGCCAGGTCATAAAATCCAGATCGTTCTTTTGGGGTGGATGCCGAATATCCAACAAAACAAAGATGGCGATGAGGTTTTGGCGATCGAGTAAATACCCCCGAATCATTTGCTCAAAGCTATCCCGAAACCGCTTACCCGCTCGAACGAATCCGTAGCCAGGCAAATCGACCAAATACCAGGACTGATCGATCAGGAAATGATTGATGAGCTGGGTTTTGCCTGGTGTGCCAGAGGTTTTGGCTAGTCCCTTATGATCGACCAAAAAGTTGATGAGCGAGGACTTGCCCACATTGGAGCGGCCAATGAAGGCATACTCGGGCAAATCAGGGGGCGGACAATCAGCGGGTGTAGGGCTACTCTTGTAAAATTGTGCAGTTTTTATTTTCATAACGTCCCTTCAATAACATAAACCCACGAATTTCGTATTTATCGTGAGCAAAACCAAGCCGCACATGAAAGCCTTTCTTTTCTTTGGGTTTATTTTTACTTTCTCTATTGCCCTCATGTCCCAACCCAAAAGCCAAAGTCGATTGGTGTTCCCCGAAGGCGAGCAAGTAACCTATCTGGCGCACTACGGGTTCATCAATGCCGGAGAAGCACGCATCAGCCTGGACAAAAACGCCACCCAGATCGACGGCAAAACCTGCCACAAAGTAGCCGTGGAGGGACGCACCACCGGCGTTTTTCGCCTCGGGATGCGCGTCGATGACCTCTGGCAGTCCTACATTGATGCCCGCACAGGGCTACCCCAGCAGTTCTTCCGCGACATCAAAGAGAACAAATACACCAAAGTAGAAACCGTCCAGTTTGACCAACAACACGGCAAAGCACACGTGCGGCACACCACCAAAAATCGCCCCGAAAAACAGGCCACCTACGATATGCTCCCCCAATCCCAGGACATGATTAGCGGCTACTACTACTTGCGCGGCCTCAACTTCGATGCCTATCAAGCAGGCGATACCTTGACCATTCCGGCTTTCTTTGAGGACAAACCCTATCACTTCCAGCTCCGCTATTTGGGGCGGGAGCGCGTCCGTACAAAGATCGGTACCTACGATGCCCTTGTGATGGCTCCCCTGATGCCCGCCTCCAGTATCTTTGACGGGCAAGATGCAATCAAGTTTTGGATTTCTGATGACCAATACCGTATCCCCCTCAAAATCAGAGCAAATATGTTCATTGGAGCCGTGCAGGTAGAGGTAACCGAATACAAAAACCAGTACATCCACCTCAAATAACCGGCTGATCTATACCCATGACAAAAAAGGCTTTAAGATTTATTAAATTCTTTTTTGGTTCGTCCTCCTGTTTTAATGTTATCTTACCCTTGCAAAATCGAACATGATGCCTCTACACATCCATGAACTTGACCCCGAGCGGGACAGGGAATTTTTGGAAGAAGAACGCGAAGACCCCGTTACGGGGGAGTACTTGCAGCCCGGCGATCGCGTCGTGATCTGTGCGGGTTGTCAATCGGCGTTTTTGGAGGAGAGTTGGGGGTATTTGGGGGGACAGCATTGCCAGCAGGCGGCCACTTTACCGGCCATTCCGGTCTCGAAGGCCTTGAATATTCAGCGCAATCGCCGTCGTTTCGTGATCGGGACAAGTGTCCTGGAACGCGCCCAGGCCTGGCGGCGCATCCTGGCTTTTGTCATTGACTTGATGGTCGCTGGTCTGGCGAGTATATTTGTCATCTTGCCGATGGCGGGGCTATATATCTGGTTTCGGGATGGTCTAAACAACGGTCAAAGTATCGGCAAATCTTGGCTCGGCATCCAAACCCTGGATATACAAACAGGGCAACCCTGCTCCTGGGGTTTGTCGTTTCGGCGAAATTTTATTTTGGGATTATTTTTCTCTTATCCCCATATCGCTTTTTATTCTGCCTTAATTTTTGGAAATTTGATGTTCTCTTTTATCGCCGTTTTGGGTTTAATTATCTCTGTTTTTACGATCCTGATTATGCTCATTCGGATGGTATCCGTTTTTATGAATCAGCGTGGTGATGAACAGTTTGCTTTTACCCGTGTGGTGCAAGTTTTACCCGTTCATAATTAACTTTTTTATCGTGATCCGAAAACACTTCATTTGGCTGCTCGTCTTGCCTTTCTTGACGGCTTGTTTTGAGATTAAAGAAGAAATCAAATTGCGCAAAGATGGCTCGGGCAACTACGCCTTCACCCTCGATATGAGCCAGTTGGTAACAATGGCCGAGGCTTTCCGAGAGGAGAGCGAAGAGGACAGCCCCTCCAACAAGCTACTCGAAGGTACGGCAGGCAGCTTTGCAAAACTCGAAGGGATAAGGGGTATCAGCAACGTCCAGGAAACTACCGACGAAGAAGCAGGTGTCTTGTCCGTTTCCTTTGATTTTCGGGATATGGATGCCCTCAATGAAGCCTTCCGAAAAATGAGTGCTGATTCCACCGGACGGGCCATTGCCGATGTCATGGTAGCCAAAAAGGGAACGCTCACCCGACGGCCCACCGAAGGTTTTATGATCGATCAGATGATCTCGGGGGCAGCAGAGGGTATCGGAGAAGCGGGTGAAGACGAAGCGACGATGCAGGTGATCCAGGGGATGTTTGCGATGGGAAATTACAGTTTGCGCATCGAAGCCCCCCAAAAGTTGATGAAGTTTGACCACCCTAAGGGAAGCATTGAGGCAGGAAAAGCAGCGATGGTTAAGGTTTCATTGGATGAAATGTTTGCGCATCCGGAGTATTTGACATACACGATTCACTACAAATAATTTTTTCTTCATGGCAGCACGCGGAGGGTTTAAGAGTAAGTTTGGGTTCATTGCAGCAGCAGCAGGATCGGCTGTTGGTTTAGGCAATATTTGGAAGTTTCCCTTTGAGGTGGGCGAGGGTGGCGGAGCGGCTTTTGTGGGGATGTACTTGTTGTTTTGTTTTTTGTTATGTTTTCCGATACTGGTAGCCGAGATCGCGATTGGGCGCAAGACGCAGCGCAATCCCGTGGGTGCTTTTGATGCCCTCAAACAACCGCGCTGGAAGATTGTCGGTAAGCTAGGCGTACTGGCCGGAGTGCTGATCTTGTCGTTTTACAACGTAGTCGCGGGTTGGGCCTTTGGCTATTTTATCGAACTCCTGAACGGTAACTTTAGTATCGGGCAGCAGTTTGGTGATTTTATCGTGGATGTTATTAAGGTGGGCGGTTATGGCTTGCTGTTCATGTTGGCTACTGCCTTCATTGTCTCTCGTGGTGTATCGGATGGCATTGAGCAGGCTTCTAAAATACTGATGCCCACACTCATCGTTCTGATCCTGGGGCTGGCCGTCTATGCCCTTACGCTGGATCATGCCATCGAGGGTTTGAAGTTTTATCTGGTACCGGATTTCTCCAAGATTACTTTTGAGGTGGTCTATAACGCCCTCGGGCAGGCTTTCTTTTCGCTCTCCCTGGGCATGGGTGCCTTGATTACCTACGGGAGTTATGTGGGCAAGCAAGATAACATCATCACGTCGGCCATCCTGATTACCCTGGCCGATGTCGGGATTGCCTTTATTGCGGGCTTGATGATGTTTCCCTTTGTGGCTTACCTTTCCGGCGGGACGATGGAGGGCGTACAGGGAGGTGCAGGTTTGATTTTTGTTACCTTGCCTGGTGTTTTTGAAACTTTGGGTCCTGTGTTGGGTATTGTTGTGGGGAGCATTTTCTTTTTGCTGCTCTCTTTTGCTGCCCTGACTTCTACGGTTTCTCTGCTCGAAGTACCGGTGGCCTATGTCGTCGATCAAGAAAACATCCCCCGCCGCTATGCCGTCTGGGGTATGGCCGCGCTGGTCTTTGTGCTGGGCTTGCCCTCTTTGGTCTCCAATGGCTATTCCGCTTTTTTCACCGAATTTATTACATACTTTGGCTCCGAAAAACCCAATACGTTCATGGATTTGGTCGAGCATCTGGCTAGCGATACGTTTTTGCCCTTAGGCGGCTTCCTGATTTCGATCTTTACGGCGTATGTCTGGCGCAAAGAACGCCTTGATTTGGAGGTCTCGACTGGCTTCCTGGATTATCCTAATACGCTGGTGAGCCGCTATATTGGTTTTGCGCTGCGCTATATTTGTCCGGTAGTTTTGGGTGGGATTTTTATTTTTACGGTATTGGATCGCTTTTTTGGGGTGAAGGTATTTGGTGGATAAAAAAACTAAGGTTTTGAGTAAGAATAAAATCAAAGGGCAGATAGGAGAGCAACTGGCCCTGAGCTATCTATCCGAGAAGGGCTACGCCATACTGGCACAAAACCATAGGGTGGGCAGGGCAGAGATTGATCTGATTGCCCGAGATGAACAAGAACAGCTATTGGTTTTTGTGGAGGTCAAATACCGAACAAGCGATGCCTTTGGTTGGCCCGAGCAGTGTGTACACCCAGACCAGCAGGCGCGTATTGCAGAGGCAGCCGTGGCATACAGCGAAACCATCGGATGGGAGGGCGACTGGCGCTTCGATCTGATCGCCATTTTGCATCAAAAAGGCAGAAGTCCTGACATCGAACACTTTGAGGATGTCTTTTGAGTGGCACGGTTTTCGTTGCTTCTTTTGCAATGAAATGCCTAAAAACTAACTACTTCGCTGCCATGAAAATTTTCTCCTCCCTTATCGGATTATTGCTGATGGGCTTATTTTTGCTGTTTCCGGGCGTGTACTCCCCTGCCCAAGAAGCCCGCCCGCTGCCCAACGACATCGTCGAAAACATACGACTGGCCATCAAGTCTGGCAGTGCCAACGAACTCTCCCGTTATCTGCACGATCCCGTAGAACTCAACCTGGATGAAAAGCGAGAGAGTTACAGCCGCAATCAAGCCGAGTTTATTTTGCGTGATTTTTTTAATAAATACAAAGTAAACGATTTTTCCTATGTGCATCAAGGATCATCCAAAGAAGGCTTACAATACGTGATCGGAAAATATGATCACGATGGCGGCGCGTTTCAGGTCTATATGCTCTTGAAGAAAAAAGAAAATAGCCAGGAGATGCGGGTCAGTATGGTAGATTTTAGCGAAGATCAGTAAAATTGTTTAATTTTGTGGATGCTTTAGACCCCAATCGTTAAACAATTTAGCGCATATGGACGTTATCCCCTCAAAATTTCTTACCTTTGAGCTATGGATATGCGCTTTCGTCCTCAATCTACTCATCGTGTGATGTTCTCCCGTTATTTCAATTCTAAGATACTACTTTTTGGAGAGTACAGTATCATTCATCATGCTATGGGATTGGCAGTGCCTTATGATTTATTTCAAGGAAGGCTGGTGTTTCGTCAAGTTACACAAGTTTCGCCCAAAATCATGCACTCCAACCGAGAGTTGAAGGCCTTCGCCGACTACCTCAAGCATCAAAGCGATCAAATCGGTGTGCGCTTCGATATGACTTCATTGGAGTTCGATCTGGAGCAAGGGTTGTACTTTGAATCGACGATACCGCAGGGCTTTGGGCTGGGGAGTTCGGGTGCCTTAACGACCAGCCTCTACGATCGCTACGCCATCAACAAAGCTAACTTTACGGGGCGCAAGCCAAAGGTAGAAGAGATTCTGGCCCTCAAAGAAATTTTTGCCCTAATGGAGTCGCATTTTCACGGCTCTAGCTCCGGCTTCGATCCGCTGATCTGCTATCTGAATATGCCGCTCTTGATTCGCTCTAAGCAGTTGATCGAAGTTACGGAAGTGCCTGATTTTAAGTCGGGTAAAGGAGCTGTCTTTTTACTCAACACAGCACGCCCACGCCGTACGGAGCCGCTGGTAAACTTGTTTTTGGAAAAGTGCAAGCACGATGACTTCATGCAAGCCTGCCAGGATGAGTTGATTCCGCACAACGACGCAGCTATTAAGGCTTTTCTTTCCGGAGAAGTGCCCACACTTTTCGATCATGTGCAGGCGATCTCACGCTTCCAGGAGCAGTATTTTCAGCCCATGATCCCGCATTTGTTTAGGGATGTCTGGCAAGAAGGTCTCCAAACAGATGCGTACTATCTCAAACTCTGCGGGGCCGGGGGTGGTGGTTTTTTGTTGGGCTTTGCGAAGGATTTTGCCAAAGCCAAAAAGTTATTGAGCAAACAACAAGTTCGGGTGGTGTATGAGCTATAAATGGTTGATTTTTTTGGTGTTTTTGTTCTGGGGCTGTCAAGATAATTACGATTTGCCGCTCTCAGAAGCACGGACGGCGATGCAAGAAGAGGACTATGCCAAAGCCCTACCCCTCATCGAGCAAGTCCTCGCCCAAACTGACCAAAACGATGTCGCCTACAACCTTAGAGGATCGCTATACTTTGCCGAAGGCAGACACGCCGAGGCCCTCGAGGATTTCTCTGCCGCTATCGCGCTCAATCCAAAAGAATACAAATACTTGCTCAACCGAGGCCACGCCCATCATGCCCTCAATGACCTGACCAAAGCGCTCGATGATTACTCGGCTGCTCTTGACCTGAACGGCAACGAAGCCGATATTTACCTCAATCGCGGGATTGTCTTGCTCAAAACACAACAGGACAAAATGGCACTCGCCGACCTCAACCGCAGCATCAACCTCAACAAATCCAACGCGGCGGCCTTCTACTATCGCGCCTTGATTCACCGACAAAGCGATAACTTATCTGCCGCCCGCGATGACCTCCAACGCGCCCTTGTCCTGGACAGCAACCACGGGAAAGCCCATTTTGAACTTGCCCTCATCGACCTCACCACTGCCCCCAGCGATCCACCCGAAACGCTCTGTTTGCACCTCAACCGAGCCGAGGCTCTCGGTGAAACACGCGCCGCACCTTACATTGCTCAGTGGTGCAAAGACCGCTAAAAACTCTCCGGATTAAGCCACAAAAAATACAGTAAAAAAACTGCGCCAAGCACAATTCGATAATAACCAAAGTGTTTGAACCCGTAGTTTTCTACCCACTTCAGAAACAACTTCACGGCGAGCCAGGCACTCACAAAAGCAACGACCAGACCAATCAGCAAGAGGGCTACCTCATCGGACGTAAACTGTATCGGCGTTTTGAGTAGGTCATAAGCCGTCGCGGCAAACATCGTCGGGATCGCCAACAAGAACGAAAATTCCGTTGCCTGCTTTTTGTCCAGCTTATTGAACACCCCACCCACGATCGTTGCTGCTGCCCGTGAAGTGCCCGGAATCATGGCCAGGCACTGCATCAAGCCAATAAAAAAGGCGTTTTTGTAGGGGATGTCTTCCAGGCGTTCTACCTGGGAGGTCTGTTCGATGACCCGTTTATCAATCCAGATCAGGACAATCCCACCCACGATCAGGGAAACCGATACCACCACGGGATTAAAGAGGTGTGTTTTGATAAAGCTATACGCCAGAAAGCCAATCACGGCCGTTGGGATAAAGGCGACGATCAGTTTGAGGTAAATATCCATCCCTTGCATAAATCGCCTAAAATACATCAGGGCGATGGCCAGGATAGCACCTAGCTGGATGGCTACCTCAAAGGTTTTCACAAATTCGTCATCGTGAATGTTCATCGCGGCCGAGGCAAGGATCATGTGTCCGGTAGAAGAAACGGGGAGAAACTCGGTAAGTCCTTCGATGAGCGAAAGGATAAGGCTTTGGATTAGGGTCATGGGTAGCGTATTGTTGCGGCGCAAAGATCAGGAAAGCTCCGGGAATAAACAAAAATATAGCGCACACCGCCCCAGTACAGGCTATAAACGCTTATCCCTACCCAAACGAGCGCGGCGTTAAAATGGGTTTAGCTAACAAAAATTAAACTGGCGTGTTCTTCTGTTGGGTTTGACCCAAAAAAGCACAACGTCGATGGAACATTTTTTTGAGCAGGTAGTACACGCAGGGCATCAGGGCTGGAGTTTTCTCAATGGTGCCATTGGCGATAAGATCGCCGATACACCCCTGGGTATCGAAGCCGGTTTTTATTACCAGCGGCAAAGGCTGGTTCTCCAAAAGGCATATTTACGCGATCGGTACAGCCGTGCTTTCGCCATTACGCCCAAAATATGTATCCTCATTCATGGGCTGACCCACAATGAAACTGCCTGGGATTTTGATGACCGCAGCAACTACGGGACTAAATTGGCGGAAGACCTGGGCTATACACCTTTTTATTTTCGATACAACACAGGTCTGCACATTTCAGAAAACGGCAAGAAGATCAATACCCTCATCGCCAAGCTCTACCAAAACTATCCCATCCAGATTCGTCAAATTGCCATCATCGGGCATAGCATGGGCGGCCTGCTCGCCCACAGTGCGGCGCACTACGCCCTCGAGCAGCGGCAGGCCTGGATACAGCATCTGCAAAAAGTATGTCTGATTGCGGCCCCCCATTTGGGTTCCTTCTTGGAGCGTTTTGCCAACCTAACGACGGGTATCCTGACCCGTATCCCGAACTGGCCCACACAGCTTGTCGGGAAAGCCATCAACTTGCGTAGCCACGGAATCAAAGACTTACGCTTTGGATACCTCCGAGATGAGGACTGGCAAGGACATCCGCCCGATCGCCTCTGGCACAACACCCGAACGCCCATACGGATACCCGAGCATACCCGCTACCACATCATCACGGGGAGCCTAAGCCCACAAGAACAACATTGGATCAACATCTTTTTGGGTGATCTGTTGGTGAGTACCCGAAGTGCCAGCGCCGACTACGATACCAAATCGGGCATTCGCTTTGACCCCCACAACTACCGCCACTTCCCCGGCGCCAATCATTTCAAATTATTGACGATGGAGGAGGTCTATCAACAAATCAAAGATTGGTTTTAGCGGATCCACTGATACCGCTTGCCAGGCATGGATCGGACACAAGCCCTAAATTCGAGATCAAGGAGCAAGGCAGCCAACTGGTTGATTGGGAGTTGGGTACGGAAGGCCAGTTCGTCGATTTCCATGCTTTCGACAGACTGCAAGACGCTGTATATCTTTTGTTCGTCAGGCTCGAGGAGCGGGGGCGGCATCTGCGTAGCGGTGGTGGGCGATGCGTGTTGTACGTCCCAGTTGAGGAGGCGTTCGATGTCGGCCGGTTCGGTGATGATATGTGCCTGATGGGTCTTGATGAGCTGGTTGCAGCCTTTGGAGTAGGTGTTGTGGATGTTGCCCGGCACTGCCCCGACGTGTCGGTCGTAGGAGTTAGCGATCTGTGCAGTAATCAAAGCCCCTCCTTTGTTGGCTGCCTCCACGACAAGGGTCATGTCAGTCATGCCGGCGATGATGCGGTTGCGGGCCGGAAATCGGCGGGCATCGGGAGGCGTTCCGAGGAGTTGCTCCGTGAGTAAGCCACCATGCTCGAGGATCATGCGCTGGGCCGTTGCCTGGTGTGTTGCGGGATAGATGATGTCCATACCGCTGGCCATCACCCCGACGGTTTCGAGGTCATGGTCAAGGGCTAGGCGATGTGCTTCAATATCAATCCCATAGGCTAGACCACTGACAATGAGCGGCTTGTGATGCACCAAAGCCGTGATGAGTTCCCGCAGAAAACCTTTGCCATAAGCCGTTGCTTGGCGCGTCCCGACGATGCTGATGTTTTTGGGGTTGTTGAGTTTGGCATCTCCCTTCCAGAACAGCACCGCTGGGGCATCGAAGCAGTGCTTGAGGCGTTCGGGATAATCGGTATCGGTGTAGTGCAGGATTTGTATCCGTTGCTGCTGGGCCCGTTCGATTTCTTGATCGGCTTTTTGGAGGGCGGCGGCTTTTTCTTGTTGGATGAGGGCGGCCATACGTGGGCTTATTCCCTGGATGCGCTGTAGCTTTCCGGCCGGCAACGTAAAAACGGCTTCGGCTGATCCGCAATGGCTCACCAATTTTTTGGCTGACTTACCCCCAATGCCTTCAATGAGCGATAAAGCGATTGAATAACGACGGGTTTCTTCGGACGAGATCATGAACAAATATACAATTTTGGAAAAATGTAAAGTTAAACTTTTACTTTTTTCTGAATAAAATATTACCTTGCCTAATATTTCATCCAATTTAAATACCGAACCATGAACTTGAAGACTACCACAAAGTATCTGCTACACCTGTTGTGGGGCTTGCTCATCATTGGCACTGCCCAGGCACAAAAGGGAAAAAATGATGTCCGCGTGATTAAGCGCGTCGATGCTGCTCCCACCATCTGTCATTTCGTCGAGGAGGATTACAACAGCCGCATCCGGCTCCGCCCCGAAATTCGAGAGGCGATCAAGAACGGACGCATCGAAGAAAAATCCACCTTTATTCCGATCTACGCCAGCAACTTCCCCGACGAAGCCAAGCCGGCCATTGAGTTTGCCTTAGCGATATGGGGAACGTTTTTGCCTTCGGATGTTCCGATCTACGCCTCCGTAAACTGGATCGAACAAAGCGGTGGAACTCTTGCCTCGGCTGGCCCCGCTGGTTTTTATCTGATCGAAGAAGGGCCCTTTGCCGCGTTTTATCCGGCTCCCCTAGCCGAAAAAATCGTGGGGCGTAGCATCAATGCCAACGAAAGTGCCGACATGAACATCTTCGTTGGTGATCGCCGCGACTGGTACTACGGCACGGATGGCGAACCCGGCGGCGGGCAATTCGATCTGGTTACGATCATCTTGCATGAAGTCGGGCATGGGCTGGGCTTTACCGGATCGGGTAGCATGAACGCCCGCACGGGTTCTATTGGCGGTGCGCTTCAGTCGGATCCTGATTCGCGTTTTCCCTTTGCTTACGATGTCTTTGCTGAAAACGGCGACGGGCAGAGCCTCTTCAAAGATTTCCCCAACAACAGCGTCGCTTTGGGCGATCAACTGACGGGCGATAACTTGTTCTTTAATGCACCACTTTCGTTTGGCAAACTCGGCGAGCGTCCCCAACTTTATGCGCCCCGTACCTGGAGCCAGGGATCAAGCTACTCTCACCTGGACGAAGCCCGCTATCCCGTCGGTAACCCCAACTCGTTGATGAGTCCGCAGATAGGCTTCAATGAAGTTATCCATGATCCCGGAATCACTTTTGACATCTTCGCCGATATGGGCTGGATTGCGACCCGCCTTGCGCATACACCGTATGGCGACACCGAAAACAGCACGACCCCTTACCCAATTGCGGTAACGATCAAGAGCGATACAAGCTACGATGCCAGTCAGGTCAATTTGAGCTATTCCTTTGATGGAACGAGCTTTACGACGACAGCGCTCACACCTGCCGGAGCAGAAGGTGCGTTTTCGGGTCAGATTCCCAACGGCGGCACCAACCTCACCGTAAGCTATTACATCTCCGTACCCGATGCCAGCGGACGCACCTTTACCTCTCCTGGAGCTGCCCCCGAGGATCGCCTGCATACCTTCCGCGTAGGTGCTGATACGGTGAAGCCGCGCATCATCCACGATCCTGTTCGTTTTATCGTCAGCTCGGCCGCTAGTGTCGATGTGATCGCAGGGGTAACGGACAACCTGGTAGAGCCGCTTTCCAGCGTCCGTATTGAGTATGCCATCAATGGCGCCGAACAAACGCCCGTAGAGATGCAACTGGATGCTAGCCCGCGCTTGCAGTTCGTCGATCAAACTTACTCCGGTGTTTTTCGCTTTGCGCCCGGAAGCATCAATCCCGGAGATGTGTTGGAGTACCAGATCATCGCCGTTGATGGCTCCGTGAACCGCAACACCCGCACGGCTCCCGAGGATGCCTCTACGCGCTTCTCTGTCCGTATTGAAGAGATTTTTGCTGCCGCCGAAACCTACGAAAACGACTTCAGCGATGCCGCTACGGCCAATGACTTCATCGGAACAGACTTCATCTTCGATCAGCCTGCGGGCTTCTCCAATCCCGCCTTGCACTCGCCGCACCCCTATCCCTTTGCGGATGAAATCGACCAGACCGAAATCAATATGATTCATCAGCTCAAAGTCCCGATCATCATCAAGCCCAACCGCGACGATGCCGTGATGACCTTCAATGAAATTGCCCTCGTCGAACCTGGCGAACCAGGCGTACCTTTTGGTGAAGCCGAGTTTTGGGATTTTGTGATCGTAGAGGGTTCTACCGACAACGGAACCACCTGGAAGCCTTTCCTTGACGGCTACGATGCCCGCGCACAAGGTGCTTGGCTTTCGCTTTACAACAACACCATCCAGGGCAACGACTCCCAGGGAAGCGGTAACTCGGGACTGTTCCGCGAGCGCACCATCTTCCTGCAAGATGCCTTCAACCCCGGCGATCAAGTCTTGATCCGTTTCCGTCTGTTCTCTGATCCCTTCGCTCGTGGATGGGGATGGGCCATCGACGACCTGCGCATCCAGGCAGGCCTGCCCCTGGCAGCCCCCCGTGCCTTACCCGCCACCGATATTGTCGGTGATGGCTTTACGGCCAACTGGGAAGCCGTCGCGGATGCAAGGGATTATCTCCTCGATGTATCGACTACGCCGCTTTTTAGTAGCTTCGTAACGGGCTTTGAAGGACGCACCGTAACGGGTACTTCTTTTGCCGTAACCGGACTTGCCCCCAATACGGGCTACTTCTATCGTCTCCGCGCCCGTGATGGTGAGCGTATTTCGGATTTCTCCAACAACATCGCCGTAACAACAGCCGACGGAACACCTACCGGACTCGAGGACTACGTGGACTTGAATACGTTCCGTCTCTTCCCCAACCCAACCAGTGGTGAACTTTCCCTGAACGTCGATTTTGTCAAGGCTACCGAAACCATTAAAGTCCGCGTTACTGACATGCTCGGCAAGACGATCATGCAAGAAACCTACCGCCCAGAGGGGCTCAACTGGCAGCATCGCCTTTCGTTGTCAGGACAAGCCTCGGGTATGTACCTGGTTACGATCGAAGTCGATGGTGGCTTGCTCACGAAGAAAATCTTCTTGAACCAATAAAAAACCATCACTGCTTTTTTCAAAAAAACCTACAAAGTCTTCGGACTTTGTAGGTTTTTTGTTTGCTTGTAAGTTTATCTCCTTATTTTCACGCAAACTATCCACCATCCATGACTGATCCTCAAATCATCACTGCCGTAGCCGAGTTTGTGGAGGCTGCCTTTGCTGGTGTCGAAGTCGGACACGACTGGCCGCACGTGCGTCGCGTCTGGCAACTGGCCAAGCACATCGCCACCCAGGAGCAACTCTCAGCGGAGGAATGCCTGATCGTCGAGCTGGGCGCACTCCTACACGACATCGCCGATACCAAGTTTCACGATGACCCCAACCTACCCCTCGGGCGCAGTCAGGCTCTCCTGCAAAGCCTCTATCTTCCCGATTCCGTCGTTACGCACGTCCTCGAACTGATTCAGAATGTGTCGTTTAAGGGAGGTAGTGCTTATCAAACCTTCGACTCCCTACCCCTACGCATCGTCCAGGATGCCGACCGACTGGAAGCCATCGGCGCCATAGGCATCGCCCGGACGTTCAGCTATGGCAGCCACCGCAACCGCCCCTTTTACGACCCCGAGCAGCCACCCCAACACAACCTCAGCCCAGAAGCCTATCGCAAAAACAACAGCGCGACCATCAACCACTTCTACGAAAAACTCCTCCTGCTCAAAGACCGGATGAACACACCCACAGCCCAGGCGATGGCCCAAAAACGCCATCAGGTGATGGAGGATTTCCTGGCCGCTTTCTTGGAGGAATGGCACGAAGGGCAGCCGTAAATCAGACTTTTTGTTGGGTTATCAAGAATATAGCCTGATCGCCCTCCCCTGATTGGTTGAGTTGGATGGCTTTTTTCTTAAACTGTCCTAACTCCTGCGCACTAAAAATACTTCGACGCGGATGAACAGCATACGAACGCTCCGAAAGCAACGGAATATCTCGGCGATACTGCTCACTGCCATAAAACTGCAACTCGTTGCTATCAAAGATGACCTTTTTTAGGGTAAGCCCATTACTTTGGCACAGCAGCCGGATGCTTGCCTGGGTATGCAAAAAAAAATGCCTCGGCGCGTCCAGTTGCACCCAGTCGGGGCCGTAGTGCCGAAAGGCCCAGCTATCGGCTACCGGTATGCGAATCAAGCAAATGCCATCTGGGGCAAGCACACGGGGTAGATGCGCAAATATCTCCTTTGGGTTGGCGACGTGTTCAAAAGCATGGTGAAACATCACCAGATCAAAGGTTTGGGTCAAGTCCGTGAACTGACACTTGCGGATAGGCGGCCCCTCGGGGTCGCTTACGTCATGGGCGATGAAAGGGTCTGCACCCATCAAGTTACGGCAGCCTATGGCCCACAGGCTTTTGAGCAAAGCCCCTGATCCACAGCCGACATCAAGTATCCGTGTCTGTTCGGTAATCGAGACATGGGAGAGGGCGGCCACAGGTGCATCTTTGGAGACATATCGAAACAAGCACTTACCCAGATAGCCTTTCTTGAAAACGGCGTAGGTGTCGCTTTGTCGCTTGAGGTAGGCTTTCAAGGATCGCCAGGCTGTCCGAGGCTTGGTGGCGTAGCTGTAATAGTCGGGGGGATAATACGTGCCGATGTTTGGCGGAATGGTCTCGATCTGTAAGCAACCGCAACGGGCGCATTGCCGATACGCAAAGGTATCCCCTGTCCCGAACATCATCTCGCGTACAAGCAGGCGTTGGGCAACCGCTGTGCTTCGGCATATATGGCAAGTTTCCATGACAAGACAAACTTAGTAAATCTGGCAGGCTTGAGCAAACCCCATCTTGAGAGATGTTTCTTGTTTATCATCGGATAATAACAAAGGCTTTGCCCACCCGTTAAAAGCAAAAACAGCACCCATGAAAAAGCTACCGCTCCTCCTCTGCTGGTCTCTGATGCTCTTTGCCTGTGAGCCAGCACCGGAAGTATGTCCTAAGTCAGGAACTGCCGCTGCCCTGAGAAATGGCACACTCTGGATTCCTACCTGTGTCTTATCATGGGCCATAAAAACAGATAGTACCTATGATTACAATTTCGTATCTTCATTGGATAAATATCGAACACAGACCCTTTCGTTTTCTGAATACCCCTTAAAAGTTGGTGTATATACAATCAGTGATAAATCAGGAAAAGGAGCATTCTATTACACAATCATTGGTGGCGATGCTTTTGAAGACCATCTGATACCATGGGAACAAGATAGTGCGCACTCACCAACCAACTACTTTGAGATCACGTCCATCAACGGGAATCAGGTCAGGGGACGCTTTCAGGTAACCTTCGTAGAAACAGATGCTTTTCCGATCTCCAACCCCAAGCTAGAAGATACGATACGTTTCACAGAAGGCGCGTTTATGGTTACTATTCCTCCCAGATGATCTCTACCCCAGCATTGCCCCAAAAAACGGTCGTTCGGGGCGACTGCCGGTATCGCTTCACCCGAAACCGCCCGTTTTGGGCTTTGAGGTAATCTTGTTGGACGACGTTACGCGCATCTTTTTTGTGGAACACGATGGCTTCATCAACGGCTTCTTTGGGTTTGATAAGGTATTGTAAGCCTTTGGCGGATACGGTTTCGAGCAGAGGCTGGGGCGGGTTTTGTTGCAAGAACTGCAAGGCACGGGCAGCATTGGGTACGCCATAGCCCACAAAGTTGTTGCCGTAGGGGTACAGCCCACAAGACCGCTCGAGGGCAGCAAAGGCTTGCTGGCGCGTCAGGGTGCTATCGTGCTGGAGGAGGCAGGCAACAAAACCCGTGATGACGGGCGCGGCAAAGGATGTCCCGAACAGCGCGTAACAAGCCAGGTTGGGTTTGAGGTAAGGCAGCCGCTCGGGGCCGAGGCTGCTGTAGCTCATCCGCAGTCCGGCTTTGTTGGTCGCCCCGACAGCGATCACATCGGGGGCATCGGCGGGGGCAGAAAGCACCCTCCAGCTGGGGTCGCTGCCTTCGTTGCCGGCCGAGCAGATGATGAGCATCCCTTTTTGGCGAGCAGCAATTTGGGCGGCGCGGGTCGTGATGGCTGTCTCTCCGTCGATCTGCTCAATGCGGTAGTTTTCTTTGGGGTCATCGAAGCCCATGGAGTAGCCGAGGGAGGTGTTGATGAGCCGCACGCCGAGGCTATCCATCCACTCAAGGGCAGCCACCCAGTGGTCTTCCTCGCCCCTGAACTCCTTGTCGCCGTGGTCGGTACGAGCCAGGTAAAACTCGGCTCCCGTAGCCAGCCCCTGCCGACGACCCGTCTTGGGGTCATGTCCGGCGATGTACTCCAGCACTTGCGTCCCGTGGCTATCCGAAGAGGTTTGGCGCACCTTGAAGAGGTCTTTGCCAGAGGGATCAACAAAATCTCGGACGGCCTGGATACGGCTTTCCTCAAAAATCTCCCCTAAAAATCGGCTGCGCTGTGCCGCATAAAAGCCTGCGTCAATGACCCCCACCCGAACGCCGCGCCCATCCAGCCCGAGGGCTTTGAAGTGTTCCCCTTCCACTTGCTCCCAAGCCAGTGCATGGCTTTCGGTATCCGCATCGGGCAGGCGGGCGGGTAGGCTACGGATGCGCATCGGTACGGCGGCCCGCACAAAAGGCAAAGCCAGGACGCGCCCCAACTGCCCCGCATCCAGGACGGCAGAGCAGGCGTTGAGCCACCGCGAAACGACCAACGGACGCACGCCCATCTCCCGCAAAACCCCCAGAAAGTCCTCCGATACCGGATCATCTGTTGCTTGCCAAACCGGCAAACCCAACGTCGCCCGCTGGGCTAGCGTCCGAGGGCTGACCTGCGGGCAAGCCGTATCCGTCTTGTGGGTAAACAATAGCCAATACCGCTCCTGCGCCTGGGCTACATCCCACACCAACAAGGACAAGGAGAAAAACAAAAGCACAAAAAGGGTTTTCATTCGGTTTGATTTTTTATTTGGGGCGATAGCGGGCTTCCTCAAAGATGCTTTGCGCATCGGTGATCTGCATCAGTTCCTGAACGGACAAGTTAGGATTTTTTTCCATGTAGGCTTGCACAATTTTCCAGCCTAGCCATACGCCAAGCCGGCCGGGCGCGCGTTGGCTTAGCTCGGCAGTGAAGGGCCGCTCCTGGATGTACTTGGTCTTGGCCGTTTGTCCGGCATCAAAAAAGAGTTGCTCCTCCACAAAAAAACGATAAACATTAGCTGCACTGGCTTCGGTATCCGTCCACTGTTGCTCCGTGTATCCGATCAAGAGATGCGGAGGCGTTTGTGGGAGCAGGCGTTGGGCGGCATAGAGGATTTTGCCCCAGGTCATCATCTCGTTGAGGAGACGGCGGTCATCGAGGTCTTTTTGGGCATAGCGGTTGATAAGAAAAAGTGCCGTGTGGGGCGCAATGCTCTCGGGGCTGTAGCGTTGCCAGATGTACTGGGGCAGGGGTACGCCGTAGGGGTCGGGGGGTGGGGTTTTGAAGTGCTTGCTACCGAGGTAGTAGTCCAAGCCCACGATCAGGAGGGAGTCTTTGAGCATCAGGTCATAGCCCAATCCCGTAACGACGGTATAGACCATCGGCGGAGCAAAATCGGGGAAAAAATACCGCATCCTTCGGAAGAGCTGATGGAGGTCTTGGCGAAGCCGAGGGAGGTCTTGTCCGTATTCGTCCTGGCAAAGCTGGTGGAGGCTGTCTATTTTGGGGTCTTGGGCCAGCCGAAAGAGGCTACGAATCAAGGGGCCGTCCCCTTCGGGATGCAGCCCCAGTCCCATGCCCTGGCGAGCAAAGCGGGGATGCGCCTGCAAGTAATCCAGGAGCTGATCGGGATTTTGGGCGAAGACCAGCGCAGAGTCGGCCCGAAACAAAGACCAATCTACCTGGACGGTATCTGGTATGGGATCGGTTTCTTGTGAGGTATCCGAACAGGCAAGCAGTAGGCAGCTTAGACAAAAGAAGAGAAAATGGCGTTTGAGCATCGGTCAATCATCGGGATATTTAGGTAAGCATAACGCAGAAAAGATTTTTTTCGTACTGCTTTTTTTTGTAACATTGTCGAAATTTTGACTGTACTCAAGGATAGTAGTCATTAGGTCTTAGATTCAACAACAAGAGCGCGGGAAGTGTTTCTGACCGCACTCATCAGCATATAAGCGGGACAAAACCGCATTATTACTGCGAGGGGTACGCCGAGTACTGCACCTTGGGTATGTCGTTTCTCTCAATCGAACATACCTTCAAGATGGAATATATATTGATTTTTTTTGCGATTCTGCTGGCTTTTGGCGGCGGTGTCCTGGTGGGGCGCAACCTGATCCAAAAGGTCTGGCGGGCCGAGCTTGAGCAGGCCCAAGAAAAAGCCCAGCTCATCCTCGATAAAGCCAAAACGGAAGGCGAAAACTTCTACAAAACCCAAGAGATCGCCGCCAACGATTACTTTCAGAAGCTCAAAGCCAAAGCCGAGACAGAGCTAGACCGAAAACGAAACCTGCTCATCACCAACGAGAAAAAACTCAAACAGCAAGAAGCCCGACAGAGCCAACTCGAACTCAAACTCAAACAGCGAGAACTCAACCTCAACCAAAAGTTTGAGCAACTCAAACGCGACAAAAAAGACCTCAAAGCCCAACAGAGCGAAGCCCAAGAAAAACTCGAACTCACCGAAAAAAAACTCGAAGAGATCGAACAACTTCGCCGCCAACAACTCCAAGCCCTCGAAAATATCGCCGGACTGCATCCCGAAGAAGCCAAACGCAAGCTCCTCCAAGAACTCGAAAGTGAAACCCGATCCATTGCCGCTGCCAAAGCCCACCAGATCGTGGAAGAAGCCAAGATGCGGGCCACCAAAGATGCCCGTAAAATCGTCCTGACTACCATCCAGCGCACGGCCGCCGAACACGCCATCGAAAACTGCGTATCCGTCTTTCACCTCGAAAACGACGAAGCCAAAGGCAAAATCATCGGCCGCGAAGGACGCAACATCCGCGCCCTCGAAGCTGCTACGGGCATCGAAATTATCGTCGATGATACGCCCGAAGCCATCACGCTCTCTGGCTTCGATGCCGTGCGTCGCGAGGTAGCCCGCCTATCCCTCCAAAAACTCGTCGCTGATGGCCGCATTCATCCGGCACGCATCGAGGAGGTCGTCGCCAAAACACAAGCACAAATGGAAGAGCAAATCCTCGAAATCGGAGAACGCACCGTCATCGAACTCAACATTCATGGCCTGCATCCCGAACTCATCCAACTCGTCGGGCGGATGCGCTTTCGGTCTTCCTACGGGCAAAACCTCCTCCAGCACTCCCGAGAGGTCGCCAACCTATGTGCCATCATGGCCGCCGAGATGGGGCTGCCCGTCAAGCTCGCCAAACGCGCCGGACTGCTCCACGACATCGGAAAAGTCAGTACCGAAGACCCCGAAAAACCCCACGCCCTGCTCGGCATGGAAATCGCCAAACGCTACAACGAAAATCCCGAAGTCTGTAACGCCATCGGGGCCCACCACGACGAGATCGAAATGACCTCCTTGCTCTCGCCCATCGTACAAGCCTGCGATGCCATCTCGGGATCGCGCCCGGGGGCCCGCCGCGAAACCATGCAGGCTTATGTCGAGCGTCTCCACGAACTCGAAAACCTAGCCCTCTCCCAAAAGGGCGTAAACAAATGCTACGCCATCCAGGCGGGCCGTGAGCTGCGCGTCATCGTTGATGCCGAACGGGTCAGCGACGAACGCGCCCAGGAGCTGGCCTTTCAGATTTCCGAAAAAATCGAACGCCAAATGCAGTATCCGGGGCAAGTCAAGGTAACGGTCATCCGCGAAAAAAGAGCCATCAGTTATGCCAAATAAATGCCATCCAAGCCATGAGTAGCTTAGTCGTCCTGGTCGTTGTGGTTTTGTATTTGGGACTTCTTTTTGGGGTCGCTTATTGGGCCGACTATCAGGTACGCAAGGGGCGCAACTGGCTGATGAACCCGTATATCTACGCGCTCTCCACGGGAGTTTATTGCAGTGCCTGGACGTTTTATGGGAGCGTGGGGCTGGCTTCACAATCCGGGCTGGGGTATCTGACCACCTACCTGGGGCCCCTGCTAGTAGCTCCCCTGGGCTGGTTCTTGATCCGAAAGATGATTCGCATTGCCCGCGTTAAGAGCATCAACAGCTTAGCCGATTTTGTGGCGGCCCGCTACGGGAAAAGCATCCTGCTGGGGCGCGTCATTACGCTGATCTGTATCATCAGCATAGTTCCCTATATCTCCCTACAAATCAAGGCGATCACGTATAGCATTAGTATCCTCACCGAGGAGACCCCGGATATTTCGGCCCTCTACACGACGAGTGTCTTGGGCGATGTGGGCTTCTACGTAACGCTGCTGCTCGCTATTTTTTCGATTCTCTTTGGGGGGCGAAACCTCCGCACACGTGGCAAGCACCAGGGGATGATGACCGTGATTGCTTTCGAGTCGCTGATTAAGCTCGTTGCGTTTTTGGCTGTGGGTGGTTTTGTCTGTTTTTCGTTTTACGATGGCTTTGCCGATCTCTTTGGGCAAGTTCAAGCAAGACCTGACCTGGCACCACTACTGACCCTGGGGCTGGACGAGCTATCGGCCCAATACACCTGGATTTGGCGTACCATCCTGGCGATGCTGGCCTTTCTGATGCTGCCTCGGCAGTTTCAGGTAATGGTGATCGAGAACGAAAACGAAAACCACCTGGGTAAGTCCAGTTGGTTGTTCCCGCTGTATTTGCTGGCCATCAACTTTTTTGTCTTGCCGATTGCCCTGGCCGGCAACCTGCTCCTCGATGGCGTGGAACCGGATATGTACGTGTTGTATTTGCCCTTGCGTCAGGGCGAACCCGTGCTGGCTTTGCTGGCTTTCATTGGTGGTTTTTCGGCGGCTACGGGAATGATTATCGTCTCTACGGTTGCGTTAAGTACGATGATTAGCAACAACTTTCTAACTCCGAGCATGATTCCGATCGACATCAAGACGGACGTAAACCGCAGCGCGGTTTCTTATGTGTCTGTTTTTCGGCGCTTGAGTATTTTGGTGGTGCTGCTGCTTGCTTACAGCTACTACAAATTTGTCTCGCAGTATTTTTCTCTGGTTTCGATTGGCTTGACGGCTTTTGTGGCCATTGCCCAGCTAGCCCCTGCTACTCTGATTGGCTTGTACTGGAAAAAAGGCAACTTCTGGGGTACGCTCACCGGTCTTGCCTTTGGGCTTGGTCTCTGGTTTTATACGCTCATCTTGCCGGCCCTGCTCCAAACAGGTGCGTTGCAGTTTTCCTTCGTGATCCCCTTTCCCCTCCATCCCGAACAACTTTTTGGTTTACAGCACTTCGATAAAATTTCTCACGCGCTGTTTTGGAGCCTGACGATCAATGCGTTCTTGTACGTGCTGGTCTCGTCCATGACCCGCTCCTCGGTTTCGGAGCAAAACCAAGCCGAAATCTTCGTGGACATCCTCAACTACGAGCGCACCTACGAGCAGTCGGTAGCCTGGAACGGCACGGCTTATGTCGGTGATCTCGAGCGGCTGGTAGAGTTTTTTGTCGGGCAGGATGCCGCCCGAGAAGCCTTCCAGCGTTATGGGCAGCGTAAGGGTATCAACCTCAAAAAAGCCAAGATGGCCGATGCCGAGTTTATCACCTACGTCGAAATTCTGCTTACGGGCGTAATCGGTGCTGCCTCGGCCCGTATCATGGTCTCTTCGATGATCCAGGAAAACGAAGCCATGCGCATTGAAGATGTCATGGCGATCTTACAGGAATCCAAAACGCTCATCTCTGATAACAAAGAACTCAAAAAGAAAACCCAAGAACTCCGACAGGCCGGCGAAAAACTCTTTTTCCTCAACCAAAAACTACGCGAGCAGAGCCGAATCCGCAACGATTTTGTCTCCACCGTAACGCACGAACTGCGTACCCCCCTGACCTCCATCCGGGCCCTCTCCGAAATCGTCGCCCAAAACGAAGACATGGAACCCGAGGAGCGCACCTACTTTGTCCAGCAGATCGTGGTCGAGACCGAACGTCTGACCCATCTTATCAACGAAATCCTAGATTTGGAACGCTTTGAATCCGGCAAAATCACCCTCAACTACCAGCCTACCCGCATCCGAGATGTCATCGAGGAGGCACTACGCTCGGCACAGCCGCTGCTAGAAAACAAAAAAATCATCCTGAGTAAGTTTTTTCAAGTCCGAGACGGACTCCTCGAAGCCGACCGCGACCGTCTGGTACAAGTAACCCTCAATTTGCTCTCCAACGCCATCAAACACACCCCCGAGGAGAGCGGCATCATCCGCATCAATACGCAGGAAATCAACCAACGCATCCAAATTTCCGTTGAAGATAACGGGGTAGGCATCGGTCCCGAAAACCATCAGGTCATCTTTGAGAAGTTTCATCAGGTACGCGATAAAGATAATCGAAAACCACAAGGCACGGGTTTGGGTTTAAGTATTGCCCGCACGATCGTAGAACTACACCGAGGAGAAATATGGGTGGAAAGCGATCCCGGCAAAGGTGCCAAATTCATTTTTTGGGTACCTATTCATCAACCCCACGAAAACCCCAGTACGCATGAATACGAAAATATTGATCGTAGATGACGAACCGAATATTTTGATGGCACTTGATTTTTTGTTCCGAAAGAGTGGCTTCCATGTTTTTGTTGCCCGAGATGGCGAGGAAGCCTTAGCGTTGCTCCAACAAGAAAAACCGCAGGTCATGCTCCTCGATATTATGATGCCCGACATCGACGGCTACCAGGTGTGTCAGTATGCCCGCAGGCAAGAAAAACTCCGAGACATGAAAATTGTATTCCTCTCTGCCAAAAGCCAAACAGACGACATCAAAAAAGGAATTTCCCTGGGGGCGGATCGCTATATCACCAAGCCCTTCTCTACCAAAGCCTTACTCAAAGAAGTGCAGGAGTTGGTTAGCGACGTAGCCAGTTGTTGAGCAGGTCTTTGCCCGTCGGAGTTAGGACGGACTCGGGATGAAACTGCAAGCCCTCCAGATCGTAGGTCTGGTGGGCAATACCCATCACAACCTCCTGATCGCTCAATGCCGTGATGGCAAAGCACTCGGGAAGCGTTTCTCGGGCTACGGCCCAGGAGTGATACAACCCGCCTTCAATGGTATCAGGGAGGCCCTCAAAAAGCGATGACCGAGGCGACTGCACATGGATCGTCGTACTGATCCCGTGGGCCACACGAGAAAGATTGATAAGCTGACCGCCAAAGACTTCGGCCATGGCCTGATGTCCCAGACAAATGCCCAGGATGCTCTTTTGGGGAGCGTATTGGGCGATCAGTTCACACAAAATGCCCGACTCTTGAGGTAAGCCGGGCCCTGGAGAAAGTAAAATTTTGTCGTACTCTGCTACTGCCTCTAATCCGATGGCATCGTTGCGACGAACAGTTAGGCGAGACTTGGGTGCCAATTCGCGCACATATTGCACCAAATTATACGTAAACGAATCGTAATTGTCCAGTACAAGGATGCCAGGCATAAGAGAAGAATTAAGCCGAGACTTCTTCGGTTTGGGGCAAGATGTGTACAAAAGTACGTCCTTTGTAGCCTTTCTTAAACGCTACCGTGCCGGGCTTGAGGGCAAAGAGGGTATGATCTTTTCCCATCCCGATATTGTTGCCCGGGTGAAACTGCGTACCGCGCTGGCGAATGATGATGTTACCGGCTTTGGCGATTTGTCCACCAAAAACCTTCACGCCTAAGCGTTTACTTTCTGAATCCCGTCCGTTTCTGGAGCTACCGCCCCCTTTCTTGTGTGCCATGAGCTATGGATGGTTTGAAATGATTAAATAAATAAATTTAGGCGATGATTTGTTCGATCATCACTTTGGTAAACTGCTGACGATGACCGTTTTTGACACGGTATCCCTTGCGTCGTTTTTTCTTGAAGACGATGACTTTATCCCCTTTGAGGTGTTCGAGGACTTTACCCGTTACTTTGGCTCCTTCGACAACAGGCTGTCCAATCTGGACACCTGCCTCGCCGTCCAGGAGTAGCACACGATCAAAATCAACGCTTTCTCCTTCGTCCTGGGGCAAGCGGTGGGTATAAACAAAGCGATTTTCTTCGACTTTGAATTGTTGTCCGGCAATTTCTACAATGGCGTACATAAAAATGCTGTATAAGTTGATGCAAAAAGGATTGCAAAGGTAGCCATCACAAGTGGGTGAAGCAAATTTTGTTGGGATATTTTTTATTTCAATCCACGCTCAATTTTTTGTTGGAGATCGGGCGAAGGGTTGGTTTGCTGCTCGAGGGCGCGTTTCCACCATAGGGCAGCCTCGTCTTTTTGGCGGAGGCGAAACAGGACATCGCCATAATGCTCCAAAATGGTCGCGTTGTTGGGGTACTGCTCGGCGGCTTTTTTGAGATAGACGGCAGCACTGCCATACTCGCCCCGCTGGTACAAGACCCATCCGTAAGTATCGAGGTAAGTGGGGTTATCGGGGTAACGCTGGATGAGTTGCTGGGCTAGCTCCTTGGCTCGGCTTAGCTTTTCGCCGCGCATGGAGAGAAAGTAGCTGTAGTTGTTGAGGGCGTGGGCGTTATTGGGGTTGAGGGTAAGGGCGGCTTCGTAGGCAGCATCCGACTGGGGAAACTTTTGGAGGGCATTGTAGAGGTCGCCCATCTGCCCTTGTATCTGACTTTTGAGCATCGCATCGGCCGACAAACGCAGGGCCTCCTGAAAGGCAAACTCGGCTTCGGCGTGCTGGGCTTGCATGTATTGCGCCGTTCCGAGAAAATACCAGAGCAGGGCTTGGTTGGGGAACGTTTCGAGGGCTTGATCGCTGTGCTGGGCGGCGGCGGTGTAGTTTTCTCTCCCGAGGTCGAGTTGGATGATCCGCAACCAAAGATCGTAGTTGTCGGGGTCGAGGGCAAGGGCGGCAAGATAGGCCTGCTGGGCTTCTTGTTCTTCTCCCGCGACCATGGCGTAGTTGCCCAGGGCTGTGTGCGCATCGGCACTTTCGGGGTGGGTCTGGACGATGAGACGAGATAGCTCGAGGGCCGTTGGCGGATCAAAGTTGGACAAGACGTTGATTTTGGTCTCGATGGCGAGTGCTGGATGCTGAAAGGCCTGCTGGAGGGCTTCTTTTTTGGGGGCATCGCGTCCGGTGTTGGCGTAGATTTGCGCCAGGAGCAGATAGGCTTCTGGAATATCCGCCGATGACTCCGTGAGCTGGCGAAGAAGAAGCTCAGCGCGTTCGATCTGGTTGGTGTTCAGAAGGATTTCGGCTTGCTGGAGGGCAAAGTTGGTGGCTTCGGGGAAAAGTTCCAGGATGCGTTCGCCTTCTCGGAGGGCATTGTCAAATTGCTGCTGCTGCAAAAAAATCAACTGCCTTCGGCGCAGCAGGTCAAGGTCGGGGCCAAACTGCTGCTCGGCTTCCTGGTAGCAATTCAAGGCTTTCTTGTATTGGTTTTGCTGCATGTAGAGCATCGCCAGATCGTCGTAATACTCCGTCCGAGGCGGCGTTTGTTGGATCAAGGCCTGATAGGTAGCTGTAGCTGCCGGCAAGTCGCCACTTTGTTGTTGGATTTGCGCCAATAGTTGATAGTAATACGGGTTTTTTGGGTCCAGGATAAGGGCTTTTTGGGCCGATGCCATTGCTTTGGTAAGTGCCTGTTGCTGAAAATAAATGCGCCCCAGCTGAAAATGTGCCGCATCGTTGTTGGGGTCTGTTTTGAGGGAGGCCTCAAAATGCTTGATGGCTTTGGGAAACTCCTCCAAAACAAAAAACTTCATCCCGCTCACCATCTCGCTTTGGGCTTTGAGTATCTGGGAGCGCGATAAGGTCGTATCGGCTGGGTCTTGGTTTTTTTTGCGCTTTTGCCCGTATATTAGCGTTAGGGGCAAAAAGAGCAGCAGCAGCAGAATCGTTGTGTATTTCATCATCGGGTACAACAGTCAGAATGCGTACCGTTTTGTGCACGCTTTTTTTGACCGGAGATAGTTTAACAAATTTTACATCAGAGCATTCCATGCCGGCTCACGTCATCGGGCGTGATGGCTTCATTGCTCATAATCACCAAACGCTCAACGACATTTCGGAGTTCGCGGATATTACCCGTCCAGCTACGCTCCTGGAGTTTTTGGATGGCTTCGGGCAAGATCACCTTGCGCGGCTGTCCGTACTCGTTGGCGATCTGGTTCAGGAAATGCTCCGTCAGGGTAGGAATGTCTTCTTTGCGCTCATCGAGGGGGGGTACTTGAATCACGATGACGCTAAGGCGATGGTAGAGGTCTTCTCGGAATCGGCGTTCTTCGATCTCCTGCTTGAGGTTTTTGTTGGTGGCGGCCACTACGCGCACATCGGTTTTGATGGCTTTTTCGCCCCCGACGCGCGTGATGATATTTTCTTGCAAGGCACGCAGCACTTTGGCTTGTGCCGAGAGGCTCATATCTCCGATTTCGTCCAGGAAGAGCGTTCCGCCTTTGGCTTGCTCAAACTTGCCGATGCGCTGCTTTACGGCCGAAGTAAAAGAGCCTTTTTCGTGTCCAAACAACTCACTTTCAATGAGTTCAGACGGAATAGCGGCGCAGTTTACTTCGATGAGTGGCCCAGTGCTACGGTTGCTTTTTTCGTGTAGCCAACGAGCGACGAGTTCTTTGCCCGATCCGTTGGGGCCCGTAATCATTACCCGTGCTTCGGTGGGTGCCACTTTGTCGATGGTATCCTTGACCCGCGCAATGGCCGGCGAATCACCAATGATGTCGTACTTTTTGGCAATTTTTTTCTTCAATACCTTTGTCTCGGCCACGAGCAAGGATTTATCCATCGCGTTGCGTACCGTAAGCAAGAGGCGGTTTAGGTCGGGCGGTTTTTCGATAAAATCAAAGGCACCTTTTTTGGTGGCTTCTACGGCTGTTTCGATGTTGGCGTGTGCCGAGATCATAATAAATTGGGTATCCTTACCCATCTGCATCGCCTTCTCGAGGACTTCCAGCCCATCAACTTTGGGCATCTTGATGTCGCACAAGACCACGTCGTAGTTTTCGATGACAAACTTATCTAGTCCTTCCTGCCCGTCTTTGGCTTCATCGACTTGATACTTTTCGTACTCTAAAATTTCACGTAGGGTGGCTCGGATGAATTTTTCATCGTCCACGATCAATATTTTTTTTGCTGCCATTGGATGCGTTTAGTAACTCAAGCAATAATGGCACAACCTACAAAAAAGCCGTGGTTTGTGCAAATCTTCGGGTACTTCACTGCCGCGTTATTGGCTTGGTTAAGGCGGCAGTGAAACAGCCGTGTAGGGTGTCTTAGAGGTTGCCACGAAGGTCTTGCTCCCTTTCGATGGCCTCAAAGAGTGCCTTAAAATTGCCTTTCCCGAAAGAGCGTGCGCCCTCCCGTTGGATGATCTCAAAAAATACCGTGGGGCGATCAACGACGGGCTTCGTAAAAATTTGGAGCAAATACCCCTCTTCGTCCCGATCAACGAGAATGTTGAGTTTGCGTAGCTCATCCATGTCCTCCTTGATGTCGCCCACACGCTCCAAAAGGTCTTCGTAGTAGGTATCCGGGACATACAAAAACTCTACACCGCGCTCCCGCAACGCACCAACGGTGGACAAAATATCGTCCGTTGCCAGGGCAATATGCTGTACGCCTGCTCCTTGATAAAACTCGAGGTATTCGTCGATCTGTGATTTTTTGAGGCCTTCGGCGGGTTCATTGATCGGAAACTTGATCCAACCGTTACCGTTCGAGACTACCTTAGACATCAGGGAGGTATATTTGGTCGAGATGTCCTTGTCATCAAAAGTAACCAGCAACTTGAAACCCATCACGTCTTCATAAAACTTCACCCACTGGTTCATCTCTCCGAGCGGCACATTGCCTACACAATGATCGACGTATTTAAGCCCGATGGGCTGTATGGGCATGGGCGACTTTCGGGCCTCGTAGCCGGGCAAGAAGGCTCCTTTGTAGTCCTTGCGTTCGATGAACTTATGAATCGTCTCGCCGTAGGTAGCAATGGATGAGATGACAACCTGTCCGTCGGCATCGGTGAGCGTTTGGGGCGGACTGACAGCCTTGGCACCTCGGGCAACGGTATCGTAGAAGGATTTTTCGGCATCCATCACGCGCAGGGCCAGTACCTTCACGCCGTCGCCGTGCAGGCGCACGTGTTCGGCGATCGGTGAATGGGCGTTCATGGCTCCCGTGATGACAAAGCACAATTTGTCCTGACGAAGCACATAAGACACCCTGTCTCGGATGCCCGTCTCGGGGCCTGCATAGGCGACCCACTCAAAACCAAAGACGTACTGATAAAAAAATGCTGCTTGCTTGGCATTGCCCACATAAAACTCAATGTGATCCGTGCCTTCTAGGGGTAAGATGTCTGTGGTGTGTTGCATGGTCTGCTTGATTTTTGTGTTTAACAAAATGTTTGGTTAAAATTACTCATTTTCAGAGAAGTATCCGGTGGGCTTTTGGTTTTTTTTAGAAAGAAAGGAAACTTATCTTTTGCGATAACCGTTCTTTAGGGGAAAGGAAGCAAGAAGAAAAAGTTTCATATCAATAGGGTTAAGTTGTAAGTTGGAAAGAGTCCGATAATTTATCGGGCTTTTTTTGTTGGTGATCCCAAAAAAAGTTTTACCTTTGTCCACCGAATTAAAAAAAGCAGGGTCCGTAGTTCAACTGGATAGAATACCAGGTTTCGGCCCTGGGGGTTGGGGGTTCGAATCCTCCCGGGCCCACTGCTTCAAAGCCTCTCCGAAAGCACTTGCTTTTGGTTGAGGCTTTTTTTGTGGGCGTATTCTTTGAGGAGCTGATAAAACTGAAAGACATCCGTAAACGTATTGTAAAGCGGCGTAGGTGCTACCCGGATGACATCTGGCTCCCGCCAGTCCCCGATAAACCCTTTGTCTGTCAGGAAATTAAAAAGTGTCTTTCCGTCGCCCTCCAATACCAACGAAAGCTGACAGCCGCGCTCCTCGGGTTGCTCGGGCGTGAGGATACGGAGTTGTATCTGGTCTTGCTCGGCATTGAGCGTATGGATCAAGAATGCCAAAAATCCCGTTAGGCGCAAGCTCTTTTGTCGCAATGCCTCCATGCCCACTTCATCGAATAGCTGCAAGGCGACCTCGTGGGCAACCATCAGGAGCGATGGGGCATTGCTCAGCTGCCAGCCTTCGGCACCGCGCATCGGGACAAAGGTTTTGTCCATCAGGAAGCGGGTCCGGGCATCGTGTCCCCACCAGCCCGCCAGGCGCGGTACATCGGCATCGGCAAAACGCTCATGTACAAAAATACCCGAGATACCACCCGGACTGGAATTGAGATACTTGTACGAACACCAAGCAGCAAAGTCCACGTCCCAGTCGTGCAACTGGAGCGGTAGGTTACCTGCCGTATGCGCCAGGTCAAAGCCCGCCATGGCACCCACCTGATGGGCTTTTTGGGTGATGGCTTTTAGGTCGAAGAACTGCCCCGTGTAGTAGTTGATGCCCCCAAAAAGCACCAGGGCCAGGCTATCGCCCAGAGCTTCGATGCGATCCAGGATGTCCTGGGTGCGTAGCGTATGCTCCCCTGGACGCGGGCAGACCTCCTCAATGACCTGCTCGGGATCGTAGCCGTGATGCCTTGCCTGGGAGTCCATCGCGTACTGATCGGATGGAAAAGCACCGCCTTCCATCAAAATCTTGTATCGCTTCGGGGTGGGGCGATAAAAGGAAGCCATCAAGAGATGCAAATTGACCGTTAGGCTGTTCATGGCCACCACCTCAACGGGTTTTGCCCCAACGATGCGGGCCAGCATATCACGTACCCGCTCGTGGGCGTGCATCCAGGGCTTGGGCGTACTGAAATGCCCATCGACGGCCTGGCTACGCCATTTGTGGAGGTCTTCTAGCAAGGCCGTCTCAACGGCTTTGGGCTGCAATCCTAAGGAGTTTCCACAAAAGTAGAGCGCGGCTTTGCCGTTGCGGAGCGGGATATGAAACCGCTCTCGGCAGTGCCGCAAGGGATCGTTTGTATCCTGGGTGGCCGCAAACTCGGCCGTGGCTTGGTAGGTCGTGATGGTGTGGTGGTTCATAGCAGTTCTTGGATGATGTCCTCGATGGTTTTTTGATCGGCTTCTGCCTTAAAGTTCCTGACGATGCGGTGGCGCAAGACCGGCACGGCTACGGCTTTGATGTCTTCGATGTCGGGGGAATACCGCCCGTTCAGGAGTGCGTTGCCCTTTGCACCCACGACCAAATACTGGGAGGCCCGCGGGCCGGCCCCCCACTCGAGGTACTCGTTGGCCAGGGCATGGGCATTGGGCTGCTTGGGGCGCGTTTTGTGGACGAGCCGAACGGCGTATTCGATGACGTTGGGCGGGACGGGGACTTGCCGCACCAGTGCCTGAAACTCGATCATCTGCTGTGCCGTGATGACGGACTGTACGGTATCGTATTGGGTAGTCGTGGTATTGGTTACGATTTGCAGTTCTTCTGCCAGGGAGGGATAATCGAGCTTGATGTTGAACATGAAGCGATCGAGTTGGGCTTCGGGTAGAGGGTAGGTGCCTTCTTGCTCGATGGGGTTTTGGGTAGCCAACACAAAAAATGGGCGTTCGAGGTCGTAGCGTTTGCCGGCCACCGTAACGGCGTACTCTTGCATGGATTCCAGGAGGGCCGCTTGTGTTTTTGGGGGGGTTCGGTTGATCTCGTCGGCCAGGACAATGTTGGCGAAAATAGGCCCGGGCGAAAACTGAAAGTTGCGTTCTTTGTCGAGGGTCTCGGCACCGATGATGTCGGAGGGCATCAGGTCAGGCGTAAACTGAATACGATTGAAGCGTAAATCCAGTGCCTGGGAAAGGGTCTGGATCAGGAGCGTCTTGGCTAGCCCGGGTACGCCTACCAGCAGGCAATGTCCCTGACAAAAAATGGCTGTCAGGAGAAGGCGGATGGTATCTTCCTGCCCTACGATCTTTTTTTCGAGTTCGGAACGGAGTTGTTCGTAGGAGGATTGGAGGGCATTGGCGGCCACGACATCAGGTGGGAGATTGGACATAAAACAAGGTTTTTTTGGTAAAGCTAGGATACTATCCCCAGAAAGAACAGCCTTGGCGGGTTAAGGTTTGTTAAGGCGGTGTCAAGTCGGGAGATATTCGTATCTTGTTAAGCCCGTAACAAGTCTCTGTTCTGCTTGTTATTCAACAAGAAAGTTAATATTTTTTAAAAAACGAGTTTTTGTCGTTGTTTTTTTGCTTTCAAACGTTCGTTTGTTTAACTTTGTTATAAATCTGATGCCTGCACCCAAGCTATCCCGATCTGAACTCATTGAGCGTTGTTTGCTCGTTTTTCATCAGCAAGGCTTTCATCGCACGTCGATGGAAGATTTAGCGAAGGCTTGCGGATTACAGAAAGGAAGTTTTTATTACCACTTTAAAAGCAAAGAGGAAATTTTGGAGGAGGGACTTGCTCGGGTACATCGGCATTTTTCTGCTCACGTGTTCGCTTTGGCTTACCAAAAAGACTTATCCCCGCAGGAGCGTCTGGAGAATCTCTTAGAGGCTTGCAAACGGGAGTTTATTGACGACGAAAAAGGTTGTGTGATGGCCAACATGGCCCTCGAAACGACGGGAACCATCTCCACCTTCACACCGATCATACAGGCGTTTTTTAACGAGTGGATTGATGCGCTAACGGCTATTTTAGAGACCCGCTACCCGGCCACAGAGGCCGCTGCGCAGGCTTGCAAGAGTATCCAACAAATCGAAGGTGCCATTTTGCTGATGCGCATTTTCAAAGACCGCAGTCATTTGATGGATGCCCTTTCGGAGGCCTACAACCTCCTAGATGAAGAAGAATAGGTAAACACACACACATCACACGCACTACCCTATTTTTGTTGATCGACTACAACCATCTCACGAAAAAAACGCGAGATGGTTTTTTTGTAGAGAATATTGTATCTTTGGCGAACTGATCGACAAACGTTCGTATGCCTACCCATCAACCCAAAACGCTTTCTGAATGGCTCACGCACGGGTATCTACTCGTGGTACGCGATGAAGAAACCTTTGAGGAACGCATCTCAACGCGAATCAACCGCGCCCGCGTGGTGCTGGTCGGCTTTTTCCTCTTCATCCTGACTTTTGGGATGGCTTACGTGGTATCGGGTGTCTTGCGTAGCGCGACGATGAATCAAAACGTACAGCATGTTAGCCAACAAGCCCTGGCACTTGGGGAGCGCGTCGATTCCTTGCAGGAGGTCATTCGGATCAATGAGCAGTATGTCCAAAACCTTCAGCGAGTGCTGCATCAACAAATCGAGGTCAAGCCCGTGGAGGAGGAGCTTGCCGTCAAGAGTGTTTCCGTCGATCCGGAAGACCTCCAACAAATCAGCGAGGTAGATCGTCAGTTTCGGACAAACTTCGAGGGGTCAGAGGAGGAGTTATCCTCGGCATCAGCCAAAGCCAACATCCTCGGGGAAATGTTCTTTTTCCCTCCTGTGCGCGGCATCATCAGCAAAAATTATGACGTTCGGACAGAACATTATGGCGTAGATATTGTTGCCCCCAAAGACGAACCCATCAAGGCCGTCATGGAAGGCACGGTCATTCTGGCTTCCTGGACGCAGGATTCAGGTTACGTCATTGGTATTCAACACGATAATCAACTCCTTTCCTTTTACAAACACAATTCTATTCTGCTTAAAAAAGTGGGCGAGTTTGTCAAGACAGGTGATCCGATAGCCATTATCGGCAATTCGGGGGAATACACAGATGGCCCCCACCTGCATTTTGAGCTTTGGTACAAAGGCAACCACGTTGATCCACTGGCTTTTGTCAAATTTTAATTTTTCAGAAAATTTTTTTTTATGGCTCTATTACCCATGCTTCGCAATAAGAATAACAAGTCCACAGAGTCGGGCGATGGTACCCGTACCATCATCGACAAAGGGACGAGTATTGCCGGCGATATTTCCACGCAAGGTAACCTGCTCATCGACGGTGAACTGACGGGCGACATCAAATCCCAAGCAAAAGTCGTCCTGGGGGAGAGTGCGCACGTCTTCGGACATTTGGTCGCCAAAAATGCTGTCATTGAAGGCGAAATCAAAGGCAACGTGTACGTCTCCGAGCAACTCACCCTCGGTGAGAAAGCCATCGTACACGGCGATATCTTCGCACTTCGGATGCACATGGAACCCGGCGCAAAGCTCAATGGCGTATGCCAGATCGGGCAGGCACCCAAGATTCCACAAAAACTCCACACCCCTGCACCCAAAGATACCATCACTCAAAAACTTAAACTTGAAGAACCCGCTGCCGTTAATGGTGCAGCCCGATGAAAAAAAAGGACGACAAATACGCCCCTGCCAAAGCCTACATTCGTTATGGCGGGCTGGCTAGCCAGATGATTGTTTCGGTGCTGCTTGGGCTTTGGCTAGGGCAGTGGATAGACGAGAAGCTCCAGATGCGCGTAGCCCTGTTTACGATCATCTGCTCGCTGGGAGCTTTGGTAGCCTCCTTTTATTTGCTCATCAAAGACCTTCAGCGGAACCAATAGCCAATGCCCCAAAGTCTGGACTACCTCGAAGCACTTACCCGATTGTTGCACCGCGAGAAGGCCGCCGATCTGCAACGCTACAATCAGAAAATGCGACATACCTCTCTGCTCGAAAAACGACAAGAGGGTATCTGCTGGCATCCCGTAACCATTGTGGGACACCAGTTTGGACTCGGAGGACGCATCGCCATAGAGATCAGGCGCACCACCGACCTGGGGCTTAACCACAACTTTTATAGCGGAAACGTCATTACCATATTTGCTAGCCAGGACGAGCAGATGAGCCACCAAATCAACGGGGTCATCAGCAAGGTTACCAAAAATGACATGATCGTTGCCCTCAATGCCGACCGTATCCCCGACTGGTTTCGGGAGCAGACCCTCGGTGTTTTCCTGGCTTTTGATGAAAGTACGTACCGAGAAATGTTTCATGCCCTCGGCAAAGTCATTGAAGCACCCGCCCACACACGTCTGGGCGAGTTGCGGGAACTGCTGCTGGGCAAGCAAAAGCCTCGGTTTCGGGATAACGTCCGGCCCCACGAGCTACACCAGGACATCCTAGACCCACTCAACCCCACCCAGCAAGCGGCCCTAAGGCACGTCATCGCGGCCCAGGACATCGCCCTCATCCATGGGCCACCAGGCACAGGCAAGACAACAACCCTTGTCGCTGCCGTCGCCCAGACACTGCGCTACCAAAGGCAGGTCTTGGTATGCGCACCCAGCAACACAGCCGTAGATCTGATCGCCGAAAAGCTAGACCAGCAGGGCATCAGCGTCGTGCGCTTGGGGCATCCAGCCCGAGTAGAGGAACACCTAGAAGCCCTCACCTTAGATGCACAGTTTGCACAAAGCCCTGACTACAAAGCCTATAAGCAGCTACTCAAAACTGCCGATCAGCTTCGAGAGCAAGCCCAAAAGTTCAAGCGGCAATTTGGGCATCGCCAACGTCAGGAGCGAAAAGATCAGCTCTCCGAAGCACGCGCCTACAAGGAAGAAGCCCGACAGCTAGAGGACTATATCGTTCATCAAATCCTAGAAACGGCACAGGTCATCGCTTGTACGCTCACGGGAACGGGACATAAGTACCTTCGCCATCGCTTTTTTGACACCGTTTTTGTGGACGAAGCCGCCCAAGCCCTCGAACCCGCTGCCTGGATTCCACTCCAACGCGCCCAGCGGGTCATCATGGCCGGCGATCACGAGCAACTCCCCCCTACGATCAAGTCCGAGTCAGCGGCAAAAGCAGGCCTTGCCGTTACCCTCTTTGAGCAGTGCATCCAAAAGCACCCCCAATCCGCTCAAATGCTCACGGTACAGTACCGGATGCACCGCGACATCATGTCCTTTTCTAGTGCTAAGTTTTATCAAAATGCCCTCGTGGCACACCCCAGCAATGCCCAGCACACCCTCCTGCCCGACGAGGCTCCCCTCGAGTTTTGGGATACTGCCGGAGCAGATATGACCGAAATCCTGGACGAAGAAAGTTTGAGCCGCTACAATCCCGAAGAAGGATATTTCATTATTCGGCACCTGATTGCCTTATTTGAAAAAATAAAGCAATCTCCACTGTCGGGAGAAGAGCTACTCCCGCTGCGCATCGGCTTGATCGTCCCATATCGGGCCCAACAACGCTGGCTCGACGAAGCCGTTAAGGCTACCCCCGAACTAGAAAGCTACCTGAGCCATATCGTCGTTCGTACCGTTGATGGCTTTCAGGGACAGGAATGTGATGTGGTCTATATCAGTTTGGTGCGCTCCAACAACAAGGGAGAGATTGGATTTTTGAGTAATTTCCGCCGCCTCAATGTTGCCCTTACCCGTGCCAAGAAAAAATTGATCGTCGTGGGTGATACAGCGACCTTGTGCCAACACGATTTTTTTGCGGATTTCATTAGCTACATAGAGCAGAAAGAAGCCTACCGATCTGTTTGGGAGTGGGTGTAGTAGCCTACGCCTATGTTCAGGCGTAGGCGAACTTGAAAAGTTGAAATTCTACTTAAACATCTCTACATTTTCGCCTAGATCATAGACAGTTAGTCCAGGTAGCAGACCTTCCAGGATGGCACTACCGGCCGCCGAGCGATAGCCCGCTGCACAATGCACCACCACGGGTTTATCCGTCGGGATTTCTCCAGTGCGCTCCCGCAGCTCAGGCAAGGGGATGTTTTGGCTGTGGGCAAAGAAGGCTTTCTCGGCGTACTCTCCTTCGTTGCGGATGTCCACGACCGTAAAGGCACTCGGGTCTTGCTTGAATTGCTCAAAGTCGAGGGTAGGACTAACGACAGGCATCTCCGCAGGGGCGACGAGCGCACCAGCGATGTTGATTTCGTAGCCAATCTTGGCTGACTTGTAGATCAGCGCTTCGCGCGTCTCTTCATCTGATGCCAATAAGTAAAACTTCTCCTCCGGCCCCACAATCGACCCCAACCATGTTTCAAATTTTCCTCCATTTTGTAGG
>DAISIL010000010.1:0-63926 GCA_036822015.1 Bernardetiaceae bacterium | reverse complement strand
TTGGGTCGTGTGGGGTGCTGGCAGAGGGTGTAGGCTTCGATTTCGGTGTAGGCTTTTTTCATGGATGCACACACGGTGTCTATGATAACAAACTGTGCTATTGTCTGTTGTAGAATATGTAATTTTTCAGTTCCCCATTGGCGGCGAAAAGCCAAAGAAGATATTTCGGCATCTGTAGCGAAGGGAACCAACAGTTGCCAGTTTGCGTGTGCGTACTTTTCTCCAAAAAAAGCACGGAAATTTTGATCGCGTGCTAGCAGCAGCAGAATATTGGTATCCAAAACGGCTTTTTCCATTTTCCTTAAATATCGTTGAGCATAGCATCTAGGGTTTGATCGGCGGGCCACTCGACATCATCCCAGGCGGAGAGTGTGGTTTTTAGGTCTTTATCTGGCTTTTGCCGCTCATAGCTCCAGCCCAACTTAGGGAAAAGGAGTTGAGCCAGGGTATAGTCCTGGGCGGGAACGTGTACGGTCAGGGTGTAGCTTGGCTTAGGGACGAGCTTTTGGTAGGCTTCGGCGAGGGCATCTCCGGAGAGGCTTTCGATGTGCAGGAAAAGGGCTTTTTTTTGTTCGGCTTCGGTCATGGGAAATGGGGGTTTAGGTGTTCAACATTTTAAATTTTGTCTGTGTTGTGTTTTAGGGAGCGGGTATTTCTACCAGCAGCGGTTCTTTCCCGTCGGCTTCGCAGACCAGCTTACCCTGCTCGGCATCCCAACGGATGCGCTCCCATGCAGGTTCTACGATGGTTTTGCCGGCTGTGTTCCAGATGCCCCAGCCTTTGGTTTGTTTGCCCTTTAAGAGTTGGGGCTGCTCGGGGATGAAGGCCAGCGCGTCAAAGACAAAATCCAGGATGGCTTTGCCTTTTTCGTTGATTGCCCCACGTTTTTTGCCTTGCCCCACGACGGCGATACCCTCCCGAAACGGCTCGGCATAACTGTATCCATTCAGGCGTACTTTGCCTTTGGTATCCAGAAAACCGTATTTTTTTTGTTTGAGAAAGAGCGCCAACTCCGTTTTGGGAGAGAAGGGCAAGAGCTGCTCAAACTGCGGGACGATGAGCGTTTGTTGGCTGGTGTTGTAGAGACCCAGCAGCCCTTTTTGGGAGAGGAGGAGCCAGGTACTCTTGTCGGTTTCCTGAAAAAACCGGATGTCTTCGTATGTCGAAGGCAAAATATGCTGATACCCCAGCACCATAGCCCCGTAGCTTTTGCCGCGCTGCACCCGCACCACGGCCGGGATCGTTACCTGCCCGCGTGTGTTGTGGAGTAAGTCCAGGGCATCGTAGCTACACCGGATCAGGAGATTACCATTAGCCTCCAACAGCCCGTATTTGCCCTCCCGCTTGACCCGACAAACCATCGTTGCGGCAGAGACATCCTGGCAAGTCGTCGGGAAAATCTCTATTGTCTCGTAAGCCATCGGCGAGAGCGGTTGCCCCGACAGTGTGGCCAGTCCATACCGTTTGCCTTGCTTGATAATCAGGTGGTTATCCCAGCGCGAACACATAACATCCCCCAGGGTGGCCGAGGCCAGCTGGATGGCGTTGTTTTGGATGGGCAAGATGACTTTACCCGTGTCGTTCAGGATACCATAACGCCCGTTTGCTTCCACAACGTGGTAGTACATCCGTTGCAAAGCCACCTCGTAGCTGGCCACCCGCGTCGTGTCCTGCCCGTGGGCAAGGGACGTTATTCCGTAAGCCATCCAAAGTATCCACAGTTTTTTTTTCATCTTGACAAAGTTAAACGTTCTGTATAAGCGGAACAAGATCAAATTTTTTCCCTACTTTTTTTTGATTTTGAGAATCAAGCGATATATTTATGATCCTAAACTTTTAACCCAAAAATCATGCGAATAGACATAACGGTTCCACCCGTAGGCGAGTCCATCACGGAGGTTGTGGTGGGGGAGTGGTTCAAGCAGGACGGCGATCAAGTCCAGCTAGACGAAGAAATCTGCGAGTTGGAATCTGACAAAACTACTTTTGAAGTGCCGAGCGAACACACCGGCACGCTGCACATCGTCGCCCAAACAGGCGATACCCTCCAAATCGGCGATGTCATTGCCCAGATCGAAGTGAGCCAAAGCGATACGGCAGCCCCGTCGGCCTCCGAGGCTGCGCCTGCTCCGGCTTCCTCCGCCGCTGCCCCTGCTGCGAGTGCCGTCGTTGAGATGCGCATTCCGGCGGCTGCCGAGTCAGTAACCGAAGCCACGATTGGCGTTTGGTTGGTTGCCGATGGCGAGTATGTCGAGATGGATACCCCCGTCTGCGAACTCGAATCTGATAAAGCCTCCATGGAACTCCCCGCCGAAGCAGCGGGCATTTTGCGCCATGCCGCCCAGGAGGGAGATGTCTTGCCCGTCGGAGAGATCGTCTGTCGTATCGAGGTAGCAGAGGCACAGGCCGCCGCCAGCACACCCGATGCCGCCCCCGCTGAAACGCCTGCCCATAGCCCTGCCCCTGATGGCTACGCCAAAGGACATCCCTCGCCCGCTGCCGGCAAAATTTTGGCCGAAAAGGGCATCGCACCCCAAGACGTACAAGGCTCCGGCGTAGGCGGACGCATCACCAAAGCCGATGCCGAAAAAGCCTCCGCCAAACCCGCACCCACACCAAAGCCTGCACCCAAAGCAGAGAAACCCGAAAAAGCCCCCGCCCCTGCTCCCACAGGCGAACGCGGCGAGCGACGCGAACGCATGACTTCGCTCCGCAAAACCATCGCCCGAAGGCTTGTGAGTGCCAAGAACGAAACCGCCATGCTGACGACCTTTAACGAGGTCAATATGAAGCCCATTTTTGACATTCGGGCCCAATACAAAGACCGTTTCAAGGAGAAACACGAAGTTGGACTAGGTTTTATGTCTTTCTTTACCAGGGCAGTATGTGTGGCTTTGCAAGAAATTCCGGGCGTAAATGCCCGCCTGGACGAAGAAGCCGGAGAGGTGATCTATCACGACTACTGCGATGTTTCGATTGCCGTTTCTAGCCCGCGTGGACTGGTTGTCCCCGTGATCCGAAATGCCGAGAAGCTAGGCTTTGCCGAGATTGAGCAGGAGGTCAAGCGTCTGGCTATCCGGGCCCGCGATGGCAAACTGACAATCCCCGAAATGACCGGCGGTACGTTTAGTATCACCAATGGCGGTGTTTTTGGGTCGATGCTCTCTACGCCCATCCTGAACCCACCCCAATCGGCAATTTTGGGAATGCACAACATCGTAGATCGGGCTTGGGTAGAAAAAGGACAAGTCGTCGTACGGCCAGTCATGTACGTAGCCCTCTCTTACGATCACCGCATCATCGACGGCAAGGAGTCGGTTACGTTTTTGTATCGCATCAAAGAGCTACTAGAAGACCCGATGCGCTTGATTTTGGAGGTCTAAGACTTATTCTGTATCTTTGTTGTCCTTTTTGGGGAAAAAACAGAGGCTTCTCAATCGTTTATCATTGAGAGGTCTCTCTTTTTATCCCGACTTACTGTACAACTGTCAAGATCAGCCAACGAGCCGCCCGGTTTGCATCGGGTCGCGTGCTTGTTGCGTTTGTGGTTTTTATTTTTTTTCTAATTCATTCACTCATTTATTCAAAACAGTATGGCTACCCAAATCAATTATTATACAAAAGAAGGTTTGCAAAAACTCAAAGATGAACTGCACTATCTCAAGACAGAGGGCAGACGAAAAATGGCCGAGCAGATCGCCGAAGCCCGCGACAAAGGCGACCTACGCGAGAACGCCGAATACGATGCCGCCAAAGAAGCCCAGGGCCTGATGGAACTCAAAATAGCACGTCTGGAGCAAACCCTTGCCTCGGCCCGACTAATCGACGAATCGAAGATTGATACCTCCAAAATAGCCATTTTTTCAAAGGTACACTTCAAAAATATAGGACTGAACAAGGCATTCACCTACACACTGGTAGCCGAAGAGGAGGCCAACTTGAAGCAAAATAAAATTTCGGTTAAGTCGCCTATTGGACAGGCTCTGCTGGGACACAAAGCCGGTGATGTTTTTGAGATTGTCTTGCCGCGTGGCAAAATGAAAGTAGAGATACTCGACATCAGCCGATAGCCAACAGCTACTATGGCGAAGAACAAACTGCTGGCCGGCTGAATGTCCTGGTTACTGATCGCGGGCCAGCTTAGCTTCTATTGACTGCTGGGTATGAGGTACAGCCTTCAAACGCGCCTTGCTGATGAGTTTTCCGGTGTCCTTACAGATGCCGTAGGTGCCGTTCTTGATCCGAAAGAGTGCCTGCTCCAAATTGATGATATGCTTCTGGGTGCGGGCAGCCAGTTGGTTGAGTTGCTCCTTTTCCAGGACGCTCGCCCCATCATCGAAGCTACCCTGGTTGCTTCGGTTGTCTTCGCCGTCCTGGCGACGGATAGAGGCTTGCAAATCTTCAAATTCTTCTCTGGCTTGGGAGAGCTTGTGTAAGATCAGTGCTTCAAATTCGGCCAGTTCTTCGGCCGAGTAGCGTTGTCGTCTATTGGTAGTGGTCATAATTTTTGCTTAACAACGTGCGTGAGTAAAATTTGCCACGAAAGTATAAAAAGACTTAGAATAATCCAACAAATGCTTAGATTTTCCAAATTATTTGTTCCAACTGTACTTTTCGTGAGCCTTTGAGATAGACGTGAGCCCGTGCGGGCAAGGGATGGCGTTGCAAAAAGCCACGTAGCTGGAGAGCATCTGTCCATACCTGGTCTTCCTCTGTGGCTATACGGGCAAAATTGGGGCCGCAAAAGATGACCTGATCCAGCCCCAGGCTATAAGCCAACGTCCGGACGCGGCGGTGTTCCTGATCCGTGATCTCTCCCAACTCGAGCATATCGCCCAGGATGGCCACACGATGCGTGGCCGGCATCTGGGCAAAGCTCCGCAACCCAGCCTCCATGCTACTAGGGTTGGCGTTGTAAGCATCAAGGATGTAGGTATAGCCTTGTTCTTGAATGACTTGGGAGCGGTTGTTTTGGGGGGCATAGGCGGCAATGGCGGCGTTGGCATCCGCTGCGGGTACGTCCCACCATCGCCCAAAGGCTAGGGCAAGTTGGATGTTATGGAGGTTGTGCTGCCCAAAGAGTTGGGTGGTCGTTGTGTTTCCTTCGGGATCGCGATAGATGATCTGGGGTTCGGTTTGGAGGGCTTCCACAGAGAAAAAAGTATTTGGTTTGCCCCACAGGATCGCCTCCGGGTATTGGGGCAACACCTGGGCAAGGAGCGGATCATAGGCCGGGGCAAAGATTTGCCCGCCTTGCTGTTGGAGAAACTGATAGAGTTCGGTTTTGCCTTGCAATACGCCGGCTTGTCCGCCAAAACCTTCGATGTGTGCCTTGCCGATATTGGTGATGGCACCGTGTGTGGGAGCGGCGATTTGGCAGAGTTCGGCGATGTCTCCCACGTGGTTGGCTCCCATCTCGATCAGGGCGATCTCGGTGTTTGGAGGCATGGAAAGGAGCGTGAGCGGAACGCCTATATGGTTGTTGAGGTTGCCACGGGTGGCGTGTACACGATACCGAGACGACAAAACGGCGGTGAGCAGTTCTTTGGAGGTCGTCTTGCCATTGGAACCCGTCAAGGCGATGAAGGGAATCTCTTGCTGATCTCGGTGATGGCGAGCCAGGGCTTGAAGTGCCTGGAGAGCGTCGGGTACGATCCAGAGGTTTTCTCGGGGGGGCAGTTCTGGGTCATCCGCGACAACAGCCGAAGCCCCAGCCGCAAAAGCCTTCTCTACGTAGCGGTTGCCGTCGAAGTTGGGCCCCCTTAGCGCAAAAAACAACTCCCCCGCCCGAAGCGTCCGCGTATCGGTTGAGACACCCGAGCTGCGCCGAAAACAGGCGTATAAAGCAGATCCTTCCATGCCTACAAAAATAGACAAAAGACCTAAAAAACCTATAACCACATGGGATGCCTACCCGTTTGTCAAAAAAAAATGCCATCTTAGCAACAAAAACCATGAAGCATATTCTCGTTACGGGTGGTGCCGGATTTATTGGTGCCAACTTCATTCCCTACTTTTTGGAGCAACACCAGGGCTATCGGCTCATCAACCTGGATGCCCTCACCTACGCCGGCGACTTATCCAAGCTCAAATCGGTCGAGCATCATCCGCGCTATGTGTTTGTGGAGGGAGACATCCAAAACCGAGATTTGGTGCAGTTTCTTTTTGCGCAATACGACATCCGAGGGGTGGTTCATCTGGCCGCAGAGTCGCATGTAGATAACTCCATTGCGGGGCCAGAGGCCTTTGTCCGCACAAACGTCCTGGGGACGTTTACGCTCCTGGATGTAGCCCGAAAGCATTGGATGTCCGCGCCTTTTGTTCATCGGGAGGGCTACCAGGAAGCGCGATTTTTGCACGTCTCCACCGACGAGGTTTATGGCTCCCTGGGCCCCGAAGGTGCCTTCACCGAAACCACCCCCTATGCCCCCAACAGCCCCTACAGTGCCTCCAAAGCCTCCAGCGATATGATCGTGCGGAGCTACCACCACACCTACGGCATGAACACCGTAACCACCAACTGTTCCAATAACTTCGGGCCCAAACAACACCCCGAAAAGCTCATCCCCGTCGTGATCGGGAAGGCACTCCAGGAGCAGCCCATACCCGTCTATGGCGATGGACAAAACATCCGAGACTGGCTCTATGTCCTCGATCATGCCCGAGGTATAGATGCCGCCTTCCATCGTGGGCGCAGCGGAGAGACCTACAACATCGGCTCCCGCAACGAAAAAAACAACCTCCAACTCGTTCGTCATATCTGCCAACAACTCGATACGCTACGCCCGCGACCCAACGGAAAAAGCCACCAAGAACTCATCACTTTTGTCAAAGACCGCCCAGGACACGACCGACGCTATGCCATCGACCCCACCAAAATAGAAACCGAACTCGGCTGGAAACCCGCCGCCGACTTTGAAACAGCCCTCACCCAAACCCTTCGCTGGTATATGGATTACTTTCAGCCCAACCAACAAGTGGAAGAAAAAACAACACCAACACCAACACCAACGCCACCCGCCCCAGAGATTATCGAAGACCGATTTGCTCAAACCCTCGAAGCCCAAGACCTACACCAAGCCCTCGAAGGACTGGCCCAGATCGAAGCCGACCTCATCAAGACCCGCAAGGAATACGAAACCCACACCCAACAAGCCAAAGACTGGGAAGCCAAAGCCTTCCAACTCCTCCAACGCGCCCAGCAGCAGGCGATTCCGATGAGCCAAGCCGATACGCTGGCCACCCAAATCCTGAAAGAACAACAAAAAGCCCAGCACCAAGCCCAGCAGTCTTTCCAGACCATCAGCGAACTCGAACGCCTCAAGGTACGAATGCAAGAAAACATCCAACGCATCAAGGCAAGTAAGGAACAGGCCCACCAAAAAGCCGTCCAGATGCCTGATTCCTCCGAGACCATCGCCCTGATTGAACGCATGAAACAAAAAATCCTCAAAAACGAAATCCTCGGAGACCTTTACGCCCAGCAGATCACCGAAGACCCCCTCCTAGATCAAAAAGTAAACGAAGCCCTCGGCATGGATCCCAAAAAAGAAGCGCTCGAAAAGTTCAAAGCCGAAAAAGGTTACAAGTAATGGTCATGGTCAAGGAGCGTTTCTTGCTGGCCCTGCTGGCGTGGGTGATGGCATCGCTCCCCGCAACGGCGCAGTACGTCTTCCCGATCAAGCCCGGACAAAGCACCAACTCGCTCTCAGGGTCGATGGGCGAACTCCGCAGCAACCACTTTCACGGCGGGCTAGACATCCGTACCGAGCAGCGTACTGGCCTGCCCGTCCATGCGACGGCAGCGGGATATATCTACCGGATCAGTGTTCGGCACAAAGGCTACGGCAACGCCCTCTACGTGCGCCATCCCGACGGCTTTACGAGCGTCTATGGACACCTCGAGCGACTGACCCCAGAGCTAGAGACCTACCTACGTCAGGAGCAGTACCGCCGCGAGCGCGATACCCTGGATGTTTATCCGCCGCCAAGTCGCTTTCCGGTGCAGGCCGGCACCGTGATTGCCTACTCGGGCAATACGGGGTCGTCTATGGGACCGCATCTGCACTTTGAGCTACGCGACCCCAAAGACCGCCGCCTGAACCCGCTCTACTACGGCTTTGCCGAAATTCGGGATCAGATCAAGCCGACACTGGAATACCTGCGTGTGCTTCCTTTGAGCGATGCGGCCCACATCAACCAGCAAATGGATGCCCTGCTCTACTACCCAACTACTCAAAAAACGCTCTACGCCTGGGGACAGATCGGCTTGGCTGGCTTGATCTACGACCAAGCCAACGGCTCGGGCTTCAAAAACGGGGTCAGTACCGTCAAGCTGTATCTTGATGATAGCCTGATATATGCCCATCACCTCAACCAAATCGACTACGCCCAGATGCGTTGCCTCAACCTGTTGATGGACTTCCCCTACTACCAAAAAACGAACCAACGCCTGACGCGCTTTTTCTTGGCGCCCGGCAACGAGATGGATATGCACGAGGGCGGTACGGGTATCCTGAGCATCGAAGAGGAGCGGCCCTATCGTCTGCGCCTGGTGTTGGGGGACAGCTACCGCAACCAGCGCACCGTAACGTTCACGATCACGGGCCAGCGGCCCAATGCCCAGCTCTCGTTTCCGAAACTGCCCACGGAGGGCTTTTTGTTGCGCGACCACACGGCTTTTGTGCGGGCCGGTGCCAGTACGGGTACGTATGCGCTGGCGCATATCGGTTGGTGGGTCGTGCCTTTTCCGGCTTTGTACAGCGATGCCGATGGGCGGTTGCTTTTTGGGTGGGATATGCGCCGAGGGCTGCCGGATTCTATCGCCCTACCCGACGGTAGCAGTGTGCGTTTGCCCTACCGGCTGATGTTGCCACCGGATAGCAACCTGTACTACACCAAGGCCGATCTCAAACTCTGGGTCAGTGATTCATCGCTCTTCGATACGCTGTATCTCCACTACGGTTGGCTATCCGATACCCGATTTCGGCTGGGCGATCAGTCGATTCCGTTGCAGCGACGGCTGCGCTTTGCGGTGCGGCCTGCACAGCCCCTCCAACACCCCGACAAAGTGGCCGTCTTTGAGGTCTATCGCAACAGCAGTGGCCGCGAACGCCTCTATTACCAGCCCAGCTACACCGATTCGAGCGGCTGGATCGTTTGTGATACCGATGCGTTGGGCGTTTTTGCGATCAAAGAAGACACCGAAGCGCCACAGATACAACTGCTTAGTAGCAGCAGCCGTGCGCTTGTTTGGCGGGTCAAGGACGAGATGACCGGCATCGGTGGCTATCGAGCTACCCTCAACGGAGCGTTTCTGCTACTGGAGTACGATTACAAACAACACACCTTGCGGACACGCGGCCGTACCTCTGATGAGCAACTGAGCGGTGATTTGGTGCTTCGGGTGTCGGATCGGGTGGGCAATGTGCGGGTCTATCGGCGGAAGTTGCCCTAGATGTGTTCGTGGATGGCACGCATGAGCAGGGGCCAGTGAGGGGTGCGCAAGATGACATGATCCAGGCGCAGGGCTTGATTAAAATAAACCGCCGAGGATAGATACTCGGGGCTGGGGTTCATTTCGGATAAGTTGTACTCGTAGGCGATGCGCACCCAGGCGAGTTCATAAGATTGGTAGTCGAGGTGATAAAAGGCAATCAAGAGCCGGTCGTTGGACTCCCGCAGGATCACAAACAAGGGGCTACTCAAAAACTCCTCATACGCCAGTTGCTCCCAATAGGCTAGCGCAAAAGCAGGGTATATCTTGCGCTGGTAGGTCAGCCCTTGTTCTTCGAGTTTGGTGCAAAGCAAGGCGATGGACTGCCGAATTTCTTGCCCGTAGGTTTTCTCCTGGGGCAGCCGATCCAGGGGTATCCAACGCCCACTACGACTGAAGAACTGCAAGTCTTTTAGGCGCAGTTTGTAGTCGAAGGAAGAGGGCATATCCAGGGTATAGCCCGGATAATAAAACTGCATCCAGCGGTTTTGCCCATAGGCGATCTCTTTGAGCATCGTATAGATGCCCAAGCTGTGGGCTTTATAAGCCGGATCGTAGAGACCCAACAAACTGGCGATGCTCTGCTGCCCGAGATCAAAAAAACTTACGGCGACGAGTTGGCCCCCTGCCTGCGGATCATAGACGCGGATTTCGTAGGTCTGGAAGATGTCTTTGTTTTCTCCGTTCAGGAAAAAAAAGTCGGATAAGCTGGGTGAGGTAAACCCTTGAAAGCGAGGTTTTTGGAGTTGATAGAGTTCTTCTTTGCGGGGCGTGATCTGGAGCCTTCCGGCTTCTACATGAAAGCGTTTATCGTTGCGGCGGTTCAGTTTTTGCAATCGCTTGGGCGGGCTATAGCCGGCCAGGGGTAGGCGTAGGTTCACGATGGCATAGACGGCTTCGTTCATGCACAAGAGTTTAGCCCGATAAAAGATCGAACAACTCCTAAACCAGCCACCGGCCAGGTAGCGATCCATACGCGCAGCCGACATTGATCGCGGCACATAAAATTGAACCAACATAGCACACAAAGGTAGCTTAAGTTTTCGGGATCAGTTGCGGTCGCTCATGCGGAAGCCCATTTTTTCGCGGCCGCTCAGTTCTTCATCCGCAAAGTTGATGGTGCGCAAATCTTCGGTGTTGAGGACGGAGAGCAGCTGGGGCGTTCGTCCGGCCGAAGGGACGTTAGACATGCGCAGGTGTTGCTTTTTGATGGCCTCGTCGATGATCTTACGCACCGTTCGGGCATTGCCGAAGTAGTGATCTCGGCGTTGATAGAGTTCTTTGAGGCGGCTTTGGAGGTAGTCGATGGCCTCCGTATCGGGTTGTAGGTCTGCTCTTTGGAGCATCTGCAAGGCGATCTGCATGAGTTCACTTACCGCAAAATCCTTGAAGGTAAGCGTGCGATCAAATCGGGATTTTAGTCCTGGGTTGGATTCGATGAACTTATCCATGTTGCTGGGATAGCCCGCCACGATGACGATAAACTCTCCGCGTCGGTCTTCCATCTGTTTGAGGATAACCTCGATGGCTTCTCGCCCAAAGTCGTTGCCGTCCGGGTTGTTGGTCAGGGCATAGGCTTCGTCGATGAACAGCACGCCGCCGAGGGCTTCTTCGATTTTTTCTTGGGTCTTGATTGCCGTCTGCCCAACGTATCCGGCGACGAGGCTTTGGCGGTCGCACTCCACGATATGCCCCCGCTCAAGGATGCCGAGGGCTTTGTAGATACGGGCCAGGATGCGGGCCACGGAGGTTTTGCCCGTGCCGGGGTTGCCCTTGAATATGGCGTGCAACGAAAAACGGTTCAGGACATCGCGCCCCGTCTCGCGATAAAACTTGACCAGCCGGACGAGTTCTTTGATCTGATCCTTGACATCGCCCAGCCCGATCATCGCGTTGAGTTCGGAGAGCGACTCGCGGAGCAACTCCTCGTCCACGGCCAGGTTGGGGAGGCGTTTTTCGTCTTTGAAGAACAGCGGCCGGACATCTTCGGCTTGTATCCGTCGTAGGTCTTGATCGGTGGGGGTGGCATCCTGGACGGTTTTCATGATGCGCAGCCCGAGGTTCATCTTGGATTCCTCGACGAGGGAATAGACCAGTCGGGCGTTGCCAAAACTGCGGTCGCGGGTACGGTAGCCCTCCGTGATTTTTTTGTCGAGTAGGGCTTTGGCATCTGGCTCAAAGCGTACATCGTGGTCTTTGGCGGCCAGTTCGGCGATCAGGGAAAGCTCCTGGGGCAAGTAGTCGGGAAACTCAAAGACGATATTGAATCTGGACTTTAAGCCCGGGTTAGATTGCAGGAATACCTCCATCTCTTTGGGGTAGCCGGCTACGATGATGGCCAGATCGCCGGGCCCGTCGGACATCTCCTTGACGAGCGTCTCGATGACCTCATGGCCGTAGTCCTTGCTGTCCTTGTTGTTGCGGATCAGGGCGTAGGCTTCGTCAATGAACAAGACCCCACCTCGGGCTTGCTCAATGATCTCCTTGACGCGGGGGGCGGTCTGGCCGATGTACTGCCCGACGAGTTCGGCGCGGCTGACCTCCACCACCTTGCCCTTACTCAACAGCCCGAGGTTGTGATAAATGCTGCCGAGCATCTTGGCAATAGTGGTCTTGCCCGTTCCAGGGTTGCCCTTGAAGACGGCGTGTAGGTTCATGGGGTATTTCTCTACGAATCCGCGTTCCTTCCGAATCTGCAAAAACTTGAGATAGTAGGTGTAGTCTTCGATCTTTTTCTTGACGCGCTCCAGCCCGATCATGCGGTTGAGGCGTTCCATGACCTCCTCAAAGCTCTCCTCTGGTTCGGTGTCATCGGCACTTTCTTGGGCGGGTAGATGGCGGTAGCCCTCCAAAATATGCGGCTCGCCTTCGATGTTTTCCGTGCCTACCTCAAAAGGCACAATGGCCAGGCGATGATCCATGAACACCAACTCAAGGGTATAACTGCCGACATACCAGGAGCCTTGAGCATTGGCTCCCCAGCCCGTAATGACCACAAAGTCATCCTCCGACTTAGCCACCCGTCTCAACTCCTGTGTTTGGCCCTTGAGCTGGCCGGCAGCGTTGTAGAAGTTGAACTGGAGTTCGCAGAACCACTCTTCCTCTTGTAGGTTGTCCAAATGGATTTCTGCCCAGATGTAGCGTGCCGACTGGCTATCAAACTGCCGGTAGTATTTCCGCTCGTCTTCGGGTACGCCCTGGTTGGTTCCCTCAAAGAGCCGGATACCCTGAATCTCGAAGTAGGGATTATCGTTGGGAGCTAGGGGGCCGCCATTCTCGACATAAAAAAGTTTGGTGCCTACCAGCTCGTCTTCGATATAAGCCTCCCACACGTAGTCGCCCCGCGTCCAAAATAAGCCTGGCTCTTGGTTGCCCCAGCCCTCGCGGACATAGACCACGGGTTGATCCTGGGATACCTTGAGGTCGCTGTGAATCTTGCAAAGTTCTTCGCGCTCGTGTTGCCCCCGAATCCTAAAACACTTGAGGACAACCTGCGCCTGCCAGTCCTGGGCATCAAACAGTTTGTTATGAAAACTTAACTCGGCATAAATGTATCGGGTTTCGATGTTCTCAAAGACGGTACGGTATTTTTTTTTGCCTTCGGCGAGCCACTCGGTGGAGGCATACGTTCGCAAGTCTTTGTATTTGTAGGCTTTATCGGTGTTTTTTTTGGGTCGAAATTTCATGCAAATCTACATAGAAAACAAACTAACTAACCAATTTAGTCATTTTGCTTCACTTTTTGAAGAAAAAGAAGTTTTTTTCGTTAAGCCTCTCCATCGTTGGGCGATGCTTTGAGGCGGAACCCGAGGAGGGTGATGTCATCGGTTTGCCTGACCCCCTGCTCGCCCATCCAGTCGTCGATGTGCTGTTGGAGCTCTAAGGGTTGCTCTGCCATCGGGCGTTGGTGCAAGTCCAGGAGGGTCTTGCGCAGCCTGGCCGAAGAGAAGCGTTTGTTTTTGGGGCCGCCAAACTGGTCTTGGTAGCCATCGGTGGAGAGGTAAAAGGTCAGCGTTTGATCGGGAGGCAAGGTAAGCGTGTGTAGCTCAAAGCTCGGCGTTTTGCGGGCTTCTCCGCCGACGCTGGCACGGGTGGCGGGTATCTGGATGAGCTTTTCGGGGTCTTGGTCGCTGATGTAGGCGATAAATCCTTTGGCAGAAGCGACCTGGAGGGTTTGTCCTTCGCGGCAGATCAGGGTAAGGTCGATGCTATCCCAGTTGTCGTTCTGGTCCTGGTGCAAGAGCGTTGAAATACCCTCGTGGAGGGCATCCAGCACCTGATCGGGGCGATGGATGGCTCGGGATATGACGATCTCGGAGAGCAAATTGACCCCGATCATGCTCATCAGTGCGCCGGGTACGCCGTGTCCGGTACAATCGGCGACCACCAAAAACCGCTGTTCTTTTAGCTGGGCGCACCAATAAAAATCTCCCGAGACGATGTCCTTGGGACGATAAAGGGCAAATATTTCCTGGGCAAACTGCCGCTGTAGCTGCTCGGGTGTGGGGAGCATCGCCTGTTGGATGCGCTGGGCATAGTGGATGCTGGAGAGGATGTTTTCGTTTCTTTTGGCGAGTTCGTGGCCATACTGCTGGAGGTCTTCGTTGATGGCCATGATTTCCTCGCGTTGTTGGTTGATGGTCTCGTTGGATTCCATGAGGTGATCGCGTTGGGCTTCGATCTCCTCCATTTGTTGGCGGATTTCCTCGGATTGGGCGGTGAGTTCGGCGTTGGATTCCTGGAGTTCTTTTTCGCGGGTGTAGAGGCTGGTAGCCATCTGATTGAAGGCTCGGATGAGCTGTGCGATCTCGTCGTTGCCTGGGCGTTCTTTGGCTTGTGTTTTGAGGTTTCCGGCGGCTAGCTTTTCGGCACTCCGCGAAAGTCCCACGATGGGCTGGGCGATTTGGCGGCCGATCAAGAAAGCGATCAGGATTACCAGTACAGCGGTCAGGATCATCATGCGGACAGAGCGTTGGCGCATCTGGTCGGCAGCCGCAAAGGCATCTTTTTCGTCGATCTCACAAAGCAAAGCCCACCGCCCTAAGCCCGGAATATCCACAGGCGTATAGGCACTCAGGACATCGACACCGCGATAGTCCTTGAGCAGACGGGTATCACTGCGGCCGCTCATGGCATCCTTGGCAGCCGCTGTTTCTACTTTCTGGTAAAGGATGGAGGTAGCATGAAACCGCATCTCTTCTAGGTCTTCTGGGTCAAGGAGTTGCATGGCTTCTATCTGGGCAAAGAACCGTTGTTGGTCTTCGATGATGAAGCGGGAATCGTTGCGCATCCTAAAGTCCGTCCCGACCAAATAACTCTCCCCTGATTTTCCGAAGCCTTCGTTTTCCCAGTTTCTGCCGCCGGTCATGATGTTTTCGACCTCCGTAATGGGCATCTGCAAGATCAGCGTACCGATGCGCTTGGGTCCGTCCATGATGGGTGTGGCGATGAAGGAAGCCGGATAGAGATACGAGGGTAGGTAGTTTTCAAAGTCGGAGAGGCGCGTAACGGCGGCGGCTCCTTCCTTGCGCAACTCCCGAAAGAGCCGCCCGATGTTGGAATGAGCGTGGGGGCCATCCAGGAGGCTTGTCCCAAAATCGGTTTCCTTGAAGACCGAATAGACAATATGTCCCGTTGAATCATTGACCAAAAAAAGATCGTAGTAGGCGTAGCGTTGCAAGAACTCCGAAAAAAAGTGATGGTACTGCTCGTGCGTGGTCTGGTAGCTGTGCGGCCGGCGCGGATGTGCGTTGGCGTGTACGTATTGGTGTTGGAGCAGTACGGTGCGGCTATCGGTGGGGATGAGGGCGTTGATGTCCACGCTTTGTTGCTGGCGGGTACTTAATTTTTGTAGAAAGTAGTCTTGATAGTACTTCTCCAGATCGGTGTACTGCTCGGGGGTGGTTTCCTGGGGTGTGATACCAAAAAAGGCTTGGTTGAAGGCCTGCATCGCCTGCCCAACATAGGCACTGCTGGCCAGGAAGAGGATGTCGCGGTTTACGCGCTCAAAGTACGTGATGACGGCGCGCTTCTTGATCTCTCGGACGCTCGTCAGATGTTCAAAGGCTTTGGCTTCTAGTGCTTTAGATTGTTGCCAATATTCTAAGCCCTGAAAAACCCCAACGGGGATCAGTCCCACCAAAAGAAAATAAATCGTCAGTCGATACCGAATGCTACCAAACATAAAACAGCCAACTATGGGGATCAAGAGTAGAGATACGCAAAAATTAAGTGTTTGGTTATCCATAATAAAGAAATCCCCAAAAAACGTGGGTCTTTTGGGGATTTACTTACAACATCTCTGTTGGCTTAGTTACGGCGAGGCGGCCGGCGGTCGTTGCGTCCACCGCCACTGCGTCCGTTGCTGCCACTACGTGGAGGCGTGGGTCGGCGTTCCACATACCCTTCGGGTCGCGGAAGAAGCACCTTTCGGGAGAGCCTGAACTTACCCGTTTTGGGGTCGATGTCGGTGAGCTTGACCTGAATTTCTTCGCCTTCCTCCATGATGCCATCCATGCTTTCGATGTGTTCCCACTTGATTTCGGAGATGTGAAGTAGCCCTTCTTTGCCGCGCATAAACTCGACAAACGCCCCAAACTCCTTGATGGATTTGACGATGCCGGTGTAGGTTTGTCCAATTTCGGGTTCGGCCACAATCTCGCTAACCCACTTAAAGGCAGCGTCGAGTTTGGTTTTATCTGGGGAGAAGATATTGACCAGCCCAGCTTCGGGGATTTCTTCGATGACCAGTGTAGTACCCGTTTTGGCTTGGATTTCTTGGATGATCTTTCCGCCAGGCCCGATCACGGCACCGATCATATTCTTAGGGATACGGAGGGTGAGCGAACGCGGGGTGTGGGGTTTGTAGTCGGCTCGGCTTTCGGAGATGTTTTCGTTCATCAGTCCGAGGATGTGGAGGCGGCCTTCTTTGGCTTGATGCAGGGCTTTCCCGAGGAGTTCGTAGGATAGCCCGTCAATTTTGATGTCCATTTGGCAGGCCGTCAGTCCGTTAGCGGTTCCGGTTACTTTGAAGTCCATATCGCCCAGGTGGTCTTCATCGCCGAGGATGTCGGAGAGGATGGCTGTTTTTCCGGTCTCTGGGTCAGCGATCATACCCATCGCGATACCCGAAACGGCTGATTTGACGGGTACGCCGGCATCCATCAGGGCCAGGGAGCCAGCACAGACGGTAGCCATGGAAGAGGAGCCATTGGACTCGAGGATGTCGGAGACGATACGGACCGTGTAGGGGTATTCTTTCTCGTCGGGCAGTACATAACGCAAGGCACGCAGGGCTAGGTTTCCGTGTCCGACTTCTCGTCGGCTGGTACCTCGGTTGGGTCGGGCTTCGCCCGTCGAGAAAGCGGGGAAGTTGTAGTGGAGGAGGTATTTGGTCGTTCCCGAGATCATAGCGCCGTCGATGAGCTGTTCGTCCATCTTAGTACCGAGCGTAACGGTGGTCAGGGATTGGGTTTCGCCGCGAGTAAAGACGGCCGAGCCGTGAGCAGCGGGGAGGTAGTCGAGTTCCATCCAGATGGGACGGACTTCGTCGTAGCGTCGCCCGTCGATGCGCACGCCCTCGTTGAGCGTCCAGTCGCGGGAGGCTTTCTTTTTGAGCTTGCCAAAATACTTAGCTACCAGTCCGAGATCGTAGCCGTGATCTTCGGGTAGGGCTTCGATGTAGTCGTTTTTGATTTGATCGAAGGCCGCTTTTCGGGCTTTTTTGTCGGCCGAGGTATCACTGACGGCTGCATAAACGGCATCGTAAAGGTCAGCGAAGATTTTTTCTTGGAGGGCTTCGTCGTTGGTTTCGTGGCTGTAGGTGCGCTTTTGGGTCTTGCCTACGGCAGCTTCGAGTTCTTGTTGTACTTGACACTGTACTTTGATGGCTTCGTGAGCAACCTGAATGGCGGCGAGCATTTCTTCCTCCTGGGCTTCTTTGAGTTCGCCTTCTACCATCATGATGTTGTCCATCGTACCGGCAACGATCATATTGAGGGTAGCTTCGGCCATCTGTGCGGGGGTGGGGTTGATGAGGTAGTCCTCGCCGTGCTTAATGACGCGCACCTCCGAGATGGGTCCACCAAAAGGAATATCCGAAATGACAATCGCGGCAGAAGCAGCCAGGGCGGCCAGGGCATCGGGCATGACTTCGTCGTCGGCCGAGATGAGAGAGATCATCACCTGGGTTTCGGCGTGGTAGTCATCGGGAAAAAGCGGACGCAAAGCCCGATCGACGAGGCGGCAAATCAGAATTTCGTACTCGGAAAGCCGAGCCTCGCGCTTAAAAAAACCACCGGGAATCTTTCCGGCAGAGGCAAATTTTTCTTGATAATCGACCGACAAAGGCAGAAAATCTACGCCTTCACGGGCATCATGGCTCGAGACGACGGTGGCCAGGAGCATGGTCTTGCCCATCCGAACGACGACCGATCCGTCGGCTTGTTTGGCCAACTTACCCGTTTCGAGGGTGATCTGACGGCCATCGGGGAGCGTGATTGTTTTGGTAATTGCAGTTGGTTGCATGAGGTAAGGGGTGAAAGGTTTGTTTGTCTTCTACTGCTTGGCTGCCAAAAAAAAGCACATCAAGTATGATCGTCGATCTGAATAGAAAGAGTATCAACGCTTGATGTGCCAAAGAAATAAATCATTCATCTCAAAAAAACTTACTTACGGATACCCAACTCGGCAATGATGGCCCGGTAACGCATGATGTCTTTTCGCTTGAGATAATCCAGGAGGCGGCGGCGTTTACCGACCAGTTTGAGCAAGCCCAGGCGGCCGGCATGGTCTTTTTTGTGGGTCTTTAAGTGATCGGTCAAGTAGTTGATCCGATACGTGAAGAGGGCAATTTGCCCTTCGGTGGAGCCGGTGTCCTGTTTGCCTTGTCCGTGTTTCTCGAATAGCTCTTGCTTGAGCGTCGGGTTGAGATAAGCTGTTCTTGCCATTAGAATTGATTAAAACGGTGTACGATAGTTGTCCCAGTACAAAATAACCGGAGCAAATCAACTGCAAAGCTAAGGAAAAATATCTTAGTTCCACCGAAAATCCCCAAAATATCCTCGGCCCCAACCATCAACAGATTTTTTTAATCCTTTGGCTGTAAGCTATCCCATATTTTCTTCACATAAGGATTGAAAATGCTTAACAATAAGTTAAAGAAGCATCTGATATAGGAAAGAAACAAAACCTTAGTTTTGCAGCAGAATTTTTTTCTAAACAAAAACAAATTTTTCGGCATGAAAAAGTTTTTACAAGGCGCAAAGCACTTGTTTACTCTCGCACTGTTCCTGACTGCGCTCTCTGGTGCATTTGGTCAAGGTGTTACGACGGGTAACCTCGTTGGTTTTGTCAAGGACGATTCAGGAGAAGCACTCCCCGGAGCTACGGTGATTGCCGTGCATACGCCCTCTGGCTCTCAATACGGCAGCGTAACCAACGCTAATGGACGCTATGTTATCGCCAACGTGCGCGTAGGTGGCCCCTACGAAATCAAAGTATCTTTTGTGGGCTATCAGGAAAACATCCGAAACGGGCTTTTTGTCTCTTTGGGTAGCACCACCGATGCCAACTTTGTTCTCAAAGAAGAAGGCGTAGAACTCGAAGAAGTTACCATCACGGGCGTACAAAGCGACCTGATTAACTCGGATCGTACGGGAGCGTCCACGAACCTCTCCAAAGATCAAATCGACGAGTTGCCTACCATCAGCCGTAACATCAACGACTTCACGCGCTTAACGCCCCAAAGCAATGGTACGAGCTTTGCCGGACGCGATAACCGTTTCAACAACTACACCATCGACGGTAACATCTACAACAACAACTTCGGTCTGGGGTCAGGACAGTTTGCTGGCTCTAACCCTGTTTCTTTGGATGCCATCGAAGAAATCCAGGTAAACCTCGCGCCCTTTGATGTGCGCCAGGGTGGATTTACGGGAGCGAACGTAAACGCTGTTACGCGCTCGGGTACAAACAAACTCGATATCTCTCTTTATACGTATTTCCGAAACGATCAGCTCATCGGCGATAAAGTAGAAGACACACGCCTCAATCGTCAGGATTCCAAAAACACGGTGAACGGTATTCGTATCGGTGGCCCGATCATCAAGGATAAATTGTTCTTCTTCGTGAGCTACGAAAAAGAAGAAGAAAATGTACCGAGCTTCCAGAAGGTCGCCGCCCGCGAGGGCTTGACACCTGATGGATTGACGGTATCTCGTGTGCCGGCCTCCCAGCTTGATTTTGTACGTGAGCAGATGCAACGCATCTATGGCTATGATCCCGGGGCTTACGAAGGCTATCAGTTTGCCTCCGAAGCCGAGCGTTTCAATATCCGTCTCGACTACAACATCAACCAGAACCACAAAGTATCGTTCCGATACAACAACTACAGTGCCTTCCGTGATATTCCGACCAACGGCAACTCTATCCGTTTCATCCAGACGCGCTACAGAAACACCACCAGAACTGGTATTGAGGCGATGAACTTCCGTAACACCAACTACACCAACGATATAAACGTTAGCTCGTTCATGGGTGAGGTTACCTCTCGTTTTGGTAACAACATCACGAACCAGTTTAATATCGGTTACGTCAGGACGCAAGATCCTAAGCGCGGTATCCCGGGCGGACAAGACTTCCCCTTCATTGAAGTATTGGAGCCAGACGCAGGCGGTAACTTGCTCTACTATTTCTCGTTGGGTAACGAACTCTTCTCTGTAGGTAACCTTCTGGAAAACAACGTGTTCAACATCACCAACAACACGACTATCTTCAAAGGACAGCACACGATCACGGGTGGTTTCAACTTTGAATACATGACGTTCGACAACGCCTTCAACCCCGTATTCAATGGTTTCTACCGCTTCATTGGCTATGATCGTTTTGTAGATGCGGTCATCAACCGTAACCCCAACGTATATCCTGATGCTTTTTCTGTTTCGTTTGCCGCCGACGGCAGCACAACACCTCCTACGGATCAGACGCAGTTTGGACAGTTGGGCTTGTATGTCCAGGATGAGTATCAGTTCAACGATGATCTGAAAATCACGGCTGGTTTGCGTGTCGATATGCCTTTTTATCCCATCGACTTGCCCAGCAACTCGGTATTGGATGCCAAAAACAAAGAACTCACCGATCCCCGCGATGGCTCTACTTTCCGTCCTGATGTATCGGTTTTCCCTAAGGTACGCCCCTTGTGGTCTCCGCGTGTTTCGTTCAACTACGATGTCTTCGGCGATGAAAAATTGCAGTTGCGTGGTGGAACGGGTATCTTCTCGGGTCGTATTCCTTTTGTATGGCTCTCCAACCAGGTCAATGGTAGTGGTGTGATCCGTAACGGATTGGGAGACGAGGGAGCCAGCTTGGGTACTTCTGATAACCCCTTCGGTCGCCCGGTTGTCTTCAACCCTGACGTAACGGCTTACAAGCCCAGCCCAGCAGAGTTTGAAACTCAACTCGGTAACGAATTGAATATCACGGACGAAGATTTCAAACTGCCCCAGGTATGGCGTACCAACTTTGCCGCCGACTATGTGCTGCCCGGTGGTATCGTAGCTACGGCTGAGTTCATCTACACCCGTGATGTCTCTACACCTATTGCCGTAAACCCTGTGGTTCGTGATCCCGACGGATTCCTTGCCGGACCCGATCCTCGCCCCTACTGGCAGGGTAACTACTCCAATGATCCCGATTTCCGCAACGTTTTCCAGCTCACCAATGCCGACAAACAAGGCGACTACTACTCCATCACACTCCAAGCCCAAAAGCGTTTTGACTTTGGCTTGAACTTCATGGTGGCTTATACCCATAGCCGCGCCCGTGATTACGGTCTTGGTGGTGGCTCGCAGGCGATCTCTCTCTGGTCGTCTATCGTATCAAGCGATCGAAACAACCCCGATATTTCCTTCACTCGTTTCGATATTCCTCACCGCCTCATTGGATCACTTTCTTACAACATCGGCAAATACACCACCGTATCGTTGTTCTATGAAGGTGCCTCCAACGGACGTTACAGCTACACCTATTCGGGCAACTTCGGTGATGCCTCTAACCGCCTGATGTACGTCCCCAACAACCCCAACGAGTTGGTGTTCCAGGAGTTTACTGCTGGCGGACGTACCGTAACGGTACAGGAGCAGCGTGATGCTTTCGGTGCTTATGTAGATCGCAGCGACTATCTTTCGGAGCAAAAAGGCAAGGTTTCCGAGCGTAACGGTGCCGTTCTTCCCTGGGTCAATCGTTTTGATTTCCGTTTGGTACAAAACATCCCCTTGGGCAACTACACCCTGTTGGGTCAGAAGTACAACAACCGTTTGCAGTTCACCTTTGACATCCTGAACATCGGCAACATGTTCAACAGCGAGTGGGGCGTTCAACAAACACCCATCCAATCCAACTTGCTCAACTACCGTGGACGCGATGCCCAAAACCAGCCCATCTATCGCCTCAACTTTGTGCCAGGCACAAACGAGTTCCCGTCGGAGTTCTCTGACAAACCTACTCGTGCCATCATCGGTACAAGCCAGGTATGGCGCGCCCAGATTGGCTTCCGATTCTTGTTCAACTAAACGAACAACAACCCTTTTTCAAAAAATCCCTAAGCAAATTTGCTTAGGGATTTTTTTTTGGTCAGAACCTACTGACAAAACCAAAATGGATGTTGGCCGTATTGAAACCCACCGGACGCTCCCTGGAGCCACCCAGGGCATAGACAAAACTGAAGATGCCGCCTCGGGTGGTCAGTTGGAGGCCAAGGCCTGTCCCCGATGGGGTGTCGGTGTCGCTTGGGGTGCGGAGCCAGGCTTGATCCCGAAACAAAAAGAGATAGGAGCCTTCGTCGAGGGTCAGCTGGGCTTCTAGGGTCAGGATGGCGTGGCCTTGGGTGAAAAAGAAGTTTTCGGTGAACCCGCGCAGGGTGCTTATCCCACCGATTCTGAAGAGATCGTTGGGGAGCAGTTGTTGGTTTTGTATCCAGCCGCCCTGGGCGCGTAGGTGTAGGTTGGTGCGCCTGCCCAGGGGAACAAAGCGGGAGAAGTCGGCTTGGAGTTCGATCTGGGGCGTTGTCTTGGGGAGGGAGTCCGGGGCGTTGAGGCGTTTTTTTTGGCCGGTACGGAGTTCGATCTCGGCTTTGTAGCCGCGCCGTGGCTGGAAAAAGCGGTCGGTGCGCTGTATCTGTCCATGTATGCCGTAGCTCAACAGGTTAGCATCCTGTATGTCGGGCTGGAGGGAGAGCTGCCGGGTGCTGCGGTAATCCAGGATGCCGCCTATGGTGCCGCCCCGTGGGAGGGGATAGCTCAAGCGAAGGTATCGCCGCCAGGCAAAAAAACTGCTGTCTTCTTTGAGCCAGTGGAGGTTGAGATGTGCCGTCAGGGGCAGCCCCGCAATGTGCGGATGGGTGTAGGTCGCCTGGAGTTGTTGGGTTTCGGGACGAATGCGTTGCCAGGAGAAGTAAATATACTTGCCCGTCCCGAAGGGATTATGGAGGGCAATTTCGGCTTTGCCCGAAAAGAAAAAGCGGCGATTGGGGTTTTGCTCATCGGGGAGCATCCCGAGCAGGACATCGAAGCGGTTGGCGCGTACACGGCTTAGTGGCAAGACCAGGTACGCTCGGTCGTTCTCGAACTCCACCTGTACCGAGTCGCGGAGGCGGAGGTAAGGCAGGCTGCGCAGGCGGTCTGTTGCCTGCCTTACGCTGGCCTGCCGAAAGGGTTGCCGAGCTACAATGCCGAGGTAGCGCATCAAGAACCGCTTCTGGATCGTGAACGCCGTATCCATGCGATAAATCAGGGTATCGAAGCGAATCGCTGTGCCTTTGTTGAGGATAAGACAAGCACCGATGTCGTGATCTCGGATGTCGAGTTCACTTAGGCGCACCTCCGCAAAGGGGAAGCCCGCATTTTCGGCACGTTCTAGGATGTTTGCTTGCCAGGTCTGTACGTCGCTCCACCGAAAGGGCCGCCCTTCGAGCTTAGGCGGCATCCACCAGGCGGGTGGTACATCGACGGCATGGAGGTAGCTCCACCGAAACAGCTCCCCGAGCCGGATCACGAAATGCCATGGGGTGGTATCGGCTTGGCGTTGTAGGTGAGCTTCTAGGTAGCCCTCCCGATGAAAAAAATCGAGTACCTGGGCGGCCTCTGCATGTAGCGATGCGGTGTCGCTGTGTTTTTTTTGGTAGCGCGGCAGCCGCTCTCCCGCTGCCGTGAGTAGGAGGGTGTAGCTGGGTTGGGCTTGGAGTAGCCCGGCCCAGCAGCAGCCCAACAAGACCAACAGCCGATTCATTTAGACATCTCCTCCGATGGCTCTGCGGCGCAACTGGGGCGAGATCAGGAGGACAATTTTTTCTTGTAATACCTTTTTATCGAAAGGCTTAGAGATGTAGTCGTTCATGCCCGCTTCCAGGCATCGCTCCTCTTCGCCTTTGAGTGCCGAAGCAGTCATGGCGATAATGGGGGTATCTTTTTGGGGAGTGGCGAGCTGGGTGCGTATCTCTCGGGTGGCCTGGTAGCCATCGAGTTCGGGCATATGGACATCCATCAAGACCAAGTCGAAGTTGCCCTCCTTGACTTTCTGTACCGCCCTGGCACCATCCTCAACGACCTCTACCTCATACTCCCACTTTTTGAGCATCGTCGTAACGAGCATCTGGTTGATGGGGTTGTCTTCGGCCACCAAAATCTTGGCACCTCGGGTGCTGGTACTTGCCCGCCCAATGCGTTCGGCAACGTTACGGGCGCGTTCGCGCTCGGCGGCGGCATCTTCGGGTTGGTATTTTTTGTAGGCAATCTCAAAAAAGAAAGTACTCCCGATGTGTTCCTTGCTTTCTACCCAAATGCGCCCGCCCTGCATCTCAACGAGTTCTTTGCAGATGGCTAGCCCCAGCCCTGTGCCTCCGTAGCGGCGCGTAGTATCGCTGCTGGCCTGCGTAAAACTCGAAAAGATGGCTTCTTGCTTATCGGGGGGAATGCCAATGCCGCTATCCTTGACATAAAAACGAATCCGATGGTGGGTATCGGTTTCTTCTATTTGTTCGATGCCCATATAGACACCGCCCTGTGTGGTAAACTTGATGGCGTTGCTCAGAAGGTTAATCAGAATTTGTTTGAGCCGGACGGGATCGCCGATGAGATAGCGGGGCAGTTGGGGGTCTAGTTTTTTCTCGAGGGTGAGGTTTTTTTCGCGGGCTTTGAGCCAACTGGTCGCCAGGATGCTGTCTAGCTCGAGGGGTAGATCAATGGTACCCGCCTCAAAGACCAACTTACCGGACTGAATCTTGGAGAGGTCTAAAATATCGTTGATGATGACCAGCAGATGGTCGGCCGATGCTTTGATTTGTTGGAGGTACTCGCGCTGCTGCTGGTCGAGTTCGGTATCCAGGAGCAGATCAGCCATCCCAAAAACGCCGTTCATGGGCGTTCGTATTTCGTGGCTCATGTTGGCCAGAAACTGCTCTTTGGCTCGAGAGGACTCCTCGGCCTGGTTTTTAGCCAAGACCAGGGCTTGGTTTTGTTGTTGGATTTGTTCGAGCATATCATTGAAACCCTTGATGAGCGTCCCGATTTCGTCCTCGCGGTTGCGGGGAATGCGCAGGGAGTAGTCTTTGTTTTGGGAGATTTCGTTCATCTTCTCGGCCAGGTTGAGGATGGGCCGTGTCAGGATTTTTTGGAAAAACAAAGCCAACAAATAGGCTACCACCAGGGCCCCGCCGTAGATGAACAGAAACACGAGGCCGTATTGGTATAGCCGTCGATAGAAGACATCCAGGTTGGTCTTGAGATATACCGTGCCGAGGTTTTCCTGATACGTGATTTGGTCGCGTTGGTAGGCTTTCGTGATGGGGTCATATACTTCGAGGTAGTTGTCCAGAAAAGCAAATTTTTCGCCTTGCAGCGAAAGCGGCAGATAGCGTGCCGTATCCAGGGGTGGAGCATCGTAGGGGGCATAGATGGCCACGATCTGTTGGGTAGAATCATAGATGACAGCCGCGATCAGGTGTCGATCCGATTGCAGTACGCCTTCCATGCCTGCCAGGGCGGATTCGGGGTAGTTCAGTTCGAGGGCCGTCATGGTGGCTCCTGCCACAACGCCGGCCTTATCGCGGAGGTCGTTGATGAGTTGCTGCTGGTAGGTGATGATGTCGTAGAGCAAAGACGCAAAAAAAGCCAATAGAAGAGATAGCCCGCTGACACTCATCGTTATCAGCATGATTTGTCGCTCGATGGAGGCATTCCGCAAAAACCGATTGATTCGGTTTACCATAGGGGCTAGTCGTTGGTGGTACGGACAATACGCCTGGCCAGACGCAAGAGCCGCGAGTCGATGATGAGCTTGGATCGCTTGGCGGCATCTATGTTGGCTTCAAAGCGAAAGTCTCCTGTAAAGTTAATAATTCCTCCCTTCTCACAAAAACCGGCAATGCCATCACCAATCGTCAGGACTTCAAACTGGTTGTAATACGAAAGGGCATCCTCGAGGCGGGCCTCCTCCGTGCCAGGGATATAGATGATATGGCAGCCCCACAGATCGCGGATGCGGTCGGAGCGACGCACATCCCAATAGCGGCCATGGACGGGACGGCCCAGCAGCAACTGGTCGATTTTGTTGCCGAAGGGGTCTTTGCCCAGGATACCCAGGCGGATGCGCTCGGTGGGCGTGCCAAAAGCCTCGGGTAGCCACTGGGTGTATTCGGCAAACTTCAAGAGAATGCCCGCCTTGATCTCAAACTCACCATAGCCACCCCGCTGGGCATGGGAGGCTGGGATAAGTCCAATCAAGCACACAAATGAAAACAAAAAAAACAGACAGGGTGTAGTGATGCGCAATCGCTCGGCGGTTTAGTTTTAATCTCCTCTTAAAAACGCCCAAAAGAATCGCCTTAGTATTTCATGCCTTAGCAGGAGTGTACTTTTGTTTTTAGAAAAAAAACAGGCAAAAAGGAATCTTTTCCCTTCTTTTTTTGTTATCTTTTTTTTGACCAAAACCCAAGCCATGCCTACCCCCAACGCCGAATATGCCCATCAGGTGATGCACGGACTTACCCATCGCCCGAAGGCCCTACCTGCCAAGTTCTTGTACGATGCCCAGGGCAGCCGACTCTTTCAGGAGATCATGCAACTGCCGGAGTACTATCCCACCGACTGCGAAACCGAAATCTTCAGCCAGCAGGCAGGGAGCATCCTGAAAGCCATCGAAGCCTCCAGTAAATCCAACAAAATTTTGGAAATCATAGAGTTGGGTGCAGGAGATGGCAGCAAAACCCAACTCTTGCTCCAGCATTTTATCGCCCAGGGCAAGGAGGTTACTTACCGTCCCATCGACATTTCGGCGGCAGCCAACGAGAGCCTCTCCCAAAACCTCTCCCAAAAAATCCCGCAACTAGCCATCGCTCCCATCACGGGCGACTACTTCGATGCGCTCTCACAGATCGAAGACAAGCCCGAACACCAACGCCTGGTGCTGTTCCTGGGATCAAATATCGGCAACTTCTCGTATCTGGCTACCTTTCAATTTTTGGAGCGGCTGCGCGAAAATCTGCGAACCGGCGATCTATGCCTCATTGGCTTTGATCTTCGCAAAGACCCCCGCCTCATCCTGGCCGCCTACGATGATACGAAGGGCATCACGGCAGCGTTCAACCTCAACCTCTTGCATCGCCTCAACCGCGAGTGGGGCGCACACTTCGATCCGAGTACCTTTACTTTTTTTCCGTTCTATGATCCTGTAGAGGGGGTCGTTAAGAGCTTTTTGGTGAGCCAAAAGCAGCAGCGCATCGCCGTTGATCGCCTCCAAATATGCGTTCATTTTGAGGCGTATGAAGCCTTGCATACGGAGAGTTCCCGCAAATATAGCCTCCAGGAAATCCAGCTACTTGCCGAAAAAACAGGTTTTGCTGGCTTGTCCACTTTTATTGATAGCCGCCGCTATTTCACCGACGCACTTTGGCAACGGCGGTAGTGTTTAGTAAGCATCCTGACTTTTTTGTAGCTGAAAACTCTCCTCCAGGGCAGCGGTTTTGTAGGGGTCATCAGCGACCTGCGAAAAAAGCTCGAGGGCTTTGCGGCTGTTGCCTTCGCGTTGGTAGGTCATGCCGAGCCAGAAGAGATAGAGGCTCTTTTTGGTGTTGAAGCGGGTGTTTTGGATTAAGGTCTCCAGAGACGGACGACTTTCAAGGGGGCGCTCCAAATGAAAGAGTGCCACTACCTCAAAGAAGTATAACTCGGGTACTTGAGGGCTAAGGCTGATACCCTCTCGGGCTGCTTTGAGGCAGCTTTTGTAGTCTTGCTGTTGTAGGTATAGCTCGGCAAGTTGGAGGTAGATACGGGATTTTTGGGCGTTGTTGGTTGTCAGGGAGAGGGCTTTTTCGTGCAGGGTGATGCGTTCGGGGTGTCGGGCGGCTTTTTTGAGCAGATCGGACTGGAGCAAGTAGGCTTCGGGCATCTCGGGGCGAATCTTGAGGACTTCTCCGAGATAGATACGGCTCGTTTCGAGTTCGTACATTTCGGCATACGCGCTGGCCAGTTGGAAGTAATAATTGGGGTGATAGCGATTGATTCGGCTCTTAAAATCGCCATAATAGGCGCGTTTCCATACCTGGTAGGCTTGTTCGTACTCGTTTTGCTTGAAGTAGGCATAACCAAGTTCGTAATAAAACCGTGCGCTTTCGGAGATGTGTAGGGTGCGTAGCTTGGGTTCGACGACCATCAAGGTAGCTTGTGCGCTCGTGTATCGCCCTAAGATGTTGGATATCCAGGCATCAAAGTAGTGTAGTTCGAGGTATCCCGAAGCGAAGAGCTTGGCTTCGGAGATGTGTTTGAGGGCGGTTTCGTAGTCGCGTATCCCGACAAAATAACGGATGACCTCAAACTTGAGTTGCAGGCGTGCCTTGGGGTCGGTTTCGTTTTTGTAGGCGATGTTGAATAGCTGGGCTGCCCGTTCGGGGTCGCTTTTGTGGTTGCGATAAATCTCGGCCATGAGCGTATAGATGGGCGCAAAGTTGCTCCGTATCCTAACCGCTTGATTGAGGAGGGCCAAGGCTTCATCTGCCTTACGGAACTTTTCGAGGATTTGGGCTTTGCCGTAGAGATAACGGTAGTTGTTGGGCTCGCGGCGGAGGGCTTCGGTGTATTTTTCGAGGGCTTCGGGGAAGAGTCCCTTCTTTCGGGCCATTTCCGCTTCGGCATACCATTGCAGGCCGTCGTGTTGGGCGTGGGCGGCAGGGAGGAGGGACATCCAGCAAAAAATCAAGCACACAAGGTATCTCATCTCACCAATCAAAGGATTTGTACGACCTGATGCAGCGAGATTCCCTGCACAGTCAATCAATAGTTAGGCTTAGGAGATCGTGGCGTGTTGTTTTTGCGCTTGCTACGCCAGTCCAGGTAATACCCAACCAGGGGAAACAGCGCACTCAAAATAACGAAGAAAAGTGCTTTCCATGCAAAATCGCTCATAACTTACATCGCTTTAGTGGCATCAATAGATGTACCAATGTGAAATTTATTTTTCTTAGAAAAGAACTCCCGATATGCTTTTTTTGTTTTTGCTGCGTATCTTTGTTCCCCGAAAGGGACTCATAGCTCAGTTGGTTAGAGCAACTGACTCATAATCAGTAGGTCCTCGGTTCGAGCCCGAGTGGGTCCACGCCAGATTTTTTTTACGTAGTCCCCGCCCCTGTTGCGGGGATTTTTTTTACGCGGCGTTCGTGCCTTCCCCCCTCAAAATCAGCGGCTAAGAAGGCTTCCGTGATAGCTTTGGCTTCGGCGACACTGACAAATCGGGCGGGTAAGCAGAGGACGTTGGCGGCGTTGTGTTGGCGGGCCAGGGTGGCCAGTTCGGGTTGCCAGCACAGGGCAGCGCGTATGTTGGTGTACTTGTTGGCTGTCATAGAGACCCCATTTCCGCTTCCACAGATCAGGATACCCAGCCCAAAGTTTCCCTCGGCTACGCCCTGGGCTACGGGATGGGCAAAATCGGGATAGTCCACCGATTCCTCGGAGGCTGGCCCGACATCGGTGATCTGGTAACGCTTTGATAATTCGTCGATGAGGGCTTGCTTGTAGGCATAGCCGGCATGATCGCTGCCTATGATGAGTTTCATGGTCATAGAAATTAAAGTTCAGTAGCCGTAGCGTTGGAGTTTGCGGGTTTTGTCGCGCCAGTCGGGATCTACTTTGATTTGTGTGAGCAAAAATATCTTTTTTCCAAAAAAAAGTTCCATTTCTCGGCGGGCATCTATGGAGAGGTGCTTGAGTTTTTGTCCGTTTTTGCCGATCAGGATGCCCTTTTGGCTGTCGCGTTCCACAAAAATATCAGCCAGTACCTGGATCATTTCCTCGCTTTCTTTGAAGGTCTTGACGACGACTTCGGTGCAGTAGGGAACTTCTTTTTCGTAGTGCAAGAAGATTTTTTCGCGGATCATCTCGGCGGCAAAGAAGCGTTCGCTGCGGTCGGTGAGGCTGTCTTCGGGAAAAAAAGGCGGATGAACGGGGAGGTAGTCCAGGATCAGGTCTTGGAGCGTTTGGATGTTGAAGAGGTGCAAAGCCGAGAGGGGGAGGATTTCTCGGGGGGCGAGTTGGGTTTGCCAATACTGGACTTTTTCGAGTACCTGGGCTTGATCGGAATTGTCTATTTTGTTGATGAGCAGGAAGATGGGAGGAGATGTATCGGCTTGTCCTTGAAGCCGTTGGAGCAGATCAAAGGCTGGGTTTTCTGTTGTGGTTTCCTCTACGGTGGTAAGCCAGAGGATGATGTCGGCATCGGAGAGGGATTCGGCCACGTAGTCCATCATGCGCTCGTGGAGCTTGTACTTAGGCGTAAGGATACCAGGGGTATCCGAATAGACGATCTGAAAATTTTCCTCGGTGATGATCCCTCGGATGCGGTGGCGCGTCGTTTGGGCTTTGGCTGTGGTGATGGATAGCTTCTGTCCTAAGAGCCTGTTAATCAGTGTAGATTTGCCTACGTTGGGTTTACCTACCAGGCTGACGAAGCCAGATTTGAAGGTATTGGGTGTGTTTTTTTCGTCCATACAAGATTTTTTTTGACGAAGGTATTGCTTTTTCCAAAAAATGTCGTACCTTTGTAGAACAATATCGCGGAGTGGAGCAGTAGGTAGCTCGTTGGGCTCATAACCCAAAGGTCGCAGGTTCGAGTCCTGCCTCCGCCACTACACAACACAAAAAGTAGCACCCCCAAACGCTTATCGTTTGGGGGCTTTTTTTATTGCCATAGCACATAAAGCCATGATTGTCATCACGGGAGCCACCAAAGGCATTGGGCGTGCCTTAGTCGAAGTTTTTGCCCAAAAAGGACGTTGCAACTTAGCCATTTGCGCCCGCGATCAGGCGGCCCTGGAAGCCGTTAAGGCCGAAGTGGAGGAGCAGCATTTGGTGGAGGTACACATTCGGGCTACTGATGTCTCCAACGCAACGGAGGTACGTGCCTTCGCCGACTTTGTGTTGGCACTGGGCGAACCCGTAGCCGCCTTGATTAACAACGCGGGGGTGTTCATTCCCGGGGAGGTCTGTACCGAAGAAGCCGGCCGGCTCGAGACCATGATAGCCACCAATCTCTACAGTGCCTATCACTTAACCCGAGCCTTAGTACCGGCGATGCGGGAGCAAGGCAGCGGCGATATTTTTAATATTTGTTCGATTGCCAGCACGATTGCCTACCCCAACGGCGGTAGCTATTCGATTACCAAGTTTGCGCTCTATGGCATGAGCAAGGTGTTGCGGGAAGAACTCAAACCCGCCGGCATTCGGGTTATATCCGTCTTGCCAGGGGCAACCTATACAGCCAGTTGGGAGAATGCTCCGGTAGAAGAAACACGCCTGATGCCTGCCGAAGATATAGCTACGGCAGTATTTGCGGCCTTTTCGATGTCGCGCCGAACAGTCATTGAAGACATTGTGCTGCGCCCGCAATTAGGAGACCTCTAATTTTTTTTCAAGAAAATTTGCATAACAAATTAGGGATCGTACCTTTGCCCTTGTTTACTCAACTAAACTTTATTTTTTATGAAAAAGCTCATGTATTTGCTCGCCATCATTGGCATAATGACTTTTGCAGGTTGCGGTGGCGCACAGCAGCCCGAAGCTGAAGAACCCGCAGCTACCGAAGAACCCGCTCCCGTAGAGGAGGAACCCGCCCCCGCTACGGAGGAGGAAACCGCCCCTGATGCTGCCACAGACGAAGCCGGCGACGCTCCCGAAGGTGATGAGGGTACAGAAGAAGAAAAAGAAGGCGAATAAGTCCTTTGTCTTAATTGTTTTTTGATGAAAGAAAGCCTGTCTGCCACCCGTAGATGGGCTTTCTGATTATTGACCATGCTTGTACGCCAATATCTGCTGATATGGGGAATCATTTTTTTTGGGCTTGCCTTCGGCAGTCAAGCGCAAATTCTCAATATCAAATCCAGCGAAGCAATCCAGGACAGCACCATCAGGAGCTATCTCAACGTATCCCTTTCGGGGCGGCTCTACAACCGCACCGCCGATGCAGACCGGCCGATCAACTTTTTGGGAGCAAACGGAAATCTCGAGTGGGCCTATTTCAGCAAACGACACCGCTATACGTTTCTCAATCGACTAGATTACCTCAAAATCAACGAGAACCCCTTCAACAGCACGGCATTTACGCACCTTCGCCTGAACTTTATGCGCTTGCAGCGCGTTTCTTATTTGGTTTTTGGGCAGGCCCAATACGACTTGCTGCGTTTGTTGGATCGTCGTTTTTTGGTGGGAGGTGGACTTCGGGTGCGGCTGCTCGATACGGAGCAAACGCATCTTTTCGCTAACTTTGGGTACATGTACGAACACGAGCGTTGGAACAACCCCAAAGAAGATGATGCTAAGGTAGCCGCTAACTTCATCAAATCGGCCAACTACATCGGCATCCGTAGTACGCTCAACGACCACCTAAGCCTCAATGGCATCTTGTACTACCAGGTGGGCCGCGATAGGCAAGCCGCACTTTGGCGGCATCGCCTCAACTTTGAGAGTAGCTTCTTGCTCAAGATGACCGACGCGCTCTCCTGGAAAATAGACCTCGTCTGGGCCTACGAAAACGCCCCCATTGTCCCAATTACCCGATTTATCTACTCCATCGCCAACGGCATACAAGTTAATATCCGACAAAAAAAATAAAAATAAGACCGCTGATGAACAACGAATCCAAACGCCAAAAGAAAGTAGCCGGACTGCTCCAAAAGGAACTGGCCGACCTCCTGATACGCCACCCCGAGTGGGTCAATGGCACCTTTGTTACCGTTACCATCGTTCGCGTAACGGCAGACCTAGGGCTGGCCCGAATCTACCTGAGCTTCTTGAAGACCGAAGAACGAAAAGCCGCCATGGAACGCCTCCAGGAGATGGAACTCCAACTCAAACACGCCCTGGCACAGCGGCTGCGGCATCAGTTCCGGAAGTTTCCCGAGTTGCAGTTCTTCATCGACGACACGCAAGATGAGGTTACACGCATCGAACAGATCCTATCCCAACTCGACATCCCCCCAGCCGAGGAGCAGGAGGACTAGAAGCGGGTAAGTTTGGGGCAGATCACGTATCTTTGCAGAAAAAAGAAGATGAACAAATCCTTAACTTTTCTCTGCCTTTGGCTCTGGGCCCTTGCCGCACAGGCCCAAATGGATACCACGGCAACAAAATTTGCCCAAACCATCACGCAAGCCGACCTCAAAGCACACCTAGAAGTGCTGGCCTCCGATGCCTATGAGGGACGAGAAACAGGCACGGCCGGACAAAAGAAAGCCGCCCAGTACATCCGTCAAGCCTTTGCTAGCTATGCGCTGGCCGGTATCGTGCCAGCAGCCGTTAGTCAAGACCCTTACTTACAGCCTTTTGCCCTCGAGAAGTCCAAGTACGGTAGCTTCAGGCTCGCCGGAAAGGGAAAAGTAGAACTCCAACTCCTCCAAGATTTTTTCTCCATACAAGGGCTACTGACGGAACAACGTAAAGCCAAGATGGTTTTTGCGGGCTACGGCATGGATACCGACAAATACTCGGATTACCAGAACATTGACCCCCAAGGCAAAGTCCTAGTTATGCTCATGGGCGAACCCAAAGACAGCGCGGGCATCTACCTGGCCACCGGTACCAAACAAAAATCCATTGCCTCACAACCGGACAAAAAAATTGCCGTAGCCAAAGAAAAAGGGGCTTTGGGCGTGATTTTGCTCTATGAAAGTAACGAAATCCTTGAAAACGTCCTGACCAACTACGCTGACTACTTCTCCCAGCCCCGCCTCGGCTTCCCTGACCCTGACAAGACGTTTGCGCTCTACAGCGCACCCGAGCGTGTGGCATCACTTTTTGGCAAACAAAAAGCCAAGTTCAACGCCTACCTCGAAGCCCTCCTCAAAGACCCCACCAACGTCCCGGCCAAAGCTCCCCAAGCCAAGATTACACTTTTGCCCAAAGCCAGCATCGAAAAAGTAGGTTCCGAAAACGTCCTGGCTTTCTTGGAGGGAACCGACAAAAAAGACGAAATCCTGGTCATCACGGCGCATTACGATCACATCGGCATTTCGCCTAACGGTGAGATCAACAACGGTGCCGATGATGACGGATCGGGAACCGTCGCCGTCCTGGAGATGGCCCAGGCCTTCGCCGCCGCCAAAGCTGCCGGACATGGCCCCCGACGCAGCATCCTGTTTATGACCGTCAGCGGTGAGGAAAAAGGACTGCTTGGCTCGGAGTATTATTCCGATAACCCCATATTGCCCCTCCATCAGACGATCACCAACCTCAATATCGACATGATCGGGCGCGTTGATCCCAAATACGAAGACGAAAACAACCCCAACTACATCTACATCATCGGCTCTAATATGCTCTCCGACTCGCTCCACCGCCTGAGTGAGCGCACCGCCGCCGCTTATGGCGAAGTAAGCCTGGATTATCGCTACAACGACAAAGACGATCCGAACCGATTCTATTACCGATCCGATCATTACAACTTTGCCAAGCACAACATACCCGTCATTTTCTACTTCAATGGCACACACGCCGACTACCACAAGCCCAGCGATACGGTAGAAAAAATCCATTTCCCGAAGATGGAAAAAGTCGCTCGGCTGATCTTCCTGACCGCCTGGCAGATCGCCAACCAGGAGGAACGGATTACGCCTGACAAACTCAACCGCTAAACCCAATGCCCTATCCTCGTCTGGTGCTTTTGGCTTTGGCTACCCTCACGATGGGAGCAAATCTTTGGGGGATAGATATTTACATCCTTGATGAAGCCAAAAACGCCACCTGCGCCTACGAGATGTCCGTCCGAGGTGATTGGATCGTCCCGACATTCAACGGCAACTTACGCACGGATAAGCCACCGCTGCACTACTACTTCATGCAGCTGGGGTACGGGCTATGGGGCGTAAGTCCGTTGGGGGCGCGTTTTTTTTCGGCATTGTGCGGGCTGGCTATGGTTTGGCTCACGTACACGTATGCGCGGCGGGCGTGGGGGGAGCAAGCAGCGTTTTGGGCGGGTATGGTGCTGGTGGCTTCGGTGCAAATATCGGCACAGTTTCATTTGGCGACACCTGACCCTTACTTGATTTTTTTGCTGACGGCGGCTTTGTTGCTTTGGTGGGAGGGCGTAGAGCGGTCTTCTCTCGGGCGGCTTTACGGGAGCTATGTGCTTTTTGGTTTGGGGGTGCTGGCAAAGGGGCCGGTGGCGGTTGTGGTGCCTGGGCTGGCGTTGTTGCTTTTTTTGGGGCTAAGCGGTCGGTTGAGCAGCTGGCGGTGCTTTTTTTCGGTGCATCCTTTGCGGGGGCTGTTGGTGGCCTTGTTGGTGGCTTTGCCTTGGTATGCAGCGGTTTGGCAGGCGACGGATGGTGCCTGGATTGAGGGCTTTTTTCTGGATCATAACCTAAGCCGCTTCGAGGCGGCCAAAGAGGGCCACGGCGGCTTTTTTGGCTTGACGGCACTACTCTACGTGGCTGGTCTGTTGCCTTTTGGGGTGTTTTTGCCGCAGGCAGTCGCTCGGGTATGGGCGGTGCGCAGGGAGGAGTCCCTTTTGCTGCTGTCCTTGTGCGTGATGGTGGCTTTTGTGGGTTTCTTTTCGGTTTCGGGGACAAAACTGCCGAGCTATCCGGCGCCGGCTTTTGCTTTTGGGGCATTGGTGTTGGGCTACTGGCTGAGGGAGGGACGCTTGAGTCGGGTTTCGTTGTGGGTCTGGGCGGTGTTGAGCAGTGTGTTGGTGGTAGGGGCAGCGGTGGGCATTCATTATGATCGCTCGCTTTCGGGGCAGGAGTACCTGGCTGCTTATTTGTTGGGTTTGCCCCTGGGGGCTTGGTGGGCTTTGTGGGATCCACGGCGGGCTTTGTGGGCTTTGGCTTTGGGTGGAGTGTTGGGGAGTATGGGTTTTTTTTATGGGGCTTTTCCGCGTGCCGATCAGGAAAACCCGGTTCGGGTGGCTCGGGCGCAAATGGATACTTCGCTGCCGGTAGTGGCTTACGGGCGGCTCAATCCGGCCTTTGTCTTTGCGTATCAGCGGGCAATACCAAAATTTAACAACCCGGATTCCCTGTACGCTTATTTGCGTCAGCAGCCGGCGGCTTATGTGATTTCGAGCAAAAAGTACGATGAAAAATTGCTAAGGATCAATAGTTTACAGAAAATCGTCCATCATCCTGATCTCTTTGAACGCCCCGTAACGACGGTTTGGCATTACGTAAGTTCTTCGGAAAAAGTCCCTTAAATAGGGCTGATTTGGTGGATTTTGAGTATTTTTATCGGATTATATCATCAACCCAAAAAGCAATGCAACGAAAACACTATCTTTATGGATTTCTTTTCGCGCTCCTATGCCTGGGATCGCTGACAGGAGCCTACGCCCAGAAGCAAAAAGAAGACGAAAAAGCCGTCCGAGGAGTTATTGAAGCCTTTGCAAAGGCGTATTCGGCCTTATCCGAAACCAAAGACAAAAACGCTGTTTTGCAGTTTTTTGATAAGCGCATGATCGGCAACATGAGCTTTATCCGCATTGGTGGGCGCGTAAACGTCGTCGAAAATAACTACGAAAAATTTGAAGCGCACCTGGGAAGCCTCATCAGCTCGGACGGGCTGATGATCCAGCACAAGGTATCGGATGTCTTTCATGTGAGCCTGACCGGTGAGGTAGCCGCGATCTCTTACCAAAACGAGTTTGAGGTAACCAAAGGCAAAGATATTCTCCGCAAAGGGTCTCAACTGGTTACGATTACGCAGCGCAAGTTTAGGGACGGGCAGTGGCGAATCATCCTCTACAACGTAACCGAAATCGAAGACGAAAAACTCAAAGGCGACTGCCTCTGTGAACTCTTTGAAAGCACCGACCGAGGCATTGATTACGTCTCTAAGGTCATCGTGCCGGGCGGAACGAGCTACAACACCACCCTCGATAACTTCATGTTCCGGCTAACCACCGAGCGCAATACGATCATCAAGACGGGGAATGAATTTTTCCTTTGGCAAAACAACGACGGAGGCGACATATTTACCTACGATGTCGATAACAAAACGCAAGGCGAAAAAATCGGTAGCGATAAGGAGAAACGCGATGTGGTGTTGCAGATTCTCAACCATCTCTATGCCGACAAATGCACCCGCCTCATCACGCGATAAGCACATTGCCCAACCTGCTCGGCTGCCCGGGCAGGTATCTTTCTTTTTTTATCATCCTGATTGAGTAGCTGTGGTATGAACCCCGATTTTCGCAAAACACTTCACTTTCGCCTCCAAGAAAACTACACTTTCCCGGCCCGCTATACGTTTAAGTTTATCGTTCCGTCAGAGCAAGAAAAAATAGATTTTTTATGTGCGCTTTTTCCCCCGGATCAAGTCCAGGTAAGCCTCAAAACATCTGCCAAACAAAACTTTACCAGTATCACGATTCGTGCAACGATGCCTTCGGCGGAGGCCATCCTGGAGAAGTACGAAGCGGCTGCTGTTGTACCAGGGATTATCTCACTCTAACCTTCACTCATGGAAAAGTACTACACCCGACTAGCCGCCGCCTGGGCGCGTGGTAAGTTGATGGAGCGTCTGGCATCAAGCCCTCTCTTTGAGAAACCCCTCCAAGATTTGACACTCCCCGAGCAGGAAGAGCTGATCCAGATGGGGCATCAAGCGGGGATGACACCTTATTTTTTGCAAAAACAACCGTTAAGCCCCGCCATGTTGGGGCTTTTTCAGGTGCTACGCGCCTTGCAAGCCGATCATCTGCTCGATGTGAGTGCGCAAGAAGTAGAACCTGGTTTTGTCTGGCCGCTCATCGACGCTTTTCCCTATCTGCCCTTGACCGTCGTTGAGGTCAAAAACCGCTGGACACCCCGCCTCAAAGCCCTTAATCACGGTGGCATCCAACAACTGGAGACCAAAGAAACCTCCGCCGAGGCCATGACGTGTTTTTGGAGCAATCAGTTTGATGTTACGACGAGTGCCTACGGCATGGATCATGTGAGCGCACCCGAGAAGCTGATGAGCGAGTTGCTCCGAATTGCAAAGCGATACGTGTTGTTGATCGTCAGTCAGGAGCGTTGGTCGGTGGAGGAACTGCGCCAGATGGGGGCCGCCCATGCCCTGCTTCAGTTCAAGATCACGCCCGAAGGAGATAGTTATCTGATCGTGGCCCGGAAGTGATCGTTTAGATTTCCTGGGCGGGGTTGCCCCATACTGTCGTCTCTGCCTTCACATGACGCACCACGACAGCACCCGCACCGGCCTTGGCCCGGTCACCCAGACGAATGCCTTCACCGACCACGACCCCACTACCCACAAAAACCTCCTGCCCCAGCTTTACTCGAGCCCCAATAATGGCACCAGCCCCGACATAACTGCCATCTCCGATCTCGACCTGATGCAGCAGTTGGCTGCCACTTTGGATGATGCAGTGGTTGCCCACCCGCACGGCGGGCCCTACATTTACGCCAGCACCGATCAAGTTTCCGTGTCCGATGTGCAAATCATGGGGAAGCTGTGCCGAGCGATGAATGGCATTGATGGGCATTTTTTTGTATTGCTTGAGGAGGGTTTTGGTGAGTTCGATGCGCTCGGCGGTATCTTCAAGGGCAACAAAGACCTCGGCATCAGCTAAGGTGCGCCGCAGCAGGCTTTCGTCATCGACTGTCCCGACGACCAGCACCTCGTTGATGGTTTGGCGTACCTGCTCCTCGCTTTCACTCAAAAACCCATAGACCAACACTTCGTTTTGTACAAAGATATTCAGGGCCGTTTGTGCTAGTCCACCGGTACCAAAGATAATTACAGGTCTCTCCATCTGATTTTTTCCATAAAGTTAAGCAGTTTGTTTGTATTATGCACAAAAATTGTGAAACGATTACTTAACAATATACGTCCTAAACAAAAGAACCCTTCCGTTCTTTGGTGGGATCATAAACGATGAACGATACAGATAAATCCCCTCAAAAATCCGAACAACAACTTTATGCCATCCTGGACGGCGTTCAGGTAGGGATATGGCAATGTGATCCGAGCCATCGAATGTCCTTCTCCGATCAGGTACATCAACTTTTGGGAAAAGAGACACTGCCCGGAGGTCTGGCGGATTTTGTGGCAGCGGCTCACCCCAACGACCAAAAACGACTGCTTGCCGCTTTTCAGGATGCCCAATGTACTGGTGAGGCTTTCTCGTTGGAGGTGCGATTCGGGACACAACGCAAAGGCTTTGATTGGTTTCTCCTGAGTGGCAAGTGTTTTGGAGAAAAGCATCTGGCAGGGGCGATCCTGAACGTCAATGACCGCAAGCGTTTTGAGCGGCACATCCGACAGCTCAACAACCAACTCTCGATCTTCAACGAGGAACTTTCCCACCAAAACAACCAACTCACCGATACGACCACCCGCGTCCGCCTCCTCAACGAACGCCTTGATTTGGTGGTAAAGGGTGTAAACGTCGGGATATGGGATTGGAGTGAGGGCGACCGCTGGTATTTTTCGGGGCGCACCTACGAACTCCTCGGGCTTGTCCCCAGGACAAGCCCCGAGACGCGCAACATTATCATTGAGCATCTGCATCCCAAGGACATCCCCTTGCATCAGGAGGTGCGGCGGCAGCACTTCAAGCTCGGCCGAGAGTATCAGCTCAAAGTCCGCCTCAAGACAGCATCGGGGGAGTACCGCTGGTTTTTGATTAACGGCGAATCCATCCGCAACAAAGACGGCCGCGTTGTTCGTATGGCTGGCTCCATCGCTGACGTACACACCGAACACGAAGCCATGCGCGGCATCTGGGAAATCAAATGCGAACTCGAATCGAGGGTACAACTCCGCACACGCGCCCTCTCCGAAGCCGAAGAAAAATGGCGACGGCTCATCTCCTCGGCCGATGATATGATCCTCATCCTTGACCAGGAGGGCAGAATCGACTTCATCAACCATACCGACAGCAGCCTGTCCTTGATCCGCAGCCAAACCCTACTCTTTGATTACTTCGACCTCCCGATGCGACACCTGACCCAACGCAAACTCAAGCAAGCCATCGAAGACCCCAGCCAAGCCGTCCGTTACGAAACCTACATGTATCAACCCGACGGGCAGCGCAAAGTTTGGTTCTCCAATACCCTCAACCCCCTGCTGCTCGATAAGCAAGGGCGGGTCAAGAAACTCACCCTCATTGCCCGAAATATCACCCAACAAAAACAACGGGAGCAGTACCTCCAGCAAGCCTACCACGAACTCGAGAAGCGCAACCAACAGCTCATCGACAAAGAAAAAGAAAACAAAGCCATCCAGCACGAACTCCAGCAGACCAACCAGTACCTCTCCAGGAGCAAAACCGAGCTACAAGATACCGTCCGACAACTCGAAAGCCGCAACGACGAACTCGACAACCTGGTCTATAAAATCTCCCACGACATCCGTTCCCCGCTGAGTTCTATCATGGGGTTAATGGACTTGATGCGACAACAAGACCTCAACCCCGATGTGCGACAGATGCTCGGCTACATGGAAAACCGCGCCCACCGGCTCGATGAGTTCATCAAAAAAATGCTCGACTTTGCCCGAGCCAGCCGAACGGCCGCCGTTACCGAACTTGTCGATATGCCGAGTTTGATTCGGGACATCTTCGATGACCTCAACAACCACCCGGGTTTTGAGCGCATCGAGCAGCATATCTTCATTGATCCTGCCGTGGTGCGGTATGCCAGCGACCCCCTACGGCTCCGTATCATCTTCTCTAACCTGATCTCCAACGCCATCAAGTACCAAAACCCCAACCAGCAGCAACCCACGCTGAACATCGAGATCACACAGCACTCCCCCGTTTGGCTCATGATTAGGATTGTGGATAATGGCATTGGCATCCAGGAGGAACACCAGCACCGGATATTTGAGATGTTTTATCGGGCCACCGACCGAGTAGAGGGATCGGGACTGGGGCTGTATATCGTCAAGCAGACCATTGAAAAGTTGGGCGGAAAAATTATCTTGCAGAGCCAATACGGCGAAGGCACCTCCTTCACGATCTTTATGCCGCTGCCATCGACGACCTAAACGCGCCCATGTCCTTTTCTGCTTACATTGCCCAACGCCTCGACAGCGCACCCAGCAGTACCTTTGTTCGGCTCGTTACCCGCATTGCCATCGGGAGTATCGCCCTGGGGCTGGCCGTGATCCTGATGGCGCACGCCATCTTTCTGGGTTTTCGTCAGGAGGTCATCCAGAAGATCGTCAGCATCGCTGGGCATATCCAGATCACCAAATACGACCTCAACAACTCCTACCAAACCCTCCCGCTCTCTACCCAGTGGCAAGGTTACCAAAACCCAAAGCAGTTTTGGGGTGTACAAACGATACAAGGGTTTAGCCAGAAAGCCGCCTTGCTCTACACCGCCGGAGAGGTACAAGGGCTGATGATAAAAGGCATCGGCCCCGACTATGATAGCACCCTTCTGTGCCAAAGCCTGCAAGCAGGACGCTACATCCGATTCGATACTACCCAAAAGTACGGCCGCGATCTGCTCATCAGTCAGTACGTCGCCGACCAAATCAACTTACAGGTAGGCGACCAGGTCAATGTGATGTTTGTCCAGGATCCGCCGCGCTACAACCGCCTGCGCATCTGCGGCATCTACCAAACGGGCATAGAGCAATTCGATCAACTCATCGCCTGGGGCGATCATCGCCTACTCCAATACCTCAACAACTGGGAGGACTCCCTGGCGGGCGGATATGAGGTCATCTTGTATCGCTTCGACGACCTGCCCAAAAGTTTTGCTGCCCTTTCCGAGAAGCTACCCTACGATCTTTGGGCGATGCCCGTAACGGAGCAGTATCGGGAGTTCTTCGATTGGTTTGTGATGCTAGAACGCAACGTGCTGATCTTGATGAGCGTCATCCTGGTAGTGGTCATCTTTAATACGATCTCGGTCATCTTGATTTTGATAACGGAGCGTACCCGCATGATCGGGATGCTCAAAGCCCTGGGTGCCACCAACGCCCAAATCCAGCGGATATTTTTCTACAAAACGCTACGGATCACGACACAAGGACTATTTTGGGGCAACCTAATCGGGCTGGGTTTTTGTTGGATCGAAGATCGCCTGCGCTGGATTCCCCTTGACCCGACGAACTACTACCTCGATGCCGTCCCGATTGGTTGGGATATTCCCGCCATCCTGGGCTTTAACCTCCTGATGCTTGCCCTGCTATGGCTGATGGTCTTCTTGCCCCTGCGCGTCATCCTCGGGATTCGCCCCGTGGCTGCCATCCGTTTTGATTGAGAAAAAATGAGGTATATCCCCAGTTTCTGCCACCAAATGCGTATTTTTGCTTGCCAGCGGTACGCTAAATTTTAGTTACTCCTACCCTGCTGCCCTGCATCAAGCCAAACACCGATTGACTTTACTTTTGTCAAAACCCCCAAACAGGGCGGCTAGTTTGTGTGTATGTATGATTCGTTTTCTTGACAAACAAAAACAAAACCTCCCATGGAAGTAATCAAACGCGACGGGCGAAGAGAACCCGTTATGATGGATAAAATCACCTATCGGATCAGGGCCCTCTGTGAGGGGCTGAACAAATCTTACGTTGATCCGACACGAGTAGCCATGAAAGTCGTTACGGGTCTGTACGATGGCGTAAAAACAACCGAACTCGACGAACTCGCCGCCGAGACAGCCGCCACCATGGCCACCATTCACCCCGACTACGCCGTACTGGCCGCCCGTATTGCGGTCTCGAATCTACACAAGATGACCAGCAACCTGTTCAGCGAAACGATGGAGCAACTCTACCGCTACATCAACCCCAAAACCGAACAGCCCGCCGGACTGATCTCCGATGAAGCCTACACCGTCATCGAAAAACACGGCAAACTCCTTGATTCGATCATCGACTACAACAAAGACTTTCAGTATGACTACTTCGGATTCAAGACCTTAGAGCGGTCTTACCTCCTCAAAACGGATGGCAAAATCCTCGAACGACCCCAGCACATGATTATGCGCGTAGCTGTGGGCATCCATCTGATGGACATCGAATCTGTGATCGAGACCTACAAGCTCATGTCGGAGAAGTGGTTCACCCATGCCACCCCGACGCTCTTCAATGCCGCCACCCCTAAGCCGCAACTCTCCTCCTGCTTCCTCCTGACGATGCAAGGCGACAGCGTCGATGGCATCTATGATACCTTGAAGCAGTGCGCCAAAATCTCCCAATCTGCAGGCGGCATTGGGCTAAGCATCCATAACATCCGCGCCAAAGGATCGTATATCTCCGGCACCAACGGCACCTCCAACGGCATCGTCCCGATGATAAAAGTCTATAACGACACTGCCCGATACATCGACCAGGGCGGCGGCAAGCGCAAAGGTGCTTTTGCGATCTACCTCGAACCCTGGCACGACGATGTGTTTGATTTTCTTCAACTCAAAAAAAATCACGGCAAGGAAGAACTCCGGGCCCGAGACCTTTTTTATGCCCTCTGGATACCGGATTTGTTCATGGAGCGTGTCGAGGCTGATGGGATGTGGTCTTTGTTTTGTCCCAATGAAGCCCCTGGCCTGGCCGACTGCCACGGTGAAGCGTTTAATCGCCTCTATCTCCGATACGAGCAAGAAGGCCGCGCCCGCCGCAGCGTCAAGGCACAGGAGTTATGGTTTGCGATCCTTGAATCCCAGATCGAGACCGGCACACCGTATATGCTCTACAAGGATCACATCAACCGCAAATCCAACCAAAAGAACCTCGGGACGATCAAATCCAGCAACCTCTGCACCGAAATCACCGAATATACCTCCCCCGACGAGGTCGCCGTTTGTAACCTGGCTTCGCTTTGCTTGCCTAAGTTTGTCGTCGATGGCGTGTTCGATCACCAGAAGCTATTCGAGATCACCCAGGTCGTTACGCGCAACCTCAATAAGGTCATCGACATCAACTACTACCCCGTTGAGGAGGCCCGCAACTCCAACCTCCGTCATCGCCCCATTGGCATTGGTGTACAGGGGCTGGCCGATGTGTTTATGCTCCTGCGAATGCCCTTTGAGTCCCCGGAGGCCAAAGCCCTCAACCGCGACATCTTCGAGACGATCTACTTTGCTGCCCTGACCGCCTCCAACGCCTTAGCCCGCACGGAGGGGCCCTATGAGAGCTATGCCGGCTCGCCAATTTCGGAGGGCATCTTTCAGTTCGATATGTGGGGAGAAAAACCCTCTGACCGCTGGGACTGGGAAAAGCTACGCTACCAAATCCTGGAACACGGCGTAAGAAACTCCCTTCTGGTGGCTCCCATGCCGACGGCTTCTACCTCCCAGATCATGGGCAACAACGAATGTTTTGAGCCTTATACCTCCAACCTCTACGTCCGGCGCGTGCTTTCGGGAGAGTTTATTGTCGTCAATAAGCACCTGATGCGCGACCTGATCGAGCGCGGGCTATGGAGCGAGACCATGAAAAATACGCTCATGCAAGAGAACGGCTCCGTACAAAACATCCCCCAAATCCCCCAAGACCTCAAAGACCTCTACAAAACCGTCTGGGAGATCAGTCAGCGCACCATCCTGGATATGGCCGCCGACCGTGGGGCATTTATCTGCCAAAGCCAAAGCCTCAACTTACACGTCATCAACGCGACGATGAGCAAACTAACCTCCATGCACTTTCACGCCTGGAAGAAGGGTCTCAAGACGGGGATGTACTACCTGCGCACGAAGGCAGCCACCGACGCGATCAAGTTTACGGTCAGTAAGCCGGCCGTAGCCGAGCCTGTCGTGTCCGTCAATGGCAGTGGTGAGGCCTGTGATCTGGACGATCCTGATTGCCTCTCTTGTGGAAGTTAGTCGTTTTTTTTACCGTGTTGGTTTGTGGGTGTATGGCGCACTGCTGACGCTGGCACAGTGGTTTATCCCCAAAGCACGGCTCTTTGTGCAAGGCCGCCGAGGCTGGCGGATGCACCTACGGGCTGCTTTGGGCGATCGGAGCAAGGATGTCCGTCCGTTGGTCTGGATGCACTGTGCGTCTTTGGGAGAGTTTGAGCAGGGGCGTTCGTTGCTGGAGGCCTTGCGGGCCGAGCGTCCGGAGGGGCGGCTCTTGCTCACTTTTTTTTCGCCGAGTGGCTATCAGGTGCGCAAGGGTTATCCCGTTGTGGATGCGGTGGCGTACTTACCGCTAGATACGCCCCAAAATGCCCGCGACTTCATCGAGATCGTACGGCCGGATGTGGTGGTTTTTGTCAAGTACGAGTTTTGGTATTTTTATTTGATGGTTTTGCAGGAGCGGCGCGTACCGGTGATGGCACTATCGGCGATTTTTCGTGAGGATCAGCACTTTTTTCGTTGGTACGGGCGATGGCATAGGGAGGCTTTGCGCAGTTTTGCACATTTTTTTGTACAGAATCAGTTGTCGGCGGATTTGCTTGGCGGTATCGGTATTGAGCAGGTGAGCGTTTCGGGGGATACGCGCCTGGATCGGGTGCTGGAGATTCGTCGCTCGGCAGAGCCACTGCCGGAGATTGCTGCTTTTGTGGGAGATGCGCCGGCACTGGTGGTGGGCAGTGCGTGGCCGCAAGACCTGCGGGCCCTTCGTGCGGCCATTGCGTGGCTGCTGGAGAAGGGCTGGCGCGTAGTGGTGGCTCCCCATGAAGTGGATGCGGCTTCGGTGGCTCGGCTGGAGGCCTTGCTACTCGCCCCTGCTCGGCGGCTTTCGGGGGAGGCTAAGCCCGAGGCAAAAATCTTGATCTTGGATCGAATGGGTTGGTTATCGAGAGTGTATGCCTATGCGGCTCTGGCTTATATCGGGGGTGGCTTTGGTAGGGGGCTACACAACACGATGGAGGCGGCCGTTTATGGCATCCCCGTCTTGTTTGGGGATCAAAACTACATGAAGTTTCAGGAGGCACAGGATTTGGTGGCTTTGGGTGGTGGTTTTGCCCTTTCGGGATCGGAGGATTTGTTGGCTTGTGTGCAGCGTTTGGTTCAGGATGCGAATCTTTGCAGGGAGGTGGGGCAGGTGGCCGGGCGTTATGTCGAGCAGCATGGCGGAGCTACGCGGGCGGCTTTGGCGTGCTGCCTGGGCTACCTGGGCTAGTAGGAGAGGAGGTACTGCTGGTAGCGGTCGGGATTTTTGTGGCGATGGATGGACTGCCCCGTGCGGCGAATTTGTTCTAGGGCATGGCGAAGCTGCCCCTGGGCGGTTTTGCGTCGGGCGAACTGCTCGGCGTATTGTGCCTGTGTGCGTGTTCGGGCTTGCAGGGCTTGGCGCAAGGCGAGGGTGGCTTGTTGGAAGGCTTGCTGCTGGCTTGCTGCAAATCCCCACTGGATGAGTTCGGCTTGCCTGGTGGCCAGAATGTGTGAGATAGCCTCCAAAAATAAACAAAACCGCTCCTGGGAACTGATTGCCTTGCGGTAGTGGGTGAAGGGAAAGGGGTGGGTGCGTCCTTGTAGTGTTTTTTTGAGTTGGCTATAGAGTTGTCGTCCATGTTGGATGTGATGGGCGACCTGCTGGGCGTGCTGGGCTTGGGTGGCATTCCAGGTATCGTCCAGGTTCTGGAGTTCCTCCGCGATACAGATGGCGTTTTTGAGATTTATCAAGAAATCTTTGTGGAACAGTTTTGGATCCCGCTCGAGAAAATACAAGATGTCCTCCTCAAGCAAAGCTAATTTTGCTTTGGCTTCTTGTATGAGCTGTGTCTGTGAGTATCTAACGGCCATCTACGATCATCTTCCCAACAAAATCAACCAAAACGGAATCACGAAAAAGACAACAAAAATATACATAAAGCCAAGCAGCCGATGATGCAAAATGTTTTTGCCTAAGGCGGTAGCCAAATACACCAACAGCCGTTCTGCTGCCGGAATCAACAAAAAAATCCCACTACTGATGAGGTTAAAGCACACGTGCATCAGGGCCAGCGGCAAAGCCACCGGACCCACAAAACACGCCGCCCAAAGTGCCGTGATGGTGGTGCCGAGGTTGGTTCCCATCAAGAAAGGCAAACTGTGGGCGGGCGAAATCTGGATGCGCATCAGGCGGGGAATAAACAAAGCCACCACTTGCGCACTGCTCTGCAAGACCCACGTACAGAGCAATCCCTCCCAAAAAATCCGCTGCCTTGAAGAAGCAAAAATACGTGTTAGGTTGAGCCGTTCGCCTACCCAAGGACGGCAGCGTATCTCCCAGAGGCGCAAACTCACAAACATCAAACTAAAACCCAACACCACCGCCCATACCGGTGAGATGCCCAGCGGCAGCACCCACGACGATTTTAGGACAAGCCCACGGAGCAGCCACTCAAAACACCCAAAAAAGTACTCGAGGGGCAGTAGCAAGGCCGCCGTGAGCAACTTGAGGAGGTCTTGGAGCATGACGAGCGTGGTGGCCCGCAAAAAAAAAGCCCGATGGGTACGAACGCCCAGCGCATCAATCGTTACGGTGAGCATTGTCCCGATGTTAGCTCCCATCACCATAGGTAGGGCGGCGCGGAGGTCTAGCACATGGCTGCCCGCCAAAGCGATCAAAATGGAGGTACTCAAAGAACTGCTCTGGATCAGCGATGTAGCTAGCATCCCGACAAAAACGCCCACGAAGGGATTACGCACCGAAACCACCAGCAAATTTGTCCAGGCTTCGGGCAGATGAGCCAGACCATAGCTCAAGCCGTGTACGCCCAAGCCAAAACCGACCGCCAAAGCGATCAAGGTGAGCAAATGCTTGGGCGTGCGCAAGCGAAAGCGATTTACCGAAGACTGAAAAACAAGCGTGTGTTTCATTGAGCCAACAAAAGTAAATACGAGACAAGAACACAAATCGCGCTTTGTTTTAATTTATTGTGAAGTTTATTGAGTTCGTTGTTTAAGCATTTGATTTTCAATGGTTTATTTGGGTTTGCTTATTATACACAAAAACACTTGGGCGGTTCTAAGGAAAGTTCATTTTTTTTTGTTACTTTGGGGGTTCAAAAGTCAAATCTAACATCCCTAAACCCAAGATTACAGCTATGGCACTTTTCGATCTTGATATGATCAAAGCGGTATATGAACGCATGGGCGAGCGCATCGACCGCGCACGTACCGTCGTAGGAAAACCCCTGACCCTCACCGAAAAAATTCTTTATGGACATCTCTTTGATGGACAACCCACTACGGCTTATACACGCGGCAAAGACTACGTAGATTTTGCCCCAGATCGGGTAGCCATGCAAGACGCTACGGCACAGATGGCCCTGCTCCAGTTCATGCAATCCGGACGCGATAAAGTCGCCGTCCCTTCGACGGTACATTGCGATCACTTGATTTTGGCCGAAACTGGTGCTACCGCCGACCTCAAACGCGCCAACGATGTCAATGAAGAAGTTTATGGCTTTCTCTCTTCGGTCTCCAACAAATACGGTATCGGATTTTGGAAGCCCGGAGCCGGTATCATTCACCAGGTCGTCCTGGAAAACTACGCCTTCCCCGGCGGCATGATGATCGGGACAGACTCCCATACGCCCAACGCCGGCGGCCTCGGCATGATCGCCATTGGTGTCGGGGGAGCCGATGCCGTTGATGTCATGGCAGGAATGCCCTGGGAACTCAAATTTCCAAAACTGATCGGTGTCAAGCTCACCGGAAAGCTAAGCGGCTGGACATCAGCCAAAGACGTGATCCTCAAAGTTGCCGGTATCCTGACCGTCAAGGGCGGCACGGGTGCTATCGTTGAGTACTTCGGTGAAGGAGCAGATGCCCTTTCGGCGACCGGTAAAGGCACGATCTGTAACATGGGCGCGGAAATTGGCGCAACCACCTCTATTTTTGCTTATGGCGATAAGATGAAATCCTACCTGGAAGCCACCGAACGCGCCGAAGTCGGTGCGCTGGCCGACCAGTACCGCGACTACCTCCGCCCAGACCCCGAAGTCTATGCCCAGCCCGAGGCGTACTACGATCAACTCATCGAGATCAACCTCTCCGAACTCGAACCCCACATCAACGGCCCCTACACCCCTGACCTTGCCTGGCCGCTCTCCCAGTTCGCCAAAGCTGTCAAAGAAAACGGCTATCCCCAAAAGCTCGAAGTTGGATTGATTGGCTCCTGCACCAACTCCTCCTACGAAGACCTCACTCGGGCAGCTTCTATCGCCCAGCAGGCGGTCAGCAAAAAACTCAAAGTTAAAGCCGAGTTTACCGTTACACCAGGATCGGAACTGGTGCGCTACACGGCCGAGCGCGATGGGCTGCTCGGCACCTTCGAGGGCATGGGCGGCGTGATCCTGGCCAACGCCTGCGGCCCCTGCATCGGACAATGGGCCCGACACACCGACGACCCCGAGCGCGCCAACTCCATCATCACCTCCTTCAACCGAAACTTTGCCAAACGCAACGACGGTAACCCAGCCACGCGCTCTTTTGTCGCTTCGCCGGAAATCGTTACGGCCATGGCCATCGCCGGTGATCTGACCTTCAACCCCTTAACCGATACCCTGACCAACGAAGACGGACAAGCCGTTCGACTCGACGAACCCGCCGGTATCGAACTCCCCGTCAAGGGCTTCAGCGTCGAAGATGCAGGCTATCAAGCCCCTGCCGAAGATGGCAGTGGCATCCAGGTAGCGGTCTCCCCTGATTCTGAACGCCTACAGCTCCTCGATCAAGACGATTTCTTCCCCTGGGAAGGCAAAGACATCACCGGTGCAAGGGTACTGCTCAAAGCCCTGGGCAAATGCACGACGGATCATATCTCGATGGCTGGCCCCTGGTTGCGCTTCCGAGGACACCTCGAAAACATCTCCAACAACTGCTTCATCGGGGCGGTCAATGCCTTCAACGAAAAAACCAATCACGTCAAGAACCAACTCACCGGCACCTATGACGAGGTGCCGGCCGTGGGTAAGTCCTACAAGGCTGCTGGCATAGATTCGGTTGTTTTTGGGGATGAAAACTACGGCGAAGGCTCCTCCCGCGAACACGCCGCCATGGAACCCCGCTATCTCCGTGTCCGAGCGGTTATTGTGCGCTCTTTTGCTCGCATTCACGAGACCAACCTCAAAAAGCAAGGCGTGCTTGCCCTCACCTTTGCCGATAAAGCCGACTACGACAAAGTCCAGGAAGACGACAAAGTGGACATCCTCGGCCTCGAAACCTTCGCCGAAGGCAAACCCTTGCAGTTGCGCCTCAATCACGCCGACGGAACCACGGATACTTTTGAGGTCTTGCACACCTACAACGCCTCCCAGATTGAGTGGTTTAAGTATGGCTCGGCCCTGAACCTAATCCGCGCACAACAAAAAGGCTAAGTAGCAACCTTGTAAGGATTGATTGTAAAAGTCTCTCCCTGAAAATCTTTCTCGGGAGAGACTTTCTTATTTTTCATGCCAAAAAATCATAAAATAAGCAAAAATACTGCATGGTCTTCCCCTTACGACAGATACAAGTTTGGTGATCCTGTTGGAAAACAATATTTTCGTTCCAAAACATTCCCTGGTAGGGTGATATGCCTGACTTGATTCGTTTACTTCCCGATGTGCTGGCCAACCAAATTGCGGCAGGGGAGGTGGTGCAGCGGCCGGCATCGGTAGTTAAGGAGATGCTCGAAAACTCCATCGACGCACAGGCTACGTCTGTCCAACTGATCGTGGAGCGCGGCGGAACGACACTGATTCAGGTCATCGACGACGGAACGGGGATGTCGGCCACCGATGCTCGGATGTGCTTTGAGCGGCACGCTACCTCAAAGATTCAGTCCACGGACGATCTGTTTTCGATCCGTACCTTTGGTTTTCGGGGGGAGGCGATGGCCTCCATTGCTGCCGTGGCGCAGGTCGAACTCAAGACCCGCCGTGCCGAGGATGAAGTCGGGACACGCCTCTACATCGAACGCAACCAAATCAAGAGTTCCGAACCCATCCAACAGCCGCAGGGGACATCTATCGCCGTCAAGAATCTATTTTTTAGTACGCCGGCCCGCCGTAAGTTCCTCAAATCCGAGACGGTGGAATTTCGGCATATCGCCGAAGAGTTTCAGCGGGTGGCTTTGGCTTACCCCGAAACAGAGATGCGCCTGACCCACAACGGCAACGAGATTCATCACTTGCCTTCAAGCAACCTGGGCAAGCGCATTGTAGGGCTTTTGGGCAAGAACTACCAAAAACACTTGATCCCTTGCCAGGAGTCGGTTACGCACGCCAAGCTCAAAGGCTACATTGGTCATCCCGATATTGCCCGCAAGACTCGGGGCGAGCAGTTTTTGTTTGTCAATAACCGCTTTGTCAAGCATCCCTACTTTCATCATGCCGTGATGACGGCTTACGCTGACCTGCTCCGCGAGGGCTATCATCCTTTTTATGCCCTGTTCCTGGAACTCGACCCACGGCTGGTGGACATCAACGTACATCCCGCCAAGACGGAGGTTAAGTTTGAGGACGAACGGACGCTTTATAGCCTCATTCAGGCTACGCTACGCAAAGCCCTCGGTACGCAAGTGGCCGCGAGCCTGGACTTCGAGATCGACTATACAGCCCTGATGGCCAAGCCCACCCATGCGCCTCCCTCACGCTTTTCCCCCAACGAACAAAAAAAGCAGCAACTTCGGCATTGGGAACGCCTCTACGCCGTAGAGAACGAAGAACGAAAATTTTTGGAGGATTTTATCGCCGAAGGTACGCTAGTCGATCAAGAGGAGGAGGAGGAACCCTTGTTTTTTTCGAGTGCCGTCAATACCACACCACCTGCTCCGGCTTCGGGCGAACGGCGGTGGGTCTTCCAGATCGGAGAGCAGTATATCGTCAGTCCGGTGCGCTCGGGTATCCTGCTCCTCGATCAGCAGAAAGCCCATGAGCGCATCTTGTATGAGCAGTTCATCAAGGAAACGGGGACGGGATATGCCCAGCAGCTCATGTTTCCTGTTGTCGTCCAACTGAACGCCGCCGATATGCCCTTAGTTGAAGCCTTGCAGCCCCAGCTAGAAAAAATGGGGTTTTCCCTGACCCTGGACACACAAAAGCAGCAAGTTACGCTTACGGGTGTGCCATCCGGAATTGAAGGTATCTCCGAGGATGTACTCCTGCAAGAACTACTCGAGCAGTACAAGGAACGTCAGGAGTTGGTTCCCTTAGCGGGAACAGAGCGGCAGCGTTTTTTGGCTGAATGCCTGGCCAGGAAGTCGGCCATCAAGTCTGGGCAAAGCCTGACCCCCGAAGAAATGAAAAAAATTATTGACCTACTTTTTGCGACCCAGAACCATGATTTTTCCTTGGATGGTGAGCGCATTCATACCTTTCTGGACAAGTCCATGATGGCGCAGTTCCTCCAATAAACGAAGAAATCTTCCCCTGCTAAAATAGCCGAGGAAGATGTGTTTTGGGACTCTAGTTACACTTCAAAGATACTTCACCAGAGGGCTTTTTTGGTTGTAGGTATTGGGGGGGTAGCATCTTGAAAAAAAACAAAAATGATAAAGAAAATTTTTCGTTTTGTCGATAAAAATGAGCAAAGTTTGGAAAATGCCTCTTATCAGCCTCCACTTCGGAGCTACTACTTGCCTGTAACAGTCGAATTTTCAGGCGTTTGTGAGCGAGTTTTGGATTTCATTCAAAACGAGAGGGGGTACGCGCACACTATTTACCAGGAAGCGGATTATTTGGGGGTGCAGTACGCGATTTCGTCTTCGCAGCCCCTGCTCCAACGCCTGGTAGGTCAGGAGTTTTTTTGGTTGTCGTTGTGGCACGATGCGGCTGCTGGACGGCTGTTTTATAGTGTGGGTCGGGTGGATGGTCGTCCGGCATCGGTGCTTTCGGGGCCGGATGATTTTCCGTTGTTGCAGAAGACGGGCTGGCTTTCGGGGGGGCATATTTCGGAGATCAGCGATTTTTTAGGGTCGGTTTTGGCGGAGGGGCTGGTTGATTCGGTGGATGAGGGTTTGGATGCGGGCGGCTGTTATGTGAGCCGTAACTGGTCGGTGGCGGCTAAGCTCTTCTGGCAACGGACGCGCCTACCGGAGGAGGTCTTGCTTTCTGCCCTCGAGATCGGTCGTGTCAAGTCCTGGCCCTCCGAGCTAGACCCCGATCCGGAGGCTACCTGGTGGTATGTGCTTTCGTCGCGACGAAGTGGCTGGTTGGGGCTAAGGGCCGAGGGGCAAGGGCAGTTTTTTCCGCACGGGCATTGTTTGCTTCTGGCGCAGAAGTCCATCGGACGGGATCAGATCAGCGCGGGCTATTTTGTTTGGGAAGCCACGGGAACCCATGAGCGATACTTCCATGAGTTGCCCTCGGCGGTGGCTATCCTGGATGCGCCCCTGCATCGGATATGGGAAGTGATTCGCCTCAACTGGCAGCATAGGCTCACCTACCCCGAGGCGCAGTCCTTTGTGGAGGCAGGCTTGGCGTATCTTATCCATCATACAGATAATCCCCTGTATGCCTTTGCGTTGCTCTACACACAACTTCACCGAGAGCCACAAGCACCCATCCCGACGACGCTGGATACGCTCTTTTTTTATCCCGAGTTAAGTAACGTACTTGCTGCCTGGGCCGATGCCTGGTACGTTCCCTTATCGGATCGCCTGGCTTTGGTGCATTTGCTGCTCTTGGAGCAAAAAGCGGGGCTGCCCTATGAGCGGCTGTTGGTCTTTCATGCGGCGGTGCGGGAGGAATTTTTGCAAAAAGAAAAATCACTCGTGGCTAAGGTCTGGGCCGAGTGGATGTTTTGTCGGCATCTGATCTGGGCGGGCGATCCTAAGCAAGCCCAGACGATCATCGAAGAGACCCTGGAGGTGCTACCCGACGAGACCCTCTCGGCACTCCTCCCCCTGGATGCCCTCCAGCCTACGGGAAAGCAGACCGGAGCCGCCCTCAAAATTCAAGGTTTAGACTTGCTGATCGCGGCTAAGGGCGACAAAAACGCCGTTGAGGCACTAGCCGCTGCCGTCGAAGCCCAACCGCTAGTGGCCGAGCGCGTCGAGCGATGGGTAGCCGTAGCCCGTAAGCAGGAGCGTGCGCGTGCCGAGACGCTGCTGCGCTGTCTTCGTCCCCAGGGACTCGAGCCAGCCGTATCAGAGGGCCCTGATCTCGGGCTTGCCTCCGCGCCTTTGCCCGATGAAATCCTACGCCAGGAACTCCCCCATCCGGCTACCCGACAAAAAACCATCAAGCAATTTTTTCAAAAATGGCTTGCCCAGGCCGCTCACTTGCCTCCGGATGCCCGAACGCTCCAGGATTTTGGGACGGAACTTTCCCCCGAAAGCCACCCAGGCCTCCAAGCCATCCTCGAGAACATCGCCCGAGTGCTGGGCTTAGTCCTGCCGCCGGTTTATCTCCACAACAAACCCGAAATCAGCGTTTATCATCATCCCGAGCCGCTGCTGGTCATCGGCCGGCCTCAGGTCGAGGCGCTCCAAACGCCCGAGTGGTATTTTGCTCTGGGGGCAGCCCTCAACGATCTCAAAATGGGCTATGTACAGATGACCCTATCCGACCTCTGGGCCGGAGCAAGGGAGCGCAGCACAACAGCACTGGATATTTTTTTTGCACTCTTGCCCTCGGTGGGGCTGCTGGGGAGTACGATCAAATATCTGCCTGATTTACAAAAGTTTGCCTTGCATCTGCAACGCATCAGCCAAACGGGACAAGCCCTACTGCCCGTAGCCACACAAGCCCTTGAGTTGGTCTCGGAGGCATCCTCAACCAAAGAAACCACCGAAAAAACCCAGGAACTACTCGTTATCTCGCGCCTGATGCAATACTCCTCCGATCGCGTTGGTTTGCTACTTGCCCAAGACCTTGCCTCGGCCGTGCGAGCGATCTTCCTGACCCAGCTTGGCGGCAAAGACCTTCTGGCTCAAGCCCAGGAGATGGGTTTGGATGCGTTTTTGGCCCAACAAAACGAGCAGGGACGTTGGGTACACCAGGAGTTGGCCCTGCGCCTGTCGGCTTTGTTTGCTTTTTATGTGGGAGAAGATTTTCCAGCCCTGACGGCGTTGCTGTACCCGGGAAAATCCTGATGCTTTTCGCTTTTTGTGGGAGTCTTCGCTTGTTAGTTGCTCAAATTTCGTATTTCTACGAAATACGTATTACTTTTGCTATCATCACGATTATCAAACCCAATCTATCCTCCCATGAAAAAGTTATTGTTCGTTTTTCTGATGAGTGTTTTGGCCTGGCAGTTGGAGGCCCAAACGATTGAAGTGCTGGATTTTCATAGTACGCATCGCTGCCGTACCTGTGTGAGTATCGAAAAAAGCGCGCGTGCGGCACTGGAATCGCATTTTGGGCAAGAACTCGCCGCCGGCACGGTCGTTTTCAAGACCATCAACGTAGATGACCCCCAAAACGCCAGGATGGCCGAGCAGTTTGAGGCCGCTGGTTCTGCTCTTTGGGTCTATTGCCCGGATACGCAAGCCAAAGTGGATCTGACGGATTTTGCGTTCATGAACATCGGCAACGCCGAGAAGTTTCGCCAGCGGATCGTCGCCGAGGTGCGCAAAGCCCTGAGCTAAGCCATGGAATGGCTCAATGATCTTGCCCAGGCTCGTGAGTTGCCCCTCCTGGCTGCCTTTGCTTTGGGGTTGCTCACGGCAGTTTCGCCTTGCCCCTTAGCCACCAATATCACGGCTACGGCTTACATCGCGAAAGGATTTACCCAAAAAAGCAAAGTGTTGCTTAGCGGCTTGCTTTATACGCTCGGGCGTGCGCTTAGCTATACCTTGATCGGGATGTTGGTGTACTTCGGGGCGAGTAAGTTTGAGATGGCGCGTTTTTTTCAGGGAAACGGCGAAAAATACCTGGCTCCCCTCCTGATCCTGCTCGGCCTGGTGATGCTGGGCGTGATTCGCCTGGACTTCCTGGGCAGGATCAACTTCACCGAAGGGCTATCCGAGCGCGTCAAGGGCAGTGGACTTTGGGGAGCTTTGGCTCTGGGTGTGATCTTTGCCCTGGCGTTTTGTCCTTATAGCGGTGCGCTTTACTTCGGGATGCTGCTGCCCATGACGGTAGGTAGCTTGCATGGGTTGTACCTGCCGGTTGTTTTTGCTGTCGGGACTGGGCTGCCGGTGCTGCTCTTTACGTACCTGATGGCCTTTGCGATGCAACACGTCAGCAAGACCTTCAATGCCATCCAACAAGTAGAGCGGGTGATGCGTTACCTTACCGGTGTTATCTTTTTGCTCACGGGTATTTATTATGCCCTTATCTTTTTGGAATGGATATAAAAGCGATTGATTTAGTTGTAGTTACGGCTCAGGATGAGGAGTTGGCGCGTTATGCTAAGGCTTTGGGGCATCCGGCTCGGATATTTATTTTGCGCTTTTTGGAGCAGCAATGTACCTGTTTTGCTGGGGATATTTCGGGCCAACTACCGATGGCCAACTCAACGGTCTCGCAGCACCTCAAAGCCCTCAAAGAAGCCGGACTGATCCAGGGAACCATCAACCCGCCCACGATCAAGTACTGCATCAACCAGCAAAACTGGCAACGGGCAAAGGTGTTATTTGAAGATTTTTTTAAGCATTAGGCGGGGTTCACGCGCACACCGATCACCAAAATATCGTCAATTTGTTGGTACGCCTTGGTGTTTGGCTTCCGGAGCCACTGCTCGAGGAAACCCTCGAGGTGGGCTTTTTGATCGCCTAGGTCGGGTTTTTCCTGGGCTTGCCAGAGTAGTTGTAGGAACTGCTTACGCCCTATTTTTTTGTCCTCCGGCCCACCAAACTGATCCGTGTAGCCATCAGAGTACAAATAAAAGGTTGTGGGATGTTGGATCAGCAACTCGCGATAACGAAAGGCCTCCGGTTCGTTGATATGGCTGCCGCCCACCGACATCCGATCACCTTTGATGAGGCCCCGGACGGGTTCGTTGGGACGTTCCTCAAAATAGACCAGTGGGTGCCTTGCCCCGGCGTAGCTCACCTTGTTTTCTTGATGATGGATCACCAACACACCGGCATCCATGCCGTCTTCGTTGTGGGTGGTGTGTTGGCGCAAGGCCCGGCGCACGCCTAAGTCCATCTCTTTGAGGATGTGATCGGGGCGGGTAAGGGCTCGGCGCATCACGATTTCGTTGAGCAAATCAATCCCCAACATGGACATAAACGCGCCCGGCACGCCATGTCCGGTACAGTCAGCGACGACCAGCACGGTGCAGTCTGGATGCCGAAAGGCCCAATAAAAATCCCCACTGACCAAATCGCGGGGCCGGAAGAGAATAAAATGTTCAGGGAAAAGCCGCTGCATCTCTTCGTCGGTCGGGCGGGTGGCCGTCTGGATGCGACGGGCATATTGCATCCCGTCCATGATGATTTTGTTTTTGGTGGAGAGCTGTCTGTTGGTAGCATCAATTTTTTCGTTGTCGCGTTGCTTGATGCGATAGGCCCGATAGGCACCAAAGAGTATCCCGATCAGGAGCAGTAAGCCAAAGATGAGGATGTTTCGGAGGATTTTTTGTCGGGCGATTTCCTGCTCTTGTTCGAGGGCTTCTTTTTCGCGTTGGAGTTCGCGTTCGCGAAATGCAAACTCGGTTTCGATGCGTCCCATCTCACGGGATTTTTCTGCCGTCGTGATGCTGTCGCTGTACGTTTTGAAGTCTAAGGCAAAGCGATAGGCGTTTGGGTAGTCGCCTTTGTCGGCGTATATTTTAGAGAGGATATTGCTTACATCGGCGAGCTGGGTATAGGCTTGGGATTTTTGGGCGAGTTCGAGGCTTTGGAGGGCGTATTCTAGGGCCTTTTGGGGCTGCTTCTGGGCCAGGAACAGATTGGCAAGCCCGTTGAGGACGTTGGTTTGTCCTTCGGTGGTGTTGGTGCTTTGCAGGAGGGATAGGGATCGGAGGTAGTGCTGTTTGGCGCGTTCGTACTCTTGTCTGTCTTGGTAGAGGCTAGCCAGGTTGATGAGCGTGTAGGGGATATACTGCCGGGTGTTGTTTTTTTCAAAAATGGTGAGGGCGGTGCGGTAGTCGGAGAGGGCTTGGTCGGGGTTATCGAGGTTTTTTTGGACGGAGGCCATGTTGCTCAGGACGATGGCCTGATAGACTTCGTTGCTGATTTCTTTGTAAATATCGAAGGCTGTTTGGTAGTATTGCAGGGCCTGATCGTAGTTGCCTTCTTTTTTGTAGAGTTCGCCGATGTTGTTGGAGCAGGAGGCCAGCCCGGGTTTGTTTTGTAGCTCTTTGTAGAGCGGAAAAGCATCGAGATAGAGCTTGAGCGCACGGGGGTAGTTGCCCTTGAACTTCTCCACGGAGGCCATGTTGTTGAGGGTCGCCGCGATAGAGATCGCAAAATAGGCTTTGGGCTGGAGGGTGTACCGGATATCCAAAGCCGAATCGAAGTACAGCAGTGCCGAGTCGTAATCGGACTTGACCCAGCCATAAATAACGCCTAAATCGCTGTATGCTACACCTTTGTACTTGTCTGATCCAATTCGTTGGGCAATCAAGAGGGCTGCCCGTGAGCAGGTAATGGCACTATCGGGATTGCTAAAACGGAGTTGCTTACCGAGGGTGTTTAGGGTCTGGATGCGCAGGGTATCGGCCAGGACAGGCTCGGTCAGCACCTGTCTTAGGCTATCGGTGATGGGGGATGCCTTGCCAGGCAAGACCCCAACAAACAGCCCGAGAAGCAGCCCAGCAAGTAGTTTACGCATAAGGTGTGTTTGAACAAATGACCTGCCTAAGTTCTTGTTTTTTGTTGAGCTATCCAAAAAAGTTTTATTAGAGGCGCACCCCCAATAGCAACACATCGTCGATTTGGTTGTTGTTGCCACACCAGTCCTGGAAGTCCTGGTCGATGCGTTGCTGCTGCTCTGCCAGGGGCAAAGCGTGAACATTCTCCAATAGTTCCTTGAGACCTTTGAGCATTCGCTTGCGTCCCTTCTGCCCCCCAAACTGATCCTGGTAGCCATCCGAAAAAAGATAAAAAGTGATCGGATGTTGATCCAGAGCGATCGTATGTCCGGTAAAGGCACGATCTTGCCCGCGCCCACCCACAGAGACACGATCTCCACTAATCTGCTTTAAATCATTGGGCTGGAAGTAGATCAGTGGGTTTTTTGCGCCGGCAAAGTGCAGCCGTCGCTCGGTGGGTTCCCAGCAGATGAGGCTCATATCCATCCCGTCGCGGTTGGCGGTTTGCTCCTGGCGTAGGGCTTCGTGTATCTGTACGTGAAGCTGGGACAAGATGTCTTCGGGGCGCCATACGTCCTGTTCATTGACGATCTGGTTGAGGATATTGATTCCGATTAGGCTCATAAAGGCGCCCGGTACACCGTGTCCAGTGCAATCGACGGCAGCCAAAAACACGCGATTATTTTTTTGACTGAACCAATAAAAATCACCGCTGACAATATCTCGGGGCTTAAAAAATACAAAAAACTCACCTAAGATCGCCTGTATCGCAGCGAGGTCTGGCAAAGCTGCTGCCTGGATGCGTTGGGCGTAGTTGATGCTGGCCGTGATGTTATTGTTTTTTCTTTCGATGAGGGCATAGGATTCTTGGAGATTTTCGTGGATGACCTTGATCTCTTCATTGACTTGCCGAAGCCGCTCGGCTTGGCTGGAGAGTTCTTCTTTCTGGGCATTGATTTGGCGATTTTTGTTTTGTAGGGCAGCATTGACTCGCTCCTTGAGTTGGCGTTGTCGATAGAGCAGATAAGCCACGATACCCAAAAAAATCAGGCTGGCCAGGCTAAGTGCCAGCAGGAGATTTTGGCGCTGGAGCTGCTGCTGTTGTTGATTGATTTCAAGGTCTCTCCGAATTTTTTCGCTACGGAGGAGTTGATTTTCTTGTTCTTTTTTCTCGGTTTCGTAGCGGGTTTGTATGTCGAGCATCTGCTGGAGGCTTTCGGTTTTGTAGAGGCTGTCCTTGTACGTGATGACTTTTTGGAGGCTTTCAACGGCGGCGGGATAGTTGCCCAGGTAGGTTTCTATGTCTGCTTTGATTTGATAGGCGTTGTTGAGTAGCCCGAGGTCTTGGCCGCGCTCACCGAGGGCGATGGCTTCTTCTATGGCAGCCACTCCGGCGGTGAGCTCTCGGGTGAATCGGGCGTGTAAGCGTCCGATCTGGAGGAGCGTTTGGGAGATGTCGCGGACGTTTTCGAGTTGGCGATCAATTTGGAGGGCAGCATAGAGGTAGTACCTGGCACTGTCGTAGCGGTTTTGCTCGCTGTGCATGATCCCGAGGGCGTTTTGGGCAGTTGTGATGCCGGAGAGGTCTTGAATCTCTTGTTTGATGGCCAGGACGCGGTGCATGGCCGCGATGCCTGCGTCGATGTTGCCTTGTCGGCGTTTGAGATCGGCTAGGTTGCCGAGTGTGTTGGAGAGGCTGCGCAGGTCGCCTGTTTGTTGCTTGGCTTCGAGGGCGCGTTGGTAGTACTGCTCGGCCTGGTCGTATTTGGATTGATCCATGAACACATTGCCGATGCTGTTGAGGATGTTACCGATACGCCTTTGGTTCTGCTCGGATTCCATGATGCGTAGGGCATCGAAATAAAAAAACAGGGAAGAGTCGTACTTCGCCTGAAAGCGATACACCACCCCGAGGTATTCCATCACCCGTGAGGCATCGGAAGTCCTGTCCAGGCTATCAAACCAAAAAAGTGCCTGCCGGTATAAGCGCACAGCCCGAGGGTAGTCGCCCGAAAGGTCATGGACAAAGCCCTGCATATACACACCTTCGGCTTCTCCGGCTTTGTAGGCGATCTGGCGGGCTAGCTCCACACCTGCACCGGCCAAAGAGTCCATCTTATCCAGGTCGGTTTGCCAATGCAAAAAAGCCAGGTAGTTGAGGGCATTGACCCGTGTGGTGGCCGTGAGCGTATCCGATTGAAGCAGGGCCTGCACACTGTCGATTTGTCCCCAAACCAACGGCACCAAGCCGCCCCAATACATCAGCAACAAAAACAGATACCGAAACAAAAACATACCCTTTCAACGTAAAGTAACAAAGGATGTTTTATTTTCCCTAATGCCCGTTAAAATCCAAACTTGCCTGGGATGATTTTCGTTTTTGGGCCAAAAAAACGTATTTTTAATGATGAAAAATTTTGGAAATCTGTTTTTGATGTTGCTCTCTTCCCTGATCGGGGGCGTAGTGGCGATTTATGTACACACGAATTTTTTTCCGCAGGCAGCCATTGAAGCAGCCCAGGAGGTGGTGCGTGAGTCTGGGGCGCAGGTCGTCGAGACGCGCTACCAACCCGAAGGCGCACCGCGCGGGCTAGATTTCCGGGCAGCCTCCAAAAAAGTAACCCCAGCCGTAGTGCATATCAAAATCTATGGCAGCGGAGGCAGTGCGAGCGGACGCAGCGATATGGAAGAACTTTTTCGGGAGTTTTTTGGTAGCCCTGCCCCGCGCGGAGGAGGCAGTGGCGGTGAACGCCCGATGGGATCAGGGTCGGGGGTGATTGTGCGCTCTAACGGCTACATTATCACCAATAACCATGTGATCGAAAATGCAGGTACAATTCGGGTCGTCATGGATGATAAGCGCGAGTTTGAGGCAACACTAATCGGGACAGACCCCAGCACGGATCTGGCCGTGATTAAGATCAATGCCAATGATCTGCCTACGGTTGCCTTCGGCGATTCGGACGGACTTGAAGTCGGCGATTGGGTGCTGGCCGTGGGTAATCCCTTCGACTTGACCTCTACCGTAACGGCAGGTATCGTGAGTGCCAAAGCCCGAAATATCAACATCTTACGCAATGCCGCTGATTTATCCATTGAGTCGTTTATCCAAACCGATGCTGCCGTTAATCCAGGCAATAGCGGAGGGGCTTTGGTTGATCTGGACGGCAGACTCGTGGGCATCAATACTGCCATCGCCACCAAAACAGGCTACTACGCTGGCTATTCTTTTGCTGTGCCTATTGCTTTGGCCCAGAAGGTGATGCAAGACCTCATTGAGTTTGGGCAAGTGCAACGCGCCCTGCTCGGCATCCGCATCCAGAACGTTACCGATGACCTGGTCAAGTCAGAGAACCTCCGCAAGATTGAAGGCGTTTACGTAGCTGGTGCAGGCGAGGGCAGTGCCGCTGCTAGCGCAGGGATTAAGCGCGGCGATGTCATCACGGCGATCAATGACGTGGTGGTCAATTCTAGCTCCGAACTTCAAGAGCAGGTAGCCCGTCATCGCCCAGGCGATCAAATCAAGGTTACTTATATCCGCAACAAAAAAGAAATGACTGCTGTCGTTACGCTCCAAAACCGAATGGGTAATACAGAGATCGTTACGGCTGATGAAGAAACGGCCGCCGTCGAGGAAATCGGGGCTGTCCTTCGTCCACTTACCCCCGAAGAGAAAGCCCAGATAGGCATGAGTGGGCTGCGTGTCGAAGAGATCAAGCGTGGACGTTTTGAACGGGCCGGGATTCCGAAGGGCTTCATTATCACCCACATCGACAAAAACAAAGTCAATACCCTGGCGGACATAAAGACAGAGTTAGAGGGCAAGCGTGGGGGTGTGCTTTTCGAGGGGATCAACCCCAACGGCGAGCGGGGCTTTTATGGTGTGGGCTTCTAAATCCTGAGATGGATCGGATATTTATCCCATCAAAAAAACCAAAAGTAAGCAGTGCAGACTTACTTTTGGTTTTTACCTGGATGCTTTGCACGGAAAGGCAAGAAAATTCCTTGGACGTAATTTATCCGATGAAGATATAGCCGAAGTAACGAGGCCATCTCTTGAATAAATCGAAGCGTTGCGCCATCAAAACAATCATTAACCTTTACTTTTTTCTCATGCCCTACCGCCTGTTTTATTTGGTTTTGATTGGAATCGTTTTGAGCAGTTGCTCCAAACGCTCCAACTGTCCCACCTATTGGGACTCTGACCCTAAGATGCTCTTCGGAGAAAAACCCGTAGCCGAAACGCTCAAAGAGCGCACCCATCCCTCTGACCCCAAGAACAAGAAAAAGTACAAGCCCGAGAAGGGATATACCAAAAAAGACCAAAAGCATAACGCTAAGGTCTTCAAGAAACGCCGCCCAGGTAAGCTCGGCAAACGCAACAAACGCAAAAAGAAATACAAACCCACCGAAGGGGCCGGAAATTGAGGCAAAAGGCAGTATCTTTGACGGCTTCAATCAACACCACCAACAGATGCACCTCCTACGTTTTCTTTTCACGATGCTCATGCTTTTGGTTCCAGGCGTGTGTGTTGTTTTTGCTCAAAATGATACCACGGTCTATTTGCAGACCATCACCATCACCGAAAACCGTCTCCAAACGCCCTATCTACAATCTGCACGGACGGCCAACATCCTGACCCGAGAAGACCTCCAAAACAGCCCCGGACAGCAACTCTCCGAAGCCCTCAAAAGCATTCCCGGGCTGGATGTCCGAGAACGTGGCCCCAACGGTGTACAAGCTGACCTTAGCCTGCGCGGTGGCACTTTCGATCAGACGCTCATCCTCCTAAACGGCATCAAACTCTCTGATCCACAGACGGGACACCACAGCCTGGCCCTGCCCCTCAACCTCGATAACATCGAGCGGGTAGAGGTACTCAAAGGGCCCTCCGCTCGTGTTTTTGGGCAAAATGCCTTTGCCGGAGCCATCAACATCATCACCCAAATCCCCGACCAAGCCCGCTTTGATCTCAACACTTATGGCGGCGACTTCGGGACAATGGGCGTATCGGCCGGGCTGGCCGTACCCCTCGGCAAAGGCATCAAAAGTTATCTCTCCCTCTCTCAGGATCAATCCAACGGCTATCGACACAACACCGACTTCATCACCACGAATGCCTTTCTGGATACGGAAATAGATGCCGGACAAGGATTTTTTCGGATACAAACCGGATACAGCGACCGCCGTTTTGGTGCCAATGGCTTCTACGCTAGTCCGGGCGTTTTTCGGGATCAATACGAAGCGATCAAAACAAGCCTAGCCAGCATCGCTTACACCTACCAGGGGCAGCAGATCAATCTTACCCCGCGTGTGTATTGGCGGCGCAACGAAGACCTCTTCCAGCTAAGACGCGGAGAACCAGAGTTTTACCAAAACGAACA
>DAISIL010000009.1:0-71073 GCA_036822015.1 Bernardetiaceae bacterium | reverse complement strand
AGAGCGCTTGCATGGCATGCAAGAGGTCACCGGTTCGAATCCGGTATTCTCCACTCCCTTTCTTTTCTTTTTTGTAAGTTCTCCGCTCCAGCATCTAATGGCTAAACTGAAGAATATCGTAAAGCAACTTTCTTTAAACGATTATCAGTTCATTTACAGTTCATTAGAAGAAAGCGGCGCAGGAAAATCAGCACACCTCATCAAATCTTTGCGGGAGCGAAACATCTCTGACGAGCAGATCATGCGTGAGTTGGAGGTCAATCCGAATGCGTATTATACGTTGCGCTCACGCCTCAACCAAAAAATTGAAGAGTACCTCATTCAGCGCATCGAAAGCCCCCGCACGGATCTGCTCAAAAAGGTGGCCAATATTATGGAATTGGCCTTTACGCGCAAACATGCCATTGCCGTAGCTACCCTCAAAAAACTCGAAAAAGAACTCATTGATTATGATCTTTTTAATGAGTTGATGATTGTTTATAAAATTCTCAAAAAATTACACATCCATACGGATGAGTATTACACCTACTCCCAGCTCTATAACAAACACGTCGCCCTGATGCTAGCCCTTGATAAGGCCGAAGACGTGATGGGCAGCTATTTCAAAAAATTTGGGGAGTATTCTCTCGGAGGTGATACAGACGACTATCTTCAGCTCGAGTTGCTCTACCGCGAGATACGAAATATCAACGCGATTCACCAATCGCACCGCTTGTATGTTTACCAAAGCTGCGTCAGTGTGTTTCATCGCTTGTACGTACAAGAGCAGCCGTCGGATATGGAGGACGACCCCATAGATGTGATGCTCAAAAAAAGCCAGCGCATTTTTAAGACTTACCCCAAAGACGCGCTTTATTTTCATCTCGAGTTGGTGTTTGGCTACTTGAACTTTGCTTACCACGATCGTATCGGAAATGACAGCAAAGCCGAGGAGTGCTACGAAGAGGTCAATGATCGGGCAACGGTTTTGTTGAGCAACTACAGCTGGTACACCTACCCCACCCAATTTTTGCAGGTCAAGATGTCCAGAGCCATTGATGCAGGACAGGCGCATACGTTGGCCGCCGAAGCCGACGTGATGTTTGAGGGCTTTGTTGGGGATGAAAACAACTTTGCGCATTACCTCAACTACCAGACCTACCGTGCCTTAGCCGATCACCATGCCGGACGTTACAACGATGCCCGCCAACGGCTCAACGATCTACTTAATCACACGACGATCAAGAAATACCCCTACGCCCTCCTCGAGTGCAAAGCACTCCTGGCCGTTACGTATGTGATGCTCCGCGAGGAGGATCTGTTTCATCAGTTGGTCGGAAGCATTCAGCGGCAGATACGCCTACTAGGCAAGCGTGAGTGCTGGCATGTTGTCGTTTTGATTAAACTCCTCAAAACAGCCCTTAGCCCAACGAAGCGAGACCGCCAAAAGAAGATCGCCGTACTCGTCAAGCAGTTTGAGCAAGTCCCCCGCAAACTCTTCTCCCCGACGGCTCATCTAACCTTTACTACTGATTTTGTGGAAAATATGTGTGTGCCGTCCGAACACTAAACATAAAATTGCTTACTTTCGTGGAGGGAAATCGTATTTTTCTTACATGAAGCCTTGTTACCTCCTCATCCTGTGGTATTGCGTATTGAGTTCCCTGACGGGAAATGCCCAAACGGACAGCCTCAATCAAGTGTTGGGGACGTTTCAGGAGGCTGACCAGCGTTTGGATAAACTGCTCGAGTTTGCTGATCTAGTCCTGTACCGAGACAAAGAAGCCACCGAGTCCTATCTGCTCGAAGCCCTCACGATTGCCCAACAAAGAGAAGCCAACGACCGACAGATCAAAGCCTTACTCCTGCTCGGTAAGCACTACCAACACCACCAACGCTACGAGTACGCCCTCGACGAACTCCTCAAAGCCGTTCGCCTGTCCACGGGGCTGAAGGACTCGGTAGCCATCGCCCGAGCTAAGCTCCAGGTAGGGACGGTCTATGGGGCTTTGGGGCAGAGCCAGGCCGCCCTCAACTTTTTGATCGACGCAAAGGAGATATTCATCAAGCTCAACGATGCCCTCGGGGTCTCGGAGGTCAATATGTACATCGGGGAGGTTTTTCAGACCCTGGGCGACTACGATCAGGCGTTCCGCTTTTATTTTGATGCCAGCCAACAAATCGAAAAATATGGCGACAGAGATGCTCAAGCCGATCTGGCCATCAAAACGGGGAGCATTTACGATGTCATCGGAGAGTTTGATAAGGCCTTCAACTACTACGGCGATGCCCTCAATTTGCTCCAGGAGGCCCAACGATCGAGTGATGAACACTACCTCAAGCGCGAGTTTTTTAACGATATGCGCATGACCAAAATCGCTGATTGCTACAACCACATCGCCGAGATTATCACCAAACAAGGCGACCTCAAGCAAGCTCTGGATATGTTTCGGCAGGCCGTGGACTTTTACGAGCAGATCAACGACCAACGCCGCAAAGCCATCCCCTTTATGAACATCGGGCGGTTGTACCAAAAACAAGGGAATCCCAACCTGGCACTCGATTTTTATAACCAAGCCCTCGAACTTAGCCAACGCGCCAACGACGACAACCTCATCGCGCAATCCCACCACCTGATTGGGCGAGCTTACATGGAACGTGAGGAATACAACAACGCCCTGTTTCACTTCAACAAATCGCTGGATATTTCGCTCAACGTAAGGTCTAAGCCATTGAGTAAGAACAATTACGAAAACATATCCAAAATCTACGAATACAAAAACCAGCCCGCCGATGCCCTGGCCAACTACAAATATTACAAAGCCTTCAGCGATTCCTTGTTCAACGTGCGTACCAACCGTGAGATTGCGCGGCTAAGTATCCAGCACGAGATCGAAAAACGCCAGCGCACCATCGAACTCCTGGAGGAGCAAGCCAAATACAGCGAACTCCGCGAGAAAGAAGCCCAGAAGGTCATCTGGTTTATCTCCGTGGTCATTGCCCTGGTCATCGGTATCCTGGGGGTTTTGTATTGGAGCTACCGCCGCCGCAAAGGACTGATCGAACGCCTCTCCGAAAAAAACGAAGAACTCGAAAAACTCAACCGCCAACGCGCCCAGCACGAAGAAGAACTCCTCAAAATTAACAGTGCCAAAGACAAATTCTTTTCCATCGTTGCCCATGATCTCAAGGGGCCCCTGAACTCTTTGAAAGGATTTACGCACCTGCTCTCCAACTTTTCGGGAGACCTGAGCCGAGAGGAAATCCAACAGACCTCCGAGCGTCTCCATAATGCCGTCGGGGAGGTGAGTGAGTTTTTGGAAGGGCTGCTTACCTGGTCAAGGGCCCAGATGAATACCATACGTATCGAACCCGAAGAAATCGTCCTGACCGAACTGACCCGAAAAAACTTCCTGCTCTTACAAGCCCAGGCCGACGAAAAAAACATACAACTCATCCAGGACATCGAACCCGAGACCCGAGTGATGGCTGACCGTAATGCCCTCTCCACCGTTTTTCGGAATCTGATCTCTAATGCCATCAAGTTTACTTACCAGGGGGGGGCAATTCGGATCATCACCGAGCGCATCGGAGAAAACGTCCTGATCCACTTCGTCGATTCGGGGGTGGGGATGTCGGAGGAGGCCGTCGCTCGGCTCTTCCGCGTCGATATTCGGCACACCACCAGCGGAACAGCCAACGAAAAAGGCACTGGATTGGGATTGATTATCTGCAAAGAACTTATCGAAAAAAACAACGGCAAAATCCACGTTGAAAGCCAAAAGGGGCGCGGAACAACATTTACGGTCAGTTTGCCCCTCGTCTAAGACTGTTCATACGCTTTTTTTCTAAGTTGGTAGGCTTTTTGTCTTTTCTCTTGCAGGAGTGAGGCAAAAAAAAACATCTGTACCCAATTTTTTTTGCCTCACAAAAACTTGGATGTTGCTCTTAGAAAAATACAATTTTATCTTCTTTTTGTGAAGGCTCTGTCTCGTCAAGACTAGAATTTTCTCGATTTTATCGAATAAATCAAACCATTTGCCGATGAAATCGTTAGATTCATCGAAAAGCAGCCCTAAAAAGCGTTAATCGGCTTCGGAGTTGCGAACAAAAACAGCGTTTTTTTATTTTAAAATTTTTTTTTTCAGGGGAAGCCCTTAACTTTGTCTAGCAACTTTAAACCACCACTGTATCGCAAACACTGTTACAATACCAACCAACATCTCACGTTAGACCTATGCAAGTACGAATGAAAAACGATGTAAGTGACAGCGATCTGATTTGCGCTTACTACAACGGAGACGAACAGGCTTTTGCAACACTGGTGGAGCGTCATACCAACCGTCTTTATACGGCGATCTACATGATCGTCAAGGACAGTTATGTGGCCGAAGACATCCTGCAAGAAACTTTCATTAAGGCGATTAAGACGATCAAGACGGGCAAGTACAACGAAGAAGGTAAATTTGCTCCCTGGATTTCACGAATCGCTCACAATTTGGCCATAGACCATTTTCGGAAAAACAAAAGGTATCCGATGATTGTGATGGAAGATGGAAGCAGTGTTTTTGATACCATTGAATTTGCCGACGAGTCGCACGAGGATGTCCGTATCCGGACCGAATCGCACGAACAACTGCGGTACTTTATTCAGCAACTGCCCAAAGCGCAAAAAGAAGTTCTCATCATGCGGCACTACATGAACATGAGCTTCCAAGAGATCGCTGATACAACGCACGTTAGTATCAACACCGCCTTAGGACGAATGCGCTACGCGCTCATCAACCTAAGGAAGCTAATGGGCAACGACTATGAAAGAAAATCCAACAAGAGTTACCAAAAATGACATTCTTCGTTTTGCTTATGGTGAGATCCTATCCTCCCACGAGCAAGCCCTTGTACGGGAAGCTATCGCAACCAATGCGGACTTCCATACCTACTACGAAGAAATTCTATCCATGCAACAATCACTGGATCAAGCAACCAAGCGTCCCTCCAAAGGGTTTCTTGCACGGCTTCACCAGGTGTTACGCAAACCCCGTGCCGCCGAGAGCGACAGCCTACAATCGGTTTAGCTCAAATGATCGCTTTTTAGTTTTTGGGCAGCGATAATGCCGCTCAACACCGTTCCCGGAATGCCCTGCCCAGGATACACCGTATCCCCACAGATATACCCTTTTTTTCCATCCAGACGCGCCTCGGCCATCTGCCAGGGTTTGATGTTGAGGTATTGTGGATAGCCCCCCACAAAACCAAAAGCCCTTTTTGTCCATTTTTCCCAGCCCGTAGCCGCCGAAGAGTGGTAATACTTTACGGTATCACGCCGAATCAATCCTTCTCTGTCCAATGTTTCCAGAACGGCTTCTTCCGCTGCTGCTTTATTAAAATTTTCCATACGGCTCGCCGGATCGGGCAAGTGTGTGCTGACGGAGGCCACCATGTGTCCGGGGGTCTTGCTGCGCGTCTGATCGTCTGGGTGGCTGAGGCTTAGGAAGATGCTCTTAGAACCCGTCTCGGGGAGTGGCTCGGGTAGATGGATTTGGTAGTGGATCGTTTCGTAGTCCCGAAACGCCTCAAAGCCGATACCCACCTGGAAGGCACTGTTGAGCTGGGGCGAATCCATGCGCTGTTTTTGGTATTTTTTGGTGTAGCTTTCAGGATAGATTTCGAGGGTGTTGTTGAGGGGGATACCCGAGATAAGGTACTCACTCTCAAAGGTATCCTCGCGTTTTCCTGCGATGTGGTAGCGTCCGTCCTTGTGGCTGACGTGCTGTACTGGATAGCGGTACAGAATCTCTGCTCCGTGTTCGGTGAGGTAGTCGAGGAGCGGCTGCACAAGGTTGATAAGCCCGCCGGGCATGTAGTAGTTGCCGTAGTTGGTGTAGCAAAGGGCCGTTGCGCCAAAGAGTACATTGACCTCCTCGACGTGATTTTGGGCTGTGATGAGGAGTTGCTCATTACAGAAGTCCACGAAGCGTTCATTTTCAAGAAGTCCATAGCGTTTGAGGAGCTGCTTCATCGAGACCAAAGCCCAGGGAGCAAAGCGCAACTGCTCCGGTGTGGCATTCCTGACCGATTGCCAGAGGTCGTTGAGGCGGGCAGGTGGAAAGTGGCGTTGCCGAAGCGAGGTACGCCAGACAAATTGACTGACCCTATAGGCAAACTCCCAAAACGCCCGCTGGCCGTGTTTCCCGAAGGCCCGTTCGGCTTCGCTGATCCAGTCGTTGAGGTTTTGGTGGCGGGGTAGGCGCGTGCCGTCTTTGAGGCGCACCTCCATAGGCAGGGATAAGGGGACGGCGGGCAGATGCACACCAATTTCTTGCAACAAAAAATGCAGGGGCATATCTTGATCGAGGCCAACGAGTGTCGTTGCGCCGCTCTCAAAGACATACCCCCGCCGCCAATACGAACTGGTACATCCCCCGGGAAGGTAGTTTTGCTCAAGGATGCCTATTTTGAGACCTTCTTTGGCCAGCAAACAAGCCGCCGTTAGGCTTCCCATACCCGTCCCGATCACCAGTACATCATAGGTTCTTTTCATGGACTAAGAACCCGACGTACTGGCTTAGTGTTTGGGACTAATCGTCGTCTTCGTCTTCGTCGTAATCGTCGTCTTCGTCAAAGTCCAGATCGTCGTCGTCGCCTTCGTCCCAGTCGTCCAGATCGTCGTCTTCGTCCTCATCGGTGGCTTTTTTTCGTGGGCCCTCTGCTTGGAGTTCCCATCGGAATCGGTTGTATTCCATGTGGTTATGAACGTTTAGTGAAAAACCGTCCTATGATACGAATAGGAATCGAAAAAGAAAGTTTTGTTGGCAATTTTTTTTTCTAAACGCCTTCAAAGACATCTTTTTCGATGCGTAGATTCTCGATGATGTGTTGCTGGCGGTCTTGGGTATTTTTGCCCATGTAGTAGGTGAGCAGTTTTTTGATGGAGGTTTCCTGGCTCATCAAGACGGGTTGCAGACGGATGTCTTCGCCGATAAATTGGGCAAATTCATCTGGTGAAATTTCCCCTAGCCCTTTAAATCGGGTGATCTCGGGGTTTTTGCCCAGGCGTTGGATGGCGGCCTGGCGTTCGGGATCGGAGTAGCAGTAAATGGTTTCGGTTTTGTTACGGACACGGAAGAGGGGCGTTTCGAGGATGTAGAGGTGTCCTTTCTTGACCAGATCGGGAAAAAATTGAAGGAAAAAAGTCATGAGGAGGAGGCGTATGTGCATCCCGTCCACGTCGGCATCGGTCGCGATGACGATTTGGTTGTAGCGCAGCCCATCAAGGCCATCTTCGATGTTGAGGGCGTGCTGCAAGAGGTTAAACTCTTCGTTTTGATAGACGACTTTTTTGCTTTGATTGAAGCAGTTGAGGGGCTTACCACGTAGGCTGAAGACGGCCTGCGACTGGACATCACGGGCTTTGGTGATGCTGCCACTGGCCGAATCACCTTCGGTGATGAAGAGCGTTGTGCGCCGGCGGTCTTCTTCGTCTCTTTTCTCGTCTCCGAAATGGACTCGGCAGTCGCGTAGTTTTTTGTTGTGGAGGTTGGCTTTTTTGGCACGTTGGTTGGCGAGCTTGCGAACGCCGGCGATCTCTTTGCGCTCGCGTTCGGATTGCAGGATGCGCTTTTGGAGGGCATCGGCGACGGCGGCGTTTTTGTGGAGGTAGTCGTCGAGGGCTTTTTTGAGAAAGTCATTGACAAAAGTCCGCATGGTGGCTCCTTCGGGGGCTACGTGTGTGCTGCCGAGCTTTGTTTTGGTCTGGGATTCAAAGACGGGTTCTTCTACCTTCACGGCTACGGCGGCCACGATGGCAGAGCGGATGTCGGTAGCTTCAAAGTTTTTGTTGTAAAACTCTCGTATCGTCTTGACGAAAGCCTCCTTGAAGGCCGCCAGGTGCGTGCCGCCCTGGGTGGTGTTTTGTCCATTGACGAAGGCGTAGTAGTCTTCGCCGTATTCGTTGCCGTGCGTGAAGGCTACTTCGATGTCCTCGCTCTTCAAATGCACGATGGGATAGCGGATGTTTTCGGGATCGACTTTGCGTTCCAACAGGTCGAGCAGCCCGCGCTTGGAGTAAAAGAGCTTGCCGTTGTAGCGGATTTTGAGGCCGGCATTGAGGTAGGCATAGTTCCAGAGGAGGTCTTCGAGATAAAGGGGACGGAAGCGATAGTTTTTAAAAATCGTTTCGTCGGGTTCAAAGATCACCCGTGTACCGTTGGGTTCGTCCGTCGCCGTGATGGGGCGATCTTCGAGGAGCTGTCCCTGCGAAAAAGTGGCTACTTTTTGTTGTCCTTCGCGGGCAGAGGCCACCATGAAGGCCCGCGAGAGGGCATTGACCGCTTTTGTCCCGACCCCATTAAGCCCAACGGATTTTTTGAAGGCGGCCGAGTCGTACTTGGCACCCGTGTTGATTTTCGAGACACAGTCAATGACCTTTCCCAGGGGTATTCCCCGTCCAAAATCCCTGATCTCTACGCGCTTATCTTCAACGCTGATATGGATTTCTTTCCCGAAGCCCATCATGTGTTCGTCGATGGCATTGTCGAGTATTTCCTTGACCAAAACATAGATACCGTCATCAGGTGCCGAGCCATCGCCGAGCTTGCCGATGTACATGCCGGGCCGGAGGCGGATATGCTCTTTCCAGTCCAGGGAGCGTATCTGATCTTCACTGTAGGTTACTTCTGCCATAAAAAACAGCCTTTGTTTGATCGAAAAAGATGCAAGATACCCAAAAAAGATCGGATATGGCTCAGGCTTCCTCGCGAAGCCACTTACGCTCCACCCAAAATGTTGCCAGAGGCAAGAGCGATGCCCCTAAGGCAATCAAGGTCTTACCGATGGGCCAGCGATACTGCCAGGCGACCACCACGACTAGCAGCACATAAGCCACAAAAAGTACCCCATGCGCCAATCCGATCACGTAGTTGGGCATTCCGTAGCCAAGTCCGTACTTGATCGGCATACCCACCAGCAGCAGGAGTAGGTAAGAAATCCCTTCCGTGATGGCTGCCAACCGCAGCCATGCTATACTTGCTTTGCGTTCCATACGTATCAAACAAAGAAAAAGAGATTAGGGTTTGGGTGCCGAGAAGCGCAGCAACAAATAACCCGCCACACCTGCGACCAGGGAGGCAAGCAAGATAGCAATTTTTGCTTGCCGGATGTATAGCTCCGATTCAAAAGCCAGAGAGGTAATAAAAAGCGACATCGTAAAGCCGATGCCAGCCAGGCAGGCCAAGCCGAGCAGTTGCGTGTATCCCATACCGCTTGGGCGTTGGATCAATCCAATTTTCTCAAAAGCAAAAACGAAGCCCACGATCCCTGTCGTTTTGCCTATGACCAGCCCCAGCAAGACCCCCAACGAGATCGGCGTGGATAGTATATCGCCGATGTCCCCCGATAAGGCGACCCCAGCATTAGCGAGGGCAAAAATGGGCATCACCACAAAGGCTACCAACCCGTGCATCCCATGCTCGAGCTTTTGAAGGGGCGGTATGGCGGCATCCGTAGCCAGCTTGATCTGATCGAGTACCTCCTGCATCCTGGGCGTAATCATGGATTGAGACGTAGGACGACACCGCTGGAAGTCCTCCATCAGCCTGGACATCCGATCGCTGTATTCCTCCTTCGAGATGCGCACCGAGGCAGGTATCGTGAAGGCCGCCAACACAGCCGCAATCGTGGCATGTACCCCCGAAAGCAAAAAAGCCAGCCATAGTCCACCTATACCCAACACCCCATAAACCAACACACTACGCACGCCCATACGGTTGGCCAGCAGCATAGCCCCCATGAAAAGCATCCCGATACCGAGGTTGGTCAGTGAAATCTCAGACGTATAAAACAACGCGATGACCAGCACGGCACCCAGATCGTCGATGATCGCCAGTGCGGTCAGGAATATCTTCAACGAAAGCGGCACCCGATCCCCCAACAAGTACAACACCCCCAAAGCAAAAGCAATGTCGGTAGCCATCGGGATACCCCAACCCGAGACCGCATCTGTGCCCCTATTCAACTGCCAATAAATCAAAGCCGGCACAAGCATCCCACCGATGCCCGCCACAATAGGCAGGAGTGCCTTGCGGGGACGCGAAAGTTCCCCCTCCAAGATTTCTCGTTTGAGTTCAAGCCCAACCACAAAAAAGAACATCGACATCAGCCCGTCGTTGATCCAGTAGAGGAGCGACTTGCTGACCTTAAAACTACCAATACCAATCGTGAATTTGGTTTGCCAGAACTGATAAAAACTCTCCGAAAAAGCCGTATTGGCGATCCAGAGAGAGAGTAAGGCACTCAAAAACAGTACAATACCGCTTGATGAGGAGCTGTTCATGAACGCCTTAATCGGGTTGGTCATACGCTCAATGGGAGGAAGCGTTTCTTGCATGGACATCTAGTGTATGGTAGTGGTTGGTTTGTTCATTGTTAGCTAATAAAACAAGTGCCATAAATCATTAGTTTTTTTGAAAAGGTTTAATGATAAATAATTACTGTTAGCTTTATTTTAATTTCAGATTTTTTTTCTTTTTTTGGTCAAAGAAAAGTCTCATCAAATGCTTTTTTCTACTTTTGCTCTATGATTTTGAGTATCGAAACGACGACTTCGGTTTGCTCGGTGGCTTTGCACCAAACCGACGGACAACTGCTAGCCTTGCAGGAGCTACACACGGATCGCCCCCACGCCGAGCAACTGACCCTCTTGGTGGGGCAGCTTTGTAAGGGTTTGCGCCCCGCTGCGGTGGCTGTTTCTGCTGGGCCGGGTTCTTACACGGGGCTGCGTATTGGGGCTTCGGTGGCTAAGGGCTTGTGCATGGGCTGGGATGTCCCCTTGATTGCGGTGGACACCTTGCAGGCTATGGCCTGGGCGATGCGCCAGGCTTTGCCCGCTCGTCTTTACGCGAATCAACCGGCCGTTTTTGTACCACTCCTGGATGCCCGACGGATGGAGGTTTATACCGCCGTCTTTGATGCACAACTCGTCAGAGAAGCCCCTACACAGGCACAAGTGATCGCGGATGAGGCTTTTTTTGCACCCTATTTGGAGAGGGGCAATGTTTTTTTGGGGGGAGATGGGGCCGCCAAATGCCAGACGATGGTACAGCACCCTCGGGCGCACTGGCTCCTCGGGCATCCCCACACGACGGCCGCCGCTGTGGGAGCATTGGCTGCCAGTGCGTGGGCGGCGGGGCGTTTGGCAGACGTGGCTGCCTTTGAGCCGTTTTATTTAAAGTCCTTTGCCGCCAAAATCTCCCAAAAAACACCTTTAAAGTGGGACTAACTACGATATTTAAGGTATTTTGGTTGTCTATTTTTGGAAAAATCTCGAATATGATTTTACCTTTGCAGATCACTAATACTGACTTTCGTCAGTTGTTCAATAGATTTAATATGTGTCTGTTGCACTAATTAGCCACTTAACCTACTTTGTATGAAAACTTTTTGGCAGACCATCGCCCTGTTGAGTCTATTTTTGATGGGGGCAGCGTCGCATAGTTTTTCCCAAGGTCTCTACATTACCCCTACTTCTCCCACCTTACTTGAACAAAATGCCTGGCTTCGGTTTTGGCAGGCCACTTACGAGTCTTCGCTCCCGAAGGAAAGCCGGACAGAAGAGCGCTCGATTGGGGGTAGTGCCGCAGAGATGGATGAATTTTTTTGGTTAGGGCGTTTTCGGGTTGATTTTGCGCCAATCATCGGCCGGCATCCCCTCAAACACGAGATCGTCCCGACCTACACCAGTGATATTCCCGATTCTTTGATTCTGCTCGTGGATATGAGCCAACTCTCGGATGACCCCGTAGAACGACTGGCGTTTTTGCAAGACGGTCTGGTACTGGATTCGGTCTGGTTGTCGTCCTATGATTATTTTCAAACCTGGTCTAGCCAGGAGGTCAATCCCTATACGGTCAAGGCAAGCGATTTGCCTGACAGCGTGTGTTTTGATCTATATGACCTCACGAAAGACAAGCAGTGGTCGCCCCCCCTGGATACGGCCATCATCAACTCTCCTTTTGGTTTTCGGCGTTGGCGCAACCACAACGGCATCGACTTAGACCTCGAGCGCGGTGATTTGGTTCGGGCTACCTTTGCGGGTGTGGTGCGTGTCTCGCGCTACGACCGCTCGGGCTTTGGGCATCATCTCGTGATCCGTCATCAAAACGGACTCGAAACGCTCTATGCTCACCTGAGCGAACGCTTCGTAACCCCGGGCATGTACGTCGAGGCTGGACAGATCATCGGGACAGGCGGCAGCACAGGGCGCAGCACGGGCCCGCACCTGCACTTCGAGGTGCGCTACCAGGGTATCCCCATCAATCCCGAAGAGATTTTTGATTTTAAGGCAAACGCTTTACGTGAAGCCAAATACCAAATGGATTTGCGCACCTTCAAGCGCAAGGGGTACTTTTCGGGGGGAGCTTACACCCTGACCTCGGGTAAGGGTAGCGGACAAGTCTATCAGGTGCGCTCCGGCGATTCGCTCTGGACGATCAGCCGTCGGTACGGTACGACGATCGACAAACTGTGCGCGCTCAATGGACTGACGCGCCGTAGCACGCTCCGCATTGGACAAAAATTACGGTTGCCTTAGGGGATGCAGCCATTTGCTGCTTTTGTTGTATCTTGGGCAATCAAAGCGTAGTAGGATATGGCACCTTTTGGGCAATGGTTGATCGGTGTAGGTTTGTCTTTGGGCTTGTTGGCTTGCCAGCAAGAACCCCATACGCCCCAGGATGACCTTTTGCCTCCCCTGCCGGCCCAGCCCCCAACAACGGTTTTGGATACGGCAGCGCAAAAAGTATTTGAGGAGTTCCGTCTTTTTTTGGGGTCTTTGCCCTGTGATCGCCCCGAGCAGATGACCATCGTCGTACAAGAGTACCAGACGGTGGTTGCGGATTTGCCGGTGATGTTTCGGGATGCGGCTTTTGTGGATATTTGGTATTTCTATTTCGATGTATTGGAGCAGATCAACCTCCAAAGAGCCAATGATCCGGCCACCGAAAGCAACTATACGCTTTTGGAGCGGTTTGAGAAAGAGCGGGTTCTCTTAGATGATTCTTTGCAACGCCACGGATTTCGTCTTCTGCTTGTGGAGGGGCTTTGGGTCGTCGGTGAAGACCCGGATTTTCTGCCCCAGCATTTTTACGCTAGGCTGTCTCGACCTTTTCAGTTTTTTCTGGATCAGCACCAAAGAGAAGTGCGGGAGGGCTTTATCGCTGATGCTACCCTCCTGATCTCCCCCAAACAATTAGGGGAGTGGGCAGTTTTTTGGGAGGTCTTTACGGGGCAGTATGAGCAGTTTCCGCTCCAGAGCGATATTGCGGCTCGGATGCGGCGTTATCGTTTTGTGCTGCTCGAAGGTACCGACAACAGCCCTGCCTTCGATTATGAAAGCGGGCAACTCACCTTAGAGTTTGAGCAAGCCTATCGCTACCTGGTGGGTAAGTATCCCCAGACGCGCCTGGGAAGGCTCCTGAATCGTTATCAAGAGGAATTGCGCCGCAACGACTGGCGCAAAACTCCTGAAATTGAACAGTTTATTGAATCTCAACGGCATACCTCATCCGAGCTGCCACACACCTAAACCAACACCTATGTTCGATCAACCGATGTTACAACCCGATGCCATGCAAGGCAAAACCGTCCTGATTACGGGCGGAGGAACAGGACTGGGCCGCTCCATTGGCACGTATTTGCTTGAGCTGGGCGCAAACCTGGTCATTACGGGCCGCCGTGAGGAGGTCTTGACCCAAGCCGCCCAGGAGATGTCCGAGTCCACTGGCGGAGCGGTGCTTCCCGTAGCGGGCGATGTCCGCAACTACGATCAGGTCGTGGCTACCATCGCGGCGGGCTATGAAAAGTTTGGCAAAATAGATGCCTTGATTAACAACGCCGCCGGCAATTTTATCAGCCCCACCGAGCGGCTTTCTTATCGTGCCTTTGAGGCCGTGATCGGGATTGTCTTGCAAGGATCCATCAACTACACCCTCGAACTCGGCAAGCGATGGATCGCGGATCAGGACAAAGGAACGGTGCTTTCGGTCAGTACAACTTACGCAGATACCGGATCGGGCTATGTTGTTCCTTCGGCTTGCGCTAAGTCCGGTCTCAATGCCCTTACCCGCTCGCTGGCCGCCGAGTGGGGAAGCAAATACGGCATCCGGCTCAACGCCGTAGCACCAGGACCTTTTCCCACCAAAGGTGCCTGGGATCGTCTGTTCCCCGAAGACCTCAAAGAGAAGTTTGACTTCACCAAGCGCATCCCCTTTAAGCGAACGGGTGAGCACCAAGAGCTGGCCAACTTGTGCGCTTTTCTGGTCTCGGACTACTCGAGCTACATCAACGGACAAGTCATCTCCATTGATGCCGGCGAGACCGTCATGGGAGGAGGGCAGTTCAATATGTTGAGTGGCATTCCCGAGCCGATGTGGGACATGATCGAACAGACGATCCGCAAAAACACCCGCAAAAAATAAGCAGCAAACAAAGATAGCCCCGCCAGAGGTTTGTAGAAAACCGCGTGGGGCTATGCCTCAATGACCCATATTTCCTCGCGCAAGCCTTTGGGAAAAAACCGTTCGATCAGTGCCATCAGCAAAAACACCCACCAGGTCATGGAGATATACCGCCCTAAGTCCGTCGACACCTGCTGACAAACAAAAATCCAGTGGGGCATACCCACCAAAAAACCCATCCAGAGATTGTACCAAAACGACTGACCTGCCGAGCAGCCCTGTCCGTTGTGGCAATTAACCGCCCGAATCCTGAACATGCTCTTGCCTACGCCGTAGCTGGTATCGCGCATCCAAAAATAGACCGAGGCGATGGGTAGCATCACGAGCAGCGAAAGCATCAAGGATACCCACACATCGACAACCAATGCCAAAATACGCTTTCGGTGGTTAGCCAAACGGACGCTTCGCCCGTTGGTGAGCCGAAGAAAGTTGTTGCGTAGGCGCAGGCGTGTATGAAACGGGAGGCTAGGTAGGGTGCGTATTTGTCCGCAGTGCTGCTCTCCCAGATATGTCCAGCTCTCGGTCAGGAAAGCGGATTTGCAGGCAGCACAGACAACAACCCGATCACCGACCTCAAAAAACTCTCCCGTAACGGGGTCTTGGCGGTCTTGGGACAAAAAATGCGCGTCTTTTTGGGCATGGAGGGTATGCACATGGGCTTTCATGGCGTACTAACCAGACCATCAACGATTTTGTTGTTGGTTACCGATGAGCGCACGTATTTTTTCGTCCAGGCGTTCGGTTTCTGCAAAGGAGGGTGCCTCGGCTTCGGCTAGCTTGCCTTCCTTATCGAAGAGCAAATAGCGCGGCAGACGAATGACACCATAGCGTCGGGGTAGGTCAGCCGAAGTACCTTCGGAGAGCCAATACTGATAGCTGCCCACGAGCGGGTATTGGCGCAAGGCTTTTTGCCACTTAAACTTTTCTCGGTCTAACCCAACAAACAAAAAAACAACGGAGCCATATTTGTCCATCACTTGCTGTGCCTTCGGGACTTCCATCAAAAAAGGCTGACAGGCACTTTCCCAAAAAGTAACCATGATGACCTTGCCTTTGTGCTGCCCCAGGAAGTGGTTGAAGGTGGGCCAGGAGCCGCCGCGTTTGGCTTCTATGGATCGGAACTGCATCAGCCCTGTGGGTGAATCCGTGATGCCTTTGAGGGCATTGGTGTTGTAGCGGGCTTTGCGCTCGTAGTCGAGGAGGCGTTGGTAGAAAGGATCGGTACAAGTGGCGGAAAACTTTTTGGCATAAGCCTCAAAGTCGGTCTTGTTGAGGTAGTCATAGGTTTGGGCATCGTCGAAGTACTTGCCTGCCAGGACGCTCATCAGCCCGTAGCAGCGGATGTTTTCGGGGAAGGTCTGCTGGACGATCTCCCATCGGGCTTCGGTTTCGTTTTTGATCTCCTCGGGAGGTGTCTCGATGGTATAGCGTCGGTAGTTGTGTTCCAGGAATTGGAGCAGATAGCGGGTGTAGTTGTGGCAGTGAAGGTTGTAATCAAAGGGGCTGATGATGGGATATTGGGTCAGGAGTGAGTCAAAGGTATCCAGGAATACGGCGACATCTTCGTTTTTTTGTCGGCGCAGATAGGCATATTGGGCCAGGGCTGTGCCATAGAAGATATTGTTTTTTTCGTAGCGGGCATATTCCTGGGAGAGCTGGAGCTTTTCATAGAGGGTATTGAGGTGAAGAAATTGCCGGCGTTGTCGGTCTTCGGTACGCTGGGTAAGTTCTTGTGGACTAAGGTTTTCTTCTTGTTCGATGGCCCACTGGAGGGGATAATCGAGGCGGGGGAAATACTTTCGGATGTGCTGGTAGGCAATGGCATCATCGGCTCCTTTGCCCCTCTGGATATGCAGCGTACCCTCAAGGGCGTTGATCTCGACTTCTAAGGCACTGCCCGGACGGACAAAGATGGGATAGTCGATGTTTTCGTAGCGCAACAGGGCGGGATAGGCGTGGGCCAGGGAGAGCGGTATCGTAAATTGTCCTTTCGCATCCAGGGTGGCTTTTTTGGTTTGTTGGAAGACCAACTCGCTGATATTTTCATTGTAAATGAACAAGATCGTTTTTTCCTTGCCCTCTTTGACCAGGCCCTTAATTGCCGTGGCTTCATTGGCGGAAATACTGCTAGGGAAAAGCAATAAAATGCTGATTATCAAAGAATAGACTATGTTTTTGTACAGCTTCATGTTTTTTCTTAGTAAAGTAAGGCATTGATTTGTTGGCGGAGTTGGTCGATTTCGGCGGGCGAGGCAGCCATAAAAACGCTAATGACCCCTTGCTTGTCCACGAGCATATAACGCGGCAAAGCCCGCACGCCAAAGAGCTTGGCCAGGTCTGCGTTAAAGCCGTCTTTGGCAAAGAGATGCGTACCGTTGAGGCGGTGTTTCCAGGCGGCTTTGCGCCATTTTTCGCGGTCTTGATCCATCGAGACAAAGAGATAGGTCAAGGCTTCGTTTTTGTACTCGGCTTGCAGACGATGGAGTTGGGGCATGACGGCTAGGCAGGGTTGGCACCAACTGGCCCAAAAATCGACGAGGATAACCTTGCCTGCGTTTTGGTTCACAAAATCGGTGAAGGCCGTTAGGGGGCTTACGTCTTTCTCCAAGAACTGCACCGCTGCCAGGGATTCGGGTGTAAGGGCGTTGCTCTCCGAAGGGGTCGCCTGCTGGTAGCGCAACTGTCCCTCCTGGGTAAGCAACTCCCAAAAGTACCTCACCTTAGAGACGGCCCGATAACGCGAAAGCCAGCGGACGTACTCGTCCTGGTTTAGGGCCGTGTGGATGTTCTTTTCTGGATCGGGGTATTTGGATAGGATCAGATAGGTGTATAGGTAGTCCTGTACGTCGGTCGGGAAGCGTGTCTCGACAATACGCCACTTGCGTTCGATCTGTTCGGCGCGTTCCGATCCTGCCTCGGGGTGTTGTTTTTTGTACCAATACGCCAGCACCAGCTTGAGGTATTCCCGATAGGCCGGGCTTAGGAGTGCCGATCCGTGCGGGCTTTCGAGGGGATAGACCTCCATGAGTTGCTCAACCGAGGTCGTCCAGTAGTCTTCATATCGCCCGCCGTTATCGAGGGTGTAACCCATAAAAAAGTTGTGCTTCAGCAGGGCGTTGCCGTAGCGGATGTTGTTTTTTTCGATGTCCAGATACACCGGGTCGGGCTGCATATCGTCGGAGAGGCTGTGCAGATATGCCATCTGGCGGGCTTCTTCGGTTTGAAGCTGACGAGTGAGGGAGAAGGGCGTGGTGTTGCGGGGTAGCTCCGAGAGGTACGCATCGGCACTTTGGAGCTGCAAAAACTCCTGGCGCATCATCAGATGAGCCGTATTGTGGGCATCGCCCCGCCCACTAAACGAAGACGATGTACGGACGGCCGAAAAACTAAATTCGTAGTATAGGCTGTCGCCGGGCATCAAAAAAACCTCATAGCTCATCTCCCGATACGTCAAAACAGCCGTCTGGGGATGACTGATCTCCAAAAAAAACGAAAAACGCCCGTCTTTGTCTAATTTTTGTTGATATTCGTCGGCCGGCACAAGGGCCCCAAAGGGTGGTTGCAGCCGCAAAGAGATTTCTGGCTTCACGCCCCCCGATACCTGACCCACAAGCAAGGTACGGGTAGCTTGTCCCTCCAAACTGCTTCCCCACCAAAACCCCATCATCAGCCAAAAAAAGACCATCCTTCGATACATACGCCAAGCCATCCAGATCAGTACATTTGGCAAATATAACAATAACCAAAAATCAAATGAAAATTTCGCTTTTACTTTTCTTGCTCTTTGCCCTCACTGCCGGTAGCTGCCGCGAGGAGAACTTACAAGCCCTCCTGGGCATCACCTTTTTTCATGCTTTTGAAGACGACCGTGATGGACTTCGCGCCTATCGCCCCGTGGATTATCCCTTTCCGCCGGCGCGTGGGCGGGTTGGGTTTCGCTTAGAAGAAAAAAATGTCTTCGTTTCGCTGGATATAGCCCCCACCGATGGGCAGGAAGCCCGACAGGGTAGCTGGAAGCTCGTTCAGGAGAAGCCCCTCATCGTTGAGATACAACTTCCTGCCCGGGCCTCTGTCCCGGGAAGCAAAGCCGAGCAGCACCGCTGGGAGGTGGTCAGCTTTCAGGATAGCTTACTGCTCATCAAAGCCCTTGATTGATTGCTTTATGCCTACTGTTCAAGACCTTACAGACAGACTGGAAAAATTAGCACCCCTGCCCCTACAAGCCAGCTACGATAACGCCGGACTGCTCGTGGGAGATGCTCATGCAGTGCTTACGGGCGTGCTGGTGAGCCTGGATGCCACCGAAGCCATCGTGCATGAAGCCCAGGAACGTGGCTGTAACCTCATCGTCTCGCATCATCCGATCATCTTCTCGGGCTTGCGCCAGATCACCGGACGTACCTACGTGGAGCGCAGCGTGATGGCTGCCTTGCGTGCCCGGGTATCGCTTTATGCGATTCATACCAACCTCGATCAAGTGTGGGAGGGGGTCAATGCGAGGCTCTGCCAACAGCTGGGCCTTGAGCCAGAGGCCTTCCTGGATGAAAGCAGCGGGGCGGGTATGCTCGGTGTTCTGCCTGAGGCGATGCCAGAGCCGGACTTCCTGGCACATCTGAAGGCATCCCTTCGGCTGCCGCTTGTTCGGCATACAGCCCTGCGCCACCGCCCCGTACAACGAGTAGCCGTTTGCGGAGGGGCGGGGAGTTTTTTGTTGGAACATGCCGTAGCTGCCAAAGCGGACTTTTTCATTACCTCGGATTACAAATACCATCAGTTTTTTGATGCCCAGGGTCGCATTGTGATCGCTGATGTGGGCCACTACGAAAGCGAAATCGGGACGGTGGATTTGCTCCTGGACTACCTGGGTGAGCATTTCCCCGATTTGCCTGCCTATGCCACCCAACAAGTTACCAATCCGGTGAACTACTATTTCTAAAATCTATGCCTGCTGCTTTGCGTTTACATCCTTCTTTGGCACTCAAAATCGCGCTCTTTGCTACGGGGCTTTCGGGTATTGTGGCCGAGTACATTCTTTCGACACTGGCGACCTACTTTTTGGGTAACTCCGTCTTGCAGTGGACAATGATTCTATCCGTGATGCTCTTTTCGATGGGGCTGGGAAGCCGGTTCAGTCAGTTTTTGGATAAACACCTGCTCGAAAAGTTTCTCTTGATTGAGTTTTTGCTTTCTATTTTGGTTTCTTTCTGTGTCTTGATTGCGTATGCGGCTACGGCGTACAAAAGTTTTAATTATCGGCTATTTGTTTTTGCTTTTGATTATGCCGGTGTTGTGATCTACCTGTTGAGTACCCTGATCGGACTCCTGATCGGGATGGAAATACCGCTCGTTACACGCCTAAACGAAGCCTACGAAGACCTGCGCGTGAATATCTCCCATGTCATGGAGAAAGACTACTACGGCAGTCTGGTGGGTGGGGTGTTTTTTGCTTTTGTGGGCTTGCCGCTGTTGGGATTGACTTATACGCCTTTCATTTTGGGGAGTATCAATCTGGGGGTAGCCCTGGCTTTGATGTATGTTTTGCGGGGCATGATTGCGGCACACTGGCAGCGTCCGATACGGCTTTTGGGTGGGGCTACGGCTTTGCTTTTGCTCGGTGGGCTGATCTTTGCTGATGACGTGGTGCAGTACGGGGAGCAGAGCCGCTATCTGGATCGGGTGGTTTTTCAGCAACAAACGCCCTACCAAAAGATCGTCCTGACGCGCTACAAAGCCGACCATTGGCTCTACCTCAACGGTCATCTCCAGTTGAGTACCTTCGATGAATACCTTTACCACGAGCCGATGGTACATAGTGCCATGGGACTGCATCGGCATCCGCAGCGCGTCTTGATTTTGGGGGGCGGCGATGGATGTGCCTTGCGTGAGGTGTTGCAATACGCGGCAGTGGAGGAGGTGGTTCTGGTGGACTTAGACCCCGCCATGACGGTGTTGGGTAGCCAGCATCCCGTTTTTAGGGAGATGAACCGCAATGCCTTCGATGACCCACGGCTAGTGGTGCGCAACGAAGACGGCTTCAACTACTTAGCCGATACACCGGACTTCTTCGATGTCATCCTCATCGACTTCCCCGACCCCAAAACCATCGACCTAAACCGCCTTTACACCTTAGAGTTTTATCGTTTTTGTTATCGCCATTTGCGCCCGGGCGGCATCCTCATCACACAGGCAGGCAGCCCCTACTATGCGCCCAGGGCTTTTGCAGCCATCGACACAACGCTACAAACGGCTGGCTTTCAGACGCTCCCGCTCCACAACCAGGTGATGACTATGGGGGAGTGGGGCTGGATACTGGCCAACAAAGAGATGCCCCGAGATACCCTCAAAGCCCGTCTGCGCCAACTGCCTCTCCAGGGCCTCTCCCTGCGTTGGCTCAACGCCGAAGCCCTCTATCTGATTACCTCCTTCGGCAAAAACTGGAGACCTGTCCCCGACCCCGAGATCAACACCCTTCACAACCAGGTCATCTATCGGTATTACAAAGAAGGGGATTGGTATGTGTATTGAGAATTGATTTTAGTTGGTTGCCCAAAGAACATCGGCTAGTTCATTTCTCGTGGACTCATATGCAGATGTCAGGATAGAAAGTTGCTTGGTTTCTTGAACGATTGTGCGGTTTTGTATGGACGCTATCATTTGCTTGGCTACGGCTCTAAAAACAGGTACGGCGACACTATTACCTGTTAATTTTCGCATGGCTGTATAGCTCACATTGACCACAAAGTCCTCGGGAAAACCTTGCAATCGTAGCATTTCTCTTTCGGTCAATCTTCGGTTTCCATTCACCAACAGATAGTTATAAGAACCACCGGCTCGCAAAGCACACGAAAAAGGCAATACCGAAATATTTCCACCTTTGTTTTCATGCCAAACAGAGGGATAAAAAGGTTTGGTTTTCAATTTTTCAATGCGCTTTTTTGCAATTTCTTTTGAGGCAAAATATTTTTCATCAATTTGATCTTCGGGGTCTAAAATTTCTGAAAGTGAAATAAATCCCCCTGTTGGTTTAGGAAACGAAAAACGAATACTCTCCCTGAAACCCACAATGACAGTTCTTTCTCGTTTTTGGGGTAAGCCAAAGTTTAGGGCATTGAGTATGGTATGGTGCAAAAAATAGCCCAAGGACTTTAGTTTTTCCAAGATGACTTGAAAAGTTCTCCCGCCATCGTGGGTACGAAGTTGCTTGACGTTTTCTAACAAAAAAGCGTAAGGCTGTTTGACGCGCAAAATTTCCTCTATATTAAAAAAAAGCGTTCCTCTCGTATCCGCAAAGCCTTGCATATTTCCGATAATGGAAAAGGGCTGACAAGGAAAACCTGCCAACAAAATATCGTGATCGGGTATATCATCGGGGCTTATTTCTGTAATATCGCCAAAAGGCTTTTCTCCAAAATTTGCTTCATATACTTTTTGAGCATCTTTGTCCCACTCCGAAGTAAACACGTTCTTGCAACCCCAGGTTTCAAAACCTAATCGTATTCCTCCGATACCTGCAAATAAATCTATGGTTTTTAATTCTTTCACTTTGCTCTACTTTGTTTCTCTCAAATTTACAAATTTTTTCGTTAAGGCTATTGGAGATAATAGCATTTTTTTTGCTTTGGATACATGAGAGAGCTTTTTGGATAATCAATCATTCAACCCATGTTTCCCCTTTTGATCTTTTTTTTAGCCATGACCCTCACGCCGACTTACCGCTACACCGATGGTAACAACAACCATTATAGCCTTCATGCTACCGGGGTGCGCTATACGCCCGTAACGCAAATGCAAAGCTCCTCGGGGCGTTTTGACGGGGGGCAGCCCTGGGAGCTAGCCCCTCTGCCTGAGCATAGCTGGAACCGCTTGGAAGAGCTGATTCAGCGTGCTTTGCGGGATACGATGCAACATATCCAGCGGCGAGAGATGGGCTGCGGAACGCTCCAAAGCCCACAAGGCATCGTTTTTATCCGCATGAATGCCCCCACCAAACAAGCGCTGGAGGCATACCTACACGAGCTAGGGCAGCAGGCCTTGCCTTGTCGCTTTGTGCATCCCCTGCGCTTACCCGAGGGGAGCAAGCGTTACCCACCCACGGCAGAGGCTTCTTTGCGTTATGTGCTGGTGCAAACCTGCCCGCCTCAAGACGAAACAGATGTACCCCAACGTCAGGTTATCTGGGTCGATTGGCAGGGGCAAAGCATCTCACGAGCCATCGTATCCATAGAGCGGGTCTTTGACCGAATGGAGGAGGCACGGGCATTTGCCGCGCAGCAGGGAATACCGTGCATAGGTTTTTGAACGAGCAGTTTAAGCGTCGAGTTGGGCGCGTAAAGCGGAGGGCAGGGCGGCTACCTGTTGGGTCTGGGCGTAATCAAAACAAACCATGTTGGTCTTGACGATCCCGATGACGGCTTTGTCTGCCTCTCGGGTGAGACGGTAGTACAACTCAAAAGCCACACGGCTATACTCGCCCACGGCTAGTTCTATCCGAATCTGATCTCCCAGGAAAGCCTGTTGCAAAAAGACCATCGCAGCATCGCCGATAATCAGTCCGATACCCGCCACTTCCAGTTCACTCGGGTAGCCCAGGTGTTGGATGTAGCGCAGGCGGGCTTCGTGGGCATAGACCAGAAAGCGGTCGTTGGAGAGGTGGTTGCCGTAGTTGAGATCCGATACCCGCACTCGGAGTGTGGTCTCAAATCGGATGTTCTCTTCGGGAAAAGTGAGTTTGATACGTGCCATGCTGGTTAGTAATCGCCGAGGGTTTCGGGAAGTTGGGCAAGGGCGGCGGCGAGTTGCTCGTCGTTGGGGGCTACGCCGTGCCATTGGTGGCTACCCATCATGAAGTCCACGCCATAGCCCATTTCGGTACGCATGAGGTAAAGGATGGGCTTACCCTGTCCGCTGAGGTGTTGGGCTTGTCGGAGGGTGTCGATGACGGTCTGGATGTGGTTGCCGTCGCTTTCGAGGACGATCCATCCGAAGGCTTCAAACTTGGCGCGTAAGTTACCGAGGCTCATAACGGTTTCGGTGTCGCCGTCGATTTGTCGTCCGTTGTAATCGACCGTTGCGATGAGGCGATCCACGCGATGGTGTGCCGCATACATGGACGCTTCCCACACTTGCCCCTCTTGTAATTCGCCGTCTCCCATCAGGACATAAACAAAATGCGGATCGTTTTGGAGTTTTTTGGTTTGTGCCGCGCCAATGGCCACCGAAAGCCCCTGCCCCAGGGAGCCGGACGCTACGCGGATGCCAGGCAGCCCTTCCTCTGTGGCAGGATGGCCTTGCAGACGGCTGTTGATTTTGCGGAACGTGGAGAGTTCTGCTACCTCAAAATAACCAAAGCGAGCCAGGGTAGCATACCAAACCGGAGAGATATGCCCGTTGGACAAAAAGAACAGGTCTTGCCCTTCGGTGGATGGCCAGCGGGACGGGTCGTGTTGCATCAAATGCCCATAGAGGGCCACAAAAAAATCGGCGCAGCCCAGAGAGCCGCCCGGATGCCCCGATTGCACCGCGTGTACCATCCGTAGGATGTCGCGGCGTATCTGGGTGGCGAAGGGATCGAGTTCGGTACTTGTCATGCCACAAAAATACAAAATTCTGGTGGCGTACAAAACGCAGGGTCATTTTGTCATAAGCCCGCAAAAAAGACGGATTTCCTCGTAGGATGCCGACAAAATGGCTTACCTTTGGGCTTGGCAACCTAATTGCCCACAGTTTCATTGTATTTATCCTTTACTTATCTTGATTGAATCCGAGCCTTATGTCAGAAGACCAAACCAAACCGACTACCGATACCGAAGAGAGCCAGGAGAACCCAGAGGTGCAGGAGCAGCAGCCAGAAGTTACCCCGGATGACCCGGTAGCCGCTCTGGAAGCCCAGCTAAGTGAGCAGAAAGACAAATACCTCCGCCTGTACTCCGAGTTTGAGAACTTCCGTCGCCGAACGGCGAAAGAGCGCATCGCCCTGACCCAAACGGCCGGCAAAAAGATCATCGAAGCCCTTTTGCCTGTCCTGGATGACTTTGAACGAGCCGAGAAGTCGTTTCCCAAAGCAGCAGAAGGGCAAACGCTGGATCCGATGGTCGTCGCCCAACGCGATTCAGTCAAGCTCATCCATCACAAACTCAAGCGCACCCTCGAGCAGCAAGGCTTGAAGGCGATGGAAAGCACGATAGGTCAAGATTTTGATGCTGATCTTCACGAGGCCATCACCCAAATACCTGCCCCGAGTGAGGAGATGAAAGGCAAAGTCGTCGATCAGATCGAACAGGGCTATTACCTCGGCGACCAAATCCTGCGCTTTGCCAAAGTTGTGGTAGGTGCCTAATCCAAAAAAAGCCATGAAGAAAGATTATTACGACATACTGGGTGTCAGTAGAAATGCCGATGCTACCGAAATCAAAAAAGCCTATCGCAAAATTGCGATCAAAAATCACCCGGACAAAAACCCGGGCGATGCAGCGGCCGAGGAGCGTTTTAAGGAAGCCGCCGAGGCATACGAGGTCTTGAGCAACCCCGAAAAGCGACAAAAATATGATCGCTTTGGGCACCAGGGCGTAGGCGGTGGGGGCTTCAGCGGTGGCGGAGCAACGATGGAAGATATTTTTTCCACCTTCGGAGATATTTTTGGTAACAGCGGCGGGTCTCCCTTCGGGGATATGTTTGGCGGTGGTGGAGCAAGGCGACGCAAAGGCAGCGACCTGCGGATCAAACTCAAACTGACCCTCTCCGAGGTGTCTAATGGCGTTACGAAAAAGATAAAAGTTAAGCGACAGGTGCTTTGCAAGGATTGCCAGGGAACGGGAGCCGCCCATGGCACAGCTTACCAGACCTGTGATGTATGCGGAGGTACGGGGCAGGTGCGCCGCGTAACCAATACGATGCTTGGACAAATGGTAACCTCCTCTACCTGCGGTACTTGCGGTGGGACAGGTAAGCGCATCACCTCGCGTTGTGGTAGCTGTAATGGTGAAGGCGTGGTGCCAGAAGAAGAAGTCATCTCCCTCAATGTGCCGGCTGGCGTAGAGGAAGGAATGCAGCTTTCGATGTCGGGTAAGGGCAACTTTCCGCCGCGTGGTGGCGTCGCCGGTGATCTACTCATCCTGATCGAAGAGAAAGAGGACGATCTCCTCAAAAGAGAGGGAAACAACGTTCATTACGACCTCTACCTCAACTTCGCTGATGCGGCCATGGGAACCTCCCTGGAGGTACCTACCATCGAGGGACAAGTCAAAATCAGCATCGAGCCAGGTACGCAAAGCGGAAAGATTTTGCGCTTGCGGGGTAAGGGTATCAAGGAACTCAATGGTTTCGGACGTGGCGACCAACTGATCCATGTGAACGTCTGGACACCCCGCCAACTATCCAAAGAAGAGCGAAAAATGCTTGAAAAGCTCCGTGAGTCCGAAAACTTCTCTCCCAACCCCGAGGGTAGGGATAAGACTTTTTTTGACCGCATGAAAGAGTTCTTTGGTTGATTCGATTAGTGATTGCCCCCAACACCTACGCCCGTTTTTTTATTTTTTTTGTGTATCTTAGGGTATGAAATCGACGACAAAGGCACTCGGTATTGGCGGTGTGATCTTTCAGGTAGAGGAGGCGGCAGACCAACTGTGGCAAGTGTATCGGAGCGAAATAACGGCAGGTGCAGACCCTGCCCAAGTAGCGGCATGGCAGGAGCAGATCGCGGAGGTACTGCTCCAAAATCTCAACGAAAGTTATCCTGTTGTTACTGTTTTTGATATAGAAATTGCGATTCACGAAGTGGATTTCTTGCAGGTCTCTGCACGAACGGGCTATCCGAGTTTTAAGGCAACGCCTCCTCCTGCCATGCCCACGCAGACTGCCCCTGCGGCTACCCCACGTCTGGTACGGAACAAATCCCGTCAGATGATCGGTGGGGTAGCGGCCGGCATCGCCCATACGTTGGGCGTGGATGAGCTATGGGTGCGGCTCTTGTGGGTGGCTGCCCTGACAGGCTTCTCGGTCTTTTCGTACATGAGTACCTCGTGGGTGTTGCTGGCTTATGGAATTTTATGGACGGTCTTGCCGGCTAAGGAAGAACTCCAGGACGCTTTGGATACGCGCCGCGCCCTCCGTCATCCCGAAGACAAACAACTGGGAGGGGTTGCGTCGGGGCTAGCGGCTTATTTCAACGTCGATACGAGCCTGGTGCGCCTGGGCTTGGTGGCTTCTTTGTTGCTCAATGGTGGCTTTAGCGTGCTTTTGTATCTGCTCTTGTGGGTGCTGATGCCCGAAGCCCTTAGCGAAGAGGAACTTCATCGCCCGAGTAGCCCCAGGCTTTCCTTTGCTGACCTGGAGGAGCGGGTCAAGCAGACCTTTGACATCTCCCCCGACCGCGACCAGGAGCCGGGCTGGTTTCGTGCCTTGTGGGGCATCCCTCGTTGGGGCATCCGACTGCTCGACAAAAACAAATCTACCCATCACCTAGATTAACTTGCGCAAAACCTGCACTATATTTGTATAACTCAATCTTACTGACTCATCTTACTTACATTGAAGCCCTTGAAGCAGTTACTTTTTGTATGTATCTTTTGGCTAAGCCTGCCATATTTGCTTCATGGGCAAGGACGCGCCGAACTCGAAGCCCAGCTTGCTCAAGCCCAGGGCCGCCAACGGGTGGACATCCTAAACCAACTCTCATTGATCTACACCGAAATCGCTACCGAGGACAGCGGACGGGTAGAAGCCGAAGAAGCCATACGCCTAGCCAAAGGCATCGAATACAACGAAGGGTTAGCCCAAGCACATTACGCCCTCGGGCAGTTCTACGCCTTTCAATCCCAGTTCATCGAAGCCCTCGAGCAGTACCAAAAAGGGATGCAGATCGCCCGAAATACCGGACAAGCCAAGCTGATGATCTCGCTCTACACGGCACTGGCTTATATCTACTCCGAACTCGGCAACTACTCCAAAGCCCTGGACTATACCCTACAAGCCCTCCGACTGATGGACGACTTGCCCGACAAAAGTGAGGTCAATACCGCCCAAATTTTTGAGGGACTTTCCTTTATCTACGAGCAGCTCGGCAACCTCAGCGAAGCCCGCGCTTATGCCGTGGCAGCCCTCTCGGCTGATAGTGCAAGGGGAGATACGGTGGGGTATGCCCTCGGTATCAATAACTTAGGCGAAATCTACAAACTCGAAAAAAACTACGATAAAGCCCTCGAACTCTACCAGCAGGCCTTGCAGATCGTCGAAAACCACCAAGAGAAAACTGCCCTGGTGCGCTACATGTACTCCGGTATTGGGGAGGTCTTGACCCTACAAGGCAAAGCCGATCAGGCGATTCCCTACTTGCGTGATGCCCTCGAACTGAACAACACCTACGATGACAGTGAGGGTATCGTCCATGATAGCGACCTGATGAGCCGAGCGCATCTCCAACAAAAAAACTACCCCGAAGCCCTTCGCTATGCCCAACAAGCCAAAGAAGGAGCTATCGCCCTCCAACTCCAGGATCAACTACGGCAGATTTATCAACAACTCTCCAACATCCACGCCGCCACCAACAACTACCCGGAGGCCTTTGCATACCAGCGGAAATATGCCGAGTTGAGCGACCAAATTTATCAAGACAACGCCACCCGACACCTGGCCGAGATGAAAGCCGAGTATGACCTCGACAAAAAAGAAGAAGAAATCCTGCTCCTCAACGAACGCCAACGCCAACAAGAACTCCTGATCCGGCAACAGACCACCCAAACCCGCTTCCTGATCGCACTCTCCTTACTCGGTCTGGCCTTGATCTTTGTCCTCTTTTTTCGCTTCCGCGAAAAACAATACGCCAATAAAGTCCTTGAAAGCCAAAAGCATCAAATCGAAGAACAAAACCAAAATCTGGCCCGCCTCAATGCCATCGCCAATCAGCAAAAAGAAGAAATTGAAGCCCAAAACAAAATCCTGGCCAGCAAAAACGAAGAGATCGAACGCAAACAGGGCGAACTCCAGCGCACCTACCAAGACCTTAACCGCTCCCATGCCGAACTCACCCAGACCCACGAGCAGTTGAGCCAGACCGCCCGAGTCCTCGATGAAACGAACTTCAAACTTGCCCACAGTTACGGACAGATTCGGAGCAGCATCACCTATGCCAAGCGTATCCAGGAAGCCATGCTCCCCGATCATCAGCAGATCGCCGAAGGGTTTGATGATTTCTTTGTTTTGTTTAAGCCGCGTGATATTGTCAGTGGCGATTTTTATTGGTATGCCAAAGTGAATCAGCAGTCTGTACTCGTTGTCGCGGATTGTACCGGACATGGCGTTCCGGGCGCGATTATGTCCATGCTCGGCAATGCCTATCTCAATCAAATTATTGTCAATCAGCAACTTGTTCATCCAGGGGAAATCCTCGAACGCCTTCACCAAAACATCAGTACGGCCCTACGCCAACAACAAACCGAAAACAAAGACGGCATGGACGCCACCGTCCTTGTCTGGGACAAGACCACCGGAATTGTACAATTTGCCGGAGCCAAAAACCCACTGGTTTACGTCAAGGATGGGCAGATGGTTTATCTCAAAGGCGACCGCACCATGATCGGTGGTTTTTCTCGCAGAACAGATCGGGAACCCTTTCATACCCATACGATTACGGTTGATGCACCAACGTATTTTTATATGTTTTCGGATGGCTTCCACGATCAGTTTGGAGGCAGCGATGGTACGAAGTTTATGAGTAAGCGGTTTCGGCAACTGCTCGCCAATACCCGCCCTCGTGGACGCATGGAAGACCAATGCCAACAACTCGTATCTGTCTTTGAGCAATGGCAGGGCGACCACAAACAGTTGGACGATGTACTGGTTGTTGGACTAAAACTACTCCCCAAAAATGCTGATCTATAACGTAACCATCAATATCGACGAAGACATCCACACCGACTGGCTCCAATGGATGCAAACCGAACACATACCCGAGGTGATGAACACGGGCTTGTTTGTCCAACACCGCATCCTGCGCCTGCTCACGCCCCTACCCGAAACGAAGGGACCCACCTATGCCGTCCAGTACTACTGCCACAGCCAACAGCAACTAGACCGCTACCAAACGGCTCATGCCCCGCGTCTCCAGCACGCCCATAACTTGCGTTATGCCAACAAGTTCGTCGCCTTTCGGACGGTGCTTGAGGTCGTCGAGAAGGGATAGCTTATACCACACCATGATATGTCCACACCTTAACGCTAAAAAAGGTTCTTGGCTTTTGGATGGTGTCTGTAAGGAGGTAAAAAAGTAAGGACACGCTATCGGGTGGTAGTTTAGTTCCTTAGTCTGGACTGTATTTCGCTGATAATATCTTTGTGGGTGTTGAGTACGCGATCCCAATCCTCAAAATCATGGTCATTCTTGACGCTGACTTGTGCGGCAGGCGACTGTTGGGATTGTATTTTTACGCGATACTGAATGGGATTTATACCGGAGAGCTTGACAATAAAACGTGTTCTGATCGTGCTGTCTTTGAAACTTTGTGCTACCCATGATGTGCGTATGTAGCCTGTTTCTTTATCTGTTACCTCTAATATATCAAAATGTGAGGTAACGATCATGCTGATTAGTTTCCAGGTATCATCATTACTTCTACTTTCACTGACATCAATGGTGATGTCTTTATTGGCTTGATCTATTTGACTTGATGAGAGGTAAGCCTCATCCACGTCAAGTTTGATGTGATCGGACGAAAAGTTTGGGCGAAAATTGGGCTTGTTGCAATATATTTTTTCTTCACTGATGAAGCCAGGGGATTGCACGATCACCTCCACACATGCTCCCTCATTTATTTGGACATCAAATTTTCCTGTTCCGACGACTTTCCCATCAATTTTGATGGTTGCGTTATCGGGTGTACTGTGCAGTTGAACCACATAATCCTTTAACTCCATTCGCATAGACAATGGTGCTTCGTGGCTATCTCCGGATTTGTTACAAAGCACGTGTTCTTTGGGCACTCGTCCTTCCTTAATGCCTTTCAAGGTGATGCATGATTCGGATGGAATAACTAAGGTTACACTCCCCTCCCCTACAAGTCTGTTATCCACGTAAAGGCTAACATCGGATGGAACGGTAGTAACATTGACGGTACGGTTAGTTAGTACCAAATGATCTTTGATGGGTGGAAGAACCCCCCCAGACATGAACTTGTAGTCTCGCTTGATGCTTTGATACCCAGCTTTTTTAAGCTCAACAGCAAACATCTTTCCTTTGGGGATTTCTAAAAGATAGCTTCGGTGTCCCACCATTTTACCGTTTATATAAATGCCAGCATCGGATGGACTCGTCGTTACTTGCACTAATCGAGTATCAAAATCCATCTCGTAAATATTTGTTTTGCCTTTTTTGAGCAGATACTGAATGTCTTTTTTACCGAAAGTAGCGGTATAATCCCGATACCCTTCCTTCTTGATAGTAAATCGGTTTTGTGTGTTATCCAGTTTTATTAATGCAGACCCTCGCCCAACCAAAAACCCGTTATGATAAATTTCCGCATCAGAGTGATCCGGTACTTGTAGCGTGATCTTTGATTGTGCATAACTCATCACGGACAGGCAACTAAAAAACACAAGGCAAAAAAAATATTTCTTCATTGTAGTAAGTGATTTTAATGTGAATATTAAATAAAAATGTAATCTTAATCAAGATAATATTTCTTTTATCTTGATCTGCCGCTAAACCTCACCTGTATTTAGGTTACGTGCTAAGCCGGTACGGACTCGCTTTGGTAAGCGGTCTCGAATAGCTCAATGACCTGTTGGAGGCTTGGCTGTACGGGGTTGGTCAGACCACAGGGGTCTTTCATGGCATTTTGTGCCATAAGCGTAAAGTCTCCTGGATGAACACCGAGTGCCTTGAGATCCTGGGGGATACCAAGTTCCTGCTTCATGGCTCGTAAAGCTTCAATGAAATCTTGTGCCTTTTGGTCAGGACTTTGATCAGGATGGCTTAGCTGGAGCATCTGGGCCAAAGCGGCTAGCTGCTCAACAGCCGCACTTTTATTGAATTGGCTGATGACGGGCAGCAAAATGGCATTACACACCCCATGCGGGAGATCATAAAAGCCCCCCAGTTGATGTGCCATCGCATGGATATAGCCAAGGCTAGCGTTATTGAAAGCCAGACCAGCCAAAAACTGTGCGTATGCCATCTGCTCTCTTGCCTCCAGGTCTTGCCCATTGTTGTAGGCACGTGGTAAATATTTGAAAATCAAACTTATAGATGCGGCGGCATTGGCGTTGGTTAGGGCATTAGCGGCCGTAGATACGTATGCCTCTACGGCGTGCGTCAAGGCATCCATACCCGTAGCTGCGGTCAGATCAGGGGGCATCGAAACCATTGTTTGTGCATCATTGACGGCCAGCAGTGGCGTAATGCGCCAGTCAATGATAGCCATCTTGACCTTTCGAGAGGTATCCGTGATGATGGAGAAGCGGGTGAGCTCGGCTGCTGTACCTGCCGTCGTATTAACGGAAAAAAGTGGGGCGGGTATGATTTTTACCTGGTCAATTCCTTCGTAGTCTTGAATTCGACCCGTGTTAGTGGCCATAATAGCAACAGCCTTAGCACAATCGTGCGCGCTACCTCCGCCCAATGACAAAATAGCATCACAGCCCCGGGATTTAAATTCCTGAGTAGCTGCCACCACGTTGAGATCAGTGGGGTTAGGTTGAACGCCATCCCACACGATGGGTTCAGCTTGGCTGCTTTCGATGAGCGCGCAAATATCCTGACACAATGAATGCTTACCAAAAAAGCGATCCGTTATGAGAAGAACCTTTTTGTACTTGGCAGATGCGATTTCTTGTGCGATAACGGCAATAGAACCAGAACCAAAGACATTTTTGGTGGGAGAGAAGTAGTAAATAGCGTTGTTGTCCATGATTTGATGGGGTATCAAGTAATACAATACTCCAAAATTAAGCCTTTGGACAACACGAATTTATGAATTAAATAAGCCCACTTATTGACTTTTATCAATCTCGAGCAAAAACCCACTGATCTTCGGTCGAGAACTGCTCCACAAAAGCATAACCGCCCTCCCGAAAGCCCTTGATCCCTTCGGTATCGCTGATACGTTCCCGAATCAGGTAACGCGCCATCTGTCCTCGGGCTTTTTTGGCATAAATGGCGATGACCTTGTAAGTCTCTCCTTTGCGCTCCTTAAAGACAGGCGTAATCACCCGAACGGTGGATAAAACCTGCGTGGGCAGGGCTTTGAAGTACTCCTGGGAAGCCAAATTAACGACCGTTTCTGTTTCTTGTACCAGTTGCTGGGCCAGGCGTTTGCCCCAAAAGGCATAGAGATTTTTGCCGCGTGGGTTATCGAGGGGTGTTTTCATTTCGAGGCGATACGCCTGGATCAAGTCCAGGGGACGCAGCAAGCCATACAAACCCGAAAGGATACGCAGGTGTCTCTGGGCAAAATCAATATCCGCCGCTGTGAGCGTATCGGCGGCTAAGCCATCATAGACATCGCCCCGAAAAGCAAATACCGCCGGACGGGCATTTTGGGGCGAAAAAGGCAGGGAAAAGCGCGAAAAACGCTCGTAGTTGAGGCTTGCCAGGGCATCGCTGATCTGCATCAGTTCACCGATCTGGGCCCTGGATTGTTGGGTGAGGATGTCCATGAGCTGTTGGGAATCCTCCAAAAATTGAGGCAAGGTAAATTGTTCGGGTTCAGGCAATTCAAAGGTTTGTGTTTTGGAGGGAGAAAGCAAAATACGCATGGCACGAGAGGGGGTTATCGGACAACATCAATTTTGAGGGTATTGGTGCGGGCGCGCTCGACGATCGGCATACTGGCCAGGTTGATGACCACATCGCCCCGCTGAATTTCCTTTTGCTCCAGGAGCAACTGCTGGGTATCCTGAAAGGTTTGATCCGTCGATTCAAAGCGGTCGTAGTAATAGCAACTCACGCCCCAAACCAGGTTGAGCATATTGAGGATATGCTTGTTTTTGGTAAAAATAAAAATATTGGCTCTGGGGCGGCGGCTCGAAATCTCAAAAGCCGTGTAGCCCGATTGGGTCATGGCAATAATGGCTTTGGCTTTTGTTTCGGAGGACATCCAGCAGCCGGTCGCGATCAAGCTGCGGCTCGTAAAATCAGGAGAACTGCGATCAACGTTGTAGAAAACATTGTAAATGTTAGCACTTTCTTCTACCGAACGAATAATTTGTGTCATGCTCTCGACGACTTTAACCGGATAGCGTCCCACGGCTGTCTCCCCGCTTAGCATGAGGGCATCGGCCCCATCCATGACCCCGTTGGCTACATCGGCAGCTTCGGCTCGGGTGGGACGGGGGTTGTCGATCATGGATTCCATCATCTGGGTCGCGATGATGACGGGCTTGGTGGCTTCGATGCACTTGCGGACGATACTTTTTTGGGCCATCGGGACATCCTCCATCTTGATTTCTACGCCGAGGTCGCCTCGGGCGATCATCAGGGCATCGGCTGCGTCGATGATGCGGTCGATGTTTTTGATGGCTTCGGGGCGTTCGATCTTGGCGATGATTCGGGCTACGCCTTTTTGTTGTTTGATGAGCCGCCGGAGGTAGTAGAGTTCTTCGGCCGTGCGAACAAAAGAAAGAGCGATCCAATCGACTTCTTGCTCGAGCCCAAAGAGCAAGTCTTGGTAGTCTTTGTCGGTCAGGGCAGGTGCCGAAATGACCGTATCGGGTAGGTTGATGCCTTTGCGGGGCTTGATGGTTCCGCCATGGATGACCTTTACCTGAAAGTGGTCGCGCTCCACGTCCATCACGATCAGTTCAATTTTGCCATCGTCGATCAGTACGCGGTCATCTATTTTGATGTCTCGGACAACGGAAGGGTACGTACAGGAGATGCGCTCTCGGTTGCCTTCGATTTCTTCCTGATTGGTAATCAAAAAGGTATCGCCAGTCTGTACCTCAAAGGGGGCTTCGAGTTCACCGACGCGGATTTTGGGCCCCTGGAGGTCTTGCAGGATGGCCACACCCGCGCCCATTTCTTCGTTGAGCCGTCGGATACATCGGATCACCTCGGCGTGCTGCTCGTGGGTGCCATGCGAAAAATTGAGCCGAAAGACATTTACGCCAGCCAGAATTAGGCTACGCAAGACTTCTACCGACTCGGAGGCGGGGCCAATGGTTGCGACGATCTTTGTTTTCTTTAAGGGGAGTTGCATAGTGGTTGTGAGCAAATGCTTTTGCAAGGAAAGATAAGCCTTTTTTTTGAGAAAAGTGTTACCTTTGAAGCCAATTTGGAAAATCCATCACAACCCCTTCCTGAATGAAAGTGCAACAACATACGCTCGCCGCCCCGGTATCCTTTGCGGGGGTGGGCTTGCATACAGGAGCCTCTGCGCACATGACCATCCGTCCGGCACGCCCCAACCACGGCTTAAAGTTTCAACGCATCGACCTCCCCGGGCAGCCCATCGTAGAGGTGGACGTGGACTACGTCGTTGATTGCGCCCGAGGGACAACCCTCGAAAAAGACGGGGCCCGTGTCCATACCGTCGAACATGTCCTCTCGGCATTGGTGGGCTTGCAGATAGACAACGCCTTGATCGAACTCTCTGGCCCTGAACCCCCCATCATGGATGGCAGTGCCTGGCCCTTTGTCGAAAAAATTCAGGAGGCAGGGCTAGAAAACCAGGGCATCCACCGCAACTTCTTTGAACTCACGGAAGGCGTTTTTTATCGAGACCCCGAAAAAAACATCGAACTGGCCGCCCTTCCCCTCTCCGACTATCGCCTGACGGTCATGGTCGATTATAACTCCTCCGTTTTGGGTAGCCAGCACGCCTCCCTCAACGAGATCGACAAATACCCCGAAGAGATCGCCAACTGCCGTACCTTTTGTTTCTTGCACGAAATCGAAGCCCTCTACGCCCAGGGGCTGATTCAGGGCGGCGACGTAGATAACGCCATCGTGATCGTGGATCGCGTCCTGGACGAGGATAAGCTAAGCGAACTGCGCACACTCTTTGGCAAACCCGACATCCAGGTAGAGCAAACGGGTATCCTCAACAACATCTCTTTGCGTCACAACAACGAACCCGCCCGACATAAACTCCTTGATATGATCGGTGATTTGGCACTCGTGGGCCGTCCCCTCAAAGCCCAAATCCTGGCTGCCCGCCCCGGGCATTGTGCCAACGTCGCCTTTGCCCGTAAGCTCAAGCGTGCTATGCGTAAGGTGCGCGGTGATGAGGCGCCCTTCTACGACCCATCTGCTCCTCCAATCCTGGATGCCAACCAAATTGCCCAGGTGCTGCCGCATCGCTATCCGTTTCGGCTCCTGGATCGCATCTGTTACCTGGACGAACGCTACGTGGTAGGCGTAAAAAACGTAACGATCAACGAACCCTTCTTTCAGGGGCATTTCCCCGGTAACCCCGTCATGCCTGGGGTCTTGCAGGTAGAGGCGATGGCACAAACGGGCGGTATCCTGGTACTCAACACCGTCGATGATCCGGAGAACTACTGGACGTATTTTTTGGGTATCGACAAATGTCGCTTTCGCAAGATGGTACAGCCCGGCGATACGGTGCTGTTTCGCTGTGAGTTGTTAGCTCCCGTCAAGCGCGGGATCGCGAAGGTCAGCGCACAGGCTTATGTCGGTGAAAAATTAGTCTCCGAAGCCATCATCGCTGCCAGTTTGGTACGTAAAGAAAAAGAAGAAAAAAAATCCTAACGCTTTCCCATGACCTACCCGAATACCTACATCCACCCGGACGCACAGATCGGACAACACGTACAGATAGACCCATTTAGCTATATTGCAGCCGATGTACAGATTGGCGATCATACCTGGATTGGCCCCAACGTAACGATCATGGATGGGGCCCGGATCGGATCCCACTGCCGAATTTTTCCTGGAGCCGTGGTGGCGGCCATTCCCCAAGACCTCAAGTTTGATGGTGAGCAAACAACGGTCGTGATTGGAGATCACACGACGGTACGCGAGTTTGTTACCATCAACCGAGGTACCAAAGACCGCTACCAAACCCGCATCGGAAACCACGTCCTGCTGATGGCTTACGTACACGTAGCCCACGATTGCATTATTGGCGATCACTGTATTTTGGCCAACACTGTGCAGTTGGGCGGACACGTAGTCATCGGCGACTATGTCGTGATGGGGGGTACCAGTGCCGCCCATCAGTTTGTGCATATCGGCGACCATGCCATGATCGCCGGCGGCGGACGGGTACGCAAGGACGTACCGCCTTTTATCACCGTTGCTCGAGAGCCGTTGAGTTTTGTGGGGGTCAATGTTACGGGGCTGCGCCGTCGCAACTTCGATAAGCAGCAGCTCAACAACATCCACGAGATTTATCGCCTCTTGTACTCGAGCGGTCTCAATACGCAGGAAGCCCTCCAACGCATCGAAGATCAACTCCCCGATAGCTCGGAGCGTCAGCGTATATTTGCTTTCATTAAGTCCTCCTCGCGGGGAATCGTTCGCAGCCGCGATGCCGAAGAGGAGGACAAGGTAGATGTTTTTTGAGTTCGTTTTTCACGAATGGGCAATGCAATTCAGTCCGATAAATATTTGACGATCTGATCGAGTTTATCGTTCACTTCTTCGGGAAGTACTTCGGTATATTCAATCAGTTGATAGTAATTACCCTTTGTGAGTAGAATAGGCTGCTCACTTTCCGAGGCAAACTCCTGAAAGGTGTGCGCCAATAAAGCACTTACTTTTTTGGAGGAGGCAAAGTTTTCAAATTGGACATCTTTTAGGTTTTCGGGTAATGCTCTAAATTCATCCAATGCCTTTCTGTTGTTATTGAAGACGGGGAGCAGGAATGTTTCATTGAAGATACGCTCAAACATAAGCCACTGTTTTTGCTCAAAGAGAGGCCCGTGGCTTTGGCGAACCTGCTTTTGAAGGAAAGCAAAGATAACTTTGGGTGTAATGAAGTAATTTTCTATTTCATACCGAGTCCAATAAAGAACAGCAAAGTTTTCAGACTGTTCGTCTTGTTTGTTCTTGTTGTCTCCATCGAAGAGGGCAAGTGCCTTGAGTTCTGGGATGATCTTTTTGATGGATTGAAAGTGCCGCCTGAAAGGTTTGTACAACCCTGATGTCCGCTCCAGCGTATCGGGTAGGTCTTCGGTAGAGGCTTCGTTTTGGGTGTAGTAGTAGTACAGTTTGCCCGTTAAAATATCGCTGGCTTTGTGTTGATATTTTTTTGCGAATGCACGTAATATATCCAGGTCTGTACTGCTTTCGACGTATAAAATGTGCGGATTTAGTTTGGCTTTATAATAATGTTCTAGTCCAAAGTTCTTCAAGGCATCTTTAATAAACTTGTAATCGGCATTTTCGGAGATGGTTTGGGCTTGCCCGTCTGCTAAAAAAACAACGGAGCGAGATTCGTTGAGGACGACCTCCGAATGTGTAACAATGATAATTTGGCAATCATAGCTTCTGGCTACTTCTTTGAGAATGGTAAAGATTTGGGATTGTCGTAAGATTTCTAAGTGCGCATCAGGTTCGTCAATCATCAGCACAGACCCTCTGTTGCTCAACAGATAAGCGAGTACCAAGAGCATTTGTTGCTGTCCCCGTCCAGACAAAGTTATATCCAGATCTCTTATGGTTTTTTCTTTGCTTTCGTAGTTGTAGAATAATTCGAGTACACCGGTAGCTCTCACAAAAGGTGCTTTGAGTGAGATAGAGAAAAGTTTTTTCGTCAGTTCGGTCAGATACTCCCAATCCCCTCTGCTGTTGATATACAAATGATAGCAAATATTTCTTAGGACATTGGCTGTTTGCCCAACACCTATCTGTGTACGTATGGCTTCCTCCTGAAGCACAAACTCTTTATCGCTCATCCCGGACATGGGATAAAGTAGGTTGATGGATAATTGAGCCGCGTATTTTATCCATTCCAATCCCGTATCGGCAAAACTTTCAGGTGTAGGCTGGCAGTAGATCAAGTCAGAACTATGATAGGTAAAGTTGATGCCTACTTCTACAATTTCATTTTCATAAAGAAGCCCTACCCGAATGGTGAGTGGGATGTAGTTATGACTACCCTGACGAATACTGGCTTTGTTCCAAAAATAACGTGTTTCTTTGATAGGTACTTGCGCTATTTCCAAACGATTTAGGGATACCCCTTTATTTTTTTGTGCCTGACTTTTAGCATTTCCTTTTTTGTCGTACCATATCTTGACCGCCCAGCTCCACAAAGCTAGGGCCTGAATGACGCTTGTTTTGCCTGAATTATTTGCGCCAATTAAAATAGTAGGATTATCAAAATTAATAACAACTTCTTTACCAAAAATTTTAAAGTTTTGGATTTTGACGTAACTTATCTTACTCATCACAAATTTTATTTTTTTAAAAGTGCTGTACCCCCAAAAAAACAGGACATCTGATTTTTTTGGGGGGTATTCAATAGAACCTATCTAGTCCGTAAACTCCACAAAAGAATCAATGTGTTCGTGCCAAGGCAAGCCGTGCTGGTTGAGGGCATCCATAAACGGATCAGGATCAAACTCTTCCACGTTGCGGACACCTGTCTGTTGCCAATGTCCTTTGAGGATCATCATAGCACCGATCATGGCCGGAACACCTGTTGTGTAAGCGACACCCTGTCCGCCGGTTTCTTCGTAGGCTGCCTGATGGCTACAGTTGTTATAGACGTAATAGTAGCGGTCTTTTCCGTCTTTTTCGCCCCGGATATGACAGCCGATAGAGGTTTGACCTTCGTAGTTCTCGCCCAAAGAAGACGGCTCGGGTAAGACGGCTTTCAAGAACTGCAAGGGAATGATTTCCTTACCCTCATACAGGACGGGGTCGATGCGGGTCATGCCGACGTTTTCCAGGACGCGCAGGTGGGTGATGTACTGCTCCCCAAAGGTCATCCAGAAGCGGGCCCGCTGAATGCTGGGGATGTTCTTGGTCAGCGATTCGAGTTCTTCGTGGTAGAGCAAATACGATTCCCGTGGCCCCACTTCGGGGTAGTTGATGGGGCGATGAACGGAAAGCGGCTCCACTTCGATCCACTGCCCGTTTTGCCAATATTTTCCCTTTTGGGTGATCTCGCGGATGTTGATTTCGGGATTGAAGTTGGTGGCAAAGGCTTTGCCATGGTCGCCGGCATTGCAATCGACGATGTCGAGGTAGTCGATGCGGTCAAAGTAGTGCTTTTGGGCGTAGGCAGTAAAGACACCCGTTACGCCTGGATCAAATCCACAGCCGAGCAGCCCGATGATACCCGCCTCCTGGAACCGCTCGTGGTAGTCCCATTGCCAGTGATAGGCAAACTTAGCTTCGTCTTTGGGTTCGTAGTTGGCCGTGTCCATGTAGTGGGTGCGCGTCTGGAGGCAAGCCTCCATGATGGACAAATCCTGGTAGGGTAAGGCTACATTGATGACCAGCTTGGGCTGGAAACGCTCGATGAGGGCGATGACCTCCTCGGGTTTGTCGGCATCGACCTGGGCAGTTTGGATGTTGCCACCGGCCTCCTGGGCGATCTTTTGGCACTTCTCGAGCGTGCGGCTGGCCAGGAGGATTTCACCGAAGACCTCCGGCAACTGGACGCACTTCTTGACCACAACATTGCCGACTCCACCGGCACCGATGATGAGAACTTTTTGCATAAGCGATCTGGAAAAAAGTGATGGAAATGAGGAAAAACAAAGTTACAAAAACTTACGCGATGGCAAGGAAGTTTTGGAGCAGCCGCTCGCCGGCGGCCGCGCTTTTTTCGGGATGAAACTGGACGGCCCAGAAGTTGTCTTTCTGTAAGGCCGCCCCAAAGCGATGCCCATACGTGGCCTCGGCGATGGTGTAACGGGGGTCAGGGTCGGCGTAGTAACTATGCACAAAATAAAAGAAATCTTGCGCTCCAATGCCTGCAAAGAGCTTGCCCTGAGTGGATTGGATGTTATTCCAGCCCATGTGTGGCACTTTTTCGACGGCTTCGGGCGAAAAGCGTTTGACGGCTACCGGAAAGATACCCAAAGCTGATGTATTGCCCTCTTCGCTGTGGCGGCACATCAGTTGTAGCCCCAGGCAGATGCCCAATACGGGTTGCCGCAACTGGCCCAGCAACCGATCCAGCCCGTGCTGTTGGAGGTAATCCATCGCGGAGCGAGCGTGTCCTACGCCCGGGAAGACGACCCGATCCGCACCCATCAAGACTTCGGGTGCAGCAGAGACGACGACCTCGGCACCCAGCCGCTCAAAGGCAAAGGCCACCGAACGGGTATTGCCGGCGTTGTAAGAAAAAATGGCTACACGCATCGTTTTGTTGTTTGGTCAATTTACCTTAACTTGAATCAAAAACTTTTGTTCGATTACTTTGCAAACCGCTGAATCTAATCATTTTAAGCAGGCTTTTGTGGGGCTACCCCCAGATCAAGTCCACCAAACACAGGACATCTTGCAGCAGGCAGCCAGGCAGCATCTCCAAAAAAAAGCTGGATTTGTGCCGCCTACCCTGGTCTTCAAGTCCGTTCAGTTGCCCGAACTGCCCCATACAACCCCACCTGCTTTTGTGGCGTTGCTCCAACACCTACTCGAGAGACGCGCCTATCCCATGCTTGCTTACGCGATCGGCCAGGCGGCCGGGCAGCAGATCAATCCTGAGGTTTTCCCCGCACTTTTTCGGCATGGCTTGCATTTGCCGGCGCATTATCCGTTGATCTTCGATGCCTGCCACCCCGTGGCGCATTGGCTAGCCGCCCAAAATCCCGAGTGGCATGTCTATCTCCCTTATGGGCATCCCGCCAACGCCCAGCCTAGCCCGCACGCACGCTTGCGCCATGCCGAAGCACAGCCCGAGGCACTCCCCGAGCTACTCGATCAGGGCAGCATCACACCCGAGATCGCGCTCGAGGTAATGGGGCAGCAAGAGGAATACCCACATATTCCATTGTTGGCCAGGCTTTTGGAACAGCAGCCTTACCACGAACAAGCCCTAGCCCTACTTTATCGCCATCGGGCCGAACCCTGGTACGGACGGCTCCAAACAGCCATAACAGCCTGGCAACAAGGCCGGACAACGGATCACCCACCCGAGTTTTTGGCCGCCCTCATGGAGGACGAACACTGGCAGGCACTCCCAACCGAACAGCTCTCTGCCTGGGTCGCTGATCCCAACATCGCCGCTGGGCTGGTGTTGTCTGCTCATCGCGTCTCCAGTCCGGCTCAACAATACGCTTTCCTCGAATGTTGGTATGCTCGGACGAAAGACCGCAGCTACCCTCATCTGGCTACGCTTGCCGCAAAACTTCCCCCAGAGTGGCGAGATCGCTGGTGGGCGGCCGCGCCAAAGGCTTTTTTTTGGGATGCCTTGCATCCGGACTTGCACCATCAGCCGCTGCCTGATCGCTGGGCGGACTGGCTCTGGCAATACTTCCAAAGGCACGTCTTCCCGCATACGCCCAAGCCCGATAGCGAACGCTGGATGGAAGCCCTAGAGCAGTACTGCTGGCGCGTTCCCTTATCCGAAACCGAATCCTGGCAACTGGACATCCGCTCCGTGAGCCCTTTTTGGCAAGCCAACATCAGCACCTACCAAAAAATCCTTCGTACCCGAAACAAAATTGACCAAACGCTCAACCTTTATGCCTGACCCACAAAAAACACTCATCCTCTTTGATGCCATGGCTATCGTCTATCGGGCGCATTTTGCCTTCAGTCGTAGCCCGCGCCTCAACTCAAAGGGACTCAACACGGGTGCCATCCTCGGCTTCATCAATACCATTTTGGAGGTCATCGAGAAAGAAAAACCCACCCATGTAGGCGTAGCCTGTGATGCCAAAGGGCCGACCTTTCGGCACGAGACTTTCTCGGACTACAAAGCCCACCGCGAGTCCCAGCCCGAGGACATCACCCAGGCCTTGCCCTACGTCTTTCGGGTGGTGCAGGCCATGGGCATCCCGCTCCTGATGCAAGAAGGCTACGAAGCTGATGACATCGTAGGGACACTGGCCAAAAAAGCCGAAACCGAAGGCTTTCAGGTACAGATGGTTACGATAGACAAAGACTACGCCCAACTCGTCAGTGAGCGCATCTTGTTTCATAAGCTCGGCTATGCCGGCAAAAAAGAATCCGAAAAGTGGGGCATTGCGGAGGTCTGCAACCGCTGGCAGATCGAACGTCCCGAGCAACTGATCGACATCCTGGGCTTGCAAGGTGATGCTTCGGATAACATCCCTGGCATTCCGGGGATCGGCGAAAAAACAGCCATCAAGCTCATCCAACAGTACGGCAGCGTGGAAGGGCTGATCCAGAACGCCGATAAGCTCAAAGGCAAGCAAAAACAAAACGTCGTTCAGTATGCCGAGCAGGGCTTGCTCTCGAAGCAGCTAGCCACCATCGAGACACAAGTACCCATCGCCTTTGAGCCTCAAAAGCTGGTACTGAACGACTTTCGGAAGTCCCGAGACCTGAAAGCCGTCTTTGCCGAACTCGAGTTCAAGACCCTTTCCAGGCGGCTCTTCGGGCAAGCCGAGACCACCAGTGGCAGCCGCTCGGGCGGGCAGGCCGATCTCTTTGCCGCACCTGCCCCCGCTCCGGTCGCGGCATCGCCCGAGCCTGCCTTTGTAAGTCCGGCCGAGCAGCCGCTCCGCGATCTGGATACCTGCGCCCACGATTATCACCTCATCGACACACCCGAGTTGCGTCAGGAACTGATCCACTTTTTGCGCTTGCAGGAAGTTATCTGCTGGGATACCGAGACGACATCGCTCAATGAGCTAGAAGCCGAGATCGTTGGGCTTTCGGTCTGCTACCGAGCCGGAGAGGCGTTTTACATCCCCCTGCCTCCCCAACGTGAAGCCGCACAAGCCATCCTGGAGGAGTTTCGGGAGCTACTCGAAAGCCCTAAAATCCTGAAAGTTGGGCAGAATATCAAGTACGACTTGATGGTACTGGCCAACTACGGCATTCATCTGGCAATGCCTTTTTTTGATACCATGATTGCCCATTATCTCATCGAACCCGAGCAGCAGCACGGGATGGACTTCATGGCCAGGCAGTTGTTGGGCTACAAGACCATCCCCATCTCCGATCTGATCGGGAAAAAAGGCAAAGACCAGGGCAACATGGCCGATCTTGCCCCCGAGCAGATCACCGACTACGCCTGCGAGGATGCCGACATCACCTGGCAACTCTACCAAAAGCTCCGTCCGATCATCGAAACGGACTACCAAAAGTTATTCGTGGAGGTGGAAATGCCCCTGATCGCCGTCCTGGCAAAAATGGAACGCAACGGCATACAAATCGACGAAAAAGCCCTGCACCAACTCTCCGAAGAACTCCTCCAGACCCTCCAAAGCCTCGAAACCAGCATCCACACACACGCCGGCGAAGTCTTCAATATCCAGTCGCCCAAACAGCTCGGAGACATCCTCTTTGAAAAACTCCAACTCGACCCCAAAGCCAAACGCACCGCCAAAACGAAGCAGTACAAGACCTCCGAGCAAATCCTGGAACAACTCATAGAAGCCCACCCGATCATCCCCGACATCCTGGAATACCGACAGGTGCAAAAGCTCCGCTCTACTTACGTCGAAGCCTTGCCCAGGAGCATCAGCCCAATGGATGGACGCATACATACCTCTTATCGCCAGGCGGTTACGAGTACGGGTAGGTTGAGTTCGGAAAATCCCAACCTCCAAAACATTCCCATCCGTACCGAGCAGGGGCAGCAGATTCGGGCGGCTTTTGTGGCCCCAAACGCCGATTTTGTCTTGATGGCCGCCGATTACTCCCAGATCGAACTGCGAATCATGGCTGATTTCAGCGAAGACCAAACGATGATTACGGCCTTTCGGGAGGGGCAAGACATCCACCGCTCCACGGCCGCAAAGCTCTACCACGTCGCCCCCGAGGCTGTCGATGGACAGATGCGCCGCAAAGCCAAAACGGCCAACTTCGGGATCATCTACGGGGTTTCGGCTTTTGGGCTGGCCCAGCAGCTACGCATCCCGCGCAGCGAAGCAGCCGAGATCATTCAGGCGTATTTTGAGCAGTTTCCCGCCATCGCCGAGTACATGAAGGAGGCCACCACGACAGCCCAGCAAAAAGGCTACGTCGAGACCCTACTGGGCCGCCGCCGCTATCTCCCCGACATCAACTCGGGCAACGCCACCCAGCGCGGCTATGCCGAGCGCAACGCCATCAACGCCCCCATCCAAGGCACGGCAGCTGACATCATCAAAGTCGCGATGGTGAACATCCAGCGTTGGCTTGATGCCGAAGGGCTACGCTCCCGTATGCTCCTGCAAGTTCACGACGAACTCGTCTTTGAAGTCCACGTAACCGAAATCGACCACCTCAAAGCACACATCCCCGATGCCATGAAAACCGCCCTGCCCTTGCGGCACGTGCCATTGGAGGTGGAGGTAGGCATCGGCAAAGACTGGCTGGAGGCGCATTGATCCTATATTTTTTGTATCTTGCCCACAAAAAAAGCCCATGAAACACCTATCTCTATTCATCGTCTTGATGCTGTCTTTGTCTGTCGGGCAAGCAGTGGCCCAAAACGTCCAGTTGCCCCGCAGCAGCCCACGCGCCGAAGTTGTCCAGGAAGTGGGACTATCCCAGGTACGGGTGCGGTATTCACGCCCTGCTGTGGCGGGCCGAGAGGGAAAACTGTGGGGCAGCCTGGTGCATTATGGATTGAAAGATTTGGGTTTCGGGACATCCAAAGCATCTCCTTGGCGAGCGGGTGCCAACGAAACGACCCAGATCACGTTTTCGGATCAGGTACAGATCGAAGGACAAGGCCTCCCCGCAGGCACCTATGGGCTGTACATGATCCTGGAGGAGGGAGAAAACGTAACCGTTATTTTTTCTAAAAACGCTACTGCCTGGGGAAGTTATTTCTATGATCCTTCTGAGGATGCCCTCCGTGTACAGGTGCGTTGGCGGTCGGCTCCCTACACCGAGCGGCTGACGTATGACTTTACCCAGGTCAATGAAAATCAGGCTATTATGGCTTTGCGCTGGGAAAAGAGAGAGATTCCGATCCAGATCCGCTTCGATACCGAGCAGGTGGTCTTGCAGCGTTTGCGCCGTGAGTTGCAGGGCGTGGCTGGGTTTAGTTGGCAGGGATATTACCAGGCGGCTCGCTATTGCCTCGACAAAAAAACCAACCAGGAGGAGGGCTTGCGCTGGATCAGTGCTTCGATTGGCTTGCAAGCCAACTTCAACAACCACAAAACCAAAGCCGAACTCCTCAACCAACTCGGACGAGACGTGGAAGCAGAGGTAGCCATGCGGGAGGCACTCACCTATGCCGATGCCCAGCAGATTCATCAGTACGGCCGCACCTTGATTATGGAGAAAAAGATCGAACAAGCCGTGCGTATCTTTGAGATGAACGCCAACCGCAACCCCGATACCTGGCCTGTCAATGTGGGTTTGGCGCGTGCCTACTCCGCCCAGGGCAACTTCAAAAAGGCTTTGCGGTATGCCCGCATTGCGGCAGCAGAGGCTCCCAACGAACAAGAGCGAACAAATATCGCCGAGATGATCCGCAAACTGGAACGTAACCAGGACATCAACTAATCAGCCCATGCAGCAAGATCATGCCCTGATTAAGCGCGGCTTGCGCGGTGGTTTCATTCGTTTTGAAGAATCGTCCGAACGCCGTCAGGTTTATTATCCCTTTGCCAAACAACGCTTTACACTTACGCCCGAAGAGGAGGTACGGGTGGTGGTCTATCTTCGTTTGGTGTTGGAATACAACTATCCCCCCGATCATATTTCGTTTGAGCATAAGGTCAAGATGGGGTCTTCGTACAAGTATGTCGATATGGTGTTTTATCGGCAGAAGTCCACCCAAAGTGTCCAGTTGATCGTCGAGTGCAAGCGGCGCGATGTCAGTCCACGGGCTTTTGAGGAGGCCATTGAGCAAGCCAAATCCTACGATATGCAGTTGCTTTCAGCGGATTATCTCTGGATCACCTCCGGAGTACGGGATACCTACCTGCGGGCCACACACGCCAGGCGCGGCCGCAACTACCAAGCCATACCGGATATTCCTCGGTTTTCGCTGGCGGGTCGCTCGGGGCAGTGGCTGCGGGAGCGTTTTTTTGGACTTAGGCAAAGCAGCGGGGAGTGGCTGACGGCCCTGCGCGGGGTTTCGTTGGGCAAGACGGGGGTTTTTATGTTGCTGCTGCTGGTTTTGGGTTTTTTTATGAGCTGGGGTATGGCCAAGCTGATCGTGCCGATGCTGGCCCCACGTTTGAGCATTTTGTTTACGGCCTTCGATTACAGACACTTGTTTTGGGCGATGATGGGCTTGAATACCTGGCTTTTTTTGGTGCTGGTGCGCCCTTATGCCTTGCCTGACTTTTTCTCCGTTGTGCCTACGGGTAGCAAAAGGCGCAAGCCCGTTCGCTTATCGCGTCGGCAGCGGTTTTTGCGGATGTCCTTTGCGACGGCGGTTTTGGCTACGCCTACGCTGCTGCTAGCAGAGGTCTTTTTGGGTAATGCTGATTTTTGTCGCACCTGTTGTGCGCATCTCTGGGACTGCTGGTGGTCGGAGGGGCATTACGGCACTTTCGATCCTTCGTGGCGACTGATGGAGTTCTTTGTGCCGTTTAGTGCGGGTGTGCCTTTCCAGCTATTGGCCTTGCTTGTCCTGGGGAAAGCCAGAGCTACTTTGCGGAAATAATACTGGCTGGCCATCTCGGTACTTTGGCTTGAGGGAGAAGCGTTTGTTCAAGTTTAATCTATCTTTGTGGTTATGATCGAAATATCCAGTATCCGAAAGTCTTTTGGCAAAAACGAAGTACTCAAAGGAATCAGCGGTACATTCGAGAAGGGCAAAACCAATCTCATCATTGGAGCCAGCGGCACGGGCAAAAGTGTGCTCCTCAAAATTATCGTTGGATTGATTACCCCGGATAGCGGGACGGTGCGCTACGATGGACAAGACTTCTACCGCCTCGAACAAAAAGAACAACGCGAGTTGCGCCGCAAGATCGGAATGCTCTTCCAGGGGAGCGCGCTCTTTGATTCCAAAACGGTCATCGAAAATATCCGCTTCCCCCTCGATATGCTCACCACACAAACCAAAGCCGAAAAGGACAAGCGGGTTGCTTTCTGCCTTGATCGCGTGGGGCTATCCCATGCCGGACACCTGATGCCCTCCGAGATCAGCGGTGGGATGCAGAAGCGCGTGGGTATCGCCCGAGCCATTGTCCTAAACTCCGAGTATCTTTTTGTGGACGAACCCAACTCGGGATTAGACCCCATGACGGCTACCCTCATCGACCAACTCGTCCAGGAGATCACCCATGAGTATCAAACGACTACTGTCGTCGTAACGCACGACATGAACTCCGTCATGGAGATCGGTGAACGGGTGATGTTCTTGCATCAGGGACACAAAGTCTGGGAGGGTAACAACCAGGAGATTGCCCACACGAAGGTAGCCGAACTGAACGCCTTTATGTTCTCTAACCGCTTGATGCGCAGCTACCAACAAGAAGAGAAGGAGGAATAGAAGAAAAAAAACACCCCTGAGGGTGTTACGCAGAAGACGTTGTGGGGGCTATGTCCTGACGACCTGTTTGCTTGTGTGGCGATGTATCTAGTACTCTTCCTCATTGAAGAGAAAATCCTCTTTGGTCGGGTAGTCTGGCCAGATTTCCTCGATGCTTTCGTAGGGGGCCCCGTCATCTTCGAGCATTTGAAGGTTTTCGATGACCTCCATGGGTGCGCCCGTGCGCTGGGAGTAATCAATGAGTTCGTCTTTGGTGGCCGGCCAGGGGGCATCTTCGAGATACGAAGCCAACTCTAGTGTCCAGTACATAATGCTTTCTTTTGATGGATGACGTATAATGCAAATCCGTAACGGTGTAGATTTGTTTTTTGTTTTGGGGGAATATCTCTTTTTTTGTTGAGCGATTTATTGAGGGCGCAAGCGTTTGGCTAGTCGGATGGACAAATTGAGGAACAAAATTTTGGTATTGGCGTTGCGATCCAAATAAAACATGGCGTTTTCGGTTTCTTGATGCAAAGCGTCGATGTTTTGGAGATGGATGACCTGGGCAAACTTTTGGACAAAGTCGGCGACATCTTCGGTCAGGCGGTTGATGGCCCCATCGGTGAGTTTCCAAACCAGTGCCTCCCTAAACATCGTGGAGGCATAACGCATCAGTCCGCGTTGGGAGGCTTTGGTCATTTTCTGAAACTCATCCGTTAGGCGCACCATCTCTGTGTAGTCGTGTTTGAAACAAACGCGCATCCACTCAACAAACCACGCCTGGTGATCGCCTTGTATCTGGTTCACCACCCGAAGGGCCTCGGACAGGCTGCCTTCGGATAGGGCAGCGGCTTGTTGGGCTTTGGCGGGGTCAGCATCGGCATAGATGACCAAAAAGCGGGCAACTTCAGCTTCGCTAAAATCAGGGACACGCAGGGGTTGGCAACGGGAGAGGATCGTGGGTAGGAGTTGATCGGGGGCTTCACTGACGAGCAAAAAGACGGTTTTTTCGGGTGGCTCTTCCAAAATTTTGAGCAGCGCATTGGCCGCCGCACTGTTCATGTACTCGGGAAGCCAGATCAGGAGGACTTTGTAGGGGCCCATGTAGGCTTTCAAGACCAGGTGTCGGATGATCTGCCGGCTTTCGGCGACGGATATGTTGAGGCCTTTGTTGTCGGCGGTGAGAGCGGCAGCCCAGGCGTTGCGCGTGGGATAAGGGTTTTCTTGCAGGAATGTCCGCCAGGTCTTGAGGTTAAGCTCACGCTGTTTGTCCTGGGCCGTCAGTGGGAAGACATAATGCACGTCGGGGTGGACGAGTTTGCGGTTTTGGGCGCAAGCCGGACAAGCACCACAGGCACCCTCGGGCCCCGGGCGTTGGCAGGTGAGCAGGGTGGCATAGGCACGCGCTATGGCCAAAGCACCGCCGCCCTCATTCCCGGAAAGCAAGAGGGCGTGGGCAACCTGCCCGCGCAAAAATGCGTCGATGAGCCTTTGTTTGAGTCCCTCTAATCCGACGATCTCCGAAAATTGCATGGGTGGGTTTAGGTCTGGTCAGTAAAAAAAACATCAGCAAAGGCGTATAAGCCCACCGGTAGTCCCGCTAATTTTTCGGCGGCCAGGATGGCTCCCAGCGCAAAGCCTTCTCGGTTTCGGGCTGTATGCCGGATTTCGAGGCTATCGAAGAGGCTATCGAAGATCACGCTGTGTGTCCCTGGGATTTGCCCGCCACGGGTGGAGGAGACGTGTAGTTCCTCGGGGGCCAGGGGGCGTTGGAGCGTTTCGGTAACGACACGTGTTTTGGAGGGAAAGTGCTGGAGCAGGTGCTGGGCTGTCTGGAGGGCTGTCCCCGAAGGGGCATCTAGCTTTCGGTTGTGGTGCCACTCATGGATCATGGGTTCGTACTGCTCGGCAAAAGGAGCCATCTGTGCGGCCGCCCGAGCGACAATCTCCCAAAACAAGATCACACCCAAAGAAAAGTTACCGCTCCAAATGCCCTTGTTTTGGTGCTTCTGGAAAAGGGCAGCGTAGGCTTCGCGCTCGTCGTACCATCCTGTCGTGCCGATGACAAGGGGGATTTGGCGTTCACAAAACTCGGGCAGGCGTTGGGCTAGGGCTTCGGCTGTTGAGAAGTCGATGTAGAGATCGGCATCAGCGATGGTATCCGTGGGTAGGTCGCAGATATGTACGATCTGGTGTTGGCGTTCTTCGGCTAGGCGGGCGATGAGTTTCCCCATACGCCCGTATCCACAAATTCCGATCTTCATGCCTGGGGATCAAAGGTCGGCCGTCCGATGCTCTCGTAATAAAACGCGCCGATTTCTCGGAGGTGTTCGATGTCGTAAAGGTTTCGTCCATCGAAGATGTAATGCTGGCGCATGAGTTTTTGGAGGATTTCAAAGCTGGGTGTCCGAAACACACTCCACTCCGTTACGATGGCCAGGGCATCGGCTTCGACGACGGCTTCGTAGGGGTCTTTGGTGAACGTAATGCGGTCGCCGAGGAGCTTGGCTACGTTGGGCATCGCCTCTGGGTCAAAGGCTTTGATGGCTGCACCGGCTTCGAGGAGGCCTTCGATGATCGTCAGGGCGGGTGCTTCGCGGATGTCGTCGGTGTTGGGCTTGAAGGCTAGCCCCCATACGCCGATGGTTTTTCCGGTGAGGTCTTTGCCTAGTTTGTCCTGTATTTTTTCTACCAGGATATGTTTTTGGATGCGGTTTACGCCCATGACGGCTTCGAGTATCTTGAAGTCGTATTGGTATTCTTTGGCTGTTTTGGCCAGGGCTTGTACATCTTTGGGAAAGCAAGAACCACCGTAGCCTACGCCGGGAAACAAAAACCGCTTTCCGATACGGGTATCGCTGCCAATGCCCATCCGAACCATATCGACGTTGGCACCGGTGCGCTCACAGAGGTTGGCGATCTCGTTCATGAACGAAATGCGGGTAGCCAGGTAGGCGTTGGCGGCGTATTTGGTCATCTCGGCCGAACGCTCATCCATGAAAATCACGGGATTGCCCTGGCGTAAGAAAGGCGAATAGAGGCGTTTGAGTACCATCTGGGCCCGCTCCGAGCGTGTCCCGATCACGACGCGGTCAGGCTTCATGAAGTCATCGACGGCTACGCCTTCCCGCAAAAACTCAGGATTGGAGACCACATCGAAGAGGTCTTCGGAGAGTTTTTGGGCTAGGCGGGCGTGTACCCGGTCGGCCGTCCCGACAGGAACCGTGGACTTGTCGATGACGACTTTGTAAGACGTAATCATATCCCCCAACTGATCGGCGACATGGAGAACAAAAGAAAGATCAGCTGAGCCATCGGCACCCGGAGGTGTGGGCAAAGCCAAAAAAATGATCTCGGACTTTTGGACAGCCTCGCCTAGATCGGTAGTGAAATGCAGGCGGCCGGCTTTGGTGTTGCGCTCAAAGAGCGTATCCAAATCGGGTTCGTAGATCGGGACTTCTCCCGCCTGCATACGGGCTACTTTTTGGGCATCAATATCAACGCAGATCACCTGGTTACCTGTCTCGGCAAAACAAGTACCCGTTACTAACCCCACATAACCAGTTCCAACAACAGCAATGTTCATACAGTATTTTTTTCTTGGGATGAATTAGATAAATTGAGCAGGCAAAATACACACAAAAACGCCAAAGTACAAAGTTGGTAGGGGCGGCTAAACTTTGTTGGCTTTGTTTACATTCCGTTCACATCTCTTGCAACGTTTGTTAAAGAACCTGCGTTGGGGCTACTGTATGCCAACGAAGATTTGGTGGGTTGGGAAATAAACAAAGCCTTGATTGGTCAAGGGTTTATTTGTCAGTATTTTATTGAGTCATCGTGTGCCGTCTCAACAAAATAATTTCATTATTTCTTAACCTCAATTTTTGTCTTTGTTACCAAAAGCCTTACTTTGCGGCTGCATTTGGCAGATTACTTTAACTTAATTTTATCCACTAATCTAAACGTTTATGAAAAAGCGATTCGGACTTTCGCTCATATTAGGGTTGCTTATCAGCTTCTCTGCATGGGCGCAGAAGACCATCTCCGGTACAGTAACCGACGACGCAGGCGAACCTTTGCCCGGCGTATCGGTACAAGTGAAAGGTACCCTGACGGGTACCCAAACGGACTTTGAAGGCAAATACACCATCAAGATTGCGGGCGGACAAACAGTACTTGTCTTCCGTTTTGTGGGTATGGCATCCAAAGAAGTCGAAATTGGTGATATGACTACCATCGACGTAACGATGTCAGAGAACATCAAGCGCACCGATGAAGTAGTTATCACGGCTTTGGGTTTTGAAGAAGACCGCGACCGCAGTGCCAGTTCGTCCTCCAACGTAGGTGGCGTAGAGTTGGTGCAATCGGGAGAGCCAGGTCTCATCAACAGTATGGCTGGTAAGCTATCAGGAATCAATATCGTACAGGCTTCAGGTGATCCTGGAGCGGGTTCACGCATCCAGATTCGTGGTGCTAGTACGATCACGGGTGATCTTCAGCCCTTGATTGTCGTTGATGGTGTGCCGATGTTTAACGATAACATCTCCGGTGCTGGCTCCAACTACGTCGGTAGCGGCGGGGGCGTTACGCAGCAGTCGCGTCTGAACGACATCAACCCCAACGACATCGAGTCGATGGAGGTCCTTAAAGGTGCTTCTGCCGCCGCTCTTTGGGGCGCACGTGCCGCCAACGGCGTAATCATCATCACGACCAAAAAAGGACGGGCAGGACGCAAGAGCTTCTCCGTCAATGTGCGTTCGTCGCTTTCCCTGGATCGCATCAACAAAGAAGTTGATCTCCAGACCGTAGGTGGACAAGGCTTGAACCAACTCTTCAACCGTACTTCTCCCTTTTCCTGGGGAGACCGCATCGCGGATCGTCCCGGAGGAGCCGATCAGGTCATCAGTGATCCCAATGCCCCTGGCTATGCCGGTTACTTCGATGCCAATAACGGTCAGCGTTATTTTGCTATCCCGAACGGAACACCCGACAACATGAACGGCGGCAAGAACTCCCGCCAAATCTACAACCCCCACGAAGACCTCTTCAAGACGGGTGTAACCTGGAACAACGCCGTTTCCGTGAGTGGCGGCGACGAAAAAGGCAGCTTCTACGTCAGTTTCTCTGACCTGGATCAGGATGGTATCATCAAGACCAACAGTACCTTCCGCCGTACCACCGGACGCGCCAACCTAAGCCGCTACCTGAGCGACAAAGTTACCCTCAACAGCAACATGGGCTATACCCGCACAACTTCGGATCGTATCCAGATGGGATCCAACCTCAGCGGACTCTTTTTGGGTGGCTTGCGCAATGCCCCTGACTTCGATATGAGCGGCTATGAGGGAACGTATGTCAATGCCCAAGGCCTGGCTTTTGCCAATCGTCAGCGTGCCTATCGCAACCCCTTAGGGGCCAACGTGAACTCTATCTACGATAACCCGCTCTGGATGATGGAAAACATCCGCAGTACCACGGAGGTAGATCGCTTCATCGGTAAGCTCGAACTCGTCGTTGATCCTACGCCCTGGTTGAACATCATCGGACGTGTAGGCGCGGACGTATATGCAGACCTTCGCAAGGACTTCTTCCCGCCGCTTTCGGCTGGCTCTAGCCAAGGAGGGGTATTCACCGAACAGACCATCACGCAGCGCCAGGTAAACGCAGACCTCATCGCCCGAGCTAGCTTTGACTTGACCTCCGACCTCAGCTTTGTCGGTATGCTTGGTGCCAACTACAACCACCGAGGATTCAAGCAGCACAACGCCACTGCGCGTAACTTCATCAACCCCCTTTCGCCGCCCCAGCTCGGCAACGCCGAATCACTCAACCAGTTGGCCGGCAACTCGGAGCAGACCATCCGCAGCGTAGGGTATTTTGGTTCTACTGATTTTGCTTTCCGCGATATGGTTTTTGTCAAATTGACGGGACGCTACGACATCTGGTCCACCTTCGGACGTGATGCACAAAGTGGCTTCTTCTATCCCTCGGCAGAGGTAGCCTGGCAGTTTACGCAGGTATTGCCTGAAAGCGATGCCTTTAGCTTTGGTAAGCTACGCGCTTCCTTCGGGCAAGTGGGTACGGCTCCCGATCCCTACCTGACCCGCACCAACTTCATCGTTTATGGCACGGCCGGTAACGACGGTGGCTGGGGTGGTGCCGTAGATGCAGGTGCGTATGGTGGTGGTTTCTACCAAAGCCCCGATGCCGGTAACAACACCATTGCCCCTGAGCGCAAAACTGAATTTGAGATCGGTACCGATTTGCGTTTCCTCAAAGACCGCATCTCGTTCTCGGCTACCTACTACCAAAACGAAATCCAGGATGCCATCCTGCCCGTAGCCATTGCCGGATCGTCGGGCTTTACCAGCCAGGTACGCAACGCAGCTACGATGAAAAACCAGGGTCTCGAGATCGAATTAAGTGCTGATGTCCTCAAGCTCGGCGACTTCACCTGGAACCTCTACGGCAACTGGACACGCAACGTCAATGAAGTAACTAACCTGGCCGGTACCAATGCCCTCTTCCTGGGTGGCTTCACCGATGGTGGTTCTTATGCCGTTGTGGGTGAGCAGTTGGGCGTACTCTTTGGCTCTAAGTGGGAGCGCAACGATGATGGTTCTTTGGCTTTGGATGAGTTTGGATTTCCCTTCCAGGCCGCCGAAGAAGGCGTGATCGGCGACCCCAACCCAACTTTCCGCTCGGGTGTTGGTAGTTTGTTCAGCTACAAAGGGCTTTCTCTCAACGTCTTGTTTGATATGAGCGTAGGGATGGATATGTGGAACGGTACTCGTGGTGCTTTGGCTTACTTTGGCCGTTCGGGAGATACGGGAACATTCACGACGCTCTCCTCCGATCAAGCCAACAGCCTCCGCACCTGGTTTGGTGCGACGGTAGCCGAGGAATATCCCTACACCCAAAATGCTGACGGCAGCTACACTGTCCGTGGACGCATCGACAACTTTGGTGGTGGTGATGTCTTTGTCGATCAGTGGTGGTACGTTGCCGGCCCGGGTAGTGGATTTACGGGCCCAACCGAAAACTTCATCGAAGATGCTACCTGGGTACGTCTCCGTGAACTCACCTTGAGCTATACCCTTAACTCACAGGCTTTCCGCGACAAAACCAAACTTCAAAGTGCTAGCATCTCCTTCACGGGACGCAACCTGGCACTCTGGACCAACTACACGGGCATCGACCCCGATTCCAACCTTGCCGGTGCCGGTGGGCCCAGCAACGGTTTTGGTTTGGATTACTTCCAAAACCCCGCTACGCGCTCTTTCATCTTCACGCTTAGCCTGACTTACTAAACACCACCCCAAACTTTGAGAACCATGATAAAACATAAATTTTCTCTTGCCCTGCTTCTCGCCTTTTTGCTCTTGGGAGGGACGGCCTGCGAAGACCTCGTAGATGACTTTGAGTTTTCTCCCAACCAGGCACCCGATGCCCCCACGGCCACGATCACTAACAGTGTCCTGGTTTCGGGTATCCCTGCCATCGCTGGTGATTTTGCCCGACGCTCTGCCATGTGGACACGTCAGTTTACGGGCGCAGACCGCCAGTACAGCGCGTATCACAACTACGTAACCGGTGCCGGTGATTTCAACTGGAACTCGTTCTATACCTTCACGACCAACCAAGCCGACATCGTCATCGAACGCGCAGGCGAGTTTGATAACCGGATCACCCGAGGCATCATGCTGACTTACAAAGGCTTGCTCTTCGGGACAGCCACGGCACTCTGGGGAGATATTCCCTTCTCGGAAGCCAACCGCTTCCCCGAGATCGAAGACCCCCGTTTTGATGCCCAGGCGGATGTCTATGCTGGCGTACAAGCCCTACTGGATGAAGCCATCACTGACTTTGGCTCAGGCTTAGGTGGAACCATCGACGAAGGCGGTGCCAGATACAACGACTTCTACTTCAATGGTGATGCCGCCGCCTGGCGTGCTGCCGCATCGAGCCTCAAGGCGCGTTACTTTCTCCATGTAGGCAACTACCCAGCTGCTGCTGCCGCTGCCCGTAGTGGCATTAGCTCTCCGGCAGGAGATATGACGATCAAGTTTCCGGGCGGAAACTACAATCAGGACATGAACTTGTATCATTCCTTCATCGTCTTTGACCGCCAGGACTACTTCGATGCCAGCGATAGCTACATGGCACCTATGCTCGATCCGGCTTCGTCGCGCTACCGAGGCAACGCCAAAACAGACGAAAGTGCGCGTTTGGCGTTCTTCTATACCGCTGCCCCCAACTACACCCCCAATACTTCGGCGGCGGGGATGTTTGGACGCACGGCTGACTTTCCGGTCATCACTTACGTAGAAACACAACTGATCCTGGCCGAGGCATTGGCTCGTACAGGCGATAACGCCGGCGCTTTGCAGGCCCTCAACGCCGTCCGTGCTGCACATGCTGCCAAGTTTGGGACGACCTACGATCCTTATACGGCCGCTGACTTTCAGTCCGGAGGTATCGCCTTTGATGGCGATCAGTCGCTACTCAAAGAGATCGTCGAAGAGAAGTACGTCTCACTGGCTGGACAAATTGAGGTCTTCAATGACGTGCGCCGCACCAAAAACTTGCTCAACATCCCGCCCGTTACGGGGTCGCAGTTGCCGCAGCGTTGCTTGATTCCGCAATCCGAAATCAACGCCAACGCCAACGTGCCTAGCCCTATTCCAGGGTTCTTTGAGCCTACGCCCGTCAATCGTTAGGCTTCGCCTTTCTTTCTTTATCCAAACGCCAAGCATGAAAAATTGCTTGGCGTTTTTTATTTTTGCCCAACGCATCACCAAATATCCCATCATGCCCAGAGATACCCGAATTTGTTCTGTACTGATTATTGGCAGCGGCCCTATCGTGATTGGGCAGGCCTGTGAGTTTGATTATTCGGGATCGCAGGCAGCCCGTTCGCTACGTGAGGAGGGGATTTCCGTTACGCTCATCAACTCCAACCCAGCCACCATCATGACCGATCCCGTGATGGCTGACCATGTGTATCTCCTGCCCCTCGAAAAATCTTCTATCATCCAAATCCTTGAAGAACAGGAAATTGACGCTGTTTTACCGACGATGGGCGGACAAACGGCCCTCAACCTAGCCATCGACTGCGAAAAAGCCGGCATCTGGGAACGCTACAACGTCCGCATGATTGGTGTCGATATTGCCGCCATCGAAATCACCGAAGACCGCGATAAGTTCAAGACCTGCATGGAAAACCTGGGCGTAGGTGTGGCCGTCGGGCAAACGGCCAAATCGTTCTTGCAAGGCAAAAACATTGCGCAGCAGATCGGCTTTCCACTCGTGATCCGCCCCTCCTTTACCCTCGGTGGTACGGGCGGTAGCGTGGTCTATGGGCGCGAAGATTTTGATGAGGCACTTTCGCGGGGTTTGCACACCTCGCCTATCCATGAAGTGCTGATAGAGAAGAGCGTACTGGGCTGGAAGGAGTTTGAGCTCGAGCTGCTCCGCGATGCCGCCGGCAACGTGATTATCATTTGCTCCATCGAAAACTTTGATCCGATGGGTGTCCATACCGGCGACTCGGTAACGGTGGCCCCCGCCATGACGCTCCCCGATACGGTCTATCAGCAGATGCGCGACCTGGCGATACGGATGATGAATGGCATCGGCGATTTTGCCGGCGGCTGCAACGTCCAGTTTGCCGTCAATCCGGCTGACGATGGCATCATCGCCATCGAAATCAACCCACGGGTATCTCGCTCCTCCGCCCTGGCCTCCAAGGCGACGGGCTATCCCATCGCCAAGATCGCGGCCAAGCTCGCCATCGGCTATCACCTCGACGAACTCAAAAACGCCATCACCGGCACGACTTCGGCTTTCTTCGAACCTTCGATTGATTATGTGATCGTCAAGATACCCCGCTGGAACTTCGCCAAGTTTCCGGGTGCCAACGAACTGCTCGGCTTCCAGATGAAATCCGTGGGGGAAGCCATGGGTATCGGGCGTAACTTTCAGGAGGCCCTCCAAAAAGCCTGTCAGTCCCTCGAAATCAACCGCAACGGTCTGGGGGCCGACGGCAAAGAAATCCGCGACCAGAACTACATCTGGGAACACCTCCAGTTCCCGCGCTGGGATCGCCTCTTTCGGGTCTATGACGCTTTCAAGCTCGGCATCCCTTTCAAGCGCATCCAGGAACTGACCAAAATCGACGAATGGTTTTTGAGCCAAATTGAAGAACTTGTCGCCCTCGAAACCCGCATCGAACGCTATCACATCGGAAACATCCCCCGTCCACTGCTCCTGGAGGCCAAGCAAAAAGGCTACGCTGATCGGCAAATTGCGCACCTGCTTCGTTGCCTCGAGAGTGAGGTTTATGCCAAACGCGAGGCCATGCAGATTCGGCGCGTCTATAAGATGGTCGATACCTGTGCCGCCGAGTTTGAGGCCCAAACGCCGTACTACTACTCTACGTTTGAGGAAGAAAACGAATCTGTCGTATCCGACAAAAAGAAAGTCATCATCCTCGGCTCGGGCCCCAACCGCATCGGGCAAGGCATCGAGTTTGATTACTGTTGTGTCCATGGCGTACTAGCCGCAAAGGAGTTAGGCTATGAAGCCATCATGATTAACTGCAACCCCGAAACCGTTTCTACGGATTTCGACATCGCGGATAAGCTCTACTTTGAACCCGTCTTCTGGGAGCATCTCTACGAGATCATCCGCCACGAAAAACCCGTGGGCGTGATCGTTCAGTTGGGTGGACAAACGGCCCTCAAGCTAGCCGAAAAGCTCCACCGCTACGGCATCCCCATCATCGGGACAAGCTACGAAAGCCTGGATCTGGCCGAGGATCGGGGACGGTTTTCTCGCGTACTCGAGCAGGAGGGTATCCCCTTTCCCCGCTATGGTGCCGTGGAGGATGCCGAAGATGCCCTTGACTTTGCCAAACAACTCAACTTCCCCTTGCTGGTGCGCCCCTCCTATGTGCTAGGTGGGCAAAACATGAAAATTGTCATCAACGAACAAGAGCTAGAGCAGCACGTCGTCGAGACCTTCAAGGCCTATCCCAAAAACTCCGTCCTGATTGATGAGTTTTTGGATGGTGCCATCGAAGCCGAAGCCGATGCCATCTCCGACGGTGAGCAGGCCTATATCATCGGCATCATGGAACACATCGAGCCGGCAGGTATCCACTCGGGCGATTCCTACGCCGTCTTGCCTACCTTTGATCTCTCCCCCGAGATCGTCCAGAAGATGGAGGACTACACCCAACGCATTGCCAAAGCCTTGAAGGTCAAAGGCTTAATCAATGTTCAGTTTGTCATCAAAAACGGCATGGTCTATGTTATCGAAGCCAACCCACGTGCCTCCCGCACCGTGCCTTTCATCTGCAAAGCCTACCGCGAGAACTACGTCAATGTCGCCACGCAGCTCATGTTGGGCGACAAAAAGCTAAGCGACTTCACCTTTACCCCGCATCGCGAGGGCTATGCCATCAAGATTCCCGTCTTTTCGTTCGATAAGTTCCCGAACGTGAACAAAGAGCTGGGCCCCGAAATGAAGTCCACCGGAGAAGCCATCCGGTTCATCAAAGACCTCAAAGACGACTTTTTTAGGGAAATTTATGGGGTGCGGAATCTTTACCTAAGCCGTTAGCGCAAGGTGAGCATGAGCCTAAAGGGCAGTTTCCAGGTAGCCGATACCTGGGCCACCAGCTGGTAGGTATCGTTTTGGTAATAACTCGTAGCGACCGAACCCGATACGGCCTTGTCGGCTTGCTTACCAAAACCCAGATCGCGGGCCTGGTTGAGCAAACGAACAAACTCATCTTCGTTTTTGAGGTGAAGTTGGAGTTGGTTGTGTTTCGGGGACTGCTCTTGTGGGTGAGTCAGGCGCAAGACAACGCCAATGACCTCGTGGTTGGGCCGCTCGAGCATCCACAAGTCCACCTGATCGCCGTTGGGTTTTTGTTCGGAGGAGATATAGTACCAATTCGCAAACTGGTTCAGGGCTTTATCCAGGGCTTCTTCGTTTCGGATCGTGAAGAGTTGCATCAGGTCTTGGACATCGAAGAGGCGTTGGGCCGAGGCCGTACAAGAGAGAAGCGTCAGCCCGACAAAAAACGCGGCTTTAAGACTTTTTGAAATGTTCATGTGAGATAAAACGTTGGGTAAGGCTTGCTTATTTCGCTTAGGCTGCCTACTTTTGTTGAAAACAAAACACTATGACAGGAAACTACACTTTCACGATGATTAAGCCCGATGCCGTTTCGGCAGGCAACAGCGGGGCTATCCTAAAAATGATCGAAGCGGCTGGCTTCCGTATCGTCGCCATGAAGATGACCCAACTCACGCCCGCACAGGCCGGTAAGTTTTATGCCGTGCATCAGGAGCGTCCCTTTTATGGGGAGTTGTGTACGTACATGAGTTCGGGACCGATCATTCCGGCTATCCTCGAAAAAGAAAACGCCGTCGCCGACTTCCGCCAGCTCATCGGAGCCACCAACCCCGCCAATGCCGAGCCAGGAACGATCCGTAAGCTCTTCGCGACCTCCATCGAAGCCAACGCCATCCATGGTTCTGATTCGGATGAAAACGCAGCCATCGAAGGAGCATTCTTTTTCTCACAAACGGAGCAGTTTTAGGACTTTCTTGGGAAAAGCTATAAACTTTTGAGGAAGGACACCAAAAGTGTCCTTTTTTTGTTGATTGGGTTTCTCAAAAGGTAACCTCCCCCCGAGATAAGCCGTAACAACGTACAACTCGGTATAAAATTGGACGAAGGATGATGAAAAAAACTACTCTATTTTTTGGCTTAATGGCTTTTCTGTTGGCATTTGCTGGGCAAGCACACGAGCGCGGCTTTGACCCTTTCCTGGTGAACACCCACGCCAACGAAGAACTACCCATTTATCTCTCCGAACTCTACCCCAACCCAGCAACGGATGTCGTCAATTTTGATTACCGATGGAGCATGGATGTTAGTCAGGCTCGGATTATTTTTCACAACGTGATCGGTAACGTAGTGGGTGAGTTCGTCCTGGATGAGTATGATACCCGCCTTTCGATTCCGATACGGCACCTGGAAAGCGGCATTTATTTTTATACCCTTGTCGTAGATCGACAGAACGTCTTGACGCGGAAGTTTATCGTCCGCCACTAGCACCCCGCCAACGGACAATAACCCATATCACGATGGGTGCGCCCAGAAGAGCCGTTACGGCATTGAGTGGCAAACGAATGCTATACCCGGGCAGCTTCGCGATCAGATCACAGGTCAGCAGAAAGATCGCTCCTACGAGCATCGCGGCTGGCAAGAGTACACGGTGATCGCTGGTCTGGAATACCCGCCGACAAATATGCGGTACAGCAATCCCGACAAAACCAATCGGCCCCACAAAAGCCGTTACACAGCCCGTCAGCACTCCACTCAACACAATCACGATCAGGCGTGAACGATGCAGCCTCAAGCCCATGCTACGCGCGTAGTTCTCTCCTAACAGCCAGGCATTCAGGGTTTTGCTCTGGGTAAAGGCACCCACTAGCCCGATGGCCGTACAGCCCAGCAAGATGCGCAACGACTTCCAGGACAGCCCTGCCAGATCGCCAAAACTCCAAAAAAGATAGCGTTGGATGGCTTCGGGACGGCTCCCGTACTGGATCAGGCTCACCAGGGCCCCGCTCAAATAACCGATCATCAAGCCCACCAGCAACAAACCCACCCGATCCGGAAGCCGAAACGAAACGCCCACCACCACCGCAAGCACCCCCAAAGCACCCATCACCGACAAGCCCACCAGCCCCAAAGCCGAAACCATCGCCGGCAAAGCCGACGGCTCAAGCAAGACCCAAAAAGCCGCGCCCAGACCAGCCCCCGCCGAGATACCCAGGATGGAGGGCCCCGCCAAGGGATTCCCAAAGAGCGTCTGCATCTGCAAGCCGCTCACCGAAAGCCCCGCCCCTACACATACGGCCGTCAAAGCCTCGGGCAAGCGCAAGCCCCACAGAATTTGGGCATATACCGGATCCGAGAGAAGTGCCGGAAAATCCGCCCACGGCAAAACCACCGAGCCAAAAACGAGATGCAAGCCCACCAACACCACCAACAGCCCCAGCAGTAATCCCCAACGCCTCAACGCTTCGGGAAGATTTCGTCCCAATACGCCTGGCTGCCTTCGCTCAATGCCTCGGGGGGAGGAAGGCGTTGGAGCAAGTCGCGCAGGGCCTGGATTTTGCCTTGTGTGGTATAGAGCTTGCTCACCAAAACAATCCGCTGCTGGTTCAGCAGACATGCTCCGGCTTCAAACTGTCCGCGCTCATAGCGAAGCTGGTAGCCCATCTCGGCGATTAGTTTTTCCATCTGGCTCAGGGCCTCACGGGTGTATCGTACTGCCATAGAGGTATTGTTTTTGCTACAAATGTAAGAAAGACCTTCTTGGATTTCATCTCTATTTGTCAAACCATTTCTTGAAGTGCAGGGTTTTTAAGTCATTATTTCACAAAACAGCAAAGACTTCGGATGAGTAACTATTATAGTTTGAAGGTAAAACAAGTGGTTCGCGAGACAAAGGATGCGGTTACGATCCATTTTAAGCAACCCCTCTTCAAGAAGATCAAGTACAAGCCTGGGCAGTTCCTGACCCTGATGATCCCCGTCAATGGTCAGGTCGAGCGCCGCTCTTACTCGATCTGTACTGCCCCCCAGCTCGATAGCACCATCGGTGTAACGGTGAAGCGCGTGGAGGGTGGAAAAATCTCTAACCTCCTCAATGATACGATCAAAGAAGGCGAAAAAGTAGAGATCATGGAACCCATGGGGACGTTTACGGCAGAGCCGGACAAAGACACGGCCAAACACTACGTCTTGATTGGTGGAGGAAGCGGGATTACGCCCCTGATGTCTATCCTCAAATCTGTTCTGGCTTTCTCGCCCCAAAGCGTCGTTTCGCTCATCTACGCCAACCGCAACGAGCAGTCGATCATCTTCAAAGATGCCCTCGAAAAACTCAAAGACCAACACCCCGAACGCCTCTACATTCGGCATATCCTCGACGAACCTTTTGGCCCGCCCCCTGCCCCCAACTGGGAAACGGGTAGGCTCATCAATCCGCGCCTGCGCGAAATCATTGACCAGGAACTGCCCCAGTATCCCGCCGAACACACCGAGTACTACATCTGCGGCCCCACCGGACTGATGGACATGGCCCAGGAAGCCCTCGAAATACTCGATATCGACCGTAAGCACGTCCATCGGGAGAGTTTTTACATCGACCAACAAACCGACGTGCCGCTGGTAGGCATCCAGGGACAACAAGTAACGATCACCCTGGATCATCAAGCGCACCAAATCACCGTTCCGGCAGATAAAACCATCCTTGATGCCGCCCTCGACGAGGGATTGGATATGCCCTACTCCTGCCAAAGTGGTGTGTGTACCGCCTGCCGAGGTAAGCTCGAAAGCGGGCGCGTGCATATGCAAATCGACGAAGCCCTGTCCCCCGAGGAGATCGAGCAGGGATACGTCTTGACTTGCCAGGCTCACCCCCTGGATGCCAACGTAACCATCAACATGGACTAGCCAGCCAGGCACATTTTTTTGATCCTATCCTACCTCATGCCCGCGACCAAACTTGCCTTCTTTCGTTACATGCTCATTGATCGGATGCTGCGCGATAAGCGTAGAAAGTATCCCAGCAAAAAAGATATGCTCGAGGTCATGGAGTATGAGTACGGTGTCCGCTCCGTTTCCACGATTGAGAAAGACATTCAGGCGATGCGCGATGAACTAGAGGCACCCATCCGATACTGCAAGCGCATGAGGGGATACCATTACACCGATCCCGAGTATCGCTTGTTGGGGACTAATCTTTCGGAATCGGAGCAGCAGGCGATTGGTTTTGTGGAGGGGCTGCTGCAAGAGTTTAGGGATTGGCCCATCTTTTCAACGTTCTCGGATGCTGTCGATAAGGTACTGGATGGGATTACAATCACGAAGGCCCACGACAAAAACGCCACACGAAGAAAAGTATGGATGGAGATGTCGCCCTACGTCAAGGGCGGCAATCACATGCAAGAACTCATGGTTTATACCAACCAGGATCGGGTCATCGAGATACGCTACCAAAAGCACCAACACACCCACCAAAAAACCTATACCCTCCATCCCTATCTGCTCAGGTCCTACAACAACCTTTGGTATATCATCGGAGCGACAGAGGAAAGCCAATATGGCATCCGCACCTTTGGGTTGGATCGCATCCTGGACATCCTGCCTACGGATATTCCCTTTGTGCAGCCCGAGCAGATTCCCTTTGATCCTGATGCGTATTTTGCTCACGCGCTCGGCATTACGGTTTATCAAGACCAAAACCCCATGCGTATCCAGTTGCGGTTTTCGCAGTTGATGAGCGACTATATTACGGCTAATCCCATTCATCCTTCGCAGCGCGTGCTTTCGAGCGATGCCTCCGGAACCTTAATTGAGCTGTTCGTGATCGTCAATCCCGAACTAAAGCGGGTCATTTTGAGCTACGGTAAGGAGGTAAGCGTGATTGCCCCCCAGGCTCTGACCGATTGGATATCGGAGGAGCTTGACGAGTGGACATCCATTTATCAAGAAAAACAAACGCCACCATGCTAAAATTTGAAATTAAAGGACACGATACACAGATCGTCGAGGTTACCCTGTCCACCAACGAATCCGTGATGGCAGAAGCCGGCACGATGCTCTACATGGAGGAGGGCATCGCCTTCGAGACCCGCAGCTACGAGGCACCGGATGCTTCTTTTTTGGAGCGGGTGATCGCTACGGGGTCGCGCTTTTTGGCTGGGGATGCTTTGTTTTTTACGCATTTTACCAATACATCAGCCCACCGATCCCGGGTAGCCTTCACGACGGCCTACCCAGGTTCGCTGATCGCCATTGAGCTGGGGCAGTGTATGCACCAACGCTTGATCCTCCAAAAGGACAGCCTCGTTTGCGCTGCCCCAGATACCCATGTGAGCATACACCTCAACCCCAACCTGCGCACGGGACTGCTCGGCGGCGAGGGATTTCTCTTACAAAAACTACAAGGCGAAGGGACGGCTATCCTGCACGCCGCCGGTAGCGTGATCGAAAAGACGCTCTATCGCGAGACGCTCCGTGTGGAGCCAGGTAGCGTGGTCGCCTTTGAGGGGTCTATTGAGCTAGACGTAGAGAACACGGGAAATCTTTCGTCGATGCTTTGGGGCGGCGAAGGCGCGTTTTTGGCGACGCTTAGCGGTGAAGGACGGGTGTGGTTGCAGTCGATGCCGGTGCGTAAGTTGCTTTCGCGGCTTTCGGTACGCTAACGGACAAGGGCTTTGTTGAGGGTCTGATCGTAGATGGCTTCGTAGCGCGTAACGATGTGTTTGATGTCGAACTTTTTGGCGTGTTCGAGGGCGTTGCGCTTAAAGGTAGGCAGATTAGCCTCGTCCAGGATGATGAGGGCATTCTTGACCATATCGTCCACATCGCCGACCTTGCTCATAAATCCCGTCGTCCCGTGTACGTTGAGTTCGGGCAAGCCGCCGGTGTTGCTCGAAATCACGGGAACTTCACAGGCCATCGCCTCGAGGGCGGCCAGTCCAAAGCTCTCCGTTTCGGAGGGCATCAAAAACAGATCAGCGATAGAAAGTACCTCTTCGATTTCGTTGATGGGCCCCAGGAAGCGCACATCGTCCTGGAGGGTACAGTCCAAATCCAGGAGGAGTTTTTCGACGCGGGGCCGTTCGGGGCCATCACCCACCAGGAGGAGCTTGGCCGGAATCTGCTTCCGAATCTGGCAAAAGATACGGGCTACGTCATCGACACGCTTGACGCGCCTGAAGTTGGAGGTATGGATCAAGAGCCGCTCGCCGTTGGGACAGATGGCGCGTTTGAAATGCTCCTTTTTTTGTCGCTTAAACCGACTCAAATCAATGAAGTTGGGGATAACTTCGATGGATCGCTGGACATCGAAATAATCATAGGTATCCTTGCGGAGGCTATCCGAGACGGCCGTTACGGCATCGGAGGCGTTGATGCTAAACGTTACGGCCGGCGCAAAACTTTTTTCTTTCCCGACAAGTGTAATATCCGTGCCATGAAGGGTCGTAACAAAAGGCATCTCTATTCCTTCGGCTTTCAAGATTTGTTTGGCCATGTAAGCAGCCGAGGCGTGGGGGATGGCGTAATGGACATGGATCAGGTCGAGGCGTTCGCTGCGCATGACCTCCACCATCTTGCTGGCCAGGGCAAGTTCGTAGGGCGGATACTTGAAGAGCGGGTAGGTACGGATGTCCACCTGATGGAAGAACAAATGGGGCGAAAAAAAATCCAGGCGTGTCGGTTGATCGTAGGTGATAAAATGCACCTGATGCCCGCGCTTGGCAATGGCTTTCCCTAACTCGGTGGCCACCACGCCACTACCTCCGTAGGTGGGATAACAAACAACGCCGATTTTCATGCAGAGATTTGGTTGAGGATCACTTCGGGGCGTATTTCGCTGTGAGAGGCATCGTAGATGCACCTGCCGTCCTGGATCAGCAGTACCTGCGGCGACTGGTGTGGGATGTCCCAGCGTTCGGCGATTTGTTGGGATATATCTTGGTGAGCGAGTAGATCAAGGAGCAGGAGTTGGATGCCGGCTGCCTGGAGGTCTTCCGCAGCTGCTGTCAGACGAGAGAGGGCCATGCTGCTAATGGCACAGCGTGTGCTGTGCTTGAAGATCAAGGTCGAGGTTCCTTGAGTGTCCAACTGTTGGGGGGCGGTGAGGGCTTGCCAGGCGTTGGTAGTGTTTCGTTTAAAAAGACCAAACATTTTTTTCTTATTTTTAGCTTCACAATCCTTGTATCAAACGCCCAAAGCCTTTTTGTGTTTGTTAAGAGGGTGTCAAAAACCAAATAAAAAAACGATGCTGACCACACTTAGCCCAGAAGTTGTCGCGCTTACCCACCAGGTGGCGCTCTTTATCCGATCCGAGTACGAGGGGTTTAGTCGTGCCGATATAGAAATCAAAAGTACCAACAGCTTGGTCTCTTACGTGGACAAGCAAGCCGAAAAAGAACTCATCGAAGGCTTAACAGACCTACTCCCCGAAGCTGGTTTTGTGGCCGAAGAGGGCGGGGGCGAGCATCGCCCGGGTCATTACAACTGGATCGTTGATCCCCTGGACGGAACGACAAACTTTGTTCATGGCATTCCTACCTTTTCGATTAGTGTTGCCCTGGCTGATGCCGAGGACAACATCCTGCTGGGGGTCGTACATGAGGTGATGCGGGGCGAGACCTTCCATGCCTTGAAGGGCGGCGGGGCTTTCCTGAACAACCGTCCGATCCGCTGCTCTCCTGTTACGCAACTCTCCGAGTCCCTAATTGCGACGGGCTTTCCTTACGAGAGTTTTACGAAGGTGGAGGATTACTTACAGATTCTTCGGCAGTTTATGCAGCACTCCCACGGGATGCGGCGCATTGGCTCGGCGGCCGTTGATTTGGCATACGTCGCCTGTGGCCGCTTTGAGGGTTTCTTTGAGTACGGTCTCAAGCCCTGGGACGTAGCAGCAGGTATGCTGCTGGTGAGCGAAGCCGGCGGCCAGATCAGTGATTTTAGCGGTCGGCCCCGCACGCTCTACGATTTTGAAATCCTGGCCGCCTGCCCTGGTGTACAAGCCCGGATGCTGGAGGTCATCAGGGATGCGGAAAAGCCTTCGCGATCTCGATAAAATCTCGGGCATTGAGGGAGGCTCCCCCGATCAGTCCACCGTCGATGTCGGGTTGTGCCAAGAGTTCGGCGGCGTTGGCGGGCTTGCAGCTTCCGCCGTACAAGATGGAGGTTGTTTGGGCGGTTTGGTTGCCGTAGTGCTGGGCAAGGGCTTGGCGTAGGTGTTGGTGCATCTGTTGGGCCTGCTCGGCGGTGGCGGTTTGGCCTGTCCCGATGGCCCAGATGGGTTCGTAAGCCAGGGTGATTTGCTCAAAGTCCTTTGCCGAAAAACCAAAGAGCGCCTCCTGCACTTGCCCCACCACATAATCCAGGTGTTCCTCGACTTGGCGTACCTCGAGCGGCTCACCACAACAGAAGATGACCTGCAAGCCCGCCGCCAGGGCCTGCTGTACTTTTTGGGTCAGTTGCTGGTCGGTCTCGTGGGCATAAAGCCGGCGTTCACTATGCCCGAGGATGAGGTAGCTTACGCCATAGTCGGGGAGCATCTCGGCGGAGACTTCTCCCGTAAATGCCCCCTGCGTATCCGTGTGGCAGTTTTGCGCGCCTAGCTGGATGCGGGTTTGTCCCTCGAGTAGGCGTTGGAGGACAGGCAAGTGAATAAAAGGCGGACAGACAACGAGTGTTGTGGTGTCGGATAGCTCATCGGCGGCTATATCGCGTATCTCCGAAGCCAAAGCCATGGCTTGGGTACGGCAGGTGTGCATTTTCCAGTTTCCGGCAACGATACGTTTGGGCATAAGAGGTGGGGTTAGTGGGTTTTGTACTAACAAAAGTCAGTTTTGTAATACGGTTCGCTCATATTTTAAGCGGAAAACGATACTTACCTTTGATACAAAAATACAATTTTATCCTTCAAAGCCGCTGCGATGAAACCCATTTCGATACAGACCCACAAAAAACACATGACTGCTACCCCTCTTCACCGTCTTTCGCTGTTGAGTTGGGAGATACACACAGATGGTACATGCCTGATGGTTAGTCCTTTCTGGACAAAAGTAACGGGCAAAGATACCAAGCAGTTCTTATCCGTTTTTCATCCCGAAGATCAATCGCGGCTGCTACACGTACTCCAGGTACACGTAGGAAATAACCAACCCTTTACCTTTGATTGTCGGATGCGCTGGAACGATGGCAAGTACCGTCGGGTCTTGTATCAAATTGAGCAACAGGCGGAGGAAACACCGCTTACTTTTGTGGGATATGGGTTTGAAATCCCCCAAGAGCAGCCTCCGCAAAACCAGCACGCCGATAACCCAGAACTCACCGATCGTATCCTGAACAACCTCATAGTGGGCGTAGTAAAAGTGGATACCACCGGTAGCATTATCTTTGCCAACCCTACGGCAGCGCAAATTCTCAGCCTGGAGACCTCCCAAATCACCGGACAACTCTACCAAAGCAGCGATTGGCAGCACATCGACCTGGATGGCAAGCCCTATCCCGTCGATCAGCTGCCGCTCTCGATTGCCCTACGCGAGCAGCGCCCCGTCCAGAACATCCAACACGGCATCCGATACAAAGGAACCGTCAAGTGGTTGAGCGTCAATGCTTCACCCATTTATGATCCCCTGACGGGAAAGCTGCGTGGTGCCGTGGCTAGCTTCAATGGCATCACGCATACGATGCAGATCCAGTTTCGGCTCAAACGCAATCTCCTCGAACTCGACAATTTCAAAAAAGCCCTCGACCGAAGTGCCATCATCTCCATCACCGACCGAAAAGGGATTATCATTGATGCCAACGATACCTTTTGTCAAATCTCCGGCTATACCCGAGAAGAACTCCTCGGCAAAGATCACAACATCATCAACTCGGGCTATCATCCCAAATCTTACTTCCAAGAACTCTGGCGTACCATCGCCCGAGGAAAGCCCTGGCGCGGCGAAACCCGCAACCAACGCAAGGATGGTTCTTATTATTGGGTTGATACGGTCATTAGTCCGCTCTACAACGAAGATGGAAAAATTGATCGCTACCTCTCCGTTCGTAACGACATCACCCAACGCAAAGCACACGAGGAACGCCTCCATGACCTAGCCCTGGTGGCCCAGGAGACCGATAATATGGTCGTGATTACGGACAAAGAGGAAAAAATTGAGTGGGTCAATCGAGCCTTCACCACCGTAACGGGCTATACCCTCGAAGAGGTCAAGGGACAAAAGCCCGGGCATATCTTGCAGGGCCCCGAAACGGATATGCAGACCGTCCAGAAAATACGCGCTGCCTTTGCCAACCTCGAAGGCATCGAAACCGAACTCATCAACTATCGCAAGGACAAACAAAAATACTGGACAAAAATAAACGTCCAGCCCGTCTTCAACGAAAACGGTGAACTCATTAAGTACATCTCCGTACAAAGCGACATCACCCAAAGGCGATTCTCCGAACAGCAACTGCTCACCCAAAACAACGAACTCAAAAAAGCCAACAGCGAACTTGATAACTTCGTCTATCGTGTCTCCCACGACTTACGCGCACCCATCGCCTCCTCCATGGGACTAATCGAACTTAGCCTGCAAATCCAGGACATCGAACAAATCAAGGACTACCTCCGCTTACAGCGCAAATCCCTCCAAAAGCTCGATAACTTCATCCGAGACATCCTCAACTACTCCCGCAACGCCCGCCTCGAGATCGCCTGCGATGTCATCGAATGGAACAAACTCCTCGACGAGGTACTCTCGGGACTTATCCAGCCCAGCAACCAACACATCCACATCCGGCAGATCATCGAAAAGGAGGGTGTGTTTTACTCCGATCAGGTGCGTTTATCCATCATCCTGAATAACTTACTCTCCAACGCCCTCAAGTTTACGCGCCCCTACGAAGCCAACCCCTGGATAGAAATCCAGATCAAAAGCAACTCGGACTACAGCGAAATCACGATCAGCGATAACGGCACGGGTATCACCGAAGCCGACCAGCCAAAGGTCTTTGATATGTTTTATCGGGCGACGGATACCAACTACGGCACAGGTCTGGGCTTGTACATCGTCAGGGAAAGCGTGAGCCGCCTCAAAGGCGAGATCAGCTTGCAGTCGGCACACAACCAGGGCAGCCATTTCAAGGTATGGATACCGGGCTGTCAGGAGGTCTCCGTTCCATGAAGTGATCTTTGTTTTTCGGCATCATTTTTTCCTTATCCTTAGCTATGATGTACGAACAGAGCAGGGCTTTTGCGCAGCGGTATTTCCAGGAACATCTCCAAGACCGGAGCCATCTGTTGTTTCACGACTGGCAGCATACCCTGAATGTCGTGGCGGCGGCAAGGCTCATCCTCGATCACTCCCCCGAACACGCCCAGGTACGCGAAGCCGTCCTGACGGCGGCCTGGTTCCATGACCTGGGCTACGGAGCCGGGCCATCCGGACACGAGGCACGGGGGGCTGCCTTAGCTCGTAGCTTTTTGGAGATGATCC
>DAISIL010000008.1:0-78135 GCA_036822015.1 Bernardetiaceae bacterium | reverse complement strand
CGGGCTTGCCAGGAGGTGGGCATAGATGGACTGATTTTACCGGACTTACCCCACCTCGAATATACCCAGACCTACCGCCCGCTCATGGTCAAGCATGGGCTGCACAACATCTTTTTGGTTACACCCCAGACCTCCGATGAGCGCATCCGAATCGCCGACCAGGCCGGGGAAGGTTTCTTATATGCCGTCTCCTCAGCGGCCATTACCGGCAACCAGCAGGGCATCTCTGACGCACAAGTTGCTTATTTTGAGCGGCTTCAAAAGCTCCACCTAAAAAATCCCCACTTGATCGGCTTTGGTATCTCCAATGCCGAGGACTTTGCGCGTGTGTGTCAGTGGGCTGCGGGCGGGATCATTGGCAGCGCATTTATTCGGCATTTGGCCCAAAATTCCGAAGATGTACGCCAACAGACCCGAGATTTCGTTCATAAAATCCGCTAAGATTCTGACAAACATTGTTTGCAAACCTGACGCTGATCTATTAGCTTTGTAAAAAAAGACAAATCCAAAACTATACGCGCATGAGTTGGCTAACCAGTACCCTTTCTAGTTCCATCGGCAAAAAGCTCTTGATGGCACTCACCGGACTGTTTTTGTGTTCGTTCTTGATCGTACACCTATCGGGCAATTTTCAGTTGCTCAAATCAGATGGCGGATTGGCTTTCAATGCCTATGCTAAGTTTATGACAACTTTCCCGCTCATCAAGGTACTTTCCTATGGTTTGTACGCTGGTTTTTTGCTGCACATCATTGATGGGTTGGCTTTGGCTTACCAAAACAGACAAGCCCGCCCCGTGAGCTATGGTTATTCCAAACCCGGTGCATCTAGCTCCTGGGCCTCCCGCAACATGGCCGTTCTGGGGACAATCATCCTCGTCTTTCTGATCGTCCATTTGCGTAATTTCTGGTTTGAGATGCACTTTGGTAGTATCCCCATGGATAGTGCCGGCAACAAAGACTTGTACTCTGTGGTGGCGGCGGCCTTTTCGCAGTGGTGGTATGTGGCTCTTTATGTGGCTGCTATGGCATCGGTGGCGTATCACTTGCTGCATGGCTTTCAGAGTGCCTTCCAGACCCTGGGACTGAACCACAAAAAATACAGCGGCATCATCAAATTGACGGGTTATGCCTTTTCGATTGCTGTACCGCTTGGCTTTGCTGCCATCCCGATTATTATGTTCATGCAGTCGCTTTAAGGGATGGAGTCCCCGCAAGGACACCTGGAGAAGATCACGCGAAACATGACCCGCTTAGTGCTATGGGTTTTTGTGGCGATAGTTTCTTTTTTTCCGATTGTTTTTGGTTTGGTTACGATTTTCTCCGAGGGGAAGTTTTTTTCTCTCCCCTTGGGGATTTTTTTGTTGCTGGCTGGGGTCGTCTTGATGGGGTGGAGTATCCGTCAGGTGATGGCAGAAAACCGCTCGCACCTGGATCAAGTCCGGATGTTTATTCGTAGTCATCCCGAAGAGCAGTTGTGCGCACCCTGGAAACTTTCAGGTGAAGTAGCGGAGCAGTACCAAAAGATCGTGCGCCAAAACCACCAGACGGTACTTTGGACGGTGTTGGTGATGTTAGCTCTGGTGGTGGGTTTTATCGGTTGGCAGGAAGGTTGGGAGATAAAGGTATTTGTTTGGTTATTAGGGTTTTGGCTAGTTGTCGGGACAGGCTTGCACGTGTTCTTGGGGAGGCAAAAGCTACCGGATAGTCTGACGGTTTATTTTCATCCGAAGGCCTTACTAGTTGGGGAGCGGGTGCAAGCCTTGTCTTTGTGGGGAACGGAACTCAAACAGGTATCTTTGACGGAGGGCTGTCTGGTGTGGCATCTCGAGGATGCCGACGAAAATAAAGTCCAAGTCCAGTTGCCGATTCCACCCGAGAACATGCCCATTGCCCGAGAGCTGTGTTTGAAGTATGATCGTTATGCCAAAAGATAAAACATACCTTGTTTTTTTAGCTATTCTTCTGATGTTCCTCGAGCGTCTCTTCGAGATCGACGGCTTGGGCATACGGGCGGGTGAGGGGGGCAGTTGGCCCCAGCTTTTTACGGCGGCTTTTGCGCATGGCAGTTGGGGACATTTTTGGAGCAATGCCCTGGCATTGGGGGTACTGGGGGTGGCTTTGTTTCATTTTTTTCCGGCTTATGCGCTGCGGGTATTTGTTTTGTTGCCCTGGGTGAGCATGATTCCGGTGTGGCTGTGGGCGCGTCCGGCGGTGCATTTGGGGGCGAGTGGCTGGGTGTTTGGCTTGATTGGTTTTTTGTTTTTTGGGGGAATATTTCAAAAAAACAAAAGCGGATGGGCAATCTCTGGCGCGGTGTTGGTCTTGTATGGTGGGGTTTTGGCGGCTCCTACGGATGCCGGCATTTCGTGGGAAGCACATTTGAGCGGTGGGCTACTGGGGAGTCTAATGGCACTGCTTTGGGTTCGAGTGCCTCTTGGGGTAAGCCCTGAGGTAAAGCCAAGCCCCGATTTTGATTATACGACGGGCTACCGCCCGATTGAAAACCAATATTTTCGTTATGAGATACGGGAGGATTAGCTGCTTGCTTTTTTGTTGTTTTTTTTTGATACAAAATGCTGTAGCTCAGAGGTTTGAGATGCGTGGTGTTTGGGTAGCTAGTGTCGTTAATCTGGACTTTCCGAGCAAGCGCGATCTCCCCTCGGCGGTGCAGCAAGCCGAGTTTGTACAGCTCCTGGATCAGTTGCAAGCCCTGGGCATCAACGCCGTTTTTGTGCAGGTGCGCCCTTCGGGCGATGCCTTGTATCCTACGATGGCCGCGCCTTTTTCGGAGTGGTTGGTGGGTGAGCAAGGAGCCTTGCCCAAACCTTTTTATGATCCCTTGCAATTTATGATCGCGGAGACGCACAAGCGGGGCATGGAATTTCATGCGTGGTTCAATCCGTTTCGGGCAGTTTTCAATAACAAAACAAAACTAAGCGAAGACCACATCGCTCGCCTCCGCCCCGAGTGGGTGGTGCGCTACGATGCCCAGCGGCTTTTCAATCCAGGCATACCAGAGGTGCGGCGTTGGGTGGTCAGGAGTATTTTGGAGGTCGTGATGCGCTATGAGATCGACGGAGTACACCTGGACGACTATTTCTACCCTTACCCAAAGGCGGGCATCCCTGATTTTGACGATCAGGAAACCTTCGTGCAGTATGGGCAGCTCGACTACGGCCGTAAGGATGACTGGCGACGCAGCAACATTTCAAATTTTATCAGGGAACTTTCCGAAGGCATCAAAGCCATCAAACCCTTCGTCAAGTTTGGCATCAGCCCTTTTGGGGTGTGGCGCAACAAAGCCGATGACCCTCAAGGCTCGGATACCCGTGCAGGTATCACGACATACGACATTCTCTACGCTGACGTAAGGCTTTGGTTACAAAAGGGTTGGCTAGACTACGTAGCCCCACAACTGTACTTTCAGGTAGGGCATCCGTTGGCCGACTACCAAACGCTCCTCGATTGGTGGACAAAAAACGCTTTTGGCCGACATGTCTATATCGGTCAGGCAATCTTCAAGATCGAAGACTGGAAAAGCCCACAAGAGATGCCCGACCACCTCCAACGCACCCGCGCACAAGCGCAAGGTGATATTTTTTTTCGTGCCAAGATTCTTCTCCAAAATCCCCTCGGCTTTGCCGATTCTCTCCAAAAAGATGTTGCCGAAAACGGGGCACCCCTGACACCGCCCATGCCCTGGATCGACGATACGCCTCCGCCTCCGCCTAAGTTCCTCGAAACGCTCGCTTATTCCCGAGGTATCCGCCTGACCTGGCAAAAAAATGATCCCGACGTGCGATCCCTGCTCCTCTATCGCGCCAAAAAAGGGGAAAGCCTCCGCCTCCATGCCCAGCTAAATGGCGATGCCGTAACGTTTCTGGATCAGGAGGTTACACCGAAGGCTACCTATACTTATCTGCTCCTCTGTCGCGATCGTCTCTCCAATACCAGCGTCCCCTCGCCGGCCGTGCAGGTCAAATACCGCAAAAAATACCAGAAGCGAAAAAGCCAGGTGCAGGTCTTGCCCCAAAATTAACTCTGCCTTTTGGCAAAGGTCTTGCTTTTCTTTATTTTTGTTTAAACGACCTGCTATGCGCTATCTATTGGCTTTTTTGGTTTGTTGCCTTACCGCTGCTCCGCTGCTGGGGCAGGATGATCTCAACTTGGCACAATTTTACCTTACACCGGCTTACCTCAATCCCGCTTTTGTGGGAACGACCCCGCATTACAGGGCCGTGTTTCATCACCGCAGCCAATGGAACGCCATAGGCGCGACCCCTAATCGGCAGTTGGCTAGTTTTGAGTACAACTTTATCACTTTTGACGGCGGCTTGGGTGTACAGGTTTTGCGCACCAGTTTTGGGGGTGATCTTCCCTGGCAAAGCACCGCCGCACGACTGGCCTACGGGCAGCGCATCTATCTCAACCGCCGTTGGATCATTGGCGGTGGGCTTGAAGTTACGTATGTCAATGGCGGCTTAGACACCGATCAACTCACCTTTGAGGACGCGCTCCTCTCCGGCGATCCTACCCAGGAGATCAACCTCCCGCAGGAGCGCAACAGCTACCTTGATCTCAATGCCGGGCTAACGATCTACAATAAAGCCTTTTACGCGGGGGTAGCCTTACGTAACCTCACCAAACCCAAGCGCAACGCCTTCGGGACGACCCTCAACCAGCTCGAACGCGCACTCCTCTTGCAGGCGGGCTACAAAACCGAAATTTTGCCCGAGCAGTACCTGGCTCCTGCTCTTTTGTTCCGGTATCAGAACAGTTTCTACCAGATGGACATCGGTACTAATTTCGATAATCAGTATTTTTTTGGTGGTTTGTGGTATCGGGGTCTGCCGCCACTTTCTGGGGGTGTAGAAAATGCAACAAATCAAGATGCCTTAGCCCTGACACTAGGGGTGCGTTTGGGTGGGCTTAGTTCTTTTGCTTTTTCTTACGAAGTCAATATTGGTAACTATGCCGATGCCGGAAACTCCTTCGAGCTTTCTCTGGTCATTGCACCCAAATACAACCGTACCGGACGTATCGGGACACACGATATTCTTTGTCCTATTGGGTTGTGAACGGATGTTCCTTGTAGGTGGCTTTTTCGTTGGGTTTTGTCTCTCGGGCTTGCTGATAGCACATCCGGCAGAGGGGCTCGTACTGGTGTTGGGCCCCCAACAAAATAGGATCAGACTCGGAGGAAAGGCGGTGCGAGAAGGCTGCGATGCTTCCGCAATGCACACAAACGGCGTGTACCTTCGTTACAAACTCGGCAATGCTCATCAAGGCGGGCATGGGCGGGAAGGGTTGCCCTTCGTAGTCTTTGTCTAGCCCGGCGACAATGACCCGTATGCCCCGATTGGCCAGTTGGTTACAGATGTCGGGGAGGGCATCGTCAAAAAACTGTCCCTCGTCGATGGCCAGGGTATCAAAGCCTTTGGCGAGTGGCAAAATATCGGTTGCCCGCTCGACGGGGATAGCCGTAAAGTGGTTGTGCTGGTGCGAAACCACCCGTTCGGGATGGTAGCGGGTGTCGATGGCTGGCTTGATGACCTGCACCGCTCGCCCAGCGATCAAGACCCGATTGATACGCCGTATCAGTTCTTCGGTTTTGCCCGAAAACATAGACCCGCAGATGACTTCGATCCATCCCTGGGGCGGTGAACCAGGACGGCGATTGAGGAGAGGTTCAACAAACATCCTCCAAACTACGTCAGTTTTGGCTTTTTTTCCAAATCTTTGTTTGTATCTTTGCCGCTGATTTTTTTTGGCTCCATAGCTCAACCGGATAGAGCAACGCTCTTCTAAAGCGTAGGTTGCAGGTTCGAGTCCTGCTGGGGCTACAAAGGCTTAGTGAGGTAGGCGTATTTTGAAGGTCGTCCCTACGTGAAGTTCTGACTTGACGCTGATCTTGCCTCTGTGGTAGTTTTCGACGATGCGCTTGACGAGGGTTAAGCCCAGGCCCCATCCGCGCCGCTTGGCCGCGTAGCTTTTTTTGGTACTGAACCCGGGATCGAAGATGCGGCGTAGGTGCTTTTCGCTGATGCCTTTTCCTTGATCCTTCACCGAGACAACGACATGATCGCGCTCCTGGTGGAGCCGTATCTTGATTGCTCCCCGTCCGCTCATGGCATCGACGGCGTTTTTGACTAAGTTTTCGATCACCCACGCAAACAGCCCTTCGTTGAGGGGGGCTTCGATGGGTTTTGTTCCCTGGATGTCCACCTGGATTTGGACGTGTTTGGATACCCGCCGCTCGAGGTAGCTCACCGTTTGGCACAACACCTGCCCCACATCTTGGCGGTCAAGTTGGGGTTCGGAGCCGATGCTCGAAAAGCGTTCAGTGATGATGCTAAGGCGGTTTACGTCTTTTTCGAGTTCATCGACGATGTCTTGATCGAGGTTTTCATCGGTACGCAGCAAATCGACCCAGGCCAGCAGTCCCGAGATCGGTGTACCCAGTTGGTGGGCTGTTTCTTTGGCTAGCCCCGCCCATAGGCGGTTTTGCTCGGCCTCCCGCGTAGAGGAAAACACCAAATAACCCAAAACGCCGAAGATCAGCACAACGGCTATTTGTACCAACGGAAAATACTGCAAGTTGCCGATCAGGGGTGAGTTGGTGTAATAAAACAGATACGCAAAACCATCGGCTTTGAGCGCAATGGGCGCATATTTGGCTTGCATCAAGCGCAAGCGGGATTGCAGATACTGGTATCGTCCTAAGCTATCCAATCCCTCGGGAATATTTACGTTGCGGGTATCAAGGATGCGGGTAGCCACCGAATCCTGACGAACGACGATGATCGGAATAGAACTGTTGTTTTGAACAATCTCATTGACCAAAAAGATCAAGCTGCCATCCTCCTGCAAGATACTTTTTTGGGCTTTGACGTAAATGTCCATCTGTCGCTCCTCCCGTTGGGCCAGTTGTTGGGCGAGCCAGTTGGTGTAAAACAACGAAGCCACGCCCGCCAAACTGACCCCGAGAAGCAAGGCAATGCGCCATCGCTGTTGGTGTTGAAAAAGACGAATCATCCAGCAAGATAAAAAAATATGTCTGTTCGCGGGCGCATCCTGTCCGTTGGCGCAATCTCCGTTGCGATCCTCTTCTGAGGTGTTTAATCTTGCCTAAGATTTAACACTAAAACAAGCAATCATGTGTATTAACCTTTCTGCCCGAGACCACCAAGTCATGACTTTTGTTTGTGCTGGACTAGAGACCAAAGAGATTGCTCGCATGCTTGGCAAGAGTGAGAGTGCTGTTTTTAAGCATATTAATCGCCTGATGGACTTATACAATGCCAAAAACCGATCTCACCTGTCGGCCAAGTACCTGCGGGAGCGTTGATAAACATCTCTCCCAGATGGCTTGTTAATCGTCCATGTATCACGCTTCTTTACACGCCCATACGCTGCAATTTCGCTTCGTAGCCGGTACCTCTCGAGGTACGCTTACCACGCATACCGCACACTACGTTCGCCTCTTCGACCCAAAAGCCCCTGAGCGGGTGGGTATCGGAGAGGCGGCTCCTTTGGCGGGTTTGAGTCTGGATGCCCATCCGGATTTTGCTGCGCAGGCCGAGATGACCTGTCGCTTGTTTGCGGAGGAAAACTTTTCGATCGCAGACATCCCGACCGTGATCCCACACCAGTTGCCGAGCCTTCGCTTCGCCTTTGAGGTAGCCCTCCGCGATCTGGCACAGGGTGGACGACGACTAATTTACGCCAATGATTTTGCGGCTGGCCGTACCTCCATCCCCATCAACGGACTAATCTGGATGGGAGACCTGGATTTTATGGCTAAGCAAATCGAACAAAAATTAAACGAGGGCTATCGCTGTCTCAAACTCAAAATTGGTGCCTTGAACTTCGATAGTGAATATGCGCTTTTGGCGGATCTTCGGCGGCGTTTTTCGTCCCGAGACCTCATCCTGCGCGTCGATGCCAATGGGGCTTTTTCTCCCGAGCAGGCCCCGCAAAAACTCGAACGCCTCCACGCCCTCGAGTTGCACTCCATTGAGCAGCCCATCGCTGCCGGCACACCCGAGCAGATGTACGCGCTTTGTCAAAACTCACCCCTGCCCATTGCCCTGGACGAGGAACTGATCGGCTGTCATACGACCACCGACCGTGCCGCGCTCCTGGATCAGATACAACCCGCGTATATCGTCCTCAAGCCGACACTTTTGGGTGGGCTTGCAGCTACCGCAGACTGGATACGCCTAGCCGAAGAACGCCAAATAGGCTGGTGGATTACCTCTGCCTTAGAGTCCAATATCGGACTGAATGCCATTGCCCAGTTCGTGGCACAATATGCCCCCCAGGCACATCAGGGACTCGGCACCGGGCAGCTCTACCACAACAACATTCCGTCGCCTTTGGAGGTAGCCTCGGGATACATCCGTTACTTGCCCGAGCGGGCATGGGATAGTAGCCAGGCTGTGGAAAGTCTCTTTTTGGGATGATCCTGGTCATCGGGTGGGCAAGGGCGTTGGGCTACTTTTGCTGACAACACACCACAAAAAACGTCTTTGAACCCATGAAAAAACGCGAAAAAGTATCCAAGATCATGACCGCTAACGTCCACACGGTAGGCATCCATGAAGACCTACGCCAGGTACGCGATCGCCTGCAAGAGAACAACATCCGACATCTGCCCGTCGTGAGTGGAGACAAACTGGTGGGCATTTTGAGCCGTACCGATATTCTTCGCTTGAGTTTTGGAAGTGTCTTTGCGGGGCAGGAGGAGGCTGATGAAGCCATTTTTGATATGCTCACCATTGAGCAAGTCATGGTCAATAACCCCCGTACCGTCCAGGCCGAAGATACAATCCAGGACGTTGCGGAGGTATTCGCTAGTGAGGAATTTCATGCCCTGCCCGTCGTGGATGGCGAGAAACTCGTTGGTATCGTAACCACAACCGACATCATCAAGTATCTCCTGGAGCAGTACTAGCGCAAAAGACTGTCCCAAAACAAAGAAACTAGCCGCTGCGGTCTTGTTCCGTAGCGGCTTTTTTTGTATTTTGGACACCATGAAAAAAGCAATAATCCTCTGCTGGTGCTTTTGGGGCAGCATGTATGGGTACGGGCAATGCGATGCCTTTGATCGCCTGGTGGCGGAGGGCGATCGCTTTTCTGGCCAAAAAGAATATTTGCTGGCTGTCCAAAAGTACAGTGTGGCTATGATCGCCTGTCCGGAGCAAGCCAAAATAGCCCGTGGAAAATTCCTGGCTGTCTTTGATAGCATCAACGCCCTCAAAGCCCGCGCCGAACGCGCCTCCGAGGCAGCCCGTCAAGCACTGCTCGAAGTAGAAAAACAAAAAGAACGCGCACAAACCAACCTTGACAAAGCCAACAAACTCATTGATGCGTTTTACTTTTATGATAATAAGTTTGCCTTAGCTTTCAAAGATGAAAAATTTTATTTTATCGATAAAAATGGTGATGAAATAGAGAAATTAGGACGTTGGAAAAAAGCCCAGCAGTTTTCGTCGGATGGAGATGGCTTTGCCCGCCTGGCAAACGAGAGAGAACAAGATTTTCTCCTGGATACCTTAGGCAATACCTACCCTGTTGCTTTTCAGATCGAAGGCCTTCACTCCGGCATCAAAGCCCTTGATCTAACGGGGCTTAAACTTGATAGCTTTCCGCTCCAAATCCTGGAACATCCCCAGCTAGAAGTCTTGATCCTCAACCGTACCTACATCAAAAAACTCCCTCCTACCATCAGTCGCCTCCAACAACTCAAAAACCTCCAGCTACAAAGTTGCCAACTTGATAGCCTACCCCCTACGATTGGTGTGCTGAAAAATCTGACATATCTTAGTTTAGCAGCTAATTTACTCAAAAACCTCCCCGATCAGATAGGACAACTCAACAACCTACACCATCTTGATCTGGTAGGTAACGATATTTCCGATCTTCCCACAAGGCTTGGCGAACTGAAAAACTTAAAAACCCTTTACTTATCGCTCAATCCAATCCAGACGCTACCCTTACCCATCACCGAATTAACGAACTTGACAACACTTGACCTAACGGCTGCGCAATTAGACACACTGCCATCAGCGATTGAAAAACTCACACATTTAACAACACTAAACATCAGCCACAATCGCTTTACTACTTTGCCTCCACAAGTTGGGACACTGTCGGCTTTGGTGTACCTGGATGCACAAAGGAATAAAATGGATAGCATTCCTCCTCAAATTCAATCGCTTAAACGGTTAAAATTCCTTAATGTAAGCTACAACAAACTTACCCACTTACCGACACAGATAGGGGACTTGGAGGAGCTACTCGTCCTTGACTTGACCAGCAACCTACTCGTGGCACTTCCTGCATCCATCGGGAAACTTAAAAAATTAACAAAACTTAGTTTGAGAGGTGGTGTAGAAAATGCCCGCTATGACTGGAAAAATGACAACAATCAGCTCACTACACTCCCCCCACAAATCGGCGACTTAGAGCGGCTCACCGAACTCGACTTAACCCGCAATAAGCTCATCAGTTTACCGCCCGAGATCGGAAAGCTAAAAAACCTAACGATCCTTGATTTAGCTGTCAATCAACTACAAAGCCTCCCCCCACAGATCGGCGACTTAGAACGGCTCACCGAACTCAACCTGAGTTTTAACCAAATACAGCAGTTACCCAGGGAAATCAAAGGCTTAAAGAGCCTGAAAGAGTTTTATCTGGCCTATAACCAACTTACAGCCTTACCGCCTCAACTTTGGCAATTACAAAAACTAGAGGCACTTTCTTTGAGTGAAAATCCGCTCGCTACTTTATCTCCGGATATTGGAAAACTCCAAAATTTAAAAACCTTTTATGCCAGTAATAATAAGTTCAAGACATTGCCAATACAGATTTGGTCATTGAAACAACTAAACCGATTGTATCTGGATAATAACCAACTCACTACTTTATCCCCACAGATTACGGGACTCAAAAACTTAAAGATATTGTATCTGAATCGCAATCAAATCAGGCAGTTACCACCACAAATTGGAGATTTGATACATCTGCTTACGCTTAGCGTAAGTAATAATCAGCTGACAGAGCTGCCCCATCAAATTGGAAATCTTATCAACCTCTCTTCCATAGATGCCTCAAATAACCAAATAACCACTTTTCCGCTAGGAAGAGAACAGCTAAAAAATTTAAAGAAATTAACGCTTTTCAAAAATAATTTTTCTGCTGAAGAGAAAGAAAAGATTCGGGAACGTCTGCCCCTTTGTGAGATTCGTTTTTAAAAAAAAACATCCCCCGTACATACAGGACATACGGGGGATGATAAGTTGGTGTTTGGCTGATTTTATTTGGCAGCAGCAAACTTTTCAGCTACTTTTTCCCAACTGACCACGTTCCAGAAGGCAGAGATATAATCTGGTCGTCGGTTTTGGTAGTTGAGGTAGTAGGCGTGTTCCCAGACATCCAATCCGAGGATGGGCGTACCTTTTTGTTCGGCGATGTCCATCAAGGGGTTATCCTGGTTGGGTGTGGAGGTAACGAAGAGCTTGCCATCAGCTCCCACACAAAGCCAGGCCCATCCAGAGCCAAAGCGCGTAGCGGCGGCGGCAGCAAAAGCCTCCTTGAACTTGTCATAAGAGCCAAAAGCGGCATCAATGGCTGCGCCGAGGTCGCCTGTGGGTGTGCCGCCAGCGTTGGGTGCCATGGTTTCCCAAAAGAGCGCGTGGTTGTAGAAGCCGCCACCGTTGTTGCGGACACCCGCACCAGCCGTGCTGACGCTAGCCAGGATGTCCTCGATGCTCTTGCCTTCGAGGTCGGTACCTGCGATGGCTGCGTTGAGGTTGTTGGTGTATCCGGCGTGGTGCTTGCCATGGTGGATTTCCATGGTACGGGCATCTATGTGTGGCGCAAGCGCATCAAAAGCGTAGGGTAATTCGGGCAGTGTAAAAGCCATAAGAGAAGGTTGTTTTTTTGGTGAAAAAATAAAAAGTAAAAAATTAGGCTAAATCGGACATTGCTTTTTGAATGTCCGTAAAATTGGGTAGGTCTCCCGCCGATTCCAATACCTCGGCGTAGCGAACAACTCCCTCTTTGTCGATCAGGAAAGCCGCGCGTTTGGAGACGTTCTTCATCCCAAAAACAAAGTCATCGTAGCAAGCACCATAGGCTTTGGATACCTCGGCGTTGAAGTCGGAGAGCAGCGGAAAGTTAAGCCCCTGCTCGGCCTTGAACTTTTCTAAGGTAAACAAAGAGTCCACGGAAACACCTACCACGTCGGTTTGTGCGTCGTTGTAGTCGGTGAGTGTATCACGTACCGTACAAAGTTCTGTGGTACAGACACTTGTAAAAGCCAACGGAAAAAACAAGAGGAGGAGGTTTTTGCCTTGGTAGTCTTTGAGGGATACCTCTTTTTTGTCGGTATCAAAAAGTGTAAAGTCGGGGGCCGGTGTGCCGATCATCGCTAAAAAAATGGTTTAGGTGAGTTATCAAAACTCATCTACGGCGTTTCCGTTTGTAGAATTAACATTTATTGACTATCTCCGGGGCGCAATGCACGCAATTTGCGGTGATAAGTAAGGACATCCTGTATTTTGGGCAAAACGGCCGTTGGCCCTGGTGCTTTTTGCATGTAGATAATGCCTTCCTTGTCCACCAGTACATAAAAAGGAAAGCCAGCAATCCGAAAATCTTTCAAAACTTCTCGCTCCTGTTTGGGGGGTACAAAGAGGTGCAGGCCTTTCATTTGGTGGGCTGCAATTTCGTCCTTCCATTTTTGAGGCGTTCCGTAAAAACAAATATTGACCAGTACAGCCTCCTCTGGCTCCAATGCTTCAACGAGGCGATTTTTGTAAGGAATAGCTGTCATGCAGGGCTTGCATCCCACAAACCAAAAATTGAGATACATGACCTTCCCCCGTAGGCTGCTCAGCCGAAAGACCGAGTCGTCGGGGGTCAGATATGCAAAGTCGGGCATGATGAGCCCCTGCCGGATGATTTGTTCGCGGAAGTCCTGCAAAAAGTTGTGGTATTTGGTTTGGGTGAAGTTGGATTGATGCGTTGTTAGGAGGCTGTCAGCGTAGGCTAGGTTATGGATTTTGGGGAGCCAGGTCGTCAAGGTGAGTGTCTTGAATACATCGCGGACTTCTCCGGACAGGCTGCTATCGGCTTTATTCAGGAAGGTTTCGAGGATGGCTTTGGCGCGGGTTTCGTCGTCGGCGAGTTGGATGATCTCGGGTGGTATTTGATTTTTGAAAAGCAAGCCCAGATAGTTGAAATACTGTTTGGCAAACAGGGCTTCGGGTTCTTGGAGGGGGAGCGTTTGGGTATCCCAGATGCGGAAATACTGCTTTTCGGCGCGTTCGGTGCGCACAAACCACTCGGGTAGCTGGGGGTGTGTGGCGGCATATTTTTCCAAAAACGCTCGTTCCTCTTGGAGCATCGAATCTTTGCGGCTGACGTATTTGAGCTGGTAAAGTTTGGCTGCGGTTTCGGGGTATTGGTGGATTTGTTGGCGTTGCCAGAAGTAGTCGGCGATGGGGGCGGTGTTTCCTTCGTAACGCAGCTCTTGAATGATGTCAAAATTATTGATTGTCAAGTGAATACGTAGTGTATCTCCTGGCAAGGCATAAAACGGAATCGTTAGTCCGATCCCCATACGGACAAGTCCAAACTGGGGTTGGTGTAGCGTGATGTGTTGGCGATAATGCCCCTTGGATACTTTTTGCATCGGTACTTTTTGGAGTGCCGAGGGGATGGTCGTTTGGTAGCGCAGCGTAAAATCAGCGTACTCGGAGCAGTTGGGGCAGTGCAGCTCAAGGTAGGTTTGGGCGGTATCGAAGGTATAAGCAGGGGACTTTTGAGCCAGGAGTTGCATGGGCAAGCAAAACAACAAAAGGCAGAAAGTGAAAGCACGCATCATAAGCTGGTCAAGTCTATAAGGACAAAGGTACGAAAAGCGCACGAAGGCACTTCTGGGGGTTGTGAAAACGAAGGGCTTTACGTATCTTTACAGCAAAAAACATGGCATTCTCTTCTTTTTCTTTTTTGCGTACCGAAGAGGCCGGCAAGGGGCTGGTCATCTTAACACTCTCCCGTGGGCGTTCTAATCCCATGAACGCGCAGGTAGTCAGCGAGTTACGTCAGGCTTTCCAGGAGGCCGCCACCGCCGAAGACTGCCGAGCAGTAGTGTTGGCGGGTCAGGAAAATTTCTTTTCTGTGGGGCTAGATGTCATCGAGCTTTATGGCTACGACGAGGCGGAAATCACCTCGTTTTGGCAAAATTTCCTAGCACTTCTGGAAGATATGCTGCGCTTTCCCAAGCCGCTAGTGGCAGCTATCACGGGGCATAGCCCGGCGGGTGGCTGTGTGCTGGCCATTGGTTGTGATTATCGGGTAATGGCAGAGGGCAAGTTTCAGATCGGTCTTAATGAAATTCCGGTTGGGATTATGCTGCCCGAGTCCATCTTTGAAGTCTATCGCTTCTGGATCGGGAGCCGCAAAGCCTACCAATATCTGATGGAAGGCAAGCTCCTGACCCCCGAAGAAGCCGCCGAGGTGGGTCTGGTGGATGCCCTCGTCCCCGCCGAGCAGGTGATCGAACGCGCCATCGCCCAGGCACAGATGTACATGCGCTTTGAGCCTTCGACGTGGCGTAAAAGCAAAGCCAACCTACGCCGTGATTTGCTTCAACGCATGAGCAGTTCGGAGGCGCATAAGGCGGCCCAGCTGGCCGAATCGTTGGCGCACTGGTGGAGTCCGGCGGCGCGGCAGGTATTGGGCGGGCTGGTCAAGCACCTCTCCCAAAAATCCCCTGTGGGTTAAGACCACTCCTACACCTGTCCCGGATGCGCCGCAGGTGCTTTGGCTTACCTGACAAAAATCGAAAAATCGCTTTACTTTTGATGAATCGCTTACAAGAAATCGAACGACGACGCACCTTTGCCATCATCTCGCACCCCGACGCGGGCAAAACAACGCTCACCGAAAAGCTCCTCCTCTTTGGGGGAGCCATTCAGGTAGCCGGGGCGGTTAAGTCCAACAAAATCAAAAAAACAGCTACGTCGGATTTCATGGAAATCGAACGCCAACGGGGTATCTCCGTGGCTACCTCCGTGATGGGCTTTGAGTATGTCGGCAAAAAAATAAACATCCTGGATACGCCTGGCCACCAGGACTTTGCCGAGGATACCTACCGTACCCTGACGGCTGTTGATAGTGTGATTGTGGTCATCGACGTAGCCAAAGGTGTCGAGCAACAAACCGAAAAACTGGTTGGTGTCTGTCGGATGCGACAAACGCCCATCATCGTTTTTATCAACAAACTAGACCGCTTCGGAAAAGATGCCATGGAGCTACTCGACGAAGTGGAGGAGAAGTTGGGCTTGACCGTATGCCCCTTGAGCTGGCCGATTGGGATGGGGCAAGATTTTCAGGGTGTCTATAACATTTTTGAGCAAAAGTTGAGTTTGTTTAGCCCTCATGGCAAGCAGCACGCCGAAGAAGTGATTGCCTTTGAAGACCTCACCGACCCCAGCCTACAACAGTACATCGGACAACGCGCCACCCAGACACTACGCGAGGAAGTCGATTTGGTGCAAGGGGTTTATCCCGAATTTGACAGGGAGGCATACCTGCGGGGCGAGCTTTCGCCGGTCTTTTTTGGGAGTGCCATCAACAACTTTGGCGTAAAAGAACTCCTGGACTGCTTCGTTGAGATTGCCCCGCCGCCCCAGCCTGCGTCTGTCGATGTGGGGTTGGTTGCTCCCGAACAAGAAAAATTCTCGGGCTTTGTCTTTAAGATTCACGCCAATATGGATCCCAAACACCGCGATCGGATTGCCTTTGTGAAGGTCTGCTCGGGGCAGTTTGAACGCAACCACAACTATCTGCACGTCCGCTCGGGCAAGCAACTCAAGTTCTCGAACCCGACATCGTTTATGGCTGAAAAAAAATCAGTCATCGACTACGCCTATCCAGGCGATATTGTGGGTTTGCACGATACGGGGACGTTTAAGATCGGTGATGCCCTCACCGAAGGTGAAAAATTGGCATTTAGGGGTATCCCTAGTTTTGCTCCGGAGCTTTTTCGTTACATCGACAACGCCGATCCCATGAAAGCCAAGCAGTTCCACAAAGGACTCGAGCAGCTCATGGACGAGGGGGTTGCCCAGCTCTTTACCTCCCAATATACGGGACGCAAAATCCTCGGCACAGTGGGGGCTTTGCAGTTTGAGGTCATTCAGTATCGCCTTGAACATGAGTACAATGCCAAATGCCGATACGAAACCATCCAACTCCACAAAGCCTGTTGGGTGCGCAGCGATGACCCCAGGCAACTGGCCGATTTTAAGGAGCGCAAAAGCCGCTATATGGCTACCGATAAGCACGGCAACAACGTTTTTCTGGCTAACTCCGACTTTGCCATCACGCAAGCCCAGGAGCAGTTTCCGAAGGTGTCTTTTTATTTCACCTCCGATTTTTAAAGAAAAAACAAAATGCTGGATACCCTTCAAAAAATCATTGCTCACAAACAAAATGTCGAGATTCCTGCGTCCCAAGCCCAGCGTAACACCACCGATCTCGAAGCCATGCCGCATTTTGGACGGAAGACGCACTCCCTATCGGAACGCCTACGGGAGGGTATCGGGCATGGGTTGATTGCCGAGTTTAAGCGGCGTTCGCCTTCCAAACCCGACATACGGCTTGGTGCCGAAGTTGCCTCCGTGGCAGCGGGTTATGCCCGGGCAGGGGTGGCGGGTATCTCCGTCCTGACAGACGAGACGTTCTTTGGTGGATCGCTACACGATCTTGCCCAGGCACGGGAGACGGTATCTGTTCCGTTACTTCGCAAGGATTTTGTTGTAGATGCTTACCAGGTCATGGAGGCAAAAGCCTTTGGGGCAGATGTGGTTTTGCTTATCGCGGCTGTGCTTTCGCCTGCCCAAGCCCAGGAACTTACGGCTACGGCCCAGGAGCTGGGGCTGGAGGTCTTACTCGAAATCCATCAAGCCGAAGATATGGATATTTATCGGGCTGCCCCGACGGTGGACATCATCGGCATCAACAACCGCAACCTCCGCACCTTTGCCGTCGATCTGGAACACTCCCGAAGCCTAGCCCAGTCCTTGCCCCAGGATAAGCCCCGCATCAGCGAAAGCGGACTCAACGACCCGCGCACCGTGCGTGCGCTCCAATCCGACGGCTTTATGGGTTTCTTGATCGGAGAATACTTTATGCGCCAGCCTGATCCTGGGCTTGCTTGTCAGAAATTTATCAATTTTTTGAGCAACGATTTTTCGTAGAATACGTTTATAGATGACAAAACACGACACACTATGCCTTTTGATTTTTTTAAGAAAAAGAAGAAAGAACGCGACGACCGTCCGGCTTATGACGTAACCAACCTACAGGTAACCGACATACGGGTAGGCTTTACGTTTGATTATGACCTCAAGACCTGGGTAGTCAAGGATGAGTACGAATACGACTGGGGCAACTTCAATTTCTCCTACGAATATCGCATTGTCTCGGACGACGACGAAGCCTTTTTGAGTGTCGATAATGATGACGGCGTTACCCTGACGCTCTCCCGAAAGATACGCGCCGGACGGCTCGGTCGTGAAATCTTTGAGCGCATCGAAGACAAGGGCGCACCTCCCCGCGAGATTACGTATGAGGGAACAAAGTTTTACCGCGAAAACGAACGCCCAGGTTTTTTCCGCAACACGGCTAAGCAGTCCAGGGAAGAATCTGATGAGTTCATCTCGTGGGAGTATTATGACGATACCGAAGCCCATATCCTCGTGATTGAGCAGTGGGACGAAGACGAGTTTGAGGCCAGCATCGGTATCTTGATCGAAGAAAGCGAAATTTCAAATCTCTTGCCTGGCGAAAATTCTTGATTTTCTTAAATTTACAGCATTCAATGAACCATCATAACCCCGATTGACCATGAAAATTTATCATTACGCCCTTTCTCTTCTTGTGGCCTTCTTGCTGGTAGCTTGCGGCGACTCGGCCGCAGACAAGCGTAGAGATGCCCTCCAAAAATCACCCGTGGACATCCTGCTCCGCGACCTAGACAAACACGACAACTTCGCCATCCTGCTCTACGATATGGAGATCAAGGAAGGTTCTTTTTCGGACCAATACCAGCACCGCTACAAGGTTACCTATGAAGTAAAAGAACCCATGATGCAGGAAGATAAAGATAAGTTCCTGGCCACCAAAAAGGAAGAACTCGAAGCCAAAGGCGAAGGCGATAAGCTAGCCGATGTAGTAGCCCCCGAAACCAAAACCGTCGTCAAGGATAGCCTCACGCAGTGGTACGATGTCAGTGAAGCCTTCTTCACCCAACACGCCAACGATATGGGCATGGAAATCGCCAACAAATACGACGGAACCGTTACCAAACAAACCTCGCCTCCAGGATACAGCCGCTACGTAGGCAACGACCAGTACGGACACTGGCAAACGCGAAGTGATGGCAGTTCTTTCTGGGCCTTCTATGGGCAGTATATGTTTATGAGTACGCTCTTTGCGTATGCCATGCCCATCAGCCGAGCCGGATACGGCGACTACCGCAGGAGCTATACCAGCGGACGACCCTACTACGGCTCTGGCAGCAACCGCTACGGAACAGGTAGTGCCAATGCCGTTGGACAAAATAAAGCCTTGTCCAGTAAGAGTTCTAGTTTCAGAGACAAAATGAGCCGCGTCCAGCGCAGCACCAGCAGCGGAACACGCGCCTCCTCATCGGGGCGCAGCACAACCACCGGACGCTCTTCGGGTAGCACGTCGCGTAGCCGATCTAGCGGATCGAGGGGTGGAAAATAAGCCAACAAAAAAAACGGTCTGTTTCATTCACGAAACAAACCGTTTTTTTGTTAGACCGTCAAAGAGGTCTAGCGACCGTCTTTATTGAACAATTTGATGAAACTTCACCATGTTGAGTTGCTCGGATCCCGTGAGGTCTTTGCAATTAAAATGACCATAAGGAAAACTAGTGAATCGAATTTCGGCATCCTGGTTTGGAATCTGGCAGGTATATTTGCCCCAGACCACACCGCCATAACCCACCAACTGATCTTCGGTACTCCAGATGGAATAAATACGATCAGCCTCTGATCCGGATTGGTTGTTGAGGGTTTTCAAAAATTGGGACATCCCCCAGCCGCCGTAGGCATAGCCCGGATAAAAACCGTTGGTACTCCCACACGTAGGCGTAAAGCTCGAGTAGTAGCAGTTTACTAGCCCCTGGTTGCCGCCGGCAATACCCACAAAAGCATCCACGTAAGTCAGGCGTGAGCCGAGGTTGTAAGTGCCGCCGCCGAAGGCATCGCTACCCGAGCCGCCCTTGATGGCTTTGCGTGCCAGGGTTACGCCCATAGAGTGGGCCACCACATCGACTTTACTGGCACCGGTGTACTGCTTAACGGCCTGAATGAAGGCACGAATACGCTCGAGATAGGCGCGGGAGTGATACTGGTTGGCACTCTGGGCGGCACTGGCTGGCCCCCAGGTGATGGCGTAGATTTCGGCGCGTTTGTAGCCCTGGGACTGGAAGTACTCGATGGAGCTTGTCCAGCCCGTTTGTCCGGGTTGATCGCCGAGGGCTTTATCGGAATTGCCGTGAATGAAGATGACGGGTTGGTTTTGGATGGGTTCTCCGTTGTAGGAGCGGCCGCCATAGCTGCCACCTTCGAGGTCGTATCGGGCGAAGTTATATTGTCCGTAACCGTTGGCATTGAGCCAGTTGTTGAAGTGTGTGGTAAGTCCACTTTGAAGGGCTTCGGTGCGTTGGTGGCTGCGTTGGCTTTGCCAATAATCAAACTCCTCCTGGTCGGTGATCGTGGAGGTGTGTGCGGCCCCGATTTCGTGGGGTTCGATCAGGGTCTGCTCGGCTTCTTGCTCACAGGCCCAGAGGAGGGGGAGCAATAGGAGGAGGTAGGCGATGTGTTTGATAGGTGTTCCCATGTTTGTTTGATAGGTGTTTTGGTTGAAAATACTAAGACGAAGATAACTTTTTGCCCAATATCGTGCTGGGCAAAGCGCGTAAACGCCGTATAAAATGGGGTTAAGGGAAAGCCAGGACGGGTAAACGAAACAGGCAGACGGCGAGTTAATCATCGTATGATCTGGTATTGGGTACGTCTTTGGCTTGGAGCGGGGTTGTTGTTGTCCCTGGTGCTGGTGTTTTTTCGGACACCGGATTTTTGGCGGGCTTATTTTTTTAAGGACGCGGAGCTAGTCCAGCTTCCTGGTCTGCCGATTTATGTATCGCCCCAGATGCCAGCCGAGGAGCGCGGCCGCTTAGTGGCACACTACCAGGTGGCACGAAGGCGCGTGGAGCAGCTCTGGGGCGGGATCGAAGCAGCGCCGGTGTTGGTGGTGGCAGCCACGGCCAGGGGGCGGCATTCTGTCTTTGCTCCACATGCGGCCACGACGTACATCTCCCCGCTCGGGACGTATATCTTGCTCCAAATCAACGGATACAACCCCGATGTACTGGCCCATGAGCTTTGCCACGCCGAGCTGGCCCAGCGCGTGGGATGGCGAAAGCGAAAACAACAAATCCCGACCTGGTTTGATGAGGGGCTGGCCATGCTCCTGGACGAACGCTTCCCCGATTGGTACGACGAGTTAAGCCTGATGAGCCAGGGACACATGCCCGACCTGGAAGCCCTGGCTACGGAAGAACAGTTTTTTGGAGGAGACCAAGTGCTGTTCCATTATTTTGTTGCCAAAAAGATCGTCCTAGACTGGTATTTGCTCCACAAAAAAGAAGGACTGCTGCGTTTTGTCAAACAAATTAGAGATGGAGAGCGTTTCGATGCTGTATTTGCCCAGCCATAGACGGAGGAAAATCCGTTTTGTTGAGACAAAAAGAAAAAAAGTTCAACAGAAAATAAACTTTCATTGCCTGGCGATGTTATAGAAGCAAAAGAACGATAAATCAATACCGTTGAATAACGAAAAAGCGATAAACAGATCATTTTTTTATCCGTCATTTGTTTAGTTTGGGTTTGAAGTGTGAAAAAAGGAGGGGGCTGATGTCTTCTCCCTTTTTTTGTCTTTTTTTGCTTCAAAAGTGATAAATCTTTTACCTTTACCGCTAAAAGAGACCAAACCGAACAGATTGTGGAAGGGAATCAAGATATTGTCTATTCACGCCGCGTCAGAGCCGGACGACGCACTTATTTTGTGGACGTAAAATCCACGCGAGCCGAGGATTACTACATCACCATCACGGAAAGCAAACGCCACATCAACCCCGATGGCAGCTATTCCTACAAAAAGCACAAAATTTTCTTGTACAAAGAAGATTTCAACAAACTCCAGGACGGGCTGGGAGATGCCATTGATTACGTCAAGACCGAACTCATGCCCGACTACGATTTTGAGCAATTCGATAAGGACGATAGCGACCTGGATCCGATCAACGATGGTCTGCATTGGGACTAACCCTTGCACGCTCGGGTGTGTTTTTTTTTTGTACCTTCGTCCAATAATCGCCCTAATCATCACCCATGCGCACCATTCATTCAGCCCTTATTTCCGTCTATCACAAAGACGGCTTGGCTCCTGTGGTCAAGAAGTTACACCAATTAGGCATCACAATTTACTCTACCGGAGGTACTCAAGCCTTCATTGCCGAGCAGGGCGTACCCGTTGTGGCAGTAGAAGAACTGACGGCTTATCCATCCATCTTTGGCGGACGGGTAAAGACCTTGCATCCAAAGATTTTTGGAGGTATTCTTCAACGGCGCAAACACCCCGAAGACACAGCCGAAGCGGCAGCGTATCACATTCCGGCCATTGATTTGGTGGTTGTGGATTTGTATCCCTTCGAGGAAACCGTCCGCGAGGGAGGAACACCAGAGGAGATCATCGAAAAAATTGACATTGGCGGTGTTTCCTTGATTCGGGCAGCAGCCAAAAATCACCAAGATACCCTAGTGGTGGCCTCCCGGAAGCAGTACACAAGCTTGTTGGAACTCCTGGATGCCAAAGGCGGTGTTACCGAACCCAGAGATCGGCAGGAGTTTGCCACTCGGGCTTTTGCCATTACGTCGCATTACGACACCCAAATTTTTCATTACTTCAATCGAGATGTGCAGTTACAGACCTTCAAGCAGAGTTTTGTCCAGTCGCGCTGGCTCCGCTACGGCGAAAACCCGCATCAGGAGGCTTTGTTTTATGGTGATCTCGGGGAGCTTTTCGATCAACTCAACGGCAAAGAACTTTCGTACAACAACCTGGTGGATGTCGATGCGGCTGTTGCGCTCTCCGATGAGTTCATTCAGGATGAACGGGCATCCTTCGCGATCCTCAAACACACCAACGCTTGTGGTTTTGCCCTGGCAGAGACGGTAGCCGAGGCCTACCAAAAAGCACTGGCCGCTGATCCGGTTTCGGCTTTTGGTGGTGTCTTGATTACTAACCGCAGCATTGATCTGACGGCAGCGGAGGCGATGCACGATTTGTTTTTTGAGGTTTTGATTGCTCCTGATTTCTCGGGGGAAGCCCTGGCATTGCTCCAAAAGAAGAAGAAGCGCATCTTGTTGCGCCGTAAGGCACTGCTGCTACCGGATCGGCAGTTCAAGACCTTGCTCAATGGGGTGATCGACCAGGAAAAAGACACCTACGCCGTTGTGGAGGAAGAACTCAAAAAGGTAACCCAGCTACAGCCCACAGCGGAGCAGATCCAGGACATGCTTTTTGCGGATAAGCTAGCCAAGCACGCCAAATCCAATACCATCGTGCTGGCCAAAGACGGACAACTCTTCGCCGCTGGGGTCGGGCAGACCTCCCGTGTGGATGCTTTGCATCAGGCGATTACGAAGGCTCGAGCTTTTGGGTTTGATCTTTCGGCGGCCGTGATGGCTTCGGATGCCTTTTTTCCGTTTCCGGATTGCGTCGAGATCGCGCACCAGGCGGGCATACGGGCGGTCATTCAGCCTGGTGGTTCTATCCAGGATCAAGCCTCCATCGACTACTGCGACACACACGGAATGACGATGGTCTTCACCGGATTCAGACACTTCAAACATTAGTCTATCATGCAACATTTCAAAACCTTAGGTGAGTTTATCATTGAGCGCCAGTCCGACTTTCCCTACGCTAAGGGCGAACTCTCACGGCTCTTGAGTGCGCTTCGTTTGGCGGCCAAGATCGTCAATCGGGAGATCAACAAGGCCGGACTGGCCAAGTACATCCTCGGGGCGGTCGGGCAGCAGAACGTCCAGGGAGAAGCCCAGCAAAAGCTAGATGTCTTTGCTAATGAGCAGTTTATCAATGCGCTCAAGGCGCGGGGCGAGGTTTGCGGTATCGGCTCGGAAGAGGAGGAGGAGGCGGTCGTCTTCAGTGGCACTTCGGGCCAGGATGGCAAGTACATCATCTTGATGGATCCCCTGGACGGCTCCTCCAACATAGATGTCAATGTGTCCATCGGGACGATTTTTTCGATCTATCGGCGCGTTTCGCCTGTGGGTGGCCCCGTAACGCCCGAGGACTTTTTGCAGCCTGGGCATAAGCAAGTGGCGGCAGGGTATATCATCTATGGCTCGTCCACGATGTTGGTGTACACGACGGGCAACGGTGTCAATGGCTTTACCTTCGATCCATCGGTAGGCGTATTTTTTCTTTCTCACCCGGACTTAAAAATCCCGGCTACGGGGAAGGTGTATTCCATCAACGAGGGCAACTTCAACCGTATGCCCGAGGGCCTGCGGCAGTATGTGCGCTACTGCCAGGCCGAAGATAAAGCGACGGGGCGCCCCTATACGGCGCGTTATATCGGCTCGTTAGTGGCTGACTTTCACAGAAATCTGCTCAAGGGCGGTATTTACGTCTATCCAGGTATTCCGTCTCATCCTTTGGGTAAACTGCGCTTGCTCTACGAAGCCAACCCGATGGCATTTTTGATGGAGCAGGCCGGAGGACGGGCTTCGGATGGGTTCAGGCGTATCCTGGATATTACGCCGACGGAGTTGCACCAACGCACACCACTTTTTGTGGGATCGCCGCTGATGATGGATACGGTTGAGGAACTGATGCGCCAATATGGATAAGATTTCAATCTTGGGTTTGGATAAATAAAAAATAGTTGTGATCTTAGCCATATAAAAATTGTGTTGAAGCGACTGGTGATGCAAGACCTGATTATTGAAGGCAAACGCAGAGAATTTTTTATTCCTAGTGTGCATTTCAATGCCCACAACGGACATTGTCGCCTTTCGGGAGAATCGTACTTAGAGGAAACGGACTTCTTTTATGCCCAACTCAAGGATTGGATCGTGCTCTACACCGAACGGGTCAGGGGCCCGATCTCTTTTGAGTTTCGGCTGGACTATTTCAATACAACCTCGATGCGCTACATCCTTGATCTGTTGATCCAACTGCGTGATTATGAGATGGATGGAGGGGTGGTGTCGGTGCAGTGGTATTACCCTAGCTGGGATGAGGAGTTGCTCAAAGACGGAGAAGATTTTCAACTCCAGACAGGCTTAGAAAACTTTACCTTCATTGAAATTCCCGAAGAAGAAAGTTAGTTTTTTTCTAGAACATAACCCAAAAACGCCCCGTTTTGGGGATATGGCAATTTCTTATGTAGAACAGTTGGTACAGCGTGCCTTAGCGGTAAAATACCCCCCGGAGCGGCTCCTGGAAAGGTCGCCTTACCAGCCTTTGTTTCGGTTCATGGAACGAACGGCTTCTGTGAGTTTTCCGCCGCCGGTGCGCGTCCTGAGCCAGGATACCAGCGAAGAAGAAAACTTCTGGATATGTGCCTACCAACGGGGCAAGGCACGGAAGGCATGGGTTTTTGTGGACAAAAACACACAAAAGATGTATTTTTTGCCAAAAGATACGACACCTGCCGTTTGGCGGTTTGATTTTGAGGCGTTCTTACAAAAAAAAGATACCGAACTAGACTGGCACAAGCAAGAGTTTTATTTGGTAGAAGTACGGGCCAAGGAATTGCCCTTGCTTACCTTGATCGGGCGGCAGTTTCAACTCCCCCGTCAGACGCGCTTCCATGACCTGGAGGCAAACATCCAACTCCTGATCGACGAGCTGGGGCGGTTGGATGTCCGTCCGGTGGGTAACCCATTGCTTGTACAGCGTTGGGCGGGTGCGATGGAAGTCCGATGGGTTATTTATTTTGCCATCGAAGAGATTTTTGAACCCACACCACCGTATTTTTTGCAACACTGGCCACGGCAGCGCGTGGCGGTTACGGCTTATGAGGGCGATCATTTTTATTATGAAGCCTTGCAACAAACAAAGCATTGGATCAGAAAGGAAGGCTTGACAACCAATGACTTTATCGCTCGGAGCTATACCGATTGGCGCACTTTATCCGCCCAACGCCGCATCCAACTCTGGGTAGGCGTTTAGCCGACCATCAGATGTGTTTCGGGGTAGCGGTAAGAGTTTGTTACGACCGAGTCGCTCAAAGCCAGAGCCAGCGTAAGCGTCCCGACACGTCCGAGGTACATCGAAACAATAATGACACATTTTCCCAGATCAGATAACTCGGGTGTTAGGTTGAGGGTAAGTCCAACGGTAGCAAAGGCAGAAACCTGCTCAAAGACGAGCTTGAGGATGTCTTTGTCGGCATCGGTGATGGAGAGCAAAAATATAGCTAGCCCGTTGTAGGCGATGGCAAACATAAAAATTGAAAAGGATTTGTTGATGGATTCCTGGTTGATGGTACGTCCATAAATTTCAATGCGTTCTTTACGCCGGATGTTGGCCACCGAAGAAAGAATAACAAGCATAAAGGTTGTTACTTTGATGCCGCCACCCGTTGAGCCAGAGGCGGCCCCAATGAACATCAAAAAGATAAACATAATCACGGTTGAAGTTTGCATACCCCCCTCTACGCCTGTATCTGTCAGGACGGTATTGAATCCTGCCGTTCGCGTTGTAATAGACTGAAAAAGAGAGGTAACAAAGGATTCTGTGATCGTTTTGTCGGCCAGGTTTTGGTATTCCAACACCATAAAACCGATCGTCCCGATGGCGACAAGCCACAGGGAAAAGCTCACGGAGACTCGCGTCCCGATCTGCCATTGCTGCCAGGGTTTGTTGAAGAGGTTTTTTAATGTCCGTACAGAAAAAATATCTTCGATAGACGTAAACCCGATACTACCCATGAAGATCGTCAGTGCGACGATAAAATGCAGGTTGTACATTTGGCTTACCTTGTAATTATTATCATTTAAACCATCTGGAAATAAACTAAAACCACCATTGCAAAAAGCTGAAATGGAATGAAACACCGAAAAAAATATCTTTTCTCCTAGGCTATCAAACTGCTCACTTGCCGTCAGGCTTTCCTCCCAGGTAAAGAAAAAACCGATAGCACCCATCGCCTCAATCGTTACGGTAATGACGATAATTTTGCGCAGCAGGCCCGTTGCTGAGCCTAAGTCTTCGCTGCCCAGGTAGTCCTGGATCATGGACTGGTGCTTGAGACCTACGCCCTTAGCCAAAAAAGTTGCAAAAAAAGTGGCAAAAGAGATAATCCCAATCCCCCCCAACTGGATCAAGAGCATGATGACTAATTGCCCCTTTACCGTGAACACATCGGCAGTACTCCTGACCGCCAGACCCGTTACGCAAGAGGCACTCACAGAGGTAAAGACCGCGTCCAGGAGTGTCAGATCGGCATCTACGACCGTCATGGCGGGTAACATAAGTAAGCTAGCCCCTATCAAAATAAGGAGAATAAAACTCATCAGGAAGGTTGTCGAAGATTTTACTTTAATTTCGCTAAGTCGTGCTGCAAATTTTGTTAGTTCGATTCCCAGCAAGAGCAAGGCCCAAAGGCTCAAAAAATAGCGATGCATGACCGTAGCCGCTTCCACTTCCTCCCACCACAAAAACAACTCAAAGGACAGGTTGTAATCAAAAAAACGACCGATGCCGTGCAAGACCGTTACCAGGATGAGTAAGGTCTCTACATAAACATTTTTCAAAAAATACCACCAACGATAAGAAAACCCCCAACGCAATAAAAAAACGATCACAAAAACGGTAAAGCAAATATCGAGATACCCGTGCATGACCAGAATATCTGCCTCCGAAAGCCGAAAACCATAACGCCACAGCAGCAAAGCCAACACAGCCATTGCATTGACTAGCGATACTCGCCCCGTGATGTGCAGCACGGCCTCTCGGTGATCGTAGAGATAATTTCTTAGTTGTTCCTGGAGCAAGATCATAAAAGCTAAATTACGAAACCCTTTGTTTTGCGCAAACTTTGCCGTATTTTTGAAGAAAAAGCAGCACCGTTGAGCAAAATCCAAAGGGAAGATTGGCCCGCCATTGTGGGATCGTTGATACTAGCAACGGTCATTTGGTTCTTTGATGCCCTCAATCGAGCGGACTATATTACGGACATCGACTATCCCCTGTTCATTACCCATACACACGAAAACATCATAGCTATCAGGGACTTACCCGAGGATATTCCCTTACTGGTGGAGGGTAACGGCTGGGATTTGCTCAAGTTTAAGCTCGGCATAGAAGTACAGGCACTCGTTGTCTCAATTCCTCACCCACTCCAAACGCCGGCCATCACATTTGAAGAACTTCGCCTCCAGCTCAATGAACGATTAGGTAAACTTCGCATCTTGCAGGGCTTGCAAGATTCTCTTTTTTTGTCATTTGATACCCTACTGACCGTTACTCGCCCCGTAAAAATAGTTGATCCGGCTCCCTGGCTAGCTACCAATTACCGCCGAATCTCTCCCATCCAACTCTCCCCTGCGACCGTCGAGGTACGCCTACCCCGTACCATGCTCGATCAGCTAACGGATACAATTTTTATACAAATGACCCGCGAAGAAATCGACGATACCTTTTCGGATCGTATTCCTTTTGAAAAACAAAAGTCAAATCTCTTTCGACATCCTTACGTGCGACTCAATCCAGAGGGCGTTAGGGTTTCTTTCGAGGTGGATTTGTTTTTGGAGCAAGTGTATGATCTACCCGTCCGAACGGTCAATTTTCCCGATACTTTATGGCAGCTAAGTGATAGCTCGGTGCGGATGTCGTATTGGATTCGACGATCAGACGAGCTGTTGGTGAGAGATGATTCGTTGTTCGTTCTCCTGGATTTTGAGCAACTCAATCCCCTGGATTCCTCCCTCAACTACCAGCTTCCCGACCTCCCCGATCATTACGTTACACCCCAGTTTAGCCCATCCGAGTGCATCCAAATCAAACGCCAACTATGAGCTATTCCCGTCCCTTACGTATCGGCCTGACTGGTGGTATTGGTGCCGGAAAGAGTACCGTGGCCCGTATTTTTGCTGTTTTGGGTATTCCGATCTACTTAGCCGATGATCGTGCTAAATGGCTTACTGCCAATGATTTGTTTATCAAACAACAAGTCGTTCATCACTTCGGTACAGCGGCTTACCTACCCGACGGATCGCCTAACCGTGCCTATCTCTCCGAGCAGGTCTTCACAGATCCGGCACGTGCTAAGCAGCTAGAATCCTGGGTGCATCCTGCCGTTAGGCGGGATTTTGAGCAGTGGGCGGCCGCTCACGAACAGGCCCCCTATTTGCTCAAAGAAGCCGCCCTACTCTTTGAAGCCAACACGGCTCGGGAGCTAGACCGCATCATCGTCGTGGCTGCCCCCGAAGAGCTACGCATCGCCCGTGTACTGGCCCGAGACCCGCATCGCGATCAGGCACAAGTACGCGCCATTCTGGATAAACAAATCCCTCAGGCACAAAAAATCGCGCAGGCGGATTTTGTGATTCATAATGACGGTCAGCAGCATTTGATCTTACAAGTTTTAAAAATTCACCAACAAATACAAAATTTATGATTATCGTAACCGGAGCCGCAGGTTTTATTGGCAGTGCCTTGATCGCTCACCTCAACGCCCAGGGGATCGACCAAATCGTTGCTGTGGATGACTTCTCCGCACGGCCAGATAAACTCCCCAACTTAGCCAACAAAAAGCTACAAGCCCGTATCCCACGCGATCAGTTCTTTGCCTGGCTCAGCGCACAAAAGAGACAAATCGACTTTGTCTTTCATTTGGGCGCACGAACAGATACTACGCTTTTTGATACAACTATTTTTGATTCACTTAACTTGAATTACAGCAAAGATATTTGGAGGTATTGTACTCAAAATCAAATACCGTTGGTTTATGCCTCATCGGCGGCTACCTATGGCAGTGGTGAATTAGGCTATACGGACGACCAAAGTCTTATCCCAAACCTACGCCCACTCAATCCCTACGGCGACTCGAAACAGCAATTTGACTGCTGGGTAATTGAGCAAAAAGAACAGCCTCCTTTGTGGGCAGGCTTGAAATTTTTTAATGTGTATGGCCCCAACGAGTACCACAAAGGACGAATGGCATCGGTTATCTTTCATGGTTTCAATCAGATACAAAGTACTGGGCAAATGCGACTGTTTCGTTCTCATCGTTCCGAGTACAAGGACGGAGAGCAGCAGCGCGACTTTGTGTATGTAAAGGATGTGGTGAAGGTTTGTGATTTTTTTAGGCAGCAGCCCGATACGCCGAGCGGGATATACAATCTCGGCACAGGTCAGGCGCGTTCTTTTGTCGCACTTGCCGAGGCAATTTTTGTGGCTTTGGAGCAGCCCATAAATATTCGTTTTGTTGATATTCCCGAGGATATTCGCCAAACGTATCAGTATTTTACGGAGGCAAATATGCAAAAAATAAAAGACAGAGGATATACAGCCCCCTTTTTCTCTCTTGAGCTTGGGGTGCGGGAGTATGTCCAGGACTATTTACGTGCAACAAAGTATTGGTAAGCCCCGTTTTATCCTAAAAAAAACACTATGACCAAAACGATCAAGCCTTTCGTTACGCTCAAAACCTCTGTTACTGAGGAGATGCAGGAGCGACTCAATAAGCAAATTCAGCTCGAAGCACAGTCTTCATGGGCATATCTGGCCGCCGCCTCCTGGTGTGATAAGGAGGGCTATGTTCACTCGGCACAGTACCTGTACCGGCACGCGGATGAGGAGCGTATGCACATGATGAAGTTCTTTCAATATTTGAATGATGCTGGTGGACATGCACTGGCTCCCGAGATTCGTGGGGTAAAGCATGAGTACCAAACGCTTCGGGAGGTTTTCGAGACAGCCCTCAAGCACGAAATCAAAGTTACCCTTGCCATCAATGATCTAGTGGATAATTGCTGGAAGGCTAAGGACTTTGCTACTTTTCAGTTTTTGCAATGGTTTGTCAATGAGCAGCGCGAGGAGGAGGTCATCTCTCGACGTGCCGTAGAACTTTTTGACATTATCGGTGAAGAAGGGCAAGGGCTTTGGTACATTGACCAGGCCATCGGTAATATCGAAAAGGAGATTGCTGCCACCAGTGGGGCCGCGCCCTCTGCTGGCTAGGTCTTGGATCGCTCTCGCAAGGCACGCTCGATCACAAAACGATGTGTTTCTGTTTGAAAAACATGAAGCCAGAACATTTCTTGTTGGTCGTTTTGATGAAAAAAGCGTGCTTTGATTTTTTCAAGTAGGTGGTGTAGTTGTCTTTTGAGCAGACGCTTGATACCTTTATCCAGCGGGAGAACTTCTACGTTTGTCTTCGGAAAGAAGAGATACGATTCGTAGTAACGCTCCCAATGTGCTAAACAGATTTCTTTAATATGCTGATTGTAAAGCTCTTTGTTTTCTAGTATGTGTTTTTGTTTCTCCAAAAAACATTTTAATTCCTCCTGATTATTGGCTATATCCAGGGTCTGACCAGACAAACACAGCAGATGCTCTTCTGTGTTCATATCGCCCGTTGTCAGGTCAATACAAACCGACAAGAAAATAGATTGATACCAGGATTGGGGAGCATGGGCTAAATTGAAAAAGGCATTTCCGAGACTGTAATAAATGGGTTTTCCCTGGTATATCTCTTTGCCTTGTATGTGATGCGGGTGCGTACCGACGATCAAATCTACGCCTAGGTCAATGAACTCACGATAAATCTGCCGCCATTCGGGTAGAGGAATAGCTTCTCCCTCCAAACCAGCATGAACAAAAAGCCATATTTTTTGAATTTCTTTATTATGTTTTGCTTTTTGAATTTCCTCTTTTAGTTTGGGGTGAAGCAACCATACATACCCATTGGTCTCCTCGCCCCGCATGGCTCCAAACTGCCCTTCGGCAGCAGCAAAGATCGCAATACGACACGCATTCTTTTCCGCGATCAAGGGCTTGTACGTTGTACCTATATGTCGTATGCCATGGGCATCAAGCCTAGATTGGGTTTGTTCAATGCCCTTTACACCAAAGTCAGCAATATGGTTATTGGCCAGTAGGGCAATATCTAAGTATTTGCTATTCAGTAATTTACCAATGTCTGAATGTTGTTTCAATACAGGGCCAATCTTTTGTGCCGATGGTAAGGTGTCTTCATCAAGTATGGGAGCCTCCAGATTAAAGATCGTCAGATCATGCTCGCTCAGGTGTTGTTTCAGCAGGTCGCCTAACGGATCGGCTTTGCCCAAAGCGTTTGCCACCACAACATCCCCCAGAAGACCAATGCGAAAAAAAGATGCTGATTTCATGTTATGATAGGTATTGATTGCGCTCCTCTATTAACTTTTGCAAAGGATAAAGATTTAGATAAGCAAAATAAGCAGGTAAAAAATCATCCGTAAAAAAACGCCACAAAACGCGCTTTTTGCGGAATCGCCGATGCAAAGCTAAGCGTTGACGCTGCCAAAAGCTGTATAGCAGTTTTTTATTGATTTGTTCTACATACGCAGGGCGTACAATCTCACGTAACAAATGCACATCAAGTAAGGGTAAAGGATGTGTAATGGCTGCTTGATGATTTAGATAATTAAAAACTTGACCGGCGGTAATTTTTTCCTCTATATTCCAGCCAATATCCTCAATAAATGCTCTTTGCCAATGTCTATTTTTTCGTTCCTGATGAGGTAAGCGAAGCATGGCTAAGGCTGTTTCTTGATCGGCGAAGGGCGCGTAGGTATGCCATCCCATTGTTTCGGGGACTTGCATGAGATAGCGCAAGAGCATGGTTTTGTTTTGCATGGTCAGGATGACTAAATAGGGACTATGGTGTAGATAGCTACGTTGTGCTTCAAAAAATAAATCTAAAACATCTAATTTTTGCTTATAATGATGTAAAAAGCGACTATCTGCTTTTAGCCCGTGAGAAAAGCCCAGCCTTGACAAATTTTCGGGGCGATCAATAGGGGCCGGAGATACAGTACCAGCCCAGGCATCACCAATAAAACCACTCACTAAGATAGGCGAGTTGATAAACTTGTTAATTTCTGATATTTTTTGATAAAACTCCATTTGATACATGCCATGTGCGTGTGTGGAAATACCAAAAAGTTGATTCCACTTTGGGAGTAATGAAAGATAGTTGCCCAAAGGAATTTGCTGCCACGAAACCCCAGCCAGTTTGGCAATCTGTTGTGCGTATAGCACTTCAAAGTTTTGTGATTGGTCTTCCGAAACACCGTAAGTATAGGTAGTTATGTGAGGATGGCTTTTTAGATGATACAACAAAAGCCGCGAATCTAAGCCGCCGCTTAGGGGTAAAATCAAGCGGGTCTCCTCCGCTTGATTGCTTAGCCACGTACTAAGTTTGTGAGACAAAAGACTAAGTACATCTTTTGGGTCAGTGGGTGTGAGAAGATTTTCAAAAATAATATCTATTTGCTCTTTCGGTGGCGTGTGGCAACCTTTATCCGTGCTAAGCTTAGATAAAGGAGGTAAAAAGCGCACATGGCGAATAGGGGTATGGGTATAGACACAATACCCGTAATCCATGAATAATTGTAGTCCCTCCCAATCCCAATCAAAATTTGCAAAATCAACAACTTCATTAGGGGTACATCCAGTTTTCCCCGTCTTTTCATGATAAAAAATGGGACTTGTATTGAGCCAATCGCTGTTTTGTTGTTTCATTTTTTGATGATAAGAAATGATATATTTTGTCTAGCTTGCACATTCAAGTAATAATCCTGGATACGGGTATCAAAGTTGAGTAGAAAATAATACAAAAAGTCCCGAACGGCATAGAAATCCAGAACTTCTTCTTGCTGATACGTTAGTAGTTCTACCCAGCGATAGGAAAGCGGCGTTTGGTCAAGCCAGCGGTTAATTTTTTTGAATATCCCAGATAGGCGTGAATCAGGATGGGTATCAATCCAGTCAAAATCTTGCGCAACCAGCATGGCTTCACCTGATGTGAGCCGCTCAAAGGCAGCAAAAAACAGCGTATAGCTCTGTTGGATAGGTATAGAAAATACAAACTTTGCTAGCTTATCAACATCTCCGTTTTCAAAGAGATGTTTGGCAGAACGCATTTCTGTTATTTGTGCCAACAGTGGACGAAACCGGCGTGGATTTGTTTTTTTTTTCTTCATTACCTCATACCAACCTCTGGGCATCGTATCTATTTGTGCATTGGAAGGATGCCACTGATGCACGGCATAGCCTTCGTTAAGTGGGAGTACAACCTGCTTGTAATCAAGATGTTGTATAGCTAAATTCATATCGCCATCCTCCACACCCCAGATGCGGTAGTATTCATCAAAGCCACCAGCAGAGGTGAACGCCGTTTTGGGCGCACCCATCAAACCTGTATCTATGGGAGAGGGGTTAGAAAGTCGGAAGGAAAGCGGCTCTTGCCAGTTGATGCGCTCATATCCCTTGAAGTCCTGGGGCGCCATATAGCAATAGTAAAAAAAATGACATCTGCTAGCCACAAAATCTTTTACTTTTTCTAAGAAAAAAGGTGGGTAAATCAAGTCCACATCTACGGCTATTACGTAGTCGCCGGTAGTCATATCTAAGGCCAGGTTGTTGGCGTGCGATTTGCACCAAAGCCAGCCGCGTGTATCGGCGTAGGCGTAACTAATTCGCTTTTGTGGATCGTTCTGGGTGATCCAATCGGCGACACTTTGGCGGTTTTCTTCCTGGCTGCCATAGTCAATGAAGCAAATCTGGTAGTTTATCTCCGTGTGTTGTGCCAGTAAGGAGGACAGACAGCGAAACACCGCTTTGGGCGCACGATCACGATACGGGACAATGAAAGAAACTTGCATAATTTAGAAACTTTCGGGGAAATCATTGATTTTTCGAGAAACGGCGATGTAATTTCCCAAAACAAATACTTCATAGTCCGGGTAGTAGCTTGGCAGTGGGAATAATCCATCTTTGAGTAGGCGGTACATACGATAGTGCTTACCTAACAAATCAAAAAAATCTTTCATGAAAGTACGACTTTCGATGGTAGTCCCAAATTCAAATTGAATAATGTCAATTTTTTGCTGCTCAATTTTTTCATGGATCGCCCGAAGAATAGATAACTCATGCCCCTCTGTATCTATTTTGAGAAAATGAATTTTGGGAAGTTGTTGCTCTGCCCAGACCTCGGAGAAGTTACGTATCTGTACTTGCTCCAGGGGCTGCATCTGAACAGAAAGGCTATTCATGTCGCGTACGTACAAGGAAGCTAGTTCGGATGAAGCATGATTAGCAAAAATAGTAAGCATCTCCGTCTTCTCGCCTAAGCCAATATTAAACAAATTAACTTGTGGATGATCTTTTAATTTTTGTTCAAGTTGAGTAAACGAAGCATGAACGGGTTCAAAAGCATACAGACGATAAGGCAGCCCAGCGAACAGTTCGGTAATGCGCTGGGAATATGCGCCCTTGTTGGCCCCTGCATCAACGATGATAAGGCTATCTACCTCACGAACTGACCAATAACGCATCATGGCTTCCTTGAATGCAATTTCTCCATTGTATGCCTCACGGTATTCTCGCATGTTCATCCCTCGAATGCTGACATTGTAGAGAAAGCCAAAAAGAGATTGATACGCTTTTTTTCCTTCTAGCGTAGCAAAAAACGAAGTAAGTATTTTCTTAATCAGTATTTTCATCATAGCCTTACCAATAACATCCACCTTCTACTTTTCGGAATCCCTCGGGGACTTCTTCGGGCAGGGGACGCTGCCAATGTTCGTTGTAAAATTTGGAAATAACCGGATGCTGATCCCAGCGGCTCCCTTTGATACCAAAGAGAATCTGGGTAGCCCCGCCAATGTGTATGCCTTGCCGGCCGATGCGCTTGGCATGTACAGCGAGATGGAAACCATACGCCCCTGCCCCTACAAGCAATACATCAAAATCTGTTTCCTCTATTTTTTGTTTCATATATTGGAGTGCCTCAAACCAATCTTTAAAACTTGTGGGTGTTCCGGCGATAGACTGTACCGCTTGAACTACCCGAAGATCAAAAGCAGGCAAAATATTTGGATCGGTAAAAAGCAGCGTGCGTTTTTGGTATTGTGTCAGGATACTTTTTTTGTATGGATGAATGACCAATACTTTTTTGCCGGACAAGGCCGTACTCCACGGCTGATCGTGGTAGTAAGGTTCGAGGCTTTTGGGCGGAAAAAGACGAAGCGTTTGGGGGGCGTATTGATGGCTCATCGTATCTTCACCGGTATTGCGCCAGATGCCGAGCAGATCAAGTAGCCCCGTATCCTGGATGAGCAGTTCGGCATAGCGTTCGAGGTGTGGGAGGGTGAGCGGAAAAAAACCAGCGTTGTTACCCAGGGCGGCGGCGGATTCGGGACGAAAGTGCGAGCGTCGATCTTTTTTGAGATGGAGACTTAGGCGTTTGGGTAGCGGTGCCTGTTGGTAGGCTTTCCACTCGAGGTGTTCGACGGCGATCTGTAACTCTACGCCACCATAACGTGCTGCTACAAAAGGTTTTCCTGTTGCGATTGCCTCCCGTATGGCACTGTTGCCGGCTTCTGCCGAGAGGATGGGACGGGGATAGTCGGCATCCGTGAGCAGCCCTGGTGGCTGTGCGGCGGTCAGTTTGCGATAGACTTTACCCGTGATGGCAGCCAGATCGTCAATCAAGGGCATGGTTTTGCGTTTTTTCTGAAAACATTTTGCAGCTACTTTGCGTAAATGAAGCAAGAATAATTCATCAAAACTAAGAAAAAGCGATGATAAAGGGAATTTTCAGAGTGATACTGCTTGCCATTGCGGCACTTTTTGTGGTCTCTTTGGTGGTCAAGATGGTCAAAGTAGCCGTTGGTTTGGTTATTTTTGGTGTAATCGTCTATTTTGGCTATCAGGCGATGCAAAAGAAATAGCAAAAGCTGGCAAAAAATGTTCGGAGTAGGGTTTTAATTCGTACATTGCCTAAAAAAAATTCCGAATGTTGATGCGTATGCGTAAAGTTTTCCGAGCAGTTTTGGGCTTGCTGGTATTGGCTGGCTGTACAAACGCTTATCAATCAGCTTTATCCAAATTTGAGCAAGCTAGGTATCAAACCGTGATCCCCGAGTTTGAAGCCTACTTGCTCCAACATCCCGAGCAGGCTGGACAGATTAACTATCTGATCGCGGAGAGTTACCGGCGTTCTAACCGCCCCGAGCGTGCCATCGCTTACTACGAAAAGGCGATTCAGATGCCAGATTTAGCCGAGCGCACCCGCGACTCGGCCCTGTATTTTTATGGGTACGCCCTCAAAGCGGCCGAGCAATATGATCTGGCCTTGGGTAAGTTTCAGTGGTATGCCGATAGTGGCAGCAACTACAATCTGCGGGAGCAGGCCAGCATGGAGGTTCAGGCCATCACGTCGATTGATACGCTTTTCGAGAAAAACAAATACCTTAACGTTTATCGCCTGGATAGCCTCAATACAGCGGAAGACGACTTTTCACCCGTTTTTCTGGACAAAAATACATTGATTTTTAGCAGTTCGCGTCGCAAAGAATCTGTTTTTGAGACCAACGGACAAGGCTTTCAAGATTTGTATCAACTCAAGATCGCGGATGCCGATAGCCTCTGGGGAGAAACTACGCCTTTCGGGGGAACTTATTTTAGCCAAGAGGGCGTACATGAAGCCTCGGCAACTTTTTCGCCTGATGGCAAGACGATGATTTTTGCCCGTAGCGGATCGGGACAAAAGAAAGACCCCGAGACCGAAGTCAGTTTGTACATCTCTCGTTATCAAGGACAACTCTGGACACGCCCCGAACTCCTGACCGGAATCAGCCGGATCAATACCGAAGGCAAAAACCGCTGGGAAAGTACACCCTTTCTGGCCCAGGATGGCAAAACGCTTTATTTTGCCTCCAATCGCACCGACTACACCAACGAAGGTGGCATTGATCTCTTCAAAGCCACCTTTGATGAGCAAAGTGGCACTTTTCTCAACATCGAAAATCTTGGGCCGTCGATCAATACGCCCGGCAACGAACTCTTTCCCTACGTAGATGCCGAGGGTACATTTTATTTTGCCTCCGATGGACATGGCGGCTTAGGGGGTTTAGACATCTACCGCGTCAAGAAAAACGGCAAGCCCGAAAACCTCGGGCGGCCCATCAACTCGGGTGCTGACGACTTTGGTATTTGGTTTGAGGACAAAGACCAGGGTTTGTTCTGTTCCAATCGCCCGTCGGGTAAGGGCGGCGATGACATATACCGCTTTGTCCGAGAGGAACCTCCACGCCAAGTCGTTTATTATCTGCGTGGGATCGCCTATGGCAAAGACCCCTACACGGGACGAAAAACGCCGCTGCCTGCTGCACAGATACAGATGAAAGACAACATGGGTAATGACTTCGGGACACTGACAACCGATGCCAGCGGAAAATTCAACTTTGTGCAGCCCGTCTTGATCGGTAACGAATATACCCTCAAAGCCCAAGAAGAGCGCCACTTACCTGCCCAAACGAGCTACTCTACTGCTGGTAAGGGCATCGACACGACCAAGCTCACCCAGGAACTGACAGAGGTGTATTTCGATACTGAACTCACCCTGACCCGCAACCTCCTCCAGACCCGAGAGGATATGCCTCCCCCCGAAATCGAAATTTTGTACGAACTCGACCGCTCCCGCCTAACCGAAGAATCCAAACAACGCTTAGACCAGTTTGTTGTCTTCCTAAACGAGTTCTTGAAAGTCTATCCGGATGTCATGATCGAGATGGGATCCCACACCGACGAACGCGGAAGCAGGACATACAACCAACGGCTATCCGAAGCCCGAGCCAAGTCAGCCGTAGATTATATCATCGCCAAGGGCATCCCTGCGGAGGACATTCGCGCCAAAGGCTACGGCGAAGACGAGCCTAAAATCCCCAATGCCCGTACCGAAGAGGAACACCAACTCAATCGCCGCACGACCGTTAAGGTATTCAAGAAAAAATAATCTATCGCTATGCAGCAGCAGACAGTCATACAAGAAGAGGTCAAGCAGATTTTTACGAGCCACCTCGAACGCCACAACCTCCGCAAAACCCCCGAACGCTTCGCGATCCTGGAAGAAATCTATGTACGTACCGGGCATTTTGATGTCGATGAGTTGTATATCAGCATGAAAAACAAATCGTATCGCGTCAGTCGAGCGACGGTCTATAATACCCTGGATTTACTGGTAGAGTGCAACCTGGTAACCAAACACCAGTTTGGCAAAAACTTAGCCCAGTACGAGAAATGTTACGGCTTTCGGCAGCACGATCATATGATTTGTCTGGATTGTCAGCAGGTCAAGGAGTTCTGTGATCCGCGCTTGCACCAGATCAAGAGTTCGGTGGGCGAACTGATGGGCTTCGAGATCAAGCATCATGCCCTCAACCTGTACGGTAGCTGTCAGAGCAAACCCGATTGTACCCATTATCAAGAAAGTCTCAAAAAGTAAATCCATCAAAAACCACTGATAACATGACGTTTACACACGAAAAGCAAGACGATCAGACCTTGCATTTGTACATCACGGGTGATCTGCTCGGCCTGGCCGAGGAGCAGGACATCCTCGATTTTGTCAAACAAGCCACGGAGGAGGGCATCAAGTATTGCACCGTGGACATCTCCCAGGTGGGTTACATGAACAGTACCGGCTTGAGCCTACTGATCCGTATGCTGACCCGCTTCCGCAACTTTGGCGGTGATTTGGCTTTGGTCAATCCTTCCGAGCAGGTCAATAAATTATTGGTCATCACAAAACTACACGCCATTTTTACCGTCGAGAAAGACCGACAGGCAGCCATCCAACAGCTCACCTCTTAAACTACCCTTTCCCCATGCCAGAGCAAAAACCCTGGAGCGTATGGATGCCTGTATTGATGATGCTTGCCCTGGCCGCCGGAATCTGGATCGGTATGCGATTTTTTGCCGCCCCGGATGCCTCGGGCAGGGTGGGTAGTTTGCCGCCCACCGGGCAAGGCAAGCAACTATCTGAAATCCTGTACTATATCGACGCTTTTTACGTCGATTCGGTGGATACAGATTCGTTGATGCAGCATACGATTGAGACATTACTCTCTCAACTCGACCCCCATACGGCCTACATTCCGGCCAAAGATTTAGAGGTAGTCAGCGCAGACCTCCAGGGCAACTTCGAGGGGATTGGGGTGGAGTTTAGCCTGGTCAGGGATACGATTTTTGTGGTAGCTCCGATCATCAATGGCCCCTCCGAGTCGGTCGGGATTCGGGCGGGCGATAAGATCATTACCGTCGAAGATAAGACCGTAGCCGGTGTCGGGATCACGAATCGAGAAGTAATCGACTTGTTGCGCGGGCGCAAAGGCACGGAGGTCAGGGTGGGTGTTCAGCGTGGGCGAAATTCCGAGCTATTGCCCTTCACGATCACCCGCGATCAAATTCCGACCTACACCGTTACGACGGCTTTCAAGCTTGACCAACAGACGGGCTATATCAAACTCTCCCGCTTTGCCGCCAATACCTACGAGGAGTTCCTGGCTGCCCTCCAAAGCCTCAAAGCCGAGGGAATCACTAACTTGATCTTGGATATGCGTGGCAATCCGGGCGGGTACATGAGCCGTGCCATTGAGATTGCAGATGAGTTTCTGGCCGGCAACGCGCTGATCGTGTACACGGACGGCAAGTTGGATCAGTTTGATAGCCAGGAGCATGCCAAAAAAGAAGGACTTTTTGAGGAAGGCGCATTGATCGTTCTGATCGACGAAGGCAGTGCCTCGGCGGCAGAGATCGTAGCAGGCGCACTCCAGGACAACGACCGTGCCTTGATCGTCGGGAGACGTTCGTTTGGCAAAGGACTTGTCCAGAAACCCATCGGGCTTTCTGATCGTTCGCAATTACGCCTGACGATTTCGCGCTACTACACGCCCAGTGGACGCAGCATCCAGAAGCCTTACGACACCGAAACCGACTACGAAAGCGAAATCCTGGAACGCTACTTCAACGGCGAGTATTTTGCACTCGATAGCACCAAGCTAGACCTCGAACACCGCTACCAAACCCGAGGAGGACGAACCGTATTCGGTGGGGGTGGAATTGTTCCGGATTATTTTGTTCCCCGAGATACCAGCTATTTTTCGCCGCTCCTGGATGCTTTGGTACGAGAAAACCTTTTTCGGGAGTTTGCCGCGAGTTATGTCCGTGATTATGGGGAGGCTTGGGCAGACAAAACGGCTGTTGCGTTTGTGGAGCAGTTTTCGATTGATCCAAAGATCGAAGCTGACTTTTGGGCTTTGGCACAGAGCCGCAACATCCCGCGTAACCCTACCCACGAAGCCCGCTCGGGGGCCTACATCAAAAATTTGCTCAAAGCCTTCATCGCCCGTTTAATTTGGCAGGAAGAGGGATTTTATCGGGTCTATCTACAAACAGACGAAGCCGTTAAGGCAGCATTGCAGGAACGCCCAGCCGCCGAGCAGCTGCTCCAACGCTACAAGTGATGCCCGACGGCAAGCAGCCCGGCTACACTGATGCCGTCCGTGATCCGCCCATCGAGGGCCATCGCGACGGCCTCCACAAGGGGTAGATGCCAGATTTCTAGCTGTTCGGTGTCTTCAAATTCCGTTTCCCCTTGCTGGAGGTCTTGTGCCAAAAAAACAAAGCCCTCTTCGTCTGTAACGGAGTTGGAGGTATGCAGGTGCAAGATTTGCTTCCAATTTTTGGCACTTAGTCCGGTTTCCTCTCGTAGCTCTCGTTGCGCCGCCTCCAGGATGTCCTCCGCGAGCGGCCCGCCCCCCATCGGGATTTCCCAGGAGTAGGCACTTAGCGCGTAGCGATACTGCCCCACCAGATACGTGTAGCCGCGGTCATCGACGGGGATGATGCCCAGGGCTTTGTTTTTGAAATGCACCAGACCATAAATGCCCTGTCCGCCGTTGGGGTTGATGACCTGATCCTCTCGCAGGCTGATCCAGGGGTTGTCGTAAATGTGCTTAGAAGTAAGGGTTTGCCAGGGGTTTTTCATAAGGAAGCGAACCATTTTAGCAGACGCTTTGTTTGCAAGAGAAAAAAGAGATGTTAGGCTACCGTTTCACCGATTTTGTTCCCTCCGAGAATCCGCAAGGAAAGACCTTTGAAGACCTCCTCAAAATTTTTGAGCAACTCCTAAGCATGACCGGCGGAGATGCCGGTGAGGCCTTACAATGGCTCACCAACCTTGACCAACGCTACGGACTTACCAGCGACGGATACGGTATCGGTGATTTCATCGAAGACCTCAAAAAGAAGGGATACCTCGAGGAAAATACCGTTACGGGTGCCCTTAGCCCAACAGCCAAAATTGAGCAATCCATTCGACGAAGTGCCTTAGAAGAAATCTTTGGTAAGCTCAAAAAGACCCGCAGCGGCAACCACCAAACCAGCAAACAAGGTGGGCAGGGAGAGTTCGGGACAGACAAGCGCGACTTTAAGTACGGCGACGACCTCGAGCAGATCGCCTACACGGACTCGATCCGAAATGCCCAGATCAACCACGGTATTGGAGACTTTCAGCTGACTCCCAATGACTTAGAAGTTTATGAAAAGGAGTTTTTGAGCCAAACTTCTACCGTGTTGATGATCGACATCTCCCACTCCATGATCCTCTACGGCGAAGACCGCATCACGCCCGCCAAAAAAGTCGCCATGGCACTGGCCGAACTCATCACGACGCGCTACCCTAAGGATACCCTCGATGTGATCGTTTTTGGGAACGATGCCTGGGAGATCAAGATCAAGGATTTGCCTTTTTTGGAGGTGGGCCCCTATCATACCAATACCGTTGCGGGTCTTGAGCTGGCCATCAATCTCTTGCGCCGCCGCAAAAACCCCAACAAGCAAATCTTCATGATTACTGACGGCAAGCCTACTTGCATTAAGCAAGGGATTCGGTATTACAAAAACAGCTTCGGGCTAGACCCAAAAATCTTGCGCAAGACCCTCAACCTTGCCCAGCAGTGCCGGCGTATGCACATCCCCATCACGACTTTCATGATTGCTTCGGATACTTATTTGAAGCAATTTGTACGGGAGTTTACGGAAGCCAACCAGGGCAATGCGTATTACAGCGGGCTAGAAGGGCTTGGTCAGATGGTCTTCGAGGATTTTCGGCGCAACCGCAAAAGGGTATTCAAAAAAGGAGGCTAGGCGGGTTTTAGTCCTCCCAAGCCATATACCCCCCTTTGAGGTTAGCGGCCTGGTAGCCGGCTTTGGTTAAGATACGGCAGGCTTTGGCACTGCGTCGCCCACTTCGACAATAGACCAAATACTCTTTTGATTTGTCTAAGGTCTCAATGCGCTCCTTAAAATCCGGACGCATGATGTCCAGGTTTCTGGCCCCGCGAATTTTACCGCCTGCCACCTCGCCTGCCGTGCGTACATCAAGCAGCACTACGCGGGCTGCGCCTTTCTTGAGTCGTTCTTTGAATGCCTCAGGGCTGAGGTTTTCGTAAGTTGGTTGGCTACCACCAAAAAGTTTTTTAAAAAAATTAAGCATCTTCAGCGGCTGTTTTTTTGTTTGATACTACAGGAAATCACATTTTTCCATACAATCAAAGATACGGACAATATTCCGATCTTTGAGCGTATAGTAGATATTTTTTCCTTGCCGTTCGGCGACCAGAATGCCCCGATCTTTCATCTTAATCAGGTGGTGTGAAAGCAACGATTGCTCAATGCTGACGTGTTCGCGGAGTTCGGTTACATTCAGTCGCTCATGCTCTTCGAGCAGCTCTACAATGCTCAGGCGCACCGGATGCGCGATGCACTTGAGGATGTCTGCCATGCGGGACATGAGTTCGGTGTCAATATTTCTTGTCTTAACCATGATTTTTTATGAACATATTTTCATTTAAAACAACCGCTAAGCGGCTAAGAAAGTTGCAGAGAAGTTGTCTTTTTCTGATTTTAATTCCCTTTGGGGCTGTGCAAGGTCAGGGTTTGCCTGCCCTGGATAGCATTCGGGGGATGCTCATTTCGGAGGATGCCATCAAGTGGGAGTGTACGGAAGCGATCCAGCGGATGTACAACTACGATTTCCGTTATGCCGAAAGCATCTACGCATACCTGCGGCGGAGCTACCCGGAGCATCCAATTTCGTATTTTTTGATGGGGCTAAGCCAGTGGTGGCGAATGGCACCCAACATTGAAACGCGCACGGAGTACGACGCTAAGTTTTTGGCTTACACCGATTCGGCGATTGTGTACGGGGAGGGCATCCTGGATACGGCTTCGGAGGGGAGTTTGCGTTCTTTGGAGGCGGCATTTTTTTTGGCGGCGGCTCATGGCTTTCAGGGACGGCTATTTTCGGAGCGCAAGCAATGGACAAAGGCCGCTCTGGCCGGCAAAAAAGCCTTAAAATACTTGCAGATGGCCGAGGGCTACGACGATCTTAGCCCGGAGTTACTCTTCGGGACGGGGCTGTACAACTACTTTTCGATTTGGATACCCGAAAATTACAAATACCTAAAACCAATTTTGTGGTTCTTCAAGAAAGGCGATAAAGCCCTCGGCATTGAGCAACTGGAGACGGTAAGCACCCATGCCTTTTATGCCCGAACGGAAGCGCAGGTTTTTTTGATGAAAATTTACGATCAAGAAAGGCAGATGCCCCAGGCGTACACCATCGGGAAGCAACTGATGGAGCAGTATCCCAACAATCCCTACATCCATCGGCAGTATGCCCGCCTGCTTTATCAGACCGGGCGCAGCCACGAACTCGAGCAGGTGAGCCGTCGTTTGTTGGCTGCCGTGGATAGCGGACGCTACGGTTATGAGGCACTTTCGGGGCGATATGCGAGTTTTTATCTCGGGAGCCTTTATCGAAATGTTTACAAAGATACCACGCAGGCAAAGCTGTTTTTGGAGCGTTCCGTGGACTTTTCAGAAAAGCTGGGGGCTTATGATATGGCTTATTACTGGTTTTCGTTGGCTTACCTGGGCGAGCTAGCCGAGCAGGCTGATGATTATGACAGGGCAAAGGCATTTTTTGAAAAAGTTAAAAAACACGCGGATCGCAAACACCCTACCTACGCCCAGGCGCAAGCCTTCTTGAAACAAAAGAAGAAAAAACGCCGAAAATAGGATATAACAAAGACGCTTTTGTATTTTTTGGATGTTTTTCGTCAAAAACCATACAGCAGATCGGTTTTGTAGAATAAGCGGGTATTTTTTCACGTTTGATAGGCAAAATCTATCTGGCTTATGCTTGCTTTGGCGTAAGATTCGCACTAAACTATCTGGTCAATGAAACAAGCGCACTAACAAAACGTGACTCAGTTTTCTATCCCTAACTTTCAAAAAATATGAAAATCGGATTTATTGCAAATTCTTCTTGGAACCTCTATAATTTTAGAAGTGCGCTGATCTGTGCCTTACAAGACCATGGACATCAAGTAATTGCGATAGCTCCCGCCGATGGATATTCGGATCGCTTAGAGGAGATGGGGTGTGTGTTTGTGCCGGTGGTGGGTATGCACGTGAAGGGAACAAACCCGATACAAGACCTACGACTGATGCGCCAGTTGTGTCTTGTCTATCAAGAGCAGCAGCTTGATGTGGTGCTGCATTACACGATCAAACCCAACATTTATGGGACGCTGGCCGCCAGATGGGCCGGCATACCCGCGATCAACAACGTTACTGGCCTGGGGACGGTATTTTTGCGGCACACGCCTGCGGCTAAGGTTGCTCGTTACCTGTACCGTTTGGCGTTTCAGTATCCCCAAAAGGTATTCTTCCAAAACGACGATGACCGTCAGCTGTTTATCCGCAAAAAATTGGTGCAACCAGATATTGCCGATCTTGTGCCGGGTTCAGGTATTGATACGGCTCAGTTTCTAGCCGATGCCACTACGCCAAAGACGGGGCGTTTTACTTTCTTGATGATTGCCCGTTTGTTGTATGATAAGGGTATTGTGGAGTATATCCAGGCAATCCGTCTGCTCAAATCCCAGGGGGTCAATGCGCGTTTTTTGCTTTTGGGGCGCATCAACGCCGATAAAGGTTTGGGGGTATCGCCCGAGCAGGTACAGGACTGGGAAGCAGAAGGACTAATAGAGTATTTGGGGGTTGTTGATGATGTTCGTCCGGTCATTGCCTCGGCACATGCTGTTGTGCTGCCCTCCTATCGCGAGGGTACGCCACGCACGCTCCTCGAAGCAGCCAGTATGTCGCGCCCGTTGGTGGCTACCGACGTGCCGGGATGCCGCGAGACGATCAAGGACGGGTACAATGGTTTTTTGTGCCAGGTGAAAGATGCGCGGAGTTTAGCCGAAAAGATGGCGCACCTCTATTGGCTCCCCGAAACCAAACGCCAGGAGATGGGACAAAATAGCCGCCGGTTTGTGGAGGAGCATTTTGCCGTTGATTTGGTCATCAAGAAGTACGAAGAAGCCTTGCAGTCGTTTTGTGCCATTCGTTCGGATGCCCCTTTACACAGTGTCTCGTCCGGTATCTTGAAGCCCACGCCCAGAATCGCCTGAACGATAAGGGATGATGCTTTGGTGCGGATCATGGATCGGATAATCCAACTCTTCAAGTAATTGTTTTTCTACTTCGGGGGTGAGCAGATGCTCCAGAGCCTCTGCGCCATTGTGTACATGATCGGGCTTGAAATCCAGCCGACGGTTGAGGTAAAGTTCCCATAAGCGGTGCAGCCGCACGATGCGCATGGCTTCATCGCGTCCCAGATTGGTGAGTTGCCATGCGCCTGTATCTGTTCGGATGAGATGATGGTGTTGGTGTAGCCACCTTAGGCCGCTTTTGAGTTGTGGGGCAGAGAAGTTGCGGGCGGCAAGCAGGGCTTTGGTATGGTGTGCTTCTTGGGGAGCCAGGTTGTAGCAGGTCTTGAGGATGTTTTCGCGGAGTATCTTTTGGCGGTTTTGGCGTTGGAGTTTGTTGCGTGCCAAAATGCCACTCGTGGGCGCAAAGCAGACCGAAAAAAGCGCGATCAGTGAAAGAAACATCACAATCCAGGGGCCCGTAGGCATCGCGGGCGCCAGATACGAGACCCACGTGCCGCCCACCCCCGAAGCCATCCCGAAGAGGGCCGCCAGTATCATCATCTGTCCCAGGCGATGGGTCCAGAAACGCGCCGCCGCTGCCGGCGTAATCAGCAAGGCTGCCATCAAGACCACGCCCACAGCCTGAATACCCGTAGCGACGGATAAGATCGTGAGTGTCGAGAGCAAAAAATGCAAAAAGTTTACGGGGAGCCCTTGCACCCGCGCAAAGTCCGCATCAAAAGAAATCATCCTGAAAACCCGAAAAAAAAGCACCAATACCAGGAGCGTCAGGCTTGCCAAACCCGCAAAAAGACGCACCTCCTCACCCGTCATGGCGGCGGCCTTACCGAAGAGATACTTGTCCAGACCCGCCTGCTGACCATCACCACTTTGCTGAATCGCTGTCAGGAGCATGATCCCCCAACCAAAGAACACACTCAAAATCACACCAATCACAGTATCGGCTTTGAGCTTGCTGTGTGCCAGTACCCAATCCATCACAAAGAGCGACACCCAGCCCATCAAGATCGCGCCCAGCAACAAAACCCACGGCGACTTCCCGCCCACCATAAAACCCAAACAAATCCCAGGCAAAACCGCATGGGCCACCGCATCACCGATCAAAGCCCGCTTGCGCACAAAGGCAAAACAACCCACCATAGCCGCACTACCCGAGAGCAGCACCACGGCGACCATCACCCAAAGCAAATTTGGATCAACAAACATAAAACTTATAGTCTTCTAACATAACTCCCATCTAAACACCGATGGACGGCTTCCTGTTGGGTGGTGGTGGGCGTTATTCCTGCTTATTCGCTGTATTTTTGAAGGCCCGCATAAAAACCGCGCTCATCGAGCAGCAACTCTCCGGCCGTGCCGGGTACGCTGAAACTTTGCCAAACGCCTACTTTGGGACTAAGCCGTTGCCAGTCGTCGGACTTACCCAGGCGCACCCGAACGGGCATCTCAAAGCCCGCTTCGTTGGCCTGCCAACGATAAAAAACCTTTGTCTTGTTTCCTTTTTGTTCTGTTCGGTATTCCAAGACCGGAATTTGGGTATATCGCAGGTATTGATAGAAAATGGGAGAGAGTTTCATACCAAAACGCCTTTCAAAAAACGCAATTACTTCCTCCGTGTCTATGGATTGGAGGCGGTGCTGGTCGTGGAAGTCGTAGATGATCTTTTTCCAGGCTTGGTCATCGTCGAGGATGTTGCGAAGTGTGTGGAGGAGCCAGGTACCTTTGTAGTACATATCGGCATCGGGCCAGCGGTCGTAATTGACGTGAAGGGGGCCTAAAATCGGAACTTGATTGCGGATGTTTTCCCGTTGCATCATCAGATAATCCGTGGCCGTCGCCAAGTCTTGGGTGCATTCCAGATAGAGTGCTTCGGCGTAAGTAGTGAAGGCTTCGTGAATCCACATCTCTCCGTGATCCTTGACACTTAGGCTATTACCAAAGTACTCATGCCCGCTTTCATGGATGATGATAAAATCAAAATCCCACTCTTCGAGGTTGCGGTAGTTGTTGCCGTAAGCGATGGCGCCCTGGTGTTCCATGCCCCAATAGGGGGTCTCGACGAGGGCATAACCGTCGTTGGGGAAAGGGTAAGCCCCAAAAAGTTCTTCAAAGCATTCAAGCATCGGCTTGACCTGTGCGAAGTGTTCCTGGGCTTTATCAAGGTTGTAATCCAGAACGTAGTAGTCCAGGGGAATATCCTGCCCACCCGTGGAGGAAAGCACCTCAGAAAAATGCCGATAATGTGCTAAATTGACTGTAACATTGTAGTTATTGATAGGATAACTAACAAACCATTCATAACCCGTGTAGTCGTCCGAGCGCATCAGGATACTGCGGAGATTGCCGTTGGCGACGGCGTAGAGTTCCTGGTTGGCTTCGATGTAGATGCGCATACTGTCGGGTTCGTCGGAGAGGTGATCTTTGTTGGGCCACCACACACTCGCCCCGAGTCCCTCACAACTGACACCCACCCAGGGGCGGTCGTATTTGTCTTTCGCCCATACAAAGCCACCATCCCAGGGAGGATTGGGGGCTACGCGGGGACTGCCGTGATAATAGACCGTCAATAAACTGGTATCGCCTTTGGAGATACGCGACGGAAAATCAACAAAAAAGGCATTTCCTTCGCGCGTCCAGGATAAGGGCTGCCCAGCCGCATCTTGTATGCTATCCAAAGAAAGGTTCTCGAAGAGATCGAGTTGGAGGCGAGAAAAATCCTCTGTCGCCAAAAAATGAACGACGTTATGCCCAGCCAATGACTGCTCATCGACCTTGATCCGCAAATTGAGATCATAAAACACCACATCGAAACACGTCCGCAGTGGCGAGAGTGCGCCCCTGAGCGTATCCTGACGGGTGAAGGTCTGTTGCCCCCACACCAAAAGCGGCAAAAACAAGCACAGCAACAAAAACCCCCGTGACCACATAGCGATTATCCATTGTTTTTTACAAAAATAAAAAAGCATCTGCACAAACACGAGGTTTTGTACAGATGCTCTTCAAAAAAGCTACACAAGGTGGGCAACTTACTCGCCGTAACGGTCAATGACGGCCTGGTAGATATTGCCTTTGATGCGTTGGTATCCGGCAAAGTTGTCGCGCTTCAAGAAGTACAGCAGATGCGCATCCAGTTCTTTGTCGAGTTCGCTCACTCGCTCTTGGTAGGTCGCACGGGCTTGATCGTAGCCGCGTCCGGTGCCGCTCATGAGTTGGTCGTAGTCTGCACGGAAAGCGTTCTTGACATCGTTGATCGCAAAAACTTTGGTGTAGTAACGACGGGACATGATCTTGATCTGGCTTTGATCACGCTCGGTGAGTGTCGGAAACTCCTCCGTAAGCAGTTGAACAAAGTAATCCGATTTGTCTTCGATCACGGCCGGAACTTCGGTGTACGTAGCCCGCTGTGCCTTCACGTAAGCCCGTATTTCATCGCTCTTGGGCGTGCGGCTCTGGGCGTTGGTCTGAAAAGCCAAAAAGATGCCCAGGAAAGTCAATGTAAGGGAAAAGATATGTTTTTTCATAAGACTTGATTTTTTTTGAGGGAGGGCGACTTTCATTGCTTTTGATGGAAAGCCGCCCTTTCTTTGGTTGAAAAAAACAAAGAAACCGTTGGTTTAGTCGCGGATCACGAGGCGTTTTTGGATGCTGCCTTCGTCGGTGCGCAACTGAACGACATACGTACCAGCGGCTAGACCGTTCAGGTTGAGCGTGATGGTATCGCGTCCGGCGGCAGGTGTGATGCTGCTGGTGTGTACGACTTGTCCGGTCATGCTGACGACGGTCAGTTGTGCTTGGCTGCTCAAAGGCTGCCCGAGGCGGAGGCTAAACGTCCCGTTGCTGGGGTTGGGGTAGAGCGTCAGGGCGGCTTCCATGGCATCGTCTTCGGTAGAAGCGATCAAGGAAGGTTGCGCCCGAACGACCTGCGACTCTACGGGGCCATCGGCACACACCGAAACGACCTTGAAGTAGTACGCCAATCCATTGACCAATCCCTGGACGGAGTAGCGCGTAGCACCTCCCTCTACCGTAGCCACAGCCTGGGTTACGTTGTCGGGGGAAGCACCCATAAAGATTGTCGTCTGGCGGACATCACAGCCCGTCAGGTTGTCCCATTGGAGGGCTACCACGCGGTTGCCCGGGATAGCGCGTAGGTTCACGCCTTGCAAGTCGATGATACTGATGCGATCCGAAGGACGAACAACGCTACGGCAGAAGTTGGGCGAATCATCGACCAAACCGAGGGTAACGGTGTTGTTATCGACGCTGCGTTTGTAGATCGCCTTCACGATCAGTTGTGCCGTTGTTGCTCCTGGAGCGATGGTCAGTTTGCGCTGTGAGGGCTTGAGATCGGCGATGTTCTGTCCGGCGACAATCGTAAACTCTTGACCCAGAGCAGAAGTCGTTCCACCGATAAAGAAATCAATCTCTGTACCGATAAGGTTACCGTTCTCATCCAGGCTTACGCGGTCAAGGTCGATGCGGAATACTCCATCTTCACCGGCTTCGCTGGCATCGCGCAGCGCCGTAACCGAAGCTACAGGCTTGACATCGGTGCGGTTACGGAAATAGAAAATATCTCCGTTGCTTGCTCCGACGAACATATCCGTATCACCGTCGCGATCAAAGTCGATCATCTCCGGTGAAGTAACGTTGGGGCCACCCGTACCTGTGATCTCAAAGGCATTGAGCTGGGGCAGGGCAAAGACAGGCTCGGTAGGCGTTCCGGTGTTTTCGTGGAAAAGAATGCCGGTGGTGTAGAAGCCACCCGAGAACATATCTAGGTCGCCATCAAAGTCGATGTCAGCAAAACTAACAACGCTGTTCTCGAAAGGAACTACGGCGGGGTTGTTTGGCTCGGGTGAGTTGATGGTCAGACCGAAGGGGTTAGTTTGCCAGGGGGCAAAGACGGGCAGTGTCGCTGATCCGATGTTGCGGGCAAAGAAAGTATTGCCATCGAAGCTACCCGAGAACATATCCAGATCGCCATCACCATCTACATCAGCCATTTCAGGCGTGATGTAAGGGTTGCCGGGCTGTGGTGTGCCGGTCAAGCCGAAGGGGTTTACGGTAATGCCGTTGGAGAAGTCGGGGTTTGTCGCCGATCCGATGTTCTCGAAGAGGTACATATTGTTGTATTTCTTCGTTCCGACAAACATATCCAGGTCGCCGTCGCCGTCGATGTCCGCCAATTCGGGGTGCATGTTCTTACCGACGTAATAGAAGCCGAAGGGGTTCAGTTCTGTGAAGGCAAAGGTAGGCTCGCTGCGGTTGTAGTCCGAGATCAGACTTTCTCCAAAGAAGAATCCGCCACCTTTGTAGTTAGTAACGAAAGCATCAATATCCCCATCGCCGTCGATGTCGCCAAAGGTAAGGGCGGCATCGCCCGGCACCTCGGGCAAGCCAAAGATGCGATCGGAGAAGTTAGCTCGCTGTGGAACTCCCTGGTTTTCTTGGAGGAAGAAGGTAGCCCCTGATCCTACGCCTGCATCGAGGTCGCCATCCTGATCGAGGTCAGCAAAGGCAATAGAGGGGAAGCCGCCAGCAGGAAGCCCAAAAGGATTGATGGCCGTAGCAACGAAGTTAGCGGCGTTGGCTGATCCTGTGTTTTCGTAAAAATAAATTCCTCCTCCCTTATCTCCTACAAAGAGGTCAAGGTCGCCATCGCCGTCGATGTCGGCTAGTTCAGGTTGCGTATAACCGCCAATAAAGTTGGGTAAGCCAAAAGCACCCAAAACGGGGGCTGCGAAGTTGGGGGCAGCCGCGGATCCGGTGTTTTGTTGGAAATAGAGGTAGCCTTTTTTATCGCCCAGGAACAAATCCAGATCGCCGTCGCCGTCGATGTCGGCTAGTTCTAGGTCTGTAAATCCATTCGTAAAAGCAATACCAAAGGGATTGAAGACGGGAGCCGCAAAGTTAGGGTTGGTGGGGGTTCCTATGTTTTGGAAAAACATGGCTGTTCCGCCACTCTCACCCACAAAGAGGTCTAAGTCGCCGTCGTTGTCGATGTCCACCAGATCAACGTAAGTAAAACCATCGTATCCTGCCGGAATGACAATGCCAAAGGGGTTATTTACGGCAAAGGGATCATTGGCGGGGTTTTGAGCATCGCCCGTGTTTTCAAAAAATTTGATACCGCCCGCGTTAGTTCCCACAAAAAGATCCAGGTCGCCATCGCCGTCAATATCACCGAAAGCAGGACTGCCGTAGCTGTAGGTATAAACGTTGGTGCCGTCGGTGGTCTGGATCGGGCCAGCGATGTTAAAAATGTCGTTTTCGACGCGCTCAAAGCGGATGCCCTCTGTGCAGAGGGGTTGCTCTTGTGCCTCCGCTGCTCCTCCGAGCGTCAGTAGCAGGCCGCTTGTCATGGCCGCTTGTGCGGTTCGGCGGGTGAGCTGCTGCTGCCAGCTTAGGCGCAGGTGGCGAAATGACCAGCGGTTGAGATAAGTCTGGCAACGTTCCTGCCAGGTATCTCTTTTTTCTGACTGCCCCTGGGCGGCCAAAAGCTGGGCATGAGTAGAGTTAAGTTTTTGTTGTTTCATATTCCAATTGGTTAGCGAGTCATCTCATGGAGAATTACCCTGAATATACAATCATCGCAAAAGTAGTAAGTATTGCTTACAAAAGTAATTTTCAGGACTTTTTTGTAGGGCAAAAGCAGAAAAAAATTTTTTCCCCATGTTTTTTTTGTGTAAAAAAAAACACTTTTCAGGAAAATTCCGTATTTCATTTAGATAATTCACTAATTACCTTTCGATGAAATCCATCTTCAAGGCTTTGGATGACCCTACACGGCGGCACATCCTGGATTTGCTCAAAGACGAAGACCTCACGGCAGGTCAGATTGCGGCGCATTTTCAGATGAGCAAGCCCAGTATTTCGTATCACCTGGATTTGCTTCGGCAGGCGGATCTGGTGGTCAGCGAAAAAAAAGGGCAGTACATCTATTACAGCCTTCACACATCGGTACTCGAAGAGGTGATTCGTTGGCTTATCCATCTCCAAGAACAAAACCCCTCAAGCACGCATGGAAACCAAGACCACCACCCCTAATCCGCCTTCCTGGCACGAGCAAAACGCGCTATCGCTGTTTTTTTTGGTGCTGCCGTTTTTAGCCCTTCCGTTTTTAGCCGACGCACTCCCCGACCGCGTCCCGATGCACTGGAACGCCTACGGCGAAGCCGACCGCTTTGGGAGTAAGTGGATGAGTTTGCTCTTCTTGCCGATCCTGAACGTCTGGTTGTTTTTCTTGATGTCGGTCTTACCCAAATTAGACCCCAACCAGCCGCCAAGCAATGCCCGCCTCTTACCGGTCATCAATGCTGGGATCATCTTGTTTATGTTTGGTTTGTGGGCCGTCGTGATCCTGCAAAGCATGGGTTATGCCTTCAATGCGACAAAAGTGGTCTTGTTGGGGGTAGTGCTGTTGCTGATGTTTTTGGGGAACTACATGCACAAACTTCAACCTAACTCGTTTGTTGGCCTCAAAATCGCCACGGACGATAAGCAGACCTGGCGCAGGGCCAACCGTTTGTTGGGTTATCTCTGGACGGGTGGTGGATTGCTAGCCTTGCCTATGGTCTGGTGGCTTAGCCCGCCGCTAGATGTGGCTTTTTTCTTGGGTTATGCCATCATGGGCTGTGCTGTTCCATTTCTGGTAACCAAAGGCCGACTCGCATAAAAAACAAGAACGAACATTTCCCGAAGGAAATGTTCGTTCTTGCAGAAAGGGTTTAGTCCTCTTGCTCCGCAATCGTGGTGCGGGTTACGCCAGGACTAAAAAAGGCACCCAGCTGATCGACGACCACGTACATGGCCGGCACAACGACAAGGGTCAGGAAGGTAGCAAAAGTAAGCCCGTAGATGACCGTCCAGGCCATGGGCCCCCAGACGGCAGCGTTATCGCCCCCAATGAAAATATCGGGATCGAAGTTGGCGTATAGCCCGAAGAAGTCGATGTTGAAGCCCGTAGCCAGCGGCAAAAGCCCCAGAACAGTCGTGATGGCGGTCAAGAGAACGGGGCGCAAACGGGTATAGCCTCCCTTCACGACACAAGTAATGATTTCATCCATCGGCATTCGCTCGCCCTCCTGTAAGCCTAGCTCGTTGCGCCTGCGCTCACGGGTCAAGTCGATGTAATCAATCAAGACGATGGCGTTATTGACGACCACCCCGGCCAAAGAGATGATCCCGACGCTGGTCATAATAATCACGAAGTTATCTCGGAAGATGAACAGCCCCAGAAAAACCCCCGTCGTGCTGAACAAAATCGACATGAAGATAATGAAAGGCTTGGTGAAGGAGTTGAACTGCGAGACCAACAAAAAGAAGATCGCCGCCAAAGCCAGGGCAAAGGCACGGCTCAAGAAAGCCAAAGACTTCGCTTGCTCCTCTTGCTCCCCTCCAAAGCGATAGGTATAACCTACGGGGAGTTCGTAGTTGCGCATCATGCCCTTGACTTGCTCCACGATGGCGTTGGCGTTGTAGCCCTCCTTGACGTTGGAACTCACGATGACCAGGCGGTTGAGGTCTTTGCGTTTGATCTCTCCCAGGGCGGTACTGTACTCCACTTCGGCGACGGCCGAGATGGGGATTTGGTGCATCTTGCCCTGGTTGTCGCGGAAGGAAATGCGCTGGTTGAGGAGGCTGCCCAGGTCGTAGCGGTATTCTCTGGCTAGGCGCAACTGGATCGGATAATCCTCGTCGCCTTCTTTGATCTTCGAGATTTCCTTTCCAAAGAGAGCCGTCCGTATCGTGGAGCCAATCAAACCTGTGGAGAGTCCGTATTTGCGGGCTTTTTCGCGGTCTATTTTGAGCGTCAGTTCGGGTTTACCGGTTTCGGCTTCGATTTCGAGCTGGTCGATGCCCGGGATTTTCAAGGCCTCGATGGCTTTCTTGACTTTTTCGGATTCTTGGAGCAGTACCGTGTAGTCATCCCCGATGATTTCGATGGAGAGTGGCCGTCCGGTTGGGGGGCCGCCCTCGTCGCGTCCGAGGGAGATTTTGGCACCCGGGATGCCCTTGATAGCATCCGAGACGCTGTTCATGGCTTCGGAGGAGCTGATGCCTTCCCGTAGCTTGAACTCCTTGAAGGCAATGGTGAGCTTGCTGCGATACGACTTGGCACCGCCGCCAGTCAAGGAGCCTTTGGTAGGGTCGTTGGTGGCTTCGCCGACGTTGGTAATCACGGACTTGACGATAGGCTTGTAAGGGGTCAGGGCAGTAAAGACCCGAGACTCGATCTGCTGAACAAAGCGGTTGGTTTTTTCGATGTCTGTCCCGAGGGGGAGTTCGACATAGACATAAACCTCATTGGGATCACCTTGCGGAAAAAACTCCACGGCGGGCGCATTCGAGATCATCAAAACGGCACTGCCGGCCATCACAAAAAACATCCCTACCGTGAGCAGTGCCGGACGGTAGCCCTTCAAGAAAAAGCGCAGGGTGGCTAGATAGATGTTTTCGATGCGTGTCAGGAGTGTTCCCTGAAACCAATCAGCGGCCGGCGTGAGTAGATAGACGTTCAGGAAAGTAATCAAGGCGAAGGTCATCAGGAGGTTAGGCAGGGCATAGCTCATCGTGAGTGCTTCGGCAGAGATGCCCGCATACAAGCCCGCACTTAGCACAACAGCAGCTAAGGAAAGCCACTGCGACTGGCGTTGGCGTTTGGGCAAATCGGTATCTTTACTCTTGACCCGAGCAAAGTTTTTGGTGAACACGGGATTGATGACCAGCCCCACAAACAAAGACGACGAGAGGACAATAATCAGCGTGATTGGCATGTACTTCATAAACTCACCCAAAATGCCGCCCCAAAAAGCCAGCGGCACAAAAGCCCCCAGCGTCGTGGCCGTAGAAAAAATAATCGGCAGCGCAACCTCACCTACCCCTTCGCGGGCTGCCTGCAAGGGCGGCATCCCCTCTTCGAGCAGGCGATAGATGTTTTCGATGACCACAATGGCGTTATCCACCAACATCCCGAGAGCCAGGATGAGCGCGAAAAGTACGACGATATTCATCGTTACACCACTGAAATTGAGAACGATAAACGTTATCAGCATGGAGAGCGGAATGGCTGCTCCCACCAAAAGGGCATTGCGTAGCCCCATAAAAAACAACAAGACGGCCACCACCAGGATTACACCCGAGATGATGCTGTTCAGGAGGTCGGAAAGCTGGGAGCGGATTTGATCCGATTGCTCACTCGTGATGACCACTTTGAGGTTTTTGGGAAAGACCTCTTGTTGGGCTTTGGCGATGATGTCCTTGATTTTTTCATCGGCCAGCAGCAGGTTTTCGCCGCCGCGTTTCTTGACCAGCAAGGAGATCACGGGAGCATTGCCGGCCGTCGCAAAATCAGGTCCGGCCAGGCGGGCATAGCCTTCGCGTTCCTCGTAGGTATCCACCACTTCGGCGATGTCGCGGAGGTAGATCGGGCGTTGCTTTTCGGATTTGACGATGATACCCGCAATCTCTTCGGCGGTCTTGAACTCTCCCACAATGCGCACCGAACGGCGGTTGTCGCGCATCAGGATATTACCGCCCGAAAGCGTCAGGTTTTCGTTGGCTACCGCTTGCTCAATATCCGAAAACGAAACCATCATGGCCTCCATTCGGCGGAGGTCGGCGTTGATCTGGATCTCGCGATCGACGCTTCCGGTGATCTCCACTTCGGATATTTCGGTGAGTTCTTCGATTTTGTCTTCGAGGTACTCGGCGTATTTTTTGAGTTTATCGACCTCAAACTCCCCTGCAAGGTTGATGAGCATGATGGGCGTTTCGGAGAAGTCGAGTTCTTGTACGCTGGGGTCGTTTTCCAGGTCAGAGGGCAGCTCGGATTTGGCCTTATCGACGGCATCTTTGATGTCGTTGAGGGCTTTGGATACCTCTACATCTTCCTCAAACTCAACGACGATAGCCGAGACATCCTGTACGGAGGTGGACTTGATGTCCGTTACGCCCTTGACCGACTTGATTTCTTTTTCGATGGGGCGCGTAATCAGGTTTTCGATGTCGGCCGGTGAGTTGCCGGGATAGATCGTGTTGATATAAATCTGCGGCATCACGATCTCGGGAAAGAGTTCCTTAGCCGTCTGTTGGTACGAGAGAATGCCAAAAATTGTAATGATCGTGGATAAGATAAAGACGCTTGTGCGGTTATCGAGTGCCAGATCAGAGAGCCAAAAACTACGGGTCTTTTTTTGTGAGGGTTCCATGGGATGCTTTCGTTTTGGTGTTTTTGGGGTGGGTTTAGTCCATGGCTACGGTAGGCTCCGAGGGGATAATGACGACTTCTTCGCCGGCAACAACTTCGCTGTATCCTTTCTCGACAAGGGTCTCGTTGCCCCCCAGGCCTTCCTCAATCAGTACCATACCTTCGTATGCGATGCCCGGGCGGATGTTACGGCGTTCGACGATCTGCTTGCCCTCCTGGGGAGCAACTACCCAGACAAACTTTGTACCGTCGGCACTCTGCTGGATGAGGTTGAGCGGGATGGCAACGGCATCTTTTTGGGTCAAGTCGTTGATTTTGAGCGTTGCGATCATGTTGGGTTTGATGCTGCCTTTGGGGTTATTGAGGCGGGCCTGTACCTTGAAGGTGCGGTTGGTGGCATCGACATAGTCGCCCACAAAATCAATCATCGCTTCTTGGCTTTGGTTCAAGACCGGAAAATGCAGCGTGATTTTGTCCCCTTTTCGGATGACGGGCAGGTAGCGTTCCGATACTTCGGCTTCTACCTTGACCTGGCTGAGGCTCACGATACGTGCAACGGGCATGGCTGGGTTGGCCATCTCACCCTGGTTTACGAAGACCTCATTGATCGTGCCGGCGATGGGTGCTTTTACGTTGGCTTTGGCGCGTTGTTCTTCCAGGACGGCGATGTTGCGTTGGAGAACTTCCACTTGGTTTTTGGCTTGCAAAAATTGCATTTCTGTTCCAATTTTTTGATCCCACAGATTTTTCTGACGATCAAAGGTTTGTTGCGCGAGGCTTAGCCGGCTTTCGAGTTCGGCGATATTACTGCGCAAGATGGCATCATCGAGGGTGGCCAGGGTCTGCCCGGCCGATACTCGGTCGCCCTCCCGTACATGGACGCGGGTGATGGTTCCTGACATCTCGGGATTGACGAGTACGTTTTGATCCGAGGTAACATTGCCCTGAACTTCGATGAAGTGCTGGAACGTTTTGGTTTCCAGGCGAATGGCCGTAATGCGACGCAGGTTATCCTCGGCGGTCTCTCCTTTTTCGGCACGTATGCTGGCTTCTAGCTCCTGAATCTGGTTTTGGAGTTCGACGACAGACTGCCGGAGTTGGGTGAGCTGGGCTTCTTTTTCGGCGGTAGTCAGGGGTTGCTTGCTTGCTCCCCCGCAGGCGGCCATGAGAGCGATGAGGGCAATCCAAAGCAAGAAATGATAAGGGTTGGTTTTCATGATGGCTTTAGCGTCCATGTTGCATAAAAAATGTTTGAGAAAGTTTGACCAGTTCGTCCTGTTCGGCGCGTAGGTCTTGTAAGCGTTGGTTGTGTTGTGGGGATAGTTCTTCGAGATGCACAAACTTTTGTCCAAACCGAAGTTGTTGTTCGAGGCGTTCGATTTCGGTACGCACGATGTGTAGGCGTTGGCCGATCAGTTGCAGGATGGGTGCGTAAGGTAAGGGTATCATGGCTTAGTGGTCTGGGTGAGGTCATTGAGTAGTGTCCCTTGGGCTTTTTGCAAGTCCGTTTTGGCGATGAGGGCATCGTATAGGGCGGCGTAGTAGTTGGTTTCGGCTTCTTTGTAGGCTGTCTCGGCATCCAGGACTTCTAGGTTTGCGCCTACTCCTTCCTGGTACTTGATGTTAGCGACGCGGTAGATTTCCTGAGCCAGTTCCATGTTTTGGCGTTGGGCTTCGAGGGTCTGGATGGCGTTTTGGAGGCTTAGGTAGCTTTGTGAGACCTGCAAAGCTGTCGTGCGTTCGAGCTGTCGGAGGTTGTTTTCGGTTTTTTGGAGAGCAAAGCGCGCACCCTGGATTTGGTACTTTTTGCGGAGGCCATCGAAGATGGGGATGTTGAGTTGCAGCCCGATAGAACCATTGCCAAACCACTGATCGTTAAACTTCCAGAGATCGCCAAAGGCATTGGTTCCGGTGTTGGAGCCATAGGAAAGCGACAAACCCAGGTTGGGAAAGTACTGCACCCGGTAGTTTTTGAGGTTGAGCAGGTCGAGTTCCTTTTGGGTTTGGAGGATGCCATACTCGATGCGCTGCAAAAATGCCTCGCCTGGATCCAGGAGTGGGGGGGCTTCTAGGGTGAGCTCGCGGAGGTTGCCGACGACCTGGATGTTTTCTGTTAAGTTAAGTCCCATCTGAAACTTGAGCAAGCCCATGCTTAGGTCAAGTACCCGTTGGAAGTTGGCTTTCTGGGTGCGGAGGTTGTTGAGCGTTACTTGTACGCGATCTACGTCTATTTTTTCGGCAAAGCCATTTTCGTACAAAGCCTTCGTCTCCTGATGCAACTGCACCAGGCGTGCTTCGTTTTGTCCGATCAGTTGGAGGCGTTCTTGATTGACGAGGACACCATAAAACGCCTTGGCGATGGACTCGGCCAGTTCGATTTTGGTTTGGACGATAGCCTTGCGGGAGAGTTCGGTATAGACGCTGGCCGCTTTGAGGCCCAGAAAGTAGGAGCCATCAAAGAGCAGTTGGGTCAGGGTGATATTGGCTTGTCCGGCGTATTGGGGCTGAAACTCCACCGGAACGAAAGTGCCGGGTTCGCCGCCAATGACCTCACCAGGCAAGAATACCTTCGGTACCTTGAAGTTGTCTTGCAAAGCCAGATTGGCATTGACTTGCGGCAGCCCAACGGCGCGAATTTCGCCGACGTTGGCCTGGGCGATGCGGTTATCGAGTTCGGCATTTTGGATTTGTTCGGAATGCTCGAGGGCATAGGCTACGCACTGGGATAAGGTGTAGCCTTGTTGCTCGGGTTCTTGGGCGATCAGGGATGGGATCAGAAAAAATGCCATCCAGGAAAGATGAAAAAATCGGCTCATAAATTTCCGGTGTCGGTGTTTTTGGAGATAAATGGGGATGAGTGGTGGCTGTTTTGTGTGTATTGTTCCCAAAGGCTTCGCCCTTGGGGGCTGGTGATGCCGTGTACGTAATGATCGAAAACTTGCACTTGTACCTCCCAAAGGTCAAAAGCGGTGGGAGAAAATACCTCTGCATCCAGCGTAATCTGGATGAGTTCCATCCTGACCCGCGCCAAAATCTTGGGGTTGATGCCCTGCCGATACAAACCCTCCTGAATGCCCCGTGCGATGTTGGCTTCGATGCTTTGGAGCATACGCCCTTGCTTGTGTTGGATGAACAGCCGCCAGGAGTTGGGGTAGTATTTGCGCAAGTCAAAAAGTAAAGACGGATGAAATTGTCGGAACATCGCCCGCACGTATTCGCTGATCTTGATGACCTCATCAATGGCGTTATCGCTATCCGATTGAACCTGCTCAATGAAGCAACTCTCCTCCTCAATTTGTAGGCGCGTAACGGCAGCTACCAGATCGGCTTTGTCCTTAAAATGTTGATAGAGCGTCTTTTTGGAGACTCCAAGGTGGCGTGCTAGCTCATCCATCGTTACACTCCTGATCCCGTAACGAAAAAATAACTCGCGTGCCGACTCTATCATCTGTCCTTCCATTGCTTTGGTAAGATACCACGGAAACTATGATTTTCGTTAAAGTTTCCGTGGTTTTCGGATAATAACGCTAGCCAGGCGAAAAAGGTTTTTGTTGTTTTATCTGGTCAGGCATATTTCCAATCAATCATTGGCATTTGTGCTTGAAATGCTTGTTTTGATGGTTTTTTATCCTAAAATCACTGTTTTATTTGGTTTTTTGCCCAAAAAAAAATCCCCCGCATAACCGAAGTCATACGGGGGAGTATGTTACGTACCGCCTCTTGCTATACCTTTTCGGATAGGCGATTGGGCAGCGGGATGTTCTGATCTTCGTCTTCGAGGTCTTCCAATCCGTTCTGTGCGCGTAGGCTTTCGTACTCGTCTTTGGTATAAACGCGGAGGTTTTCGTACTCGCGTCGTCCGGTACCGGCCGGGATGAGGTGTCCCACGATGACATTTTCTTTGAGCCCTAACAAGTCGTCGCGCTTGCCTTTGATGGAGGCTTCGCTCAAAACTTTGGTGGTCTCCTGGAAAGAAGCCGCCGAGATGAAGCTCTGGGTGGTCAGTGAAGCCTGCGTGATACCGCGCAAAGTCGGTCGGGCAACGGCGGGCTTGGCATCGCGTACCTTGACCGTCTTCATGTCCTGACGGCGGAGCCGTGAGTTTTCGTCGCGAAGCTGACGCGGCGAGACGATCTGCCCGGGAGTGAAGTTCGTTGAGTCACCGGCATCCTCGACTACTTTCATATCCAGAATGGCATCGTTTTCTTCCCGAAGGTCAAACTTATCCACGATCTGCATGGGGAGCAGGCTGGTATCTCCAGCATCAATGATCTCGACTTTTTGCATCATCTGACGAACGATAACCTCGATGTGCTTGTCGTTCAAGTCCACCCCTTGCAAGCGGTACACGTCTTGTACCTCCCTGACGATGTACTCCTGTACAGCCGTAGGGCCCTTGATAGCCAGGATGTCGGAGGGTGTGATGGCACCATCGGAGAGTGGATCGCCGGCGCGTACATAGTCGTTTTCTTGTACCAAAATATGTTTGGACAAATTGACCATGTATTTCTTCTTGATGCTCTCGTCTTCTTTCGATTGCACAAAGATTTCTCGGTTGCCGCGCTTAGTGCCACCATAGGACACAAAGCCGTTGATCTCACTCACTACTGCTGGGTTGGAGGGGTTACGGGCTTCAAAGAGTTCGGTAACACGGGGCAGACCACCGGTGATGTCTCGGTTTTTGCGCAAAGCTCTCGGAATCTTGACCAGCACCTGCCCTGCCTTTACTTTCTGTCCGTCTTCTACGGCCAGATAAGCACCAGCGGGAATGTTACTGCTGATGGTGTTTTCGGCACCCTCTACCTGAATGACAGGGTTCTTGGCCTTGTCCTTGGTCTCGATGATGATCTTCTGACTATTACCGGTTTGTTCATCAAAATCCTCTCGGAACGTAATGCCCTCTTCGATGTGTTCAAAACGCACCACGCCCGGAAACTGCGATAGAATGGCGGCGTTGAAGGGATCCCAGAAGCAAATCTCTTGATCCTTCTCTACCATATCGCCTTCCTTGACGCGCAAATACGCCCCGTAGGGAATGTTGTGGGAGGAAAAGATTTTACCTGTTTCGGGATCCGTGATCCGAAGCTCGCCCGTACGCGACATGACCACATCAATATCGTTGCCTTCGTCGTCGGTGGTGGTCAAGATTTTGACATCCTCAAAGATCACCTTACCGCGATACTTCGGCTTGACCGTTGCATCAACGGCGACGTTGGAGGCCGTACCGCCCACGTGAAAAGTACGCAAGGTAAGCTGTGTGCCTGGTTCTCCAATCGACTGTGCCGCAATTACGCCTACGGCTTCGCCTGGGCTGACGAGCTTGCCGTTGGCCATGTTTCGTCCGTAGCACAAGGAGCAGATACCGCGTCGGGTTTCGCAGGTGAGTGCCGAACGGATTTCGACCGATTCTATGCCAGCATCTTCGATCTTTTGGGCTAAGATTTCGTTGATCTCCTGCCCCGAAGCAACGATGATTTCATCCGTTTCGGGATGGTAGATGTCGTGGAGCGAGGTACGCCCCAGGATACGCTCCGAGATGGGCTGTTTGATGTCTTCTCCTTCCTTGAAAGCCCGCATCGTGATCCCGCGCAAAGTGCCGCAATCGTGTTCGTTCACGACCACATCCTGGGCCACATCGACGAGGCGACGGGTAAGATAGCCGGCATCGGCTGTCTTGAGTGCCGTATCTGCCAGACCTTTACGCGCCCCGTGCGTCGAGATGAAGTATTCCAGTACGTCTAGTCCCTCTTTGAAGTTGGACAAGATGGGGTTTTCGATGATCTCTCCGACAGAGCCTTGGAGGTTCTTTTGGGGTTTGGCCATCAAGCCCCGCATACCGCCCAGCTGTCGGATTTGGGTTTTGGAACCCCTTGCGCCGGAGTGCATCATCATATATACGGAGTTGAAGCCCTGATCGTCGTTTTCTAGATCGTCCATGAGTTGATCCGTGATGACGCGGTTTACTCGTGTCCAGATGTCGATGACGCGGTTGTAGCGTTCGGTATCCGTGATTAAGCCCATGAGGTAGTTTTGGGTAACCTCTTCGACTTGCTCTTTGGCTTTTCCGATCTCTACGGCTTTGATTTCTGGGATTTTTACGTTGTCAATCCCAATGGAAAGTCCGCCGCGATAGGCTTGTTGGAAGCCCAAATATTTGATGTCATCCAAGAACTCGGCCGTGCGGGCCATGCCCGATATTTTGAAGACATCCCCGATGATCTTACGCAGCGATTTTTTGGTGAGGAGTTCATCGACAAAACCGACCTCTTCGGGTACGCATTCGTTGAACAAGACCCTTCCGGCGACGGTATCAATGATCTGGATGGATAGTTCTCCCGTTTCGGGGTGGCGCACCTGGGTACGTACCTTGATGTGGGCGTGCTTGGAGAGCTTGCGCTCGTTCATGGCAATAATGACCTCTTCGTGTCCGTAGAATGTCATTCCTTCGCCGAGAATTTTTTCGTTTTCGGTCGAACGCCGTCCTTTGGAGAGGTAGTATAGTCCCAGGATCATGTCCTGTGAAGGAACAGCGATGGGTTCGCCGTTGGCGGGGCTAAGGATGTTGTGGGAGGCAAGCATGAGCAGGGAGGCTTCCAGAATGGCTTCATGCCCGAGGGGGACGTGAACAGCCATTTGGTCGCCGTCGAAGTCAGCGTTAAAGGCTGTACAGACAAGGGGGTGCAACTGAATCGCCTTACCTTCAATGAGTTTGGGCTGGAATGCCTGGATGCCTAAGCGGTGTAGCGTAGGGGCGCGGTTAAGGAGGACAGGGTGTCCTTTGAGGACGTTTTCCAAAATATCCCAGATGACGGGGTCTTTTCGATCAACGATCTTTTTGGCAGATTTGACCGTCTTGACAATACCGCGCTCGATGAGCTTTCGGATAACGAAAGGCTTAAAAAGTTCAGCAGCCATGTTTTTGGGCAGCCCGCACTCATGGAGTTTGAGTTCTGGACCTACGACGATTACCGAACGTCCAGAATAATCGACACGCTTGCCGAGCAGGTTTTGACGAAACCGCCCCTGCTTACCTTTGAGCATATCCGAGAGCGACTTGAGGGCGCGGTTGCCATCGCCACGGACGGCATTGACTTTACGGGAGTTGTCGAATAGCGAATCAACGGCTTCTTGTAGCATCCGTTTTTCGTTGCGCAGGATAACTTCGGGGGCTTTGATGTCGATGAGCCGTTTGAGTCGGTTGTTGCGGATGATGACCCTTCGGTAGAGGTCGTTGAGATCGGAGGTCGCAAAACGCCCACCATCAAGTGGCACCAGGGGGCGCAGCTCGGGCGGGATCACGGGAACCATCCGTATGACCATCCACTCGGGGCTGTTGGGGATGTTTCGTTCGCGGGCATCGCGGAAGGCCTCCACGACGCGCAAGCGTTTGAGGGCTTCGGCTTTGCGCTGCTGGGAGGTTTCGTTGTTGGCCGAGTGGCGCAGAGAGGCCGCCAGGCGATCCAGGTCGATGCGCTTCAAGAGCATTTCGATGGCTTCGGCACCCATCTTGGCGATAAACTTATCGGGATGATCGTCGGGGAGGGATTGGTTGTCCTGGGGTAGCTTATCCAGTACCTCTAAGTACTCGTCTTCGGTCAGGAAGTCTTTTTCTTCAAGTCCGTCTTTGGCCATAATACCTGGCTGTACGATCACGTACCGCTCATAGTAAATGATCTGATCCAGTTTCTTGGTGGGATAGCCCAACATATAACCGATCTTGTTGGGGAGCGCACGGAAGTACCAGATGTGCGCCACCGGAACCACCAACTGAATGTGTCCCATGCGCTCACGCCGTACTTTTTTTTCCGTTACTTCTACACCACAACGATCACAAATGATACCCTTGTAACGAATACGCTTGTATTTGCCACAATGGCACTCCCAGTCCTTGACCGGCCCAAAGATGCGTTCGCAAAACAACCCGCCCATCTCCGGCTTGTACGTCCGGTAGTTGATGGTTTCGGGCTGAACGACTTCACCAAAGGAACTTTCTAAGATGGACTCGGGGGAGGCTAGGCTAACGGTGATCGAACGGAAATCACTTTTGATTTTTTTGTTTTTTTTGAAGGCCATTCGTCAAAGAGGGTTTTCTGAAAAAGAAATGCACAACCGAACTCACAAACATAATAAATTTTTGGTAGAAAAAGTTCCCACCAAACAAAATTTTTAGGAAAAACACTCAAGCAAGCATACGATACCTTGCCCAAAAACAAGGTATCGCATTGACCATAAAAAACTTAGCAATCCTAAGCCTCTTTTTTGGTACGGCTGGCATATTTGCGATTAAATCGCTCCACCTGACCTGTGTCCTTACGGAAACGGCTGCCCTCTCCGGTATAAAACGGATGCGAAGCCGAACTGATTTCTACTTTAACGAGGGGATAGGTCTGACCGTCCTCCCATTCTACGGTTTCTTTCGAGACAACGGCAGAGCGCGTCAAGAACTGAAAACCACTGGTGGTGTCCAGAAAAACCACCGGGCGGTAGTCGGGATGAATATCTTTTTTCATAACTGCTTGGATTTTTAAAGGGGCAGCAAAGGTACGAAGCACCTTTGAGTGAAGCAAGTTTTGGGGTGGCTTTTTTGGTTGAACTAAATTTTTGGTTGTTTTGAGGCGTTATTGAAGAAAAAAAGCGGTGCAAAATTTCCTTTTTGCGTGAAGATACGTAATTTTGAAGCAGCCAATCTATCGTCTTTCCTGTTTTTATCATCAACCAATTATAGCTTATGCAAATTGTTCGTAAAGTTTTTCTGGGATTGAGCGTCCTGGTACTGGCAGGTGGGGTCGTCTCTCTGCTCGCTCGGCGTTCCTTAGAACAAAGCGAGGGCCTCCTCTCCAACATACCCGGCATCATGCCTTTCTTGATGTTTTTTGCGCTGATGTTTGTTCTGGTACAGCTTTTTAGCTTTATCCTGGATCGCTCCGGCCAAAGCATCCTCGAAAAAGGTAGCGAAGAGACCTGGACAAAAAAATACTACGATGTCGATGTAAACAAATACACCAATCTGCTCTTCAATATCGGTCTGGCCATCAGCCTCGGAGCTACTTTGATGGCTTTTGAGTGGCGATCTTACGACGAGTCAGACCTCAAAGACCTCGGTGCGCTGGAAGCTGAACTCGAAGAGATGGAAGAAATTCCGATTACGGAGCAGCCCCCTCCACCGCCTCCACCTAAGCAAATCCAGACTCCCGAGATCATCGAAGTACCCGATGAGGAAGAAATCGAAGAAGAAATCGAAGTCGATCTGGAGGTAGAAGTCGATCAGGATATGGTCATCGAAGAGGTCGTACAGGTAGAGGAAGAAGAAAAAGAAGAGGAGACCAACGAGGTTTTCATGGCCCATCAGCTCGAAAAGCAAGCCGAGCCACCCGGAGGTATTTCAGAGTTCTTGAAATATGTTTATCAAAACGTGGAGTACCCCAAAGATGCCCGCCGTGCAGGTATCGAAGGACGGGTATTTATTACCTTCGTTGTGGAGAAGGACGGCAGCCTAACCGACATGAAGTCGATGAAACCCCTTGGCTACGGGCTAGACGAAGAGGTCATCCGAGTCATTGGTACTTATCCGCACAAATGGTCGCCAGCCAAGCAGCGCGGTCGTCCGGCACGTCAGCGTTTTCAAGTGCCGATCAAGTTTAAATTGCAGCGATAGACGAACCCTCACCAAAGATAACCCATATCATCCTTCCACAGGTGGTATGGGTCATCTGATTTTACTCCCATAATGGATATACCCCTTCTTTCTCTCCCCCTGATCGTCATTATCTTGACCGCCCTGGTGAGTGTGATCGCTTTTTCCAGTCCATCCTTGATAGAGAAGTTGATCTTTAATCCCTTTCGGATCAAGCGTCGGCACGAGTATTATCGTTTCCTAACGTCAGGCTTCATACACGGGCATTACCCGCACCTGATCTTCAATATGTTCACGCTGTATTTTTTCGCCCCCGTGGTGGAGCAACAGTATCAATACTACTTCGGTGAGCGGTTGGGGATGATTTATTTTTTGTTGGTTTATTTGGGAGCAATTATCGTAGGGGGATTTTCTGACTACTTCAAATACCAGGATCATCCGCACTATAACGCCCTCGGCGCATCGGGGGGTGTTTCGGGGATTCTGATGGCCAGCGTCTTGATGGCTCCCCTCAACAAACTATATCTGATGTTTATCCCGATCGGGATTCCGGGCTTTATCTTTGGTGTTCTTTACCTACTGTTTTCTTATCACCAATCCCGCCATGGGCAAGATAACATCGGTCATGCAGCCCACCTGTGGGGAGCCGTATTTGGGGTAGCCCTAACGGCCTTGCTTCGTCCGGCATTTCTGATGGAGTTTGTGGAGCAGATCAGCCAGTGGCGGCTTTTTTAATGGATTGTTTATGCACACACCTACCTACGTAATCATCATGGCCGGCGGAATTGGAAGCCGCTTCTGGCCCGTCAGTCGGGCGACTTATCCCAAACAGTTCCACGACATCCTCGGCACCGGACGAACCATGCTACAGGATACCGTTCGGCGATTTGGTCAGTTATGCCCCCCCGAAAACTGCTTCGTCGTAACGAACACCCAGTACGTTTCGCTGGTGCGTCAGCAACTCCCCCCCGAAATTCCCGATCAGAATATCCTCGGCGAACCTTACCGCCGCAATACCGCCCCCTGTGTGGCCTATGCCGCCTACAAAATCGCACAAAAAGACCCCCAAGCCAATATCATCGTTACGCCTGCTGATGCACTCATCCTTGAGCCTGAAAGTTTTATACAAAAAATCCAGATCGCCCTGGCAGCTACCGAACGCAGCGAAAAAATCGTTACCATTGGCATCCAGCCCACCCGCCCCGATACCAACTACGGCTACATTCAGTTTCGGCAAACCCACGAACAAGATCAGATTCATAGGGTCAAGACGTTCACCGAAAAGCCCAACGCCGAACTAGCCCAGGAGTTTTTTCGGAGTGGAGAGTTTCTCTGGAACGCCGGTATTTTTGTTTGGAATATTCGGACGATCATCCGCAACTTTGAAGTATATCTCCCTGATTTAGTAGAGTTTATCGAAGAAATCATCCCACACTTTTACACCGACACCGAGGCTCAGGCCGTCGAAAAGGCCTACTCTCATTGCCATCCCATCTCGATTGATTACGGGATCATGGAACACGCCAAAAACGTCTTTGTGGTGCCTTGCGATTGTGGTTGGTCGGATTTGGGTACCTGGCGGTCGCTTTACGAAGTCTCGCCCAAAGACGAGGATCAAAATGTCCGCCAGGGAAATCAGTTGCTCTTCGAGACCCAAAACTGCCTCTTCAAAACTGATCCCGAACGACTTATTGTAGCCCAGGGACTGGATGGCTACCTGATCGCGGAGCGCGATAATGTCCTGCTCATTTGCCGCCGAGACGAAGAACACCGCATTAAGGCTTTCTTGGAGGCGGCCCAGCAGCAAAAAGGAGATGCGTTTATCTAACCCCACAGGGCTTACTTGCTCGTAGCTAGGTAGGCGTAAGTGTTATCCGAATCTAAAAAGTCGTCCTGGCGCGTAAGTTCTTTCCCATCCAAAACCACGCAAGAAGATAGTCATCACCTCGAGTGGGTAGGAAGCATATGAGCCTTGTGCCATTTGACTACTTTTTTCGCCATCACCTCACTGATCCGCTGGTAAGATTCATATGTCCAGCCGGCAATGTGTGGCGTAAGCAAGACACGTTTCGATTGCCGCAAATAATCAAAATGAACTTGCTCTGTCAGTGATAGGCTATCTAACTTTTCATTTTCTAGGACATCCAGGCAGGCCCCACGTACACGGCCGTTTTCGAGGGCCCGACACAGTGCCCCCAGATCGAGTACAGGGCCACGAGCAGCGTTTATGAGAAAAATGGGCTTTTGGCAGCGGGCAAAAAAGTCATCATTGACCCAGTGGTAATTCTCCGTATCCAGGGGAATATGCAGCGTGATAATGTCTGCCTGGGCGCAGATATGATCCAGGCTCGTGGCTTGGATGTAGGAGGGTATCGGGTCAAGTTTAGGCTTTCGGTCATAAACAAGTATCTGACAATCAAAACCTTGTAGGCGTTTTGCTACGGCTTGCCCCGTATTGCCGAAGCCAATAATCCCGATAGTTTTGCCTTTGATCTCGAGACCGCGATTGGCTTCCCTGTACCACTTACCCTGCCGCACTTCCCTGTCCGCGATGTGCAAATGGTTCAAGAGTGTGAGAAGCATCCCGAGGCTGTGTTCGGCGACGGCATCACGGTTGCCCTCCGGGGTATGGATGAGGGTGATTTGTTGCTGGGACAGGGCGTAAACGTCGATGTTATCCACTCCGGCACCAGCCCTACCAATAAATGTTAGTTCGTTGCCGTATTTTTGTAAGAAATCTTTTGTAACTTGTATTTTGCTACGCAATATCAACCCTTGATAACCTTTTTGGAGTTGCGCCCCGACACTCTGGGGGGCTATATCGGGGAGATAATCGTAGCTGATGTTGTTTTGATCCAGGGCCGCGTGAAGAGACGGGTGCATATCGTCGATGATGAGCAGGTAGGGCATGGCTTGGTTTTTTATCCAAAAACGGCTCGGATAGGCAACTTGTTTGTTCATACGATGTTAAGGAGTTGTTCTTTGATTTTTTCTAGTTCTTCTTTCATCTGCACCACCAGGTGCTGGATGGTGGCGTAGTTGGCTTTTGATCCGAGGGTGTTGATCTCGCGCCCGATCTCCTGGGCCAAAAACCCTAGCTGCTTGCCTTTGGGTGCATCGGAATCGGCGCGCATGATTTTGAGAAAATATTTGCAATGGGCTTCGAGGCGGTCTTGCTCCTCCGTGATGTCCAGTTTTTCGCTGTAATAGATCAACTCTTGTTCAAACCGGATGGGGTCGGCGGTATGCTCTTCGAGGTAGTTTTGGAGGTGGCGTTGGAGGCGTTGGCGGATGAGCGGAAGGCGTTCTTTTTCGAGGGATCGAATCTGTGTGTTTATTTTTTGAATGCTACTTAAATATTCTGCAATTTTTTCTTCCAGTTGTAGCCCTTCGGCAGATCGAAAAGCGAGGCATTGCCAGATGGCCGTTTCGAGCTGTTCTTTGAGGATATACCAATCTTCGGTTTCGGCTTCGTCGGGGGTGTTTTCGTCGGGGAGCTGCCGCACCTGTGGCATCTCGAGTACTTTGTTTAGGAGTTGGGCATGGCTCTTGATCCCCAAAGTATGGGCTAGTTTTTTGAGTTCATGGAAATAGTACTTGACTAGCTCGGGGTCGTAGGGGAGTTGTACGGGGGCATCTAGGGTGCGAAAGCGCACCTGACACTGGACGCGGCCTCGGTTGAGGTTTTGGCTTAGGATCGCCTTAATACTGCTTTCTCTTCCCAAAAATCGCTCGGGTACTTGTAGGCTAATATCCAGCCCTTTACTGTTGATGGTACGGATGGTTACCCGCACTTCGGTATTTTCAGTTTTGAGGCTACTTTCGCCGTAGCCAGTCATGGAATCGAGCATAAATGGATGGAGATGAGGGTTTATGACCAGGCGTGATAACGCGGGTTTTGCGGGGCGTATTTGATGAGCAGCCCTGCTCCCAGGCGTTGGGCCCACTCGGTAATTGGTTGGTTTTTCCAGCGGGCAAGTTCAGGACTTTGCCAAAAATCCTCTGGTACATCGCTCAATTTGCCTTGCCAAAGGATGTTTTTTTGTTCCTCAAAAAGGCTGTCAATGAAGCCGTAGATGTACGTATCCACGAAGGTCAGCGCGAACTCATAGGTAAGCAGTCCGTGGGTGGGATGTGTAATGGTCAGATCAAGCATAGAGAGATTTCATTTTTTGTTAGTTAGCTTTTCTAAGTGTTTTCTGGTTACTTGTAAGGCTTCATCACAGTTTTGGTCAAGGTATCCTGTCTCCCGCCCGTGGCTTACGATTTGTTCGAGACCATAAAAAAAGGCTTCGTAGGGCATCCGTTCGGAGGTATCCATGAAGGGCATTAAGAGTGAAAGCGGGTTTTCGGATACCTCGCGGCTATAAGGCAACTCACAGGTGAGCATAGAAACCATCTGCAAAACTACTTGTTGGGGATCGGTTTCCTCCAAGAGCTGATCTGTCCAGAGAGCATCCCCACAAGGGCATTCATCTTCAACGACTTGCCCAAAACTCATCTGGGTAGTCAGGCTCCCCAGTAGGGCGATAAAAATCATCAGGCAGTGCTTCATGGCTTTGTTGGTATCAAAATGAACTTTTGTGAATGCCCCAGGCAAGTAAGCCCCAGCCGATCAGGAGTGAGGTTCCGCCAATGGGCGTGATGGCTCCCCACCAGCCTACATTGGTCAGGCACAAGATGTACAGCGAAAAAGAAAAGATGAGTGTGCCGGCCAGGATCAGACGCGCCGCCCAAACCATCGCTCCTGCTCTGTCCTGGCGCAGGTGCATCAGGATACCCACCAGCAACAAGGCTAGGCTGTGATAAAATTGAAACTTTACGCCCGTCTCAAAGGTCGCCTGCCGGCCATGCTCACGCAGCAAGTCCTGCAAGCCATGCGCTCCAAAAGCACCGATGCCTACGGCAAGTCCGGCAAGGATAGCACCGGCAACCAAAACAGCTTTACTTGTTTTTATCATTCTGTGCTAAGGTTAAGGATGTCCAATACACTTTGTCCCCAGATATGCAAACTTAACGAAAAAACGCCGGCCCAAAATACAGCACTCCAGGCCATGTGAAAAATAATTCGCTCCTTACGCTCCCCAAACGAAACCGCAATCATTGTCCCGACGACAGGGCTAAACAAGACCGGGGTTAGGAATGCCACGCCAATCAGTCCGTACTTGCGCCAGGTCAAGACCAACTTGCGGTTGCGGGGCGTAAACCGACGCGAGCGACGACCCAGGAAACGCTGCCAACGCACCCGCAGCCACAAACCAAAAAAAGTCAGGACAACGACGCTAGACATCATCCCCAGGACGGTCAAAAAAAACATTTCCCAGCCGTTTAGTCCCGCCAAAAAACCTCCCACAGGGCCAAAGATGAACTTCACCGAACTGGTCAGATAGACAATTAGGTACGCCCAGAGGTGTTCGGGATCCATTAACAGACGGAGTTTATTTGGTTGTTCCCTTCAAGAAACGCCAAAACTCCGCTTGTGTTTGGCGGGAGGTCAAGACTTGACGCAAGGTGTCGAGGTATTTTTTGGGAGTTAGCCCTGTTTCGGGAACCGGAGGGCGATCGGTGTTTGTCTTTTTTTGGGCTTCATAGTCGGCGACGATCTTTTTGAGATCGGGTTTTTCTGCACTGCGTCCGCCCGTGAGATGATCGGCTTTCTCGTAGTTTTTTTCAAAGCCTTTGTAGCCGAGTTGCTCCTGGAGCATACCGAGGTTGTTGTAGGCGATGGCATCTTCGGGGTCTAGCTCAATGGCTTTTTTGTAGTCCTCCATGGCACTCATCACCATCCCGACGCGGGCTTTGATAAAGGCTCGGCTGGAATAGCGGTAGGGGTTTTGCGGCTCGAGGCGCAGGGCGGCATCCATATCCTGGAGGGCTTCCTGGTGCTGCCGGAGTTGGTGTTGGGCGATGCCTCGGGCGGCAAAGAACTCGGCATTCTTTGGGTCAAGGGCGATGGCCTGATCGTAGTCGGGGATGGCTTGATCGAACTGTTGGAGCTTATAGTGCGCTTGAGCGCGGTTGTAGAAGAAGACCGCCTGGCCTTCAAGGGTCTCTATGGCTGCCGTAAAGTGCGCGATGGCAGCGGTGTAGTTTTCGTCTTGGGCAGCCTGGAGGCCTTTATTGAAATGCGTTTTGGCGGTCTGGATGGCGTTCATGTGGGGAGGGTTGTTTTACTGGTCAAGTCCGTTGTCCATGTATGTTTGGAGGTCTTTGTCGCCACGCCCCGAAAGGTTGATGACCACGACCTGCTCGGGCGTGAAGTCGAGTTTGGGCAGGCAAGCAAAGGCATGGGAGGTTTCGAGGGCAGGGATGATGCCTTCCAGACGGCATAGCTCACGGGTGGCCTCTAAGGCTTCGGCATCGGTGATGCTCACAAACTCGGCGCGTCCGGTCTGGAAGAGGTGGGCATGGAGTGGCCCTACGCCTGGGTAATCCAGTCCTGCTGAAAGCGAATAGGGTTCTTGGATTTGTCCAAACTGATCCTGCATCAGGAGCGTTCGGCTACCGTGAATGATGCCCGGCTTGCCGAGCGCACTGGTGGCGGCAGAGTGTCCCGAGTCGATGCCCATTCCGGCAGCCTCGGCGGCAATTAAGCGCACTTGCGGCTCTTCGAGGTAATGAAAAAAGGCGCCGGCGGCATTGCTTCCTCCGCCTACACAGGCGATGATGGCATCAGGGTTGGGGTTGCCGGTTTTTTCGGTGAGCTGTTGGCGCATCTCCTGACTAATGACGGCATTAAAGCGGGCTACCATATCCGGAAAAGGATGCGGCCCGACCACCGAACCGATGATGTAGTGGGTGTCCTTGGGGTTGTTGATCCAATCGCGGATGGCTTCGTTGGTGGCATCTTTGAGGGTCTGGCTGCCGCTGGTGGCCGCCACGACGGTAGCCCCGAGCATCTTCATTCGGGCGACGTTGGGTGCCTGGCGTTTGATGTCGAGCGCACCCATATAGACTACGCAGGGGATGCCCATCAAGGCGCAAACCGTGGCCGTGGCTACGCCGTGTTGTCCGGCACCGGTTTCGGCGATGATACGCTTTTTGCGGAGGCGTTTGGCGAGCAGAATCTGCCCGATGGTATTGTTGATCTTGTGTGCGCCGGTGTGATTGAGGTCTTCGCGCTTCAAGAAAATCTGGGTTTGGTAGCGTTCCGAAAGCCGAGCCGCAAAATAAAGTGGACTGGGGCGGCCGACGTAATCGCGGAGCAAGTGTTGAAATTCTTCTTGAAAATCAGCACTTTCCATGATCGGGCGATAACACCGGCGGAGTTCTTCTACGTTGGGGTGAAGCATTTCGGGGATAAACGCTCCACCAAAATTGCCATAATAGCCGTTTTCACTGACGGCGTAACGGGTTTGTTCTGCGGTCTGTACCATGTCTTTGCGCTAGTCTTTGAAAAGAGAAATGTGTTCGTTGAGCATGATGGCTTTTTCGAGGTCTTCCAGGCCATGCACCTCATCGCTAAGGTCTTCGAGTTGGCTCAAGATACGGTTTTCGATGTCGATGTCGTTTTCATCGAGCATGGAGGAATGCGCCGTACTGCGCTCGGTGTTTTGTTCTTGGATGTTTTGGAGGCTACGGGCAAGGGCTTTGAGCTTAGCGCGTGTTTTTTCCTGAAACATAAAGGCTTGTAGCTTGGCTTCGATTTTTTTGTAATAGGCGATGCGCATTTCTACCAGGCTTAGGTTTTTGTGGTAGGCTTCGATGAGGTTCTGCCCCGTGATGATGTTTTCTTCGTCGAGATTGGGGAGGTAGTTGTCTTGGAGGATGTAGGCGGTGCTGCCGTCGTTGTTTTTGAAGGAAAAGCAGACTTTGGCTTGGCTGCGGTTCATGTCTAGCCCGTCGGCGATCTGGTAGATGCTACGGTAGGCTTCTTCGCGTTCGTTTTCGAGTTGGCGTTTGAGGGCCAGGTCGCTGTTGAGGTAATTGCGATTTTTTTTGAGGAGTTCTTCGTAGCGGCGGCCGGCGGCAGTGAGCGGCGGCATTGTCTTGGTGGCGGCGGCATTGATCTGAAAGCGTTTGTTGAGGCGCTTTTGTGGGGACGAGGTGCCGATGGCCTTGGCGTAGGTGCGTTCAAAGTTTTCGAGAAAAAGTTCAAAATCACCTTCTTCAAAGTAACCGGCTTCGATTTCTATGGTGTTGCCGCTACTGAGGGTGATGAGGCATTTGGTCTCGGGATGAAAAATGCGCTGCCCAGGTTCTTGATCGAAGAGCGTACGCCGACGTTGCCCGCGCTCGGGGCTGCGATGGCGCGGCTGTTGCTTCTCGATGAGTTCGATACGGCGCACATCCTTAAAGTGAATCCGTTGGACACGCCGCCCTGTCCGTCCGCGTCGGAGTTCAAGAAAAGCATCTGTGATGCGCAGGCCTCTGATCTGGCGGAAGAAGTATTCCTTGCCCAACGGCACCAACACCGACACCGAAATAAAGGCAAAAATAAAACGCAAAAACCACGGCATCCAGAGCATACTGTAGGCGAAGGCCATACCCGTAATGAGTTTGCCCACGAAAATACCGTTCATCGAACGCATCTCGTCTAGCTCAAACAAGGTTTCTTCTCGATCAGGTGCAAATAATCTCACGATAGCAGCGGTTTTTGATGGTCAAGATAAGCAATCCTTCTCAATTTACGTACCGTACAGCTACTTTGTTTTGGCCAAACAAAAACGCAGGGCTTTTTTTGGGAACAAACAACCCTCTACTTGCACAGACGGTCTTACATTTGGGTTTTTTCCAACAAAAGCCCTATCTTGAAACTCCAATAGCATCTTTGAAGGTGATGAAAAATAATTATCTTGTATTTGGTTGTGGACTGCTGGCCATGCTCTGGGCATCCGTAACGCTGGCCAAAGACCCCGTACTCACCCAGGGCGGCCCCTGGCTTTTTCTGGAAAACAAACAGCAGTGGGATGCCCAGGTGCGCTACCGTGCCGAGCTGCCCGGTGGATTTCTCTTCGTGCATCAAAACCAGCTCCAGTACAGCTTCTATGACCGTGAAGCCGTCGGACACCAACACGGCCAACTCCCCCCGGATACCAAAATCATGCAACCCCCCCAAGCCCAATCGCCCAAAGGGCTGATCCATGCCCATAGCTTTTTGGTGAGCTTCCCGGGTAGCAACGAGGCACCAATCATCGAAGCCCAGCAGCCATCGGAGACCTACTACAACTTCTTCCTGGGCGATGACCCCAGCCGCTGGGCCACCCACGTAAGGGGCTTCACCGAATTGACCTTCAAAGACCTCTATCCAGAGATCGACCTTGTCCTGCAACTCCAAGCCCAGAAAAAGCGCTACAAATACGAGTTTCACCTTGCCGCTGGTGCCAACCCCGACCAAATCCAGATGCACTACCAGCACGCCGATACGCTTTGGCTAGATCAGGAAGGTAACCTACACGTCCAGACATCGGTCAATACGGTCATCGAGCAAAAACCGTATAGCTACCAAATCATTGACGGTAAGGAAGTTGTTGTTCCTTCGCGTTTTCATCTGCAAGGGCAGACGCTCACCTTTACCTTAGGCGACTACGACTCCAGGTATCCGCTTATCATTGATCCGGTCTTGATTTTTAGCACCTTTTCGGGGTCTTTCTCGGATAACTGGGGCAGTACGGCTGCCGCCGATGCGGCCGGAAATCTCTATTCAGGGGGAACGGCCTTTGGCCCCAATTTCCCCGTTACGCCGGGGGCCTTTGATGTGGCTTTTGATGGCGTAACCGATATGGCCATCCTGAAATACAACGCCCGTGGATCGGCTTTGATTTACGCGACGTTCATTGGTGGCGCCTTCCACGACATCCCGTATAGCATGATCGTTGATGGGCAAAACAACCTGATTATCTTCGGGATGACAGACTCGGGTAACTTTCCCATGCCCGGTAATGCCTACGACCGCAGCTATAACGGCGGCATCGAAAACACCCCGGGCATTTATGGCATTGATTTCAGGAATGGCAGTGATATGGTGCTGGTTAAGCTCAACGCAGGCGGCAACCAACTCCTGGGTGCGACTTTTTTGGGTGGCTCCAGCAACGACGGCTTGATGATCGCCCGCAATACGCTCGTGGTCAATTATGGCGACGAACACCGAGGCGAGGTCGTCGTGGATGCCCAAAACAACATCTACATCGCCTCCGTAACGTTCTCCCAGGATTTTCCCTTTTCGCGGCCCGTCCGTTTGGCGGCATCGGTGGGGGTTTTAGCTAAATTTACGCCTAACCTTAGTCAGTTGCTCTGGGCCGTGCCAGTGGGCGGCAGTTTTTCGGATGCCTTATATTCGCTCAAAATCGGCCCCAACGGCGATGTCTATGCTTGTGGCGGAACGGTTAGCCCCAACATCAACACCCATCCCGAGGCGTACGAGACCAACTACTCCGGCGGCCACGATGGTTTTGTGGTGCGCTACTCCACCAATGGTGCGTTTATCGGGGCTACTTACCTCGGGACGCGCCTCAACGATCAGGCTTACCTTCTTGATCTGGACCAGGAGAGCAACGTGTATGTCTTTGGGCAAACCTTTGGTAATTATCCCGTCTCGCGAGGCGTGTACAGCAACCCCAACAGCGGGCAGTTCATCCATTCCCTAAGCCCCGATTTGAGCCGCAGTCGTTTTTCTACCGTCGTGGGTTCGGGGCAAGGCTCGCCCAACATCTCCCCGACGGGCTTTATGGTCAATTCTTGCGGAAACATTTTCTTGACCGGTTGGGGTGGTGCCATTGTGCCGACGGGTGTGGGTTACTTTGCCGGATCAAATGTAGCAGGTATGCCCATCACCTCGGATGCCTTGCGGGCCAGCACCGACGGCAGCGATTTCTACTTGATGGTCATTGAGCGCGACCTGAACCGGCTGCTTTTTGGTTCGTACTTTGGTTCTACCCAAACCCTACGTGCCTCCGATCATGTGGACGGCGGCACGAGCCGCTTTGATAAGGAAACGGCCACGATCTATCACGCCGCTTGTGCCTGCAACGGCAATGACTTTCCCACCACTTCGGATGCCTTTTCGACGGTCAATAACAGCCCCAACTGTAGCAATGCCGCCTTCAAGCTGGCTTTTGATGCCTTCTCGGCAGATTTTCTGATACGGGATCAATCCAACAACATCACCCAGGGCGGCTGTGCGCCGTTTCGGGTCAGGATGGACAACCAAAGCACGGGCGATAACAACCGCTATTTTTGGGTCTTCGGAGATAGCCTCTTTACGTCCACGGAGAAAGAACCCACCTATGTTTTTGAGCAACCCGGGATATACACCGTTACGCTGCGCGTCGAAAACGTCTTGCTTTGCCAGGAGCAGACGATCCAGCGCAGGATCACCGTTTTTGGGAGCGATGTACGGGTGAGCAATGACACGACGATATGCCAGGGGCAATCTGTTGTGTTGGAGGTCTCGGGGGGGAATAGCTACCAGTGGTCTCCCGCCGAGTCGCTCAACAACCCTACCCTTTCCCAGCCCACGGCTACCCCCAACCAAACGACGACTTACACCGTTCGGGCAATAGGGG
>DAISIL010000007.1:0-81148 GCA_036822015.1 Bernardetiaceae bacterium | reverse complement strand
GGCGTTGCGCGGATTTCTTCCGCTTCGATTGGCGGTCGCAGCTCTGGAACATCGCCTTTGTGATGGGAGCTATGGTGGGCGGCTTTGTGGCCGTGCGCTTCATGGATGGCAATTATGTGGAGCTATCGGAGGCTGCGACGCTTTACTTTGTAGCGCAGGGCTTGACTGCCAATGGGCAACTGCTACCCCATGAACTCTTCGGTTGGGAGCAACTCCTGACCTTGAAAGGCTTCTTGTGGATGGGCATGGGCGGTTTTCTGATTGGCTTTGGGTCGCGTTATGCAGGTGGCTGTACCTCGGGACACGCCATTTCGGGGCTGTCCGAGTTTCAATTACCGTCTTTGGTGGCCGTGATTGGCTTTTTCATTGGTGGTCTGCTGATTACGCATCTGGTTCTTCCCTTGTTATTTTAAAATCTTTTGGTACAATGAAATTTCTAAGATACGTAGCGATTGGGATACTCTTCGGGATTACGATGACCAAATCAGGGGCTATTTCCTGGTTCCGGATTCAGGAGATGTTCCGCTTTGAGTCTTTTTTTATGTACGGCATGATTGGCTCGGCGGTGTTTTTTGGGGTGTTGTTCGTGCAGCTCATCAAGCGGTTTAAAGTTAAGGACATCGACGGCAACCCGATTATCTTTCAAGATAAAGCTCCGACATACAAGCGGTATTTGATCGGCGGAATACTCTTTGGCTTGGGCTGGAGCCTGGCCGGCGCCTGCCCGGGGCCGCTCTACGTACTGCTAGGGGCGGGCTTCCCTGCGATGCTTTGGGTGATCGTGAGCGCGATCCTGGGGACATTTGTGTATGGCTTGCTGCGGGATCGTTTGCCGCATTAGGTATCGCTAAGAAAAAGAAGGAAAAAACAAAAGATTTGCAGAAAATAGCTTACTTTTAAGCAATCAAACGAAATCGTTTTTTCCTCCTATGAAAAGTACTCATGTTCAAGAGTTCAAGCGATACGGTGCCATTCGTGATCGGGATGCGCTCTTCGATACCCACACCTATAACCCGAGGACTTTCCCGGGAACGCCTTTCGATTATTTGCATTTGGTCAAAGAACGTCAGTTTCCCGAACTCAAACCAAATAAGTACGGCAGCGAGGTAGCGATCATCGGCGGAGGTTGTGCCGGACTATGTGCCGCTTACGAACTGATGCAGATGGGATTACGCCCCGTCATCTACGAAGCCTCCGAACGCCTAGGTGGGCGCACTTATACCCATCGCTTTGCCCGAGACCCCAAAGCCTATGCCGAGATTGGGGCGATGCGTCTGCCCAAAGGACACCATCCCCTGGTGCATCACTACATCAACAAGTTTGGACTCAAGCTGGCTCCTTTTCCCTCACCACTCAAAGTTCCGACGACGATTTATTTCAATCGCAAACGCTACGACGTAGAGGCCGGCGCATCTCTACCCCCCGAAATCCAACCCGTCGCTGACCGCTGGGATGCCCTGATGAACAAGTTCATCGAACCCCTGGCCGAAGTCAAAGACGATCCTGTGGAGTTCTCCCGACGTTGGGCAGCTATCGTGGACGAGTACCAACACAAGAGTATTTTTCAGGTCTTGCATGACCATGGCTGGCCCAAAGAAATCATCGACGAGTTTGGTTCGATTGGTGCGGGCGGTGCGCCCTTTGGGCCGTTTTATCATCAGGTGAGTTTTGTCGAGCCGCTGCGGGTGGTTAGTTTGGGCTGGTGGGGAGAGGTGGAGCAAGTTGTGGGTGGCATCGACCAAATTCCGCTGCGTTTCTGGGACACCGAAGCCGATTGCACCTATTGGGGACGGACATCGGTCAAGGAACTCAACTACGGCGCACCCAGAGCCGGTGTCAAGTCCATCGAAACCACTGCGGAGGGCATTTACATCACAGATCAGGACAACAAACTGGACAAGTACGATGCCGTCATCGTTACCTGTACACCCCGCAACCTCGAGATGAGCATCGAAGTCAATCGGGAGACCTTCTCCGAAAACGTCTGGAATGCCATCCGTAACATGTATTTGATCCCGGGCGGGCGCATTTCGCTGCGCACCAAGACGGCCTTTTGGAAGAAAAATCCCGAGTTATTGCGCACAACGGTTACGGACGAACCCCTTACGCATCTCTTCTGTTTTGACTTCGAGGATACCCCCTCGGGGGTAGTCTGTTTGAGCTATACGCTCGGCATTACGGCGATCAAGTTTGATGCCTTCGATGACCAGGGCAAGGTAGAAAACTGTATGCGCGGTCTCGAGAAAATCTATGGCCCCGAGACGGTCAAGGTATTGCGGGAGCAGATGGTCGAAGACCCTTTGTGTTTTTCCTGGGAGGAGGCACCGGGCTACAATGGATCGTTTAAGATGCCTGTACCGGGATTTAGCACCGATGAACTGGTGCTTTTTTCACAAGGGAAATTCCATCCCGAGCAGAGATCGAAACTTGATCCGCACCCCGATAACGGCGTATATCTGGCCGGCGATACGATCTCTTGGGCCAGTGGCTGGATAGAGGGAGCCTTGCATACAGCCATCAATTCGAGTATTTCGGTGGTGCAGCGATACAACAATCTCTAAGCCAAGAGTGATGAGAGAAAAGCGGTTCATTCGTCAGCGGCAGGAGCAGTGGCGGAATTTTGAGGAGACCCTGGCACAAAGGCAGCCGAAACCCGACGAGTTACGGGAACTTTTCGTGGAGATCACTGATGACCTATCTTATGCCCGTACCTTTTATCCCAACCGCTCTGTGCGGGTGTACCTCAACCAACTGGCCGGACAGGTCTTTGAGCGGATTTACCAAAACAAGCGGCCGGTGCGGCAGCGCATCGGACGCTTTTGGTTCCATGATCTGCCGTTGGTTTTTTATGCCTCTCGTCCTGAACTGCTCGTGGCCTTGCTCGTTTTTGTGGGGGCGATGCTCATCGGGATCATCTCAACAGAATACGACGAAGGGTTTCCATCCGTCATTTTGGGAGAGACGTACATGCGCATCACGGAACAGAACATCGCCGAAGGTGATCCGATGGCGATTTACAAGGACGATGACGAGTGGCTTTCTTTTTTGCGCATCACGATCAATAACGTCCGGGTGGCTTTGTTGGCCTTTCTGGCGGGCGTTTTGAGTGCCATCGGGACGGTGGTGGTCTTGATTTACAACGGCATCATGGTCGGGACGTTTCAGTATTATTTTTACCAACAGGGACTTTTTGTGCCTTCTTTCCTGACGATATGGATTCACGGCACGCTGGAGATTTCGGCTATCGTGATTGCGGGCGCGGCGGGTCTGGCTATGGGGCGGGGCTTGCTTTTTCCGGGGACTTACCACCGCTGGACGGCTTTTCGGATGTCAGCTCGTCGGGGCTTGTTGATTTGGGTGGGGCTAGTGCCTATTTTTGTCATAGCGGGTTTTTTGGAGGGTTTTGTTACGGGGCATACCGACTTACCGGACGGTTTCAAGATCGGGATCATTGTTAGTTCGTTGCTTTTTGTGGTGCTGTATGTGGTCTGGTATCCGGCACGGGTGGCCAGAGGTGTACCCGTGGAGGCGATGCGGTTTTGGGAACAGCCACCGCAGATGATTCCCTCCGATCCGGTTGTTTTGGAGCGGGTGCGTCAGTTGGGTGATGTCTTCAACGATATGTTTGCTTTTTATCGCCAGCACATGGGTAAGCTACTGGGGCGATCATGGTGGGTATTGCTGTTGATGAGCATTTTACAAGCGGCCCTACTCTTTCCCGAGACGACTTTTTCCTCGGGCGATGCTTGGTCTTCTTATCTCCAAAAAGTAACGGGTTATGCCACCGATGCGCCTTGGGCTTTTTTGGTGGGTGTGTTGCATTGGTCTTTCCTCTGGATGCTTTCTTTGTACTTTTTGCAGCCAGAGCAGTTGTCTTTTGGTCAGTTTCTTCGTCGGCAAGGGCTTTTTGTTTGGTCGGTGGTGTTGGTGTTTAAGGGGATGGTTTGGCTGGTGCCGGGCTTGTTTGGGTGGGGGCTGCTCCTGCTGCCTGTGGTGTTTTATGGGTTGTACCAGCGGCTTTGGGATAAGGTCTCTGCCACAGAACAGCTTCGTTTGCTGGGGCGGCAGCTGGTGTACTGCCTACTCCCGACGCTTGCCGTTTTGCTGATGTTGCTTTTTGTGATGCTGATTTTTTATTTATTGCTTGTTTCGCCGATCTTTGGTTTGTATCTCAATCTTCTGGATTGGCACTTCACGGGCGAGGATACCGATTTTAGTTTTTTACTTCTCCAAACGGCTTACTTGGCTTTTTATAGCTTTGCGCTAGATGTAGCGATGCCTTTGTTGATTTGGGGAATGGGCTTTCAATTTTTGGCTAATCGAGAATATCTCCATGGACACCAACTGCGCCAACGCATTGCACAAATTGGGGTACGGTAGCCTGCTGGCGGGCTGCTGGCTGTTCCTGCTGGCTGCTTTGCCCACCCGAGGGCAAGAGCTGGACTCGGCGCGTTGGGAGGAACTCCGCCAGGAAATCCAGTACATTCGCCCTACCCAGGAGGTGGTTAGTCCAGAGCCTGTTCTGCCACGGCTGCAAAGCACGGATACCCAGGCGCGGGGCATTTACCTCCTCTTTTTTGTGGCCGCCGCTGTGGTGGTGTATGTCCTGGTTCGGCGCGGGATAGGAAAACCTACGCCTGCCCGTAAGGGGAAGTTATCCGCTGATTTGTTGGGGGACGATCTCCCTACGGATGACCTTCAACCGATACTGGAGCAGGCTTTGGCACAAGAGGACTACCGCTTAGCCGTGCGGGTGCAGTATTTGATCTTGCTACAAAGCCTTGTCAAGCAAGAACTTATCGAGTGGAAGCGCGATTATACCAATCGCCACTACCGCCAACAGCTAAGCGGGCATCCTGTGGCAACGCTTTTTTCGCGTTGCACGCAAGTCTTTGAGCGCGTCTGGTATGGGCAGCAGGTACTGAACGCACAGCAGTACGCCGAAATTGCCGATTTGTTCGCTTCGGCATCACTCCAATCCCAGGACGGCTAAGCCTTGCTCAAAAACAACATCGACGGGAATTTGGGCATCGGTCAGGCGGTCTAGGTCTGCCTGGAGGTCGGGCAAAATTACGCCCATCTCTTCGGTGAGTGCTTTGGCTCCCTCGTAGTCGCCGTCGCCTTGCAAGGCAAGAATTTTTTGGGAGAGTGCCGCTACGGCGGTCTGCATTTTTTCGGGATTGACTTTGTAAGTACCGTCCTCTTGGCGCACAAAAGCTCCTTGTTCCTTAAAGAAATTGAAACGAATCATGTTGGCACGCCCATGGGCAGAGGTGGCACCAAAGCGCACCGATCGGAAGATACCCGCCATGAACGTAACGTAGTTATCCATCAGTTCACCTTCGGTGATTTCTTTCATTTCTCGAAGTTTGGTTACCAAAAACAAACCGAGGACATCGGCTTTGCCTTCTTCGATGGACGAAGCGTAGTCTTTGAGAGCCTCTCGGACAGTAGTTTCTTGCCCAACAACATTTTTGATGCCCAACCCGTGGGCTACTTCGTGGTACATGGTGTTATCGAAGAAAGCCGAAAAAGTAACATGTTGGCGTTGGGCTGAGTCGATGAGCAGATCGGTGATGGGGCGCATGATTTGATCGAACTTAGCCTGCATGGCATTTTTGAGTTGGGATCGGCGGGTGCCTTTTTCGAGTTGGAGTTGCTCGTCGTTGGGTAGATTGACGGCGATGGTTTTGCTACCGGCATTGCAGTCGCCGGCGTAATAGATAACATCGTAGGCATTCAGCTGGGAATCGGTGCCGGGTTCCTCTTGTTTGTACTTATCGGCTACGGGGAGTTGTCGTTGGAGTTGGGGCAGGAGTTGGGTGAATTTTTCGAGTTTTTTGCTCCAACGCATATCTTTAATCAGGATGTAGGCTTCATAGGCGGCCTTTTGCCCGAATCGTTGATCTTCGTAGGTTTCGATGGGGCCGATGATGAAGTCAAGTTGGTTGTCTTTCATGTCTAGCCAGGCCGAGTCGCTGGCATAAAAATCTCCGTCAAGGAGGGCCTTGGCACGTAGGCGGAGATAGTTTTTGAGGGATTTGTTTTCGGCCAGATCGGCGGCTTGCTCGAGGAGCTGGGCGGCGCGTTGGAGCGGCTCTGCGTAGGCTTCCTGGTAAGGCACGACGGTAAGCTGCCCGGCATCGTTGCGGCGCAGGAGCGTATAGAGGTCGGCTTTGGCTGGATTCTCTAAGGCATCGTACTCGGCTGCCGTCATGTCGGTTGGATAAAAATTAGCACCTTTGGGCTTGTCCCCGAACTCGGAGAGAAAGGGGCGGTTGGCGTTGAGGCGATCCCAGGGGCCGTAGTTGATACGCGCAAAACGTTGTAAGCGTGGGTCGTCGATCTTTTGGAGGAGCGCGTCCTTATCGCCAAAGGCTTGTTGCCAAAAAAGCTCGTCCATGATTTGGGCGGCCTCCACAAACAAGACGATCATTTGGCGTTGCTTATCGGTGAGCTGTTTGAGGTCAGCTGTCAGCCGAACGCTCGCATAAATATCCGGTCGGCTTTCATCAAAATCAGGGGCGGCCGTGTATGTACTCACGGGGGCGGGTGCGTTGGGCGTTTGTTCGATTACCTCCTGGGAGGATGGCTGGTTGTTGCAGGCGGTCAGGATGAGGAGCCAACAAAAGATAAAGAAAGTGGTCTTGTGTGTCATGTTTTTCGGAGTGGTTTGGTGAGCAAATATAGCAAGTCCCTCCAAACTATTTGGTTTTACTGGTCGTTAAGGTAGGTGATGGAAAACGCAGAAAAACCTGATTTTAAGAATCCCATAGACCCTGACAAGGTGGCCGCTTCGCCCTCTACGCTACCTTATGCGCATACCGTATCCGGGCCCGTCATACGCCCGACCAAACGCGGGGCGATTGTTTCGCGCGCCCTCTCGGCGATGGAGGAGCAAACCCACCTACAACTCTCTCAAATTCAGGAACAAATCCAGCTATTGGCTAAGCAAGCCCGTGCCATCGAACGCCGCAGTGATATTTCGCGGCTCATCTATTCCTCCCAGATCAACTTTCAGCCCGTTATCGGGCATACCTATTTTCTCTACGAAAAAAACGACGGTAACTACCTCCTCTCCATGATCGAACCCCAGCAGTGGGGTAAGCGGATGCCTTTTCAGGCCTACGTGGCCTCGGTCAAACTCCTGGGCGATCATACCTGGCAGATTTTGGAAGAAAACAAACCGTTCACGCAAGAGGTCTGATTTTTTGCGATCTTTGCAGGATGGATGCACCTGCTCAATTTGAAGATTTTAAACTCAACCGCCAGCTCCTCAATGCCATCGCCGAGGCGGGCTACACCCAACCTACCCCCGTACAAAGCCAGGCCATCCCGCTTGCCTTAGCCGGACATGACCTGATCGCGATTGCGCAAACGGGTACGGGCAAAACAGCTGCTTTCTTGTTGCCACTCCTGATGAAACTCAAGTACGCCCAAGGCAATGACCCGCGTGGGCTTGTCCTGGCACCCACCCGCGAACTTGTCATCCAGATCGAAAGCCACGCCCAACAACTGGCCACCTACACCGATCTACGCATCCATGCCCTCTATGGCGGCATCGGCATCCAAAAGCAAATCCAAGACCTTCAAAGTACCGGTGCCGATCTCCTGATCGCGACACCCCAACGCCTCTGGGACATCTACCAAAAACAAGGAGTGAACTTACGAAAAATACAAACTTTTGTGATGGATGAAGCAGACCGTATGTTGGATATGGGCTTTGTTCGCCAAATCAATCACCTCCTGGAGATCATCCCGGCCAAGAAGCGGCAAAATATGCTCTTCTCTGCTACCATGCCCAAATCGGTCATTCGCCTGACCGAGGAGTTCCTCGAAGCCCCCGAGCGCGTAACAATCACGCCCACAGCCACCACCGCCCAAACCATCACCCAGTGCTGGTATGCCGTCCCTAACCGCCCTACAAAGTTGCAGTTACTCAAATACTTAATCCGCGACCCAGAGGAGACGGCTAAGGTGCTGGTCTTTGCCCAAACCAAACAGACCGTGAATTTGATCCATGACTACCTCCATAATTTTGTCCGAGGAGGATGGCGCGTCATCCATGGCAACAAAGATCAAAACGCTCGCCTCAATGCTCTGGACGACTTTCGTGAGGGAAACGTGCGCCTGCTCGTGGCCACCAGTGTCGCTGCCCGTGGGCTAGATATCAGTGCCGTAACGCATGTGATAAATTTTGAAATGCCCCGAGACTACGACGACTACGTACACCGCATCGGGCGCACGGGCCGCGCCCAACACAGCGGTATTGCCATCTCGTTTTGTAATGAGGTAGAACGCTATCACCTCAAAAAAATCGAAAAACGCATCCGGCAACGCATCCCCGAACAGCCGCTCCCCGATGAGATCACCCCCGTTTTTACACCCAAAGAGGAGTTTCAGGAAATCCAGCGCGAATTGGATATGCTCCGCCGACGCGATGACCCTACCTTTAAGGGAGCCTTCCACGAAAAAAAACGAACGTACCGAACAAAAAAAAGTAAAAAACGATAAAAATGCCAATCGGACGTGCAACGCATAGGTAATATCTTGCGTCATTCTCTATAAATGAACATGTATTCCTATGAAAGACATAAAGTTTGACCGTGCGGTCGGAGGCATTTGGCCATTTTTACACAAAAATCATCCGCGTTATCGCCAGCAGGAGGAGGCCCTACAGCGTCCGTTAGAAGCGCATATCCGCCAAAAATACCTGCAAATGTTTGAGCAAATCAGTCAGGAAGGTACGGCTCCTCTACTGCCCTGCGACCGCCTTTGAGTCAAGATGCCTATGGTGCTTGGTAGGCTTAGCGTACATGGCTCTTTATCACCTTAGGGTCAGTAGTTTTTTCATGGCTTACAAGAAAAAAGGCAGCACGCGGACTTTCCTATCCACGTGCTGCTTGGGTTTATGCGTTGTTGAGGCGAGCCTCAATACGGGTTTCGAGTTCGTGGCGGAGGTCATCCCAACGGAGGCGTTCGAGGACTTCGGCGACAAAGGCGCGGAGCAGCAGCCCTTTGGCTTGTCGCTCGGGGATACCTCTGGCACGGAGATAAAAAAGTTGCTCCGTATCCATGGCTCCCGTGGTGGCTCCGTGCGAGCAGCGCACATCGTCGGCCCAAATTTCGAGTTGGGGCTTGGTGTCGATGGTTGCCTGGTCGGAGAGCAGCATGTTGGCGTTGGACTGGAAGGCGTTGGTCTTTTGGGCATCCTGACGGACAAAGATTTTGCCATTAAAAACGCCCGTGGACTGCTCATCGAGGATGCCTTTGTACATCTCGTCGCTGCGGGAGTGCGGCAGGCGATGATCCACTGCCGTGTGGTTATCGACGATGCTACGCCCATCGAGCAAGAAAAAGCCGTTCATGTAGCTATCGTTGTGGGCCCCCAGTCCGAGGTAGAGGTTGTTGCGGATCAGCTTCCCCGAAAACGAAAAACAGTTATCGGCAAAAGAACAGTTATCGGCTTGCTCAACAAAGGTTTGGTTGATTTGGTAGGCGGACGCGCTGTCGTGTTGGAGTTTGTGAAAATCCAGCCGAGCATCCCGCCCCACAACAATCTCGGTCAAGGCATTAGACCAGCTAGGCTGCTCCCCGATGGTTGTTACCTGTTCCAGGATTTGTCCCGAGGCGTTGTCGTCTAGCACAATCAAGTGGCGGGGCAGAACGGCCCGCGCCTCGGCCTGTGCGTCGATGAGGTGATGAACGACCAGAGGACGATCCAGGGTCGCGCTCTTAGATAGGTGCAAGAATACCCCATCCTGCGCAAAGGCCGTGTTTAGGTGCGTGAAGATATTTTCATTGGGGGCCGTGTAGCGGTTCAGATGCTGGCCGATGAGCGGATGTTGTTCCTGTACTGCTTCTTGCAAAGTTTTGATAACCAAACTATTGCTGCTATCAGGCAGGCGTGAATACACCGGCCAAAAATAGCCGTTCACGAAGGTCATCACGTACACATCCAGGGCATCGAACCACTGGGACGGGCGGGGGCAGTCGGTGGCCGCATTGGAGAGTTGAAACGGAACTTGCAGGAGCGTCCGTAAGTTGAGGTAACGCCACTCTTCGTCTCGGGTGGTGGGGAAGTCGAGTTCGGCGATGCGTTCGAGTGCTTGCTCACGGGCCTGCCCGAGGTCTAGGCTACCTTCAAAATCCTCAAAGGGTGCCAAAAATGTCGTTTTGGTATCGCGTTGAATGGTTTCCATGCGTCGGGGAGTTGTTTAGGCGAGTGTTTCTTCTTTGATCCAATCGTAGCCTTTTTCTTCGAGTTCGAGGGCAAGGGCTTTTGTTCCCGACTTGACGATACGTCCCTGGTACAGCACGTGTACATAATCGGGGACGATGTAGTTGAGCAGGCGTTGGTAGTGCGTGATGATGAGGGCGGATTTTTCGGGCCCCCGAAAAACGTTTACCCCTTCGGCGACGACCTTGAGGGCATCAATATCCAGTCCCGAGTCGGTCTCATCCAAAATGGCAAAGACAGGATCAAGCATCATCATCTGCAAGATTTCGTTGCGCTTCTTTTCTCCCCCCGAAAACCCTTCGTTGAGCGAACGCGAAAGCATCGCCTGCTCTACTCCCATCAGCTTCGCTTTTTCCTTGATGAGCTTCAAAAACGCGACGGCATCCAGGGGGTCTTTGCCTCGGTACTGGCGCACGGCATTGACCGCCGTTTTGAGGAAGTTGGTGTTGCTTACACCTGGAATCTCGACCGGGTACTGAAAAGCCAAAAATATCCCTTCGCCTGCCCGTTCTTCGGGAGCCATTTCCAGGATGTCTTTGCCCATAAATTCCACGGTTCCTTCGGTAACTTCAAAGGCTTCACGGCCGGCCAGAACGGAGGCCAGGGTGCTTTTGCCGGAGCCATTGGGGCCCATGATGGCGTGTACTTCTCCGGGTTGGATGGTCAAGTTCAAGCCTTGCAAAATGGGTTTATCTTCTACTCGGGCGTGTAAATTCGTGATCTTCAACATAAAAAAATGGTGTATTTATTTGGATTCATTCAAAAGAACCCACAATACCAAAGAATGTTTTGGGACACATGCGATAAGCCATTTCTGCACGATGTGGTGCCTCAAAAGAGCAGTTTTGTGTGGCTCAATAGCGGCTGCAAAGGGTCAGGAGCGGAAGTTGGGTGTAGGGTTCGGCCTGACAAATGGGTGCCGGATAGGGGCAAGGCCGCCAGAAGGGGTACTCACGGGTGAAGAGGATCAGCAGATCGGCGGCGTTTTTTTGGAGGTACTGGTCCAGGCCTTCCACAAAGGATACGTGTAGGTCTTCTTCTGCTGTCAGGAAATGCGCTAGGCTGGCCTGGCTGATCTGTGGGCGTGGCCCTGGGGCATCTACCTGGAGTTCGTGGAGTTGGGCATTGAGGCTTTGGCTCCAATCGAGGATTTCCTGGATGTCGTCGTGTTGGTCGAGATCGGTAGCATAGACGATTTTTTGGGGGAGTGCGGGCGTTGCTTCTCTGGGGACGACAAGGATGGGCGTATGGGTGCTTTCGAGGAGGCGTTTGGTTTTGCCACCGACGAGTAAGTTTTGGAGGTGATTTTTTTTGTTGCCCCCGATGACGATCATTAAGGGTTGGTAGTTTTCGACCATATCTCGGGCGGCTATTTCTATGGTATCGTAGCCGATGTGTGTCTGGAGGTGGAGGCGTTCTTCGGTATTTTGGTAGGTATAGGTTTCGTAGGTGGTGCGTATTTTACCAAACTCGAGGAGGGCGTTTTCGTAGCGCAGCTTTCGGGTACGGGCATATACGTCGGGATCGCTGTTGGGGGGGGCTTGCAAGAGGTGTAGCAGGATGATCTCGAAGTGAAGTTGTTGGGACAAGACCACCGCATACGCCAGAGCCTGCTGGGCAGCAGGGCCGAAGTCGGTCAATATCAGGATGCGATCTTTCATCAGTCGTTTTTTTGGTGGAGTGCCAGAAGTGGCACGTGGCTATGCAGGACGAGTTCTTTGGTGATGCTGCGATGAAACAGGCGTTCGATCAAGCTACGCGAGCGGGTCAGGACGGCCAGTATGTCGGTAGGATGATATTTGATGTATTGCAGGATGCCCTCCATCACCTCTTGGCTACGTGTAAAATGCACACTGACAGGAACCTGCTTTTGTTCGTGCAAAAACCGCAGCCCACTAAGGGAATCTTGTCCCGCGCTTCGTTGGGGGGGTAAGATATGCAGGACACTTAGGCGAGCGTTGAGGCGTTGGGCGATTTGTAGGAGTTGCTCAAGGGCTTCTGGCGGTTCATCACCCGCAAAGTCCGTCGCAAAGACGATCTGTTGGGCCCCCGACAAAACACTACCTTCGGGTATGACGAGCGTAGAACAAGCGACGTTTTGGAGGGCATTGGAGGTATGGGTTCCCCAAAAGGCATATTTACCCGACTGCAAGCCACGGGTTCCCATCAGCAGGAGGTCGGCGTTGTTTTTCTCTACCTGGTCAGAGAGGACGCGATCCAGATCACCCTCCTGGGCATGGCCCCGAAAGGTGTGCTTCGGATAAGCCGCCCGAAGGTAGGCTAGTTCCTTTTCGAGTTGCTCTTGCACATGAGCCTCCTGGGCGAGTGCCTCTGCTGACGAACCAGCCAAATAGCTGTGCAGCAAGACAAAATGAATCGGATGAGCAGAAAAAATAGGTGCTGCGTACTGCATTGTCTCTCGTGCCAGACCCGAAAAATCCGTGGGAAGAACTACTGTTTGCATAAAGCTATCGCTTGAAGTCTTTTACAAAAGACGACTGTTTTTGTGCTAATCTGTATGAGACAACTCAAAACATCCGGTGATTTTGGTCAGTGAGTAAAATCAGTTTCAGAAAAATCCAATGTCAGTAGGATACCACCCACAAAAAGGTTATTTTGCGCTATCGTATCATCCGATCTACCCATGAAACGCCTTCTGATCCCGATCAATTTTTCGGAAGCCTCTAAGGAAGCCCTTCCGATGGCTTTCCATATCGCACACACTACCGGCGCAGCACTTACCTTCCTGACAAGCGGTGCCTCACCCCTGACCGAAGATAACCTAAGTGAGTATCTCCGCCGACCGCTGCCCCAAGACCCCCAAGCCCGACAAGCGGCACTTTTGCAAGCCTTGCAGGACTTGACAAAACCCTACGAAGAAAAAACGAGCATCGCGGTTGCACACCAGATACGCCACGGTTTGTTCATGCGCGACATCGTCGATCAGGTGCAAGAAGCCCTGGAAAAGGAGCAGCCCTACGATCTGATCGTGATGGGAACGCACGGCGTTCAGATTCCCGCCGAGTCGATTTGGGGAACCTACACCGCCAACCTGATCCACGAAATCGAAACGCCCATGCTCATCGTACCCGTGGGAGCAGGACACAAGCTACCCAAGCACCTCATCTTTGCGGCCACCCTCGAAGACGACGACGCATTGAGCCTCCAGTACCTCAAACAGTACACCGATATTTTTCCCGCCGATCTCACCTGCCTGCACATCACGACGACCGCCAACGACGAAGCCGATGCCAAAGAACGCCTCCTCAACCTGGAAGCCAACTACGTCTTCACGCCCGTCCATGCGGTCAAGTTTGAACTCATGCACGACGACCGCGTATCACATGGACTGCAAGCCTACCTCCAGTCTCACGATCCGGCTTTGCTGGCCATCCGGCCCAAGCACCGCAATTTTATCGAATCGCTGTTTCGGGCAAGTCTTTCCCGCCAGCTGGCCCTGCACAGCCAACACCCCATTCTCATCATCCGAGACCCTCATCAAAAACTCTGATAACCATGCAACTACAAAAGATTTTTGTTCCCGTTGATTTCTCTCCAAACGCTTACCAAGCCCTGCGCTACGCCACGGCCATGGCCGCCCAAACTGGTGCAGCCATTACGGTAGCGCATATTTTTGAGATCAAGATGGCCCCTGACGGTATCAACATGCCACCCGCCGACTACATCCACAGCCTCACCGAAGCCAAAACCGGCGAAATCGAACGCTACATGGCTACCTTTATCGAGCAGCTTGGACACCCTACCTACGCCACAGACAATAAACCGATCGTTTTTCAGACCCTGGTGCAAGAGGGTTTTTTGGTCAGCGAACTTATCGCCCTGACGCAGCCGGGAAGCTATGATCTGATCGTGATGGGAACAAAAGGAGCCAACGGCATCGCGCGCTTGCTCTGGGGGACAGTTACGGCGGAGGTCATCGAGAAAGCCAAAATACCCGTCCTGGCCGTCCCCGAAGCAGCCGATTTTCAAAACCTCGAGAAGATTGTCTATGCCACCGACCTTAAAATCGACGAATCTCCCAACATCGAAACCCTCCGTAGTTTTGCCGAAATCTTTGGCGCACGCCTGACCTGCCTACACATCAGCACCACAGCCGAGCGCGTAACGGAAGGGGCCCAACGGATGCTTTCCCTGGAGGAAAAATTTTACTTTACACCGATCAGTAAGTTGGATTTCAAACTCTTACGGGGAGAGCGCGTGGAGCAGTCCCTGCAAGAGTATCTCGATGCCGAGCAGCCCCAGATGATCGCGATGAAACCCCACCAACGCGGATTCATTGATAACCTATTCCATGCCAGCATGACCCGCAAGATGGTCTTACACACAAGCATCCCACTCCTGACGCTCAAGTAGGGGAGTGGACTAGTTCGGCGCGGCAATGCCCGTGCGTTAGGACGTTATAGGTTTTTTTCTAACGAAAGGAATCAGGTCTTGGTGGGAAGGCGGCCAAGCAAAACTCCATTTTTTGATAGGTGTTGAGCGGTCATTTATTTGATGATTTAAACAAGAACGCTTTATCCTCTGTCGGCTGGGCCACTCAATCGCTCTTCTGCTTAAACTTTTGGAGCATCTTTACGAAGGCATCGGCATCCTTAAAGCCTCCTTTGGCCTGTATCTTTTGGAGATCAGGGCTAAGCAGGACAATCGTTGGGTATCCCTTGACGGCAAAACGCTCTTTGGCTAAGGCTCGGGCAGTCAGGTTTTCTTTGCCAAACTTGATGGTTTCCTGGCTTTCGGCGTTGAGCTTGACGGCTAGGTAGTTTTTGGCAACGTATTGAGCAACGGCGGGATCGGCAAAGGTAGCTTTATCCATTTTTTTGCACCAGCCACACCAGCTCGTATAAACATCTACAAAGATGGGTTGTTTTGTTTTTTTAGCTTTCTTAATCGCGGTTTCCATGTCCAGCCAGGTAATTTCCTTGGGGGAATGAGTGAGCGGCGTAAAGGCAAAGCCTAACAAAATTAGGGGAAAAAGGAATTTTACCATCAGAACAAGCGTTAGTTTCATTGATTCTTACGTAATTTGTCGGGTAAAATTGTCGATTAACAGATCAATAACTATCCTATCACCCATGACCAAGTCCCTGTTCTTATTGTTTTTTGCTTGGCTTTCTTTTTTTCTTTCCCTTCATGCACAAGATCGGGGCAAGCCCAACTTGAAAGCCTTCAAAGATGAGATCAAAAAAGCCAATTAACAGATCAATAACTATCCTATCACCCATGACCAAGTCCCTGTTCTTATTGTTTTTTGCTTGGCTTTCTTTTTTTCTTTCCCTTCATGCACAAGATCGGGGCAAGCCCAACTTGAAAGCCTTCAAAGATGAGATCAAAAAAGCCAAAGCAGGAGATGCCAGGTCCGGCGTAACACTAATGAAGGTATGCCGAGGCACGATGCTTTCCCCGGATCATACCAAAGATTACAAAACAGCCATCAAATTTTATGAAAAATACGTAGCCCCTGATAAAAAGCTACCCGCCGGGCAGCGTGGCGAGCGCGAGCTTTTTGAGATGTATTTCTCGGGGGGATATGGCATTGAGGCCGACTTAAAAGCCGCCCGCAAGTGGTGGATGATCCGGCAAAGCACCAACGAAGACCTCACGCGCACCTATGCCTACAAAGCCAACCTAGACCTCAAAAACATCTTCGATGTCAAGACACAAGCCAACGTAAACGATGGCCCGAGCCAGTTTTTGATGGGGCGTTATTTGCTCGAGTATGGCATTCATCTTGGGCAGGGCGTGGCGCATCTGGATCGGGCGCACCAACTCCGACACCCCGACGCGCAGTATCTCAAAGAGCGTTGGCTGCTGCTCCGGCAACACAACCAAAGCCACGACGAACCCGAGCGTTGGAATGAAGCCCTCCAAAAGAAAACGCTCAAACTAGCCTCCAAATACCTCAACCAAAGCCCATTGGCCGGACTTGAGTACAGCTATATCCGCCTCCTTGATCGCCAGTCCCCCCCAGAAGCTACAGAGCTAGAAGAGGTCATGGCGCGCGTACTGGCCCCCGATTATGACCACAAAGAACGCCGTCTCAAAGCCCTCACGATGTTAGAGAAGGTACAGACGGGCAAAGACCGCATCCTGACCCTGCGCCAAATCCTCGACCTGGCCAATACGATGGACAAATCCCAGGTCAGTTTTGCTGTTAATTTGCTTCTGGAGGCCCAACAAATCGAAGAAAAACTTCAATCCCTCGACGGATTATACCAACTGCTCAAAGAACAGCAGGACATCGAAGGCATCGCGATAGATATGCCCGCCTATCGCAACAACTACAACGGCGACATTACACCCCTGGTCGCGCTCTACAAAGCCCTCAGGGATCCCAACAACACCGCCTGGGTACGTCCCGAAAACATCAAAAAATACGAAGTCGAAATTGCCCGAAAGATCGAAGACATCTTCCAGCACGCCAAGACCATTGAGCAGGTCATGGCCATCCAGACGGCGATGGAACAGGAGCCTGTCCTCCAAAAGTTCTATCCGGCTTATGCCAACCGCTTCCGCGATAAGCTCCAAGCCCTCGGTGCCGATACGGAGTCTCTGGATTACTTTGCCGAAAAGAAAAAACTCGATGCCATCACGTTTAAGAGCTGGGACGAGGCCCGAAACCGGATGCGGGCCCTGATGAGCGACCCCAACATTCATAGCCTAGCCCAGATGCGTCTAAGCAGCTACATCAAATACAAGGTCATCCGAGACCTCTACGGCGAAAACCCCTCCATGCGACAAATCGAACAACTCCGCAACACCCTCTACCAACAAACCTGGCTCTCCCCCGAAGGCGATAAAGTCTGTTTTGCGTATATGCGCGATAGCCAAAACTGGTTTACGGGTGAGGTGCGCCGCCACAACTACACCTTTCAATACACCGTAACCCGCGAAGACCCCTCCAGCAAAGAGTACAACCTCAAAATCATGTACGTCTATAACGGGCGTGCCAACCTGGCTTACAAAAGCACCTTAACCGCAGAGAAGCTCAACAACGATGCCTATGCCATCGAAATCTACCTGGCCCGACGAAAAAGCTACCGGTGGGTGGAGAGCAAGTCTGACTACTTCAAAGCCCTTTACCGCGACAAGACCCCCAGCATAGAGGCCCTGGCCGTGGGGAGCCTATCAAGGGAACGCCGCAGCGATCATGGGCTAGCCGAGCAAGCCCTCAAAGCCAAAGAAAGTCCTGCCGACTTCTCCTCCAAAACAGCCATCCGAACAGCTTTGCGCTACTTTATCCTCGAATATGTAGGTGTAATGGACATCTAAACCCTCCAAGATCACTTCACCTATCGAGCGTTCCAACAAAAAACCATACCTTGCAAAAATGAAAACAATCTATCTCACGCCAGGCCCCTCCCAACTCTACTTCACTGCTGAGGAGCATATCCTACGCGGTCTCCGCCAGGGGGTGGGAAGCATTTCGCACCGTAGCGCAGAGTTTCAGGGCATCTATTCCCATACGGTAGAACAGTTGCGGCTTTTGTTGGACATCCCGCCCGAATATGCGGTTGTATTCCTGAGTTCGGCGAATGCCGTCTGGGAACGCCTGCTCCAAAATTGCGTACAGGAATGTAGTTTTCATTGGGTAAATGGAGCTTTTTCACATAAATTTTTTAGTTTTGCTAAGCAACTAGGCTTATCGTCGTTGTCGCATACGGTGGAGTGGGGCGAGGGTTTTGTTTTTGATGATCCCACGATTGGGCAGGCAGCCGAGCTACACGCGGTGGCTTTCAACGAGACCAGCACGGGCGTACAACTTCCCCTGGATGCCTTGCTGGCCCTGCGCAAGCGATACCCTGATACGCTCCTTGCCGTGGATGCTACGTCATCTGTACCGATGTTACATGTCCCTGTCCAGGAGACAGATAGCGTGTATTTTTCGGTGCAAAAGGGCTTCGGGATGCCGGCCGGGTTGGGCGTTTGGGTGCTTAGCCCACGGGCAGTGGAGCGGGCGGCAGCCAAAGAAAAAGCAGGGCATAGCACGGGGACATACCGCCGGTTACCCGCCCTGGTCAAGCAGAGTGCGGCTGCACAAACCCCAGAGACACCCAACGTATTGGGGATTTATCTCCTGGGTAAAATCTGTGAAGACCTGAACAACAAAGGTATCGCCACAGTAAGGCGAGAGACGGACTACAAAGCCGCCCTGCTTTACGATGCCCTCGAACGCCACCCCCTACTCGAGCCAGCCGTGAGGGAGAAGCCGTGGCGATCCAAAAGCGTGATCGTTGCACGGATCAAAAGCCCTGCCCTTGCCGCTGGCCGGTGGGTCAGTTGTTTGGAAAGCAAAGGTTTAGCCATAGGCAAGGGTTATGGAAAGCAGTCCGATGGTTTTTTGCGTTTTGCTAATTTTCCTACGCATTCAAAAGAACTCTTTGAGTTTCTCGTTGATTGTTTAAACGACGTTAAGGAGGATACTACTTTATTGTAACGGATTACGAACACAACCGCTCAAATGAGTTTTTTCGGTAAAGTAAGGCATCGCCTGTACGTTGTGCTGTTCTTGTGGGTGTGCCAGTGTACGGTATCCGTACAGGGGCAAGACTTACCTGCGCCTCTGCGGGAGGGAGTTGCGCATTTTGAGCAAGGAGCATACGAACTAGCCTATCATTTTTTTACCAAACAGCAAGAAAAGCCCTCTTCCCCGGCTCTCAGGCAAGCGGTGGACTTCTGGCAGTGCCGTAGCGCGATTGCCCTTCAACACCCTACATCCGAAGATATCCTGAGGCGGTTTCGGGTGCATTATCCAAGCCACCCAGAGGGCGATCTGCTGGTGCGTGCCTTCGGTGATTATCTTTTTTCGGCGAAGGAGTACCGCCAGGCGGGAAATTACTACGCCCTCCTGCATCCCAGCGATGCGCCACAAAGTGCCACCGATGCCCAACTGGCCTTTGGCTATGCCCAGTGCTTGATCGAGACAGGCCGCTCCCCAACAAACAAAGAAAAACGACGCAATCCCTTGTTTTATCTGGATGGATTAAAGCAGACCAACTATGCCGAAGCCCTGCAAGCCCGCTATCTGGCCGCTCAACTTCGCGTAAAGTACAAGGTAGAAACCAATATAGCCATCCAGGATTTAGAGGCGTTTTTGCATCAGCTCGGTACAGAAGCCGCCCTCAAAAAGATCTACAACGATGCCCTGACGATGCTACTGAAGGCCTTCGAGCAAAAAAAACAAATGCAAGATGTGGATCGTTGGCTCAAAAAATTTGATGCCTTTGATTTATCCAAACGCCCCAACATCTATTTGCACTACAAAGCCCAAAGGCTTTATGCCGCCGAGAACTACGCACAGGTTATCTTGTATCTCAACGAGTTGCAAAGGCGACAAGGTACAAAGCCTCTGCAAGATGATCTGGCGCTTGCCTTAGGCTATGCCTACGCCATGACCCAACAATATGATCGGGCCATTGAGCTTTGGTCGGCGGTGCATATCCCTGAGGGAGATGTATTTGCGCGGGTGCAGTTGGCTTACAACCTGGCAAAGGCACACCTCCAAAAAAACCAAACCTACAAAGCCCAAGAGTACTTCCTGCAAGTGCTAGAGGCGACCAACGACGAAGGCAAAAGCCGCGAACTCCACCACAACAGCCTGCGTACCTTGATCCAAATTCAGTTGCTACACCGATCCCCCGAGACCCTCTCCGACCTCTGCCGCCTCTATCTGGAACGATACAGCGACAGCCAGCACACGATTGCCTTGCTTTCCCAGGTGATCGTCTATCTGTGTCAGGAAGCCCGCTACACGGAGGCACTTACCTTGCTTGGGCAGTTTCCGCGCCGCGAAGCCCCCATCTTACATACGCTCTACCAACTCTTCCACCTCGAGCGTGCTAAGGGCTACTATGCTGACGAAGCCCCTGCCGATCAGATTACGGCAGACCTCGATCTGGTCATCGGAAAATACAACCAAAACCAGGAATACACCACCGAAGCCCTTCTGCTGGCCGGACAAATATACCTCCAAAGCGGAGAAACAGACAAAGCCGAGCAGTACCTCAAGTCCGTCGATGACAATCAGGCCAAATACCTGCTCGGCTATGTCTTCATCGCCCAAAAAGACTACGGACAAGCCTTCAAATTTTTTCAGGCATATGCTTATGACAAGACATCGCCGCCCAGTCTTGTCCATCAAAACGATGCCCGCCTACGCATGAGCGACTGCAAACTGGCTCTCCAGGAGTACACGGCCGCGCAAAGGCAGTATGAACGCCTCTTCCAGCTCATGCCCGACCAGCACCCCTACATCCGTTATCAGCAAGGGATGATCCATAAACTACAACAAGACTACGACCAAGCCCTGCGCTGCTTTCAGGAGGTCTGCCAGGCGGGTGAAACGACGGTCTATTGTGCTATGGCACAACTAGAACAAGCCGACATCTACAAAACCCGTCGCCAAACGGAGGAAGCCATACGCTTGTACGGACAGGTGATCGCGCAAGCCAAAGGGATATACCTAGCCCCGGCCCGCTATTATAGGGGCGATCTGTATTGGGGACAAAACCGCACGGATCAGGCCATCAAAGACTTTGTCAAGTTGATCGAAGACTACCCCACCCACCCGCACGCTACCAATGCCATGCAACTGCTCGAGCAGGCCGCTCTCGATGGGCATATCATCCCTACCCTTGAAAAAATTCGCCAGGTATATGCCCAGGCCAACCCTGATAACCCCGTTTTACTCAACCAGCAACTCAATTATATCAGCCAGCTTTTGTTTCAGGATGGGAACAACCAGGAGGCCATCAAACGCCTCATTCCGCTCGGCAGGCAATACATCCAAACCGAGCAGGGCAACCGCATCTGCTTCTTGTTGGGTTATGCCTATGAGCAAACCAACCAATACCCCCTTGCCCATGGTGCATACAAACACCTGAACCCCAACAAAGAAACCGACTTCTGCAAAAGAGGCTGGAGGTCCCAGGCGAAGCTCTACCAAATCGAAAAAAACTATATCGAAGAAGCCAAGACCCTCCAAAAAATCCTCGACTACGAAGATAACAAAACGCGAAAGACCCGACTGCTCGAACGTCTGGCCGATAATGCCCTCCAACAAGATAACCTGCCTCTCCTCGAAGATGTGCTGCAACAAATGCAGCAGCGCAAGCTCGACAACCATACGTTTCAGGCTTATATCAGAGGAGAAATCGAACGAAAAAAAAAAAATCTGACCGCAGCCATTAGGTTTTTTGAGCAAGCCGCCCAGGAGCGCAACGATCTCGAGATCCGTCAGCGAAGCCTCTTTGCGCTGGCCCAAATTCGCTTTCAGGAAACCAACTACGCCCAAGCCGTGCAGTATCTTTACCAGATCGAAGGCACACTAAGAGACCTCCCCGCCTTGCTTTGGCAAAGTCGTCTTTTGCTTACCGAATCCCTGGCCAGGATGGGCAAAACGGCACAAGCCAAAATCGCTGCCAAAGAACTCCTCGGGATGGCGGGCAAGAACACCCAACGCCTCGAGCAGGCCCATCGCTTGATCGTCCAACTTCAACTCCTATGAAAAAGCACTATTTTTTTGTCTGTTTCTTGATCTTCTCTATCGGCTACGGCTTTCAGGTAATGGCCCAAATTGATTTTAGTCATAACGTTACCAAACTATGGCAGATTCCTACACCTACGCCACACCCCATCCTTTTTGATTTTCCCAAAATTGATTTCAGTGATACGCTCACGCGCCTTGAGTTTTCACCCATTCCCTTCCCCTCCTTTGATGAGCAAACCAAGATTGAACTACCTATGGCACAGGCGATAACCTATGCGTGGCAGCCGCATTTTTTGGAACTCTCCATGGGAAATTACCTTAGCCCGGGCTTGGCCTTCGGATATACCCAAAAGGAAGACCGCCTGAGCATCCAGGGAAAATACCAGGCGGACTTGCTGGGCCCCCGCGACCAGGAAAACTCCGCTCAACACCATGGACAGTTGCGGATTGGGGGCCATCAGCCCCTTTCCCAGACCGATCATCTCTCCTTTTCGGCCAGCTACGACTACCGACAAAACCACTTTTACGGCTATCCCCTCACGGATGCCCCACCTACACCCCAGGACATCCGCCGCACGACCCACGAAGCCGACCTCACCGCAGCCTACCAGCACAGGCTTGCAACCCGAGCCGCCACCCAACAGACCGCCCCCTGGCAGGTACAGACCCGCGCCGGCATTTGGCTCGGCGATCAACAAGAGCGCGAGTGGTATGTACAAGTCGATGGTCATATTGCCCTCCCAGAGAACAACAAAAGCATCACCTGGGGTATCCTGGGGCAAGCCCAGATAGACCAATGGGCCGACACGAGCCTCACCCAAACTCGCCTCCTGGCAAGTATTCAACCCTTTGTAAGGCAGCAATTTAGTCGTGGATCGTATTACGTGGGTGTGAAGGGCAGTTTTACCAACGCTGATACGACGCAGGGCTATTTCTTCGTTCATCCGGCGGTACAGCTTAACTATCAGCCGCTGCCAGGCTTGCTACACCTCCAGTTGAGCGTAAGGGGTGAGATAGAGCCACAGACCTACCGCCGTTTTTTTGTGCAAAATCCGTTTCTGCAATCGGAGGTCGCCCAGGAGTTGCTGCACGCCAACCAAATCTATGAAGCCGCTTTGCTGACCCAGCTGATGCCTGTCGATGGACTGACATTTTCGTTGGAAGGCACCTGGGGACGCTACCAAAACCGCGCTTTCTTCCGCAACTCCGCCGACGACCAAAGCCGATTTATCCTGGATTATGCCCGCGATCCCTTCCGTTTGCTCACCCTCACGGCCACGGCACACTACCAAAAATCCAAGCGCTGGCACGCAATGGCTAGCCTTTCCTGGCAAAACTTTTCCTTCGCTGATAGTGCGCAGGTAGCCTGGCATACGCCCACGCTCACGGGTAGGGCTTCCTTCACCTGGAAGATCAGCGATCAGTGGCAATGGACGCAAGGGCTGGATATGATCGGGGCGCGGCCGGTTGTTGTGCCAGCCACCGAACAGACCACCGACCTCAAGCCCATCTACGACGTACACGGCACGCTTACTTTTCGTCCCAACAACCGCTGGCGGTGCTTTGGGCGGGTGCGCAATGCCCTTAACCAATCTTTTGAGCGGTTTTTGTTTTACCCTGATTTCGGTTGGCAGGGCTGGCTAGGGGTACGTTATCACCTCGGAAAACAACGCAGTTTTGGTTCTTGATGCACAGATGAGGGGGCGATTAGTTGGGGTGCTGACCCTGCTCGCTTTTGTTCTTTCGTTGCTGCTCTTCTGGGATTTTACCGTGGACGATAGCTACATCAGCCATCGTTACGCTTACAACTATCTCCATCATGGGGTCTGGAATTGGGACGTTGCCGCCCCTCGGGTGGAGGCTTATACCAGTGCGCTTTACGCGGCATTGGCGATGATTCCGATAGGCTTGGGCTGGCCGGTGGATGTATTTTTTAAGGTCTTTCATTTGGGGCTTGGGCTGGGCTGGTGGTGGTCTTTGCGGGGGTATTGGCGGCGGTATGCTTTGTTGTTTTTGGTGAGTTGTTGGTATATCCCGATTCATGTGTTTTCGGGTTTAGAGACCTGGAGTTTTATGTTGGCTTTGGTTTGGCTCGCCCAAATGCTGGATCGTCCGGTGTCGTTTTGGGGCTGGGCTTTGGTGTGGGTCTTGCCCTTTATTCGTCCGGAGGGTTTGTTTTTTGCGCTTTGGGGTGCTTACGTGTATGTGCGCCAAAGCTCGGGGCGGCAAGTTTTGTCTGTGGTTTTGGTGTTGGGGCTTTGGTTGGGATATTTTGTGTGGCGGTACGATTATTTTGGTTATCTGCTTCCCAATACGTTCTATTTCAAGGCAATACAGGGGAGTAGCATTCGCTACTTGCCGCGTCATCTCCTCGAGGTGGCTTTTTATGCCTTGCCTTTGGCTTTGCTTTGGCGGTGCAGCCCGCGTCGCTTTGCCCATGAGGGGATGCTGGTGATTGCTTTTGCGCTTGGATTGTTGCTCTATGCCCCGAGCAGTTTGCAGATGAACTACGCGGATCGCTTTTGGATACAGCTTTTTGTACCGCTCTTTTGGGTTTATGCCACTGGCCTCGAAAGCCAACACAAGGCATGGCTTATTGCAGCCAGTTTGTTTATCTGGATCGGAACAAACCGCAACCTGGATGAGTGGCGCAGATGTTCGCATTACGGGGCAGCACTCGAGCAGGTTCACATCAAGACGGGACGCGCCCTGGCTCCTTTTGCTGATCGTGGCTATATGCTCCTGACCGGAGATGCAGGTGCATTGCCCTACTTCTCGGGCTGGAGGTCGGTCGAGTTCGTGGGTGTAGCCAACCCCGAACTTACGCACAGGGGCTGGACGGACGACTACCTGGATGTGTTGCAGCCGGATTTGGTTGTCTTGTTTAGTCGGACGGCCCACCCTTCGGGCATTTTTTCCGATCATCACCAGGATCGTATCTGGACATGGCTCCAGGATCAAAACACCCATCAGTATATCACCCACAAAACCTGGCGAAACGGAGACACCTATCTTTATTTCCTGCGTCGTGATCTCCCTGACTTCACCGCCATCGCCGAAGCCTTGCGCTTGTCGCCTTAGTCCGCTCGGGCCGCAAAACGGATCAGGATGCCGGCACCCTGGTCATCGAAGAGTTCTAGTTCGCTCTTGTGGAGGGTCTGGATTAAGGTCTGGATAATATCCCAGCCTACGCTGTGGTTTTGTTGGGGATCATAGCCTTGCCAGCCTTTGCCGTTATCTTGCAAGGAAAAATCAAACGTATGGCTATTTGTGCCTAACCGGATGTGTATCTGTAAGTTGTCTTGATCGGGGTTGTGTTTGATGGCATTGGTGGATAGCTCACTGACCAGGAGGATCAAGGTGCCGGCTGCGTCGATGGGCATCAAGAGTTCTTCCGGGATAACCTCACAAATGACCTTTGGACGATTCGTACGGGCGTAGGTGGCTTCAAAGTGTTGGGCAAAGCGATCAAAGAGTGCTTTAATTTGGATGTCGCCTGTGGTTTCGGAGGTGAAGTCTCGGTACATCAGGAGTTCTTCCATCTCCGACATAGCCTTGATGCGGTTGCGGTAGGCTTTCGATACTTCTTGGCTCATACGCCCTGCCCTGGCTTCGGTAGCGATGAGTGAGGTCAAGAATTGATACTGGTTTTTGAAGCGATGGTGGTGATCTCGGATCAGGGTGCTGAGTTGATTGTTTTTGGTTTGGATGATGGTGTTTTTGCGGTTGAGTTTGCGGTACATGTATATTCGTTGTCCCAGAATAACAAGCACAGCTAACATCATCAGTGTCAGTAGTATATTTTGCAAGTTAGCCTGTCGAATCTCGGCGGCTTGTTGCTCTTGTGTGAGTTTGAGGGCGATGTTTTCGCGTTCTTTTTTGGCGGTTTGGTAGCTAATCTGGAGGTCTTGTACTTGTTTGATGCGTTGGGCATTAAGGAGGGAATCACTAGCGGTCTGGTATTTTTTAAAAAAAAACAAGGCTTTGGGTAGGTTGTTGTTCTGCTCGTGGAGTTGTGAGAGATACTGGTAGTTCTTGACGCGCTCGGCTAAGGCATCGGGGTCTTGTTGGAGAAAATCCTGGGCGCGTTGGAGGTAGTAGCTCGCCGAGTCGGGGCGTAGCTGTTCCAAAAACCAAAAGCCGATCAGGTTGTACTCGGCACCTAGGTCGGCTTCGGGGTCGTTTTGGAGGGCATGGCGGATGGCTTTCAGGATGGCTTGTTTGGATGCATCAAATTGTCGTTTTTGGAGGTAGGCTTTGGCTTGGATGTAATACACGTCGGAGAGATAGCCGTCTGCTTGAATGGGTAGGAGGATTTGCTCGGCGCGTTGGAGATAATCGAGGGCCGAGTCGGGCTGCTCTAGTTTTTCGTAGTTGTAGGCAAGGTTGATATAAAGTATGCCCGTGGTTTGTTTGAAGTTGTCGCTTCTGGCGACGGTATTTTTGTCGAGCCACACAAAAAAAGTTTGGATGCGGGCAATGGCATCGCGGTAGCGTTCGATTTCGGAGAGAATTGTGGAGATGTTGAGTTCGCCGATGATGGCGTTTTGTAGGCTTCCTTTTTGTTCGGCGTAATCAATTTGTCGAATAAAGTAATCCATGGCCAACTCGTACTGTCCGCGCTGCTGGGCAATTTCACCGGCGGCACTTAGTCCCTGAATGATGCCTATGGTGTCGGCACGCTCGGTAGCCCAGGCGATGAGCTGCTGGGCATACTGCTCGGCTTCATCGAAGCGGTCGCGCTCTTTGAGCAAGACAGCGGCGAGATAATACAAGGTGCGTTTTTTTTTGGGGAGATTTACCTCATTAGATAACTGAACGCCTATTTTCGCATAACGAATCGCCTGCTCGGGATCGCTGTAGCGCAACTGCTGCCCTAGTTGGATGCAAATATCTGTTTTGAGGATGGGGTCTTCGGAGGCATAAAAGCGGCTTTGTAGGCTGTCCAAGTCTGTTTGGGCAACAAGAGCCGCTCGGCTCACCCAGAGGATGAGCAGGAACATAAAATAGTGAGTCCGTTTCATAGCCAAACAAGATAGCAAAGTTTACCCAACAAACAAGCGCATCTCGTACTGGTTGAGGTAATTTCGTCCACCCCATTGTTTGAGTTGCTGCCGCCACTCCTCATCACTTGCCGGCACGTTGAGTACCGAAAGGGTGGAGGCTGGACTTAACCAAGCAAAGTTTTTGAAGAGTTCTTTGGGGATGTCGGTTTCTATGTCTCCCCCCCAAAGGGCAATTTTTCCGGTACTGACCTCCCCCAACAAAAAACCTTTCAGTGCGCCTTGCTCGTCGCGGTACTCGAGGCAGCAGTCGCGCAGGCGTACACCTCGGGTTAGGGCCGGAAAGTCGTTGCCCCAATAGGGAGCAAAGGCACGCAGGGGGAGGTAGGCATCCCAGTCGGGTTCCTGGTTTTGTATCTGCACGCGCTCCCTTGCCTTGGGCCGTCCGAAAGCCGTTCGTGAAAACTGATACGAACACAGAAAGCGGCTCACCCGAAAGTGTAGCTTTTCGTAGAGCCGCAAGCCCGCCTGGTTCTTTTCGATGACCTCCAGGACAAACTGCTCCACGGCTAACTCGGCTTGGAGTTGGTGGATCAGCCAGCGATACAAGCCCTGCATCAAGCCGTTGCGGCGGTGGGCCGGACGTATGCCTGTGCCGGCGTTGTAGGCCGTTTGGTAGCCCTGGTACTCTCCAATGCCCGTCAAGATAAACCCCAGCAAACGATCCCCCTCAAAAACTCCCCCCGACCAGCCCAGGCTTACCCCCATGCGCTCCAAACGCCGCGAAAAATCGGGCATCGGAGGCTGCATCGGAACGTAATAGCTGGCAAAGGCGGCCAAAAAACAGTCATAGAGCAACGGATAGTCATCCGGGGTAAGAAATCGAAACTCGGGCATAGGCAAAGCACATCAAGATAACTTTTCGAGGGCGGTTTTCATGCGGGAAATCCCTTCGCGGATCGTCTGATCGGCGGCCGCATACGAAATCCGCAGGCAGTTCGGGGCCCCGAAGGCATCGCCCATCACCAACGAAACATGCCCTTCGTTGAGCAGATACAGACACAAATCCGTAGAATCTTTGATGACCTGACCCTGGTAGCTTCGCCCAAAAAACGCGCTGACATCGGGGAAGATATAAAACGCCCCTTGCGGGAGGTTGGTCTTGACCCCTTCAATTTGATCCAGGAGCGACTTGACCAGATCGCGGCGACGCAAATACGCCTTTGTCATCTCCTGTGTGGGGGCAAGCGTACCCGAGATCGCTGCCAGTGCCGCCCGCTGTGAGACGGCCGAAGCACCAGAGGTAACCTGACCCTGGATTTTGTTGCAGGCATCGGCGAGCCAATCAGGGGCCCCGATATAACCGATGCGCCAGCCCGTCATGGCAAAGCCCTTCGATACGCCATTAACAGTAATGACCCGCTCCCGAATGGCTTCAAACGAACCCAGGCTTTTGGGCGGCGTGGCCGAGAAGTTGATGTGTTCGTAGATTTCGTCGGCGATGGCAAAGACTTGCGGATGTGCCTCCAGGATGGCAGCAATATCGGCTAGCTCGTCGGCCGAAAACACCGCCCCCGTTGGGTTGCAGGGCGAGGAGAAGATCAAGGCTTTGGTGCGGGGCGTGATGGCGGCGCGTACTTGCGCCGGTGTGGGTTTGTAGTCGTTTTCGATGCCGGACTCCACAAAGACGCATTTGCCTTCGGCGAGTTCGACGATACCGGCATAGGAAACCCAATAGGGCGCGAAGATCACGACCTCATCCCCTGGATCGACGAGGGAGAGCAGCACGTTAGCAATCGACTGCTTGGCACCATTGGAGACAACGATGTTCTTTGCCTGCCAGTGCAGTCCGTTTTGTATCCGAAACTTCTCCGCGATGGCTTCCCGTAGCTCGGGTAGCCCAGGGACGGGTGTATAGAAGAAGTAGCCATCGTCCACGGCTTGCTTGGCCGCTGCCTGGATGTGTGCTGGTGTGGGGAAATCGGGTTCCCCCAGGTTGAGGCTGATAACTTCGATGCCCTGACTTTTGAGTTGGCGGGCTTTTTGGGCCATCGCGATGGTCTGCGATTCTTCCATCGTCAGGACGCGGCGCGAAAGCGGGAGCGTATCGGTGGTCATAATTGAAGGATTTCTGTTTCAGATAGTTATTGAAGCCAGCCACTTTGTTGGATCGCCCAGCCGGATGCCAGGGCCAGTACAATCCCCAGGACAATGCCGAGGAGCATAGACCTGGGATTGAAGGGCTTTTGGGCCTGGTTGCGGAGTGTCTCGATGCGGTCTTCGAGCTGTTGGGCTTTCTCTTCGAGTTGCTGGATGCGTTCGTACTTATGGGAGATTTCTTTCTCTTTCTCTTCGATGGTTTCGCCGAGCTGCCCGATCAGTTCCTGGGTGTCCTCGCTGAGTGTCTTGAGGCGATGCAAATACTGGGGATCAAAACTCACCTGCATCCCCGATGCTCCGCCCGTGCTGACGACTTTGCGCCGGCCGCCACCGGAGAGGCTCCGCAAGAACAACAAAAACAACAGCACCGCTGCGAGCAAGAGCAACAAAAAAAACGTCGCGTAATGACTCGTATCATCCAGGAGCAGGTTGGAAAAGGCATCGAACGAATCAAAAGTGATCTCCATGATTGACTCAAGTGTTTGATCGCACAAGTTACAGGTTTTTCCATAAATTTCCCTTTTTTTGTGCCAAATTCCAAATGATTGTCTATGATCCCTCCGTTGCGTACTTTGCTGTTGTTGTTTTATGTGGCTTGCTTTGCCATGCTGGTGATGGTCATTTCGCCCGGCAAACTCTCCCTGACCGATAAGATAAGTTTGCAAGTCTTTACCCTCGACGACTTTGGCAGCAACCGAGGACAAACGGCACCTACCACCGATCTAGCCTTTCTCGACCAACTCGAAGAGGAGATCGACCAAACAACCCCTCCTACCCCCCTCCCCCAAACGGCCCCCAGCACACCCGATACACTCGCCCTTACGCCCGAAGCCCAGACCGAACTCTCCGAAACCCTACGCGAAGCCCGACAGCCCATCGACTACCCCGACGCATCGGCCAGTGCGCTCAATCATTTTTTTGATGCTCTTTACGCGCTCAGCCAACGCCCGTCTAGCGTCCGTATCGTGCATTACGGCGACTCCCAAATCGAAGGCGATCGCATCAGTGGCTACCTGCGGGAGCGGCTCCAACGGCGCTTTGGTGGCTGTGGCGTGGGGATGGTGCCGCTCTGGACACGCGATAACCTGCGATCCACACTCAAAACAGACCCCTCCGATACCTGGAAAAAGTTTGCCTACGTCGATGCCAAACACAAACCCAGCACCCATCAACTCGGAATGCTGGCCGCCTACTACAAGTTCACCCCCGACCGCGACTCGGCTTTTGTCAGTAAGGCCCGCTACGGAAGCGTCGTCTTTACGGGAGCCTCCGAGAAGGACAAAAACCCACCTGCCCACCACCAGACCGAACGCCTGCGCTTGCTTTTCCGAAACCCCCACGGCGAACTCCAAGCCGAAATTGCCCTCAACAACAAGATCATCGCCACCCAGACCCAGCCCATCGGCAAGGGCTTACAGGTGATCGAACATCGCCTGCCCGAGCGCAGCCCCTACCGCAACATCAAACTGCGCCTGGCCAGCAGCGGTAGCCCCGAACTCTACGGCTTCTCGATGGACTGCCAAACCGGCATCAGCCTCGATAACGTCCCCATACGTGGTAGCTCGGGCGTGGAGTTCACCAAAATCGACAAAGAACGTTTGCGGGAGCAGTTTCAGGCGATGGATGTGCGCTTACTCATCCTGGAGTTTGGGGTCAATGTTGTGCCGGGGCAGGCAGAGAGCTACGCCTACTACGAAAACCTGTATTACAAGCAGTTGAAGTTTTTTAAGAGCCTTTATCCCGAGCTAGATATTCTGGTGGTGAGCCTCTCGGATATGTCGCGGCAGCGCAAGGGCCGCTGGGAATCTTACCCCAACATCGAACCCATTCGCAATGCCCAAAAGCGGGCGGCTTTTCGGGCCGGCTGTGCGTTTTGGGATCTCTACCAGGCCATGGGCGGCCGCAATGCCATGACCGCCTGGGTGAGTGCTGATCCGCCCCTGGCTAGCCCTGATTACATCCATTTCAGCCCAAGGGGCGCACGTCTGGCCGCCGAGATGCTCTACAACGCCCTCCTCAACAGCTACCAGGATTACAAAGAAAAACGCCTCCAGCAAAGCCGATAAAAGCTACTTAATCGCTCGGGGACGGATGAGGTTGTAGCGCTCCCAAAAGGCAGCATCGTAGGGCGGCAACTGCTCGGAGAGTGGCTTTTTGGGGTCGAGGCGTTGATGATCGGGTATGGGGGCGATGTTTTCGGTGGCGATATCGGTTACGACAAAGACCTGCTCGAGCGTGTAGGTGAAGTGTTCGTTTTTCTTGAACATCTTTTTGTCTGTCAGATCGGCCCGCCCCTGAATCAGGACGTTATCCAGTGTCCAGCCTTCGGTGAGGGGACGAAAGCGAGCAATTTTTGATACTTTGGGGTTCGAGACCCCTATGCCCATCAGAAGCAAGATCGGCCGCAGCGCAGTAGGTACGATCAACTCACCCTCGTACTCGATGGACACAAAAGCCTCCGTTTGGAGGTCGATGAAGATGCGACCGGAGAGTTTTTGATGCTCTACTTTGCCGCGCGGCCGAAACCGAATCACCATGAGCGTTTTGCCCTGGTAGGCGACGGCATCCTCGAGGGTGTAGCGGTAGCTGCCGAAGTTTTCTTCTTGCAGGAACGGCTCGAGATTGCGGAGCGGATCGAAGGTAACGGCATCGGCGGGGCCATCAAAAATGTTTTCTACGCGGATATTGGATGATTTCTCTCCTTTTTTTTGTTCCTGTTTGGCTCTTTTTTCTTTCCAAAACTGAAGCTCCCCCAGGTCTTCACGGACACGCCCCTGCAACACCCGCACGGCCGGGTGGGTCGTATCGCCGTAGGCGGGTGTGTTCATCACGAAGAGGAGTTCGTTGCTCTGGAGGTAAGTTTGGTTCTCGCGGAGATAATCGCTGTAATAGCCCGTCGTTTGGTGGGTTTGGGGCAGGTAGTTTTGGGGAATTTTGGCGACGGCAGACCGGATGTAGTCCTCGGGTTTGCGCGGGCGAATGACCACCTCGTCCAGGATCAAGTCAATGGCATCCAGGGAGATGGTGAGTGGATTTTTGGGGAGGTCTTGGAGCGGTATCCGAAAGGTAGCGTAGCCAATAAACGAACAAATCAGGGTATCGGAGGGGCTAACCTCGGGGGGCAAACGAAACGTAAAGCTACCACTTTCGTTACTGACCGTTCCGTAGCGTTTGCCCGCAATGCCGATGCTGGCATAGGCCAGCGGGCTTTGGGTTGCTTTGTCTAATACGCGCCCCTCGATGCGCTCCTGGGCCATAGCAAGCCAGGGAAAACCGTACGAAAGAAAGACGAGCAGAAAAAAGGTGTAAGCGGCGTGTTGCATGAGCGGTGGTTATGGTTGTTTGTTGTGGAGGGGAAGCCAAAACCAAAACGTGCTTCCACCCTCGGGGTTTTCGGTATGCCCAATCTCTCCTTCGTGGGCTTCCACAAAAGACTGGCAGAGCATTAGCCCAAGTCCAATGCCTTTTTCGCCCTCTGTGCCGCTTTGGTGGGCGATCATGTGGGAGCCAAAGAGTTGTTTTTTGACTTCGGGTGAGACTCCCTTTCCGCTATCCTTGATAGAAAACCACATCCGATCTTCCTTTTGCTCAACGACTAGGGCAACACTACCCCCGACGGGCGTAAACTTGATGGCATTGCTGATTAAGTTGCGGAGCAGTAGCTTAACCACCTCACGATCAGCATAAAAAGTCGGGCTATTTTCGGGGAGCGTACAATGCCATTGAATGTCTTTCTGCTGGATAGCTGGTCGGAGTTGCTCCTCTACTTCGTTGATGACTGCTTTGACATCCAGGTGTTGGTGGGCAATCTGGACATGCCCGCCTTGCACTTGTAGGGTAGCCCATTTGAGTAGGTTATCGAGTAGCTCGGATACCTGCCGTACATTGGTAGATATTTTTTCGACGGCCGGGGTCATTTCCTGCGGAGAGAGCAGTCCCATCGCAAAGACGTTCAGCAAGCCAGAGAGAGATTGTATGGGGCTGCGCAAGTCGTGGGAGATAATCGAAAAAATTTGATCTTTGAGGGCACTTAGCTGTTTTACTTTCTGTAACTCAGACGAAAGTGTGAGCATGGAGCGCACCCGAGCAATCAACTCGACGGGGTCGATGGGCTTGCGTAGGTAGTCGGCGGCACCGGCATCAAGAGCCATCTGGAGGTGGCTCGGCGAGATCATCACGCCCGTTACCATGACGATAGGAATATCGGCTGTCTCGGGTCTGGATTTGAGTTCACGGATGAGTTCAATACCTGTCATCTCGGGCATATCCCAATCGGTAACGATCAAATTGGGTTTCCATTTTTGGGCAATACGCAGCCCTAGGGTAGCTTTGTCAGCTTTGAGTAGATCATAGCTGGTGTTGTGCTTTTGGAGGATATGATAAATATTTTCCAGGTTATCGGGTTCATCATCAATGATAAGGATTGAAGTATTACTGGTATTGGAGGACATCATCAGTTTTGTATCCATGTTTGATAGAGCCAAATATAATCTAAAATCTTGCCAATCAAAAACGCAATATTTCCTGAACAAAGGACTAAAAAGATTTTTTGTGATGAACGAAACGGACATTTTTTTTATGCGGGCGGCTCTCCAGGAGGCACAAAGGGCTTATGAGATCGGAGAGATACCCGTGGGTGCTGTTCTGGTGGGGCAGGGGCGCATCCTGGTCCGGGGACACAACCGAACGCAAGGGCTAGACGACGTTACGGCTCATGCCGAGCTGGTCGCCCTTAGTGGCTGGCCGGTCAAATACCTCCCCGAATGCACCCTCTACGTAACCCTCGAACCCTGCCCAATGTGTGCAGGAGCCTTGTATTGGGCCCAACTCGGACGGCTGGTGTATGGGGCTTCGGACGACAAGCGCGGGTATAGCCGCCACCAACCCACCCTCCTGCACCCGCGCACCCGCGTAACGGCGGGCATCCTGGGGGTGGAGTCGTCGCGGCTGCTGCGGCAGTTTTTTGGGCAACTTCGTTGAAGTTGTGTACTTTTGTGGGTTATGCGAAGAATCAATCCCGAGACCAACTACGATTCCGATGAGTTGTTTGAGCATTATCGCCTGGCCGTAGATCCAGGGCAGCACCTGATGCGTCTGGATAAGTTCCTGACCCAACGCCTGCCTAGCGTTACCCGAAACCGCCTCCAGAATGCCATCAAGGCAGACCTGGTGTTGGTCAATGGACAAGCCGTCAAGTCCAATTACAAGGTACGCCCCAACGACGAGATTCAGATTTTTTTGCCCGAGCCGCCGCGCACCAACGACATCATCCCCGAGCCAATGACCCTCCCGATCATCTACGAGGACGATCATCTGCTCTTGATTAACAAACCCGCTGGGCTGGTCGTCCATCCGGCCACCGAAAACTGGACGGGTACGATGGTCAATGGCTTGTTTCATTACTTGCAAGAAAAAGGGCTTGCCTTCCCCGGGCTGGTGCATCGCATCGACAAAGACACCACGGGGCTACTCGTGATCCCGAAGGATGAAGCCACCAAGCTACACCTGGCCCGGCAGTTTGCCGAACACACCACCCAACGCACCTATCGCGCCCTCGTCTGGGGAGAGGTCGCCCAGGATAGCGGTACGATTGAGGGAGCCATCGCCCGTAGCCACAAAGACCGCCGCGTCATGACCGTCCTGCCCGATAACTCAAGGGGCAAGCCCGCGATCAGTCATTATACCGTCTTGGAGCGTTTTCGTTATGTCTCCCTGGTCGAGTGCCGCCTCGAAACGGGACGCACCCACCAAATACGCGCCCATTTTCGCTTCATTGGGCATCCGCTTTTTGGTGATTCGATGTACGGGGGCGATAAAATCTTGAAGGGAGCCGTTTTCTCGAAGTACAAATCTTTCGTCGAAAATTGCTTTTCCGTTTTGTCGCGCCAGGCTCTGCACGCCAAGTCCTTGGGTTTTGTACATCCAGCGACAGGGGCGCAGATGCACTTTGATTCCCAACTGCCGGAGGATATGCAGTCGGTGATCGAGAAATGGCGGTCTTATGTGCAGTACAACTAAAAAAATTGCCCAAAAAGAAGAAAATCATGGTGTTTTGTTTGGAGGAATAATTTTTTTTTGTACTTTTGCCCTCCCAATCACGGGATACTGTGGCTATACAACGACATAGCTAAAAGTCCCCACCTTTATTGAGAAGCACTTTTGATAGCGTATTTGCACGGGTGGTTGTTCGCAGTTTGGCGTAACAATCAACCGGATGTGTCTCTGTAAATAACCTAAGGTCATGTTACAACCAAAACGAATTAAATATCGTCGGCGTCATAAGGAACGCAGTCGGGCAAACGGAATCGCCGGACGTGGGCATCGGATTGCTTTTGGAGAATTTGCCGTCAAGGCCCTTGAGCCAGGATGGATCACTTCTCGCCAGATCGAATCGGCGCGTATTGCCGTAACCCGTGCGATGAAACGCCAGGGGCAGGTCTGGATTCGGATTTTTCCGGATAAGCCCATCACCAAAAAACCCGCCGAGGTACGGATGGGTAAGGGTAAGGGCGCACCCGAGTATTGGGTCGCTGTGGTTAAGCCGGGGACGATCCTCTTTGAGGTAACGGGTGTAAAAGAAGAGCTTGCCCGTGAAGCCTTGCGTTTGGCTGCCCAAAAAATGCCCATCAAACTCAAGTTCACCAAACGCCCGGATTACGTCGGCTAACCTTCACCTTTTTCTTTTTATTGCGCCATGACTAACGAAGAAATACGCGGACTGAGCCTGGAAGATTTGGCCAGTTCCATCGACACCGAAAAAGAGCGGCTGCAACGCCTGCGCATCTCGCACGCCATCTCACGCCTGGAAAACCCCTCGCGGATCAGCAAAAAACGCAAGCTGATTGCGCGTATGCTCACCGAATGGAGTCGTCGTAACCGAGAAAATCAAGCCTCATAATGTCTGAACAACCACAACATACCCCCGAAAGCCCCAAGCCCCGTAATGCCCGCAAAGAGCGCATTGGTCTGGTGGTCAGCAACAAAATGGAAGCTACGATCACGGTAGCCGTTGAGCGAAAGATCAAGCACCCCATTTATGGCAAGTTTATTAAGCGTACCACGAAGTTTATGGCACACGATGCCGAAAACGCCTGTAACATCGGCGATCGGGTACGCATCATGGAGACCCGCCCCCTCAGCAAACGCAAACGTTGGCGATTGGTGGAAATCCTCGAACGCGCGAAGTAAAGTTTTTTTGATTTTGCTAAACTTTTTGATAACAAAAACTTATGATTCAGCAAGAATCCCGTTTAGTGGTCGCTGATAATAGCGGAGCTAAAGAAGTCCTCTGCATCCGCGTCTTGGGCGGAACAGGCAAACGCTACGCCAGCGTGGGCGACAAGATCGTCGTGGCTGTCAAATCCGCCATTCCTTCGGGGGGCATCAAAAAGGGAGCGGTATCCAAAGCCGTCGTGGTACGGACAAAGAAAGAAATCCGCCGCCCCGATGGTTCCTATATCCGCTTTGAAGAAAACGCCGCCGTCCTGCTCAACAACCAGGGCGAACCCCGTGGCACGCGCATCTTTGGCCCCGTTGCACGGGAGCTGCGCGATAAACAATTTATGAAAATCGTATCCCTGGCCCCGGAGGTACTTTAAGTCTTAACCTGATAACTTTTTTTTCGGATGAAAAAGCAAACCAAACAAACCAAGAAAAAACTACACCTCCGCAAGGGGGACAGTGTTTTTGTCTTGTCCGGTAACGAAAAAGGAAAAACGGGGGAGGTCTTGCGTGTCGATATGGAAAAAGAACGCGCCGTCGTTGAAGGACTCAACATGCGCCTGCGCCATATCAAAGCCACTGCCCAAAACCCCGAAGGACGTACGGAGGAGTTTCCCGCGCCCATTCACATCAGTAATCTGATGGTCATCAACCCCGAAACGGGTAAGCCTGCCCGGACGGGCCGCCGCATCAATCCCGAAACGGGTAAGCTAGAGCGTTACTTTAAAGCCGATCGCTCTGCCCATGTTTCTCCCAATCAAGAAGCCACCTCATCAGAAGAATAACCGCTCATGACCGCAATCCAACCCCGACTCAAGGAAAAGTACCTCAAGGAAGTGGTGCCTGCCTTGCAAGAGAAATTTCAGTATAAGAGTGTGATGGAAGTACCGCGACTGGTGAAAATCTCCATCAATCGTGGTGTGGGCAAAGCCGTTGCCGACAAAAAACTCCTCGATAACTCCCTGGAAGAACTCACCATCATCGCCGGACAAAAAGCCGTTCCGACCTACTCCAAGAAGGCCATCTCCAACTTTAAGTTGCGCGAAGAAATGGCCATCGGCGCACGGGTAACACTTCGTGCCGATCGGATGTATGAATTTTTGGATCGCCTCGTAAACGTTGCCTTACCCCGCGTACGCGACTTTCAGGGCATCAGCGATAAGAGCTTCGATGGCCGGGGCAACTACACGCTCGGCATTCGGGAGCAGCTCATCTTCCCCGAGGTCAAGGTCGATCAAGTCAAACAAATCGACGGGATGGATATCTCTTTCGTTACCACTGCCCAGACAGACGAAGAAGCCCTCGAATTGCTCAAACTTCTCGGTATGCCCTTTAAACAACGCAAATAAGTAGATCATCATGGCAAAAGAATCAATGAAAGCGCGTGAGCGCAAACGTGAAAAACTCGTCAAACGCTACGCCGAAAAACGAGCGCAACTCAAAGAACTCGCCAAAAACGGAGATGTCGAGGCACAAATCGCCCTCGACAAACTCCCCCGCAATGCCTCTCCTGTTCGCTTGCACAACCGTTGCAAACTCACCGGCCGTCCCAAAGGCTACATGCGCAAGTTTGGTATCTCGCGGGTGATGTTCCGCAAACTGGCCTTGGAAGGTAAAATCCCGGGCATCACAAAATCCTCTTGGTAACTCATAGATTTAACCGCTTTTTGGAATGACAACAGATCCAATTGCCGATTACTTGACACGCATTCGCAACGCGATCCGTGCCAATCACAGAATTGTGGAGATTCCGGCCTCCAAACTCAAAAAGGAACTCACCAAAATCCTTCACAATAAAGGATACATCCAGGGCTATAAGTTTGAGGGTGAAGGCAAACACGCCGTCATCAAGATTGCTCTCAAATATGATCCTGCCACCAAACTCAACGCCATCACGAGCCTCGAGCGGGTGAGCCGTCCAGGGCTGCGCCAGTACGTCAAAGTCGATCAAATGCCTCGGGTTCTTAACGGACTCGGTATCGCTATCGTCTCGACATCGAAGGGGGTCATCACTGACAAGGAAGCGCGTCAGGAGAACGTAGGCGGTGAGGTTCTTTGTTACGTTTATTAAACCTAATCACAGACCATCATCATGTCCAGAATTGGCAAAGCACCCATTACTATCCCCGGTGGGGTTACCATCGAACACGAAGCGAACGTCGTTCGTGTGAAGGGGCCCAAAGGCGAACTCTCCCAGGTGATCGCCGAAGGGATGGAAGTTACGATCGAAGACGGCGAACTCTCTGTTGCTCGCCCCTCCGAACAAAAGAAACACAAAGCCATGCACGGCTTGTACCGCGCCCTAATTAACAACATGGTCATTGGGGTTACGGAAGGCTACAAAAAAGAACTCGAACTGGTCGGGGTAGGCTACAAAGCCGTCGCCAATGGTCAGGTTCTCGAGATGAGCCTTGGGTATTCTCACAGCGTATTTTTGCAAGTCCCCGAGGAGGTCAAGGTATCCGCCGAGACGGCAAAGGGCAAAAATCCAATCATTACGCTGGAGAGCTATGACAAGCAACTGCTGGGGCAGGTAGCCGCCAAAATCAAATCGCTGCGTAAAGTAGAACCTTACAAAGGCAAAGGGATTCGTTTTGTGGGTGAGCAAGTGCGTCGCAAGGCGGGTAAGTCAGCCGGTAAATAATTTATTGAACAACAACTACTTATGGCAACAAAAAATAAAAAAACTGCACGCCGTGAGCGCATTAAGCGCGGTATTCGCGGCAAGGTAACCGGTACTTCGGCAAGGCCGCGCTTGACGGTATTTCGGAGCAATACAGCCATCTATGCCCAGATCATCGACGATGAACAGGCACGCACGCTGGCTAGTGCCTCCTCCTTGACCGCCGACAAAAAAACAGCCAACGTAGCCGATGCCCATCAGGTGGGTAAGCAACTGGCCGAGCGGGCTTTTGAAAAAGGCATTACCCGAGTGGTCTTTGATCGCAACGGTTATTTGTATCACGGAAAGGTCAAATCTTTGGCGGAGGGCGCACGTGAAGGCGGCCTCGAATTTTAACATCCAAATTTTAAAATACTCATGGCAGGGAAAAGTCTCAAAGTAAAGGCCAGCGACATCGAACTCAAAGAGCGCGTGGTGGCCATCAATCGGGTGGCAAAGGTGGTCAAGGGTGGCCGTCGTTTTAGTTTTGCAGCCATTGTGGTTGTCGGTAACGGCGACGGTGTCGTTGGGCATGGACTCGGCAAGGCGGGCGAAGTAACGGACGCTATCGCTAAGGCGGTCGATGATGCCAAGAAAAACCTCGTTCAGGTTACACGCGCCAAAGACACGGTGCCGCACCCCATCAAGGCGCGTTACAGTGGAGCAAGGGTGTTCTTGAAGCCCGCATCCCCAGGTACGGGCGTGATCGCTGGCGGTGCCATGCGTGCCGTTCTCGAATCGGCGGGCATCAAGGATGTACTGGCCAAATCAAACGGCTCCTCCAACCCCCACAACGTCATCAAAGCTACCCTGGATGCCCTCCAACGGATGCGCGATCCGATCATGGTAGCCCGGCAGCGGGGTGTTTCACTCGAAAAAGTTTTTAATGGATAACCCCTTACCGATCAGCTCATGGCAAAGATAAAAATTACCCAGGTGCGCAGCACCATCAAACGCCCCAAAGACCAGAAAGCAACGATTGTTGCCCTGGGACTCGGCAAAATCAACCGTAGTGTCGAACACGAAGCTACCCCCCAAATCCTGGGTATGGTGCGAAAGGTCAGGCACCTGGTAGTGTACGAAGAAATCTAACCTGCATCTTTGTTTTTTCTTTTTTATCATTTATCATCCATCGCGAGTTTGCGCACGTGCTTTTTGGGCCTAAGAACAAAACAAACACCAGTGCTGCAAGCGTTTAGCCAAAAGTAAACCATGAAACTGCATTCTCTTAAGCCGGCAGCCGGCTCTCGTAAAAATCGCAAGCGCATTGGGCGCGGGCAAGGTTCAGGACACGGTGGCACCAGTACCCGTGGACACAAAGGGGCGCAATCCCGCTCCGGTTATAGCAAAAAACGCGGCTTTGAAGGCGGACAGATGCCCCTCTATCGCCGCATTCCTAAGTTTGGGTTCAAGAACCCAGCCCGGGTAGCCTACAAACCCATCAACTTAGACACCCTCCAACAACTCGCCCAGGACAAAAACCTGACCGTGATTGACTTCGATATTCTCTACCAAAACGGACTTGTCGGTAAGAAAGACCTGGTCAAGATACTCAATCGGGGCGAACTCACCATGGCCTTAGAGGTGAAAGCACATGCTTTCTCCGAGTCAGCAAAAACGACCATTGAAGCTCAAGGCGGACAAACTGCTGTATTGGAAAGCCTTAAAGTTTCTTAACAAGAATGGAAGGGCAATTTTTTCTCACGTTATTTGATTTCTGTATTTAATGATCCATTCTTATGAAGCGTTTCTTTGAAACCATTCGCCATATTTTTGCCATCGAAGAACTAAAACAGCGTATCTTGATTACGCTGGGTCTGTTGGTTATCTTCCGCCTCGGCTCCTATATTGTCTTGCCAGGCATTGATCCCGTGGTCTTGAAGCAAGCCTCGGGCAGCAGCCCACTCGATGGACTTTTCAACATGATTGACCTGATTTTGGGAGGAGCCTTCAACCGAGCCTCCCTTTTTGCCTTGGGCATTATGCCTTATATTTCGGCTTCTATCGTGATTCAGTTGGCGACGGTAGCCTCTCCCTACTTCCAAAAGCTACAAAAAGAAGGAGAATCAGGGCGCAAAAAGATCACCCAAATTACACGGGTCTTGACGATCATCGTTACACTTGGGCAGTCCTTTGCTTACGTGAACGGTACGATCCCGAAAGAAGCTGTGATGATTGACTTTTTCTTCTTCACGATTTCGTCGATGATTATCCTGACTTCGGGAACGATCTTCTGTATGTGGTTGGGGGAAAAGATCACGGATCGGGGGATCGGCAACGGTATTTCGATGCTGATTATGATCGGGATCATCGCCGTTTTTCCGGGAGCTATCCTGCAAGAGATCACGGCAAAGACCGAAAACGACGGTTTGATTATCTTCGTTTTGGAGGCCATCGCGCTTTTCTTTGTCGTTATGGCAACGGTATTGCTTGTTCAGGCGATTCGTCGGGTACATGTCCAGTATGCCAAGCAGGTTGTTGGTGAGAGCCGACGGCAGCGCGTAGGAGGCGGGCAGCGTTCGTATATTCCCTTGAAGGTGAATGCCTCTGGTGTTATGCCGATCATCTTTGCACAGGCTTTGATGTTTGCCCCGCCGCTGATTGCATCGGTTTTTGCGGACAAAAGCGACGTAGCCCAGTACATTCAGGTAGCTTTTTCCAACTTCCGCTCCTGGGAGTATAACCTCACGTTTGCGATCCTGATTATCCTCTTTACGTTCTTCTACACCGCCATTACGGTAGATCCCAAGCGGATCGCCGAAGACATGAAACGCGGTGGGGGTTTCATTCCCGGGTATCGCCCCGGAGAAGAAACTGCCGAGCGCATTGCCTGGATCATCGACCGGATCACCCTGCCCGGAGCTATCTTCCTGGCCATTGTGGCCATCCTGCCTGCTTTTGCTTCACTGGCGGGTGTCGGTGATGCTTTTGCGCAGTTCTATGGCGGGACATCATTGCTCATCATGGTTGGTGTTATCATTGATACCCTCCAACAGATCAACAGCTACCTGCTCATGCAGGAGTATGAAGGGTTGATGAAGTCAGGTAAGATGACCGATTTTGCCTCTGTGTAAGTTTTACATATCTTTTATTAACGGCTACCTGCCCTGATCGACAATCACGGGGGCAGGTAGTATTTTGTTTTGCACCGGCCATGGGACTTTTTACGAACAGAAAACTTAGAGGCATTCAGTACAAGACTGCCGAGGACTTAGAAAAAATGCGACAAAGTGCCTTACTGCTCGGGCAGGCACACGGCGAAGTGGCCAAGCGGGTACAGCCCGGCGTAACGACCAAAGAACTCGACGATATTGCCCGAACGTTCATCATGGATCACGGGGCGCATCCGTCATTTTTGCATTACAACGGTTTTCCGGCTTCGCTTTGTATCTCCCTCAACGAAGTAGTCGTACATGGGTTTCCGAGCAAATACGTACTGAAAAGCGGTGATATTCTTTCGATAGATTGCGGGGTGTATCTTAACGGTTTTCACGCCGATAGTGCATATACGTATCCGGTGGGTGAAGTTGCTCCGGAGGTCATGCGTCTGCTTAGAGTAACCAAAAACTCCCTCTACGAGGGAATCAAGTATTTCAGGGCCGGAAACCGACTAGGCGATGTAAGTGCGGCCATACAGCGGTACAGCGAACGGTACGGCTACTCTGTTGTACGTGAGCTGGTGGGCCACGGGGTAGGGCGCAAGCTCCATGAGAAACCCGAAGTACCCAACTACGGCCGCCCCAACTACGGCGTAAAACTCGCCGACGGCATGGTACTAGCCATCGAACCGATGATAAACATGGGAACAAAGCAAGTCGTGCAGGAAGCCGATGGATGGACAATCCGCACCCGCGACCGCCAGCCTTCTGCTCACTATGAGCATACGGTAGCCCTGGTTGATGGCAAACCCGAAATCCTCACAACTTTTGCCTTCATTGAGGAGACTGTGGAAAGCCTGAAAAGTTAGCCTTAGAGAGAAATACCGCCTTGTCTTAGCATTGAAGCACATCGCATGGAGCGATCATCTCCCTACCCTCCAGGAAAAAGAGCCGCTCGGCTTAACTGATAAAGATCACCTCCAGCTTTGATAGCACTCATTAGCGATCTGCCAGATAAATAGTTGTTTTGTAGGAGTTATCCACCAGACAAAACAGCCATGTACAAAGACGTGCTACGTGCTATCGAAGGCATAGATTACCTCCCCGCTATTGGTATTGTTATTTTCATGACATTTTTCTTGATCTGGCTCTGGCAAGTAGCCATCCTAGACAAGTCCGAGATCGCCTCTATGGAGCATCTTCCTCTGGATGATGCCACGATCGCGCCTACAGTTCCCACGCCCACATCCACCCCTAACTCCACTGCTCATGTTTAAGCCACGCGCTCTTGTACGCCTTTCTGTGCTTTTTATTAGCCTCTTGATGCCCACGATTGTCTTTGGGCAACCGCTATTGGAGGGTATCTCGAATGAACTGCTGCTGATGGGAGTCTTGGGGGTAACGGTCTTTACCCTACTGACGGCCTTTTTGGTCATTGGTTTTATCTTCTATCACAACCTCAATTTCGTCTTACACTCCAAACCCAAATCTACCGATGCAACGTCTTAAATCTATTTTTCAAAAGCTGACCACGATGCTGTTGCTGCTCTTTTTGCCGCTAGCCGTGTGGGCCCAGGAAAGCAGCCAGCGGCTGGTGGCCGGAATCAGTAACGCCGATCTTTTGCTACTCGTCCTCGGGACAATGGTTGCCTTCCTGACCGTCGCCTTTTTGGTGGTGGCTTTCATGCTCTACCGCTTCATGCGCACACAAATTGCCACCCATGCCGTAGCCGAAGAGGAAGCCCTAGCCCAAGAGGGTAGTGGTTTCTGGAAGTGGTTCTGGAACAAGTTCAATGCTGCCGCGCCCATTCACAAGGAAAAAGATATTTTGCTCGATCACGAGTATGATGGCATCCACGAACTCGACAACGACCTACCGCCCTGGTGGAAGTATGGCTTTTACATGAGTATCGTTTTTGCCGTGGTTTATATCTTTTACTATCACGGTGATGTAGAAGCTAAGCCTGTCTCGATCCGCGAGCTACACGCCGAAATGGATGCCGCCGAAGTAGCCAAAGCAGCCTACTTAGCCAAGATGGGAAGTATGGTTGATGAAAGCAACGTAACGCTCCTGACCGATGCCGATGCCCTAGCCCGTGGCAAGGAAATCTATGTTGCCAACTGCCAAGCCTGCCACCTGGCTGACGGCGGCGGACAAGTTGGCCCCAACTTAACCGACGAACACTGGATTCACGGATGCGACATTTCGGATGTCTTCAAGACCATCAAGTATGGCGTAATCGAAAAAGGGATGCTCCCCTGGAACGACAAGTTAAAGCCCGACGAAATCCAAAAGGTATCCAGTTATGTCCTGAGCCTTATGGGTACAACACCTGCCGTCGCCAAAGCTCCTCAGGGTGATGTGTGTGCTACCGCACCCGCAGAGACCGAGTAAGTAAATCCTACCCCCCCGAGAGCTGCTACATGGCAGCTCTCTCCCTTTTCCCAAAACAAAAAGACCATGTCCACACCACAACCTCAACCCGGTAAAAGTAAATATCAGGAGAACTTCCGTGATGCCATCTCGACCGTGGATGAGTTCGGGAAACGCATCTGGATTTATCCCAAAAAACCCAGCGGGAAGTTTTACAACATGCGCCACATCGTGGCAGCAGGCTTGTTGGCTTTCTTTATATCGGCACCATTCATCAAGATCGGCGGACAGCCTCTGCTCTTGTTCAATATCCTGGAGCGCAAGTTTATCGTGATGGGGGTGTTTTTTCGTCCCCAGGATTTTCACTTGTTCGGGCTTTCGATGCTTCTGGGGATCATCTTCATCGTGCTTTTTACGGTTGTTTTTGGACGAATTTGGTGTGGGTGGGCCTGCCCCCAGACGATTTTCATGGAACTGGTCTTTCGCAAGATTGAGTACTGGATCGAAGGTGATGCCAACCAACAACGCCGCCTCAATAAAGCGCCCTGGAATCGTGAAAAAATCCTCAAAAAGACGCTCAAACACAGCGTTTTCCTGGTACTCTCCTTCGGGATCATGAACCTCTTTTTGGCATATATCATTGGCGTAGATCAACTCTACGACCACATCACCTCCTCGCCCACCGAACACAAAGCTACGTTTACGGCCATTGTCATCTTTACGGGGCTATTTTATTTTGTCTTTGCCCAGTTTCGGGAGCAGGTCTGTACGACATTTTGCCCTTACGGACGTTTGCAGGGCGTTTTTATGGGTGAAGATTCACTCGTGATCTCCTACGACTACAAGCGTGGCGAACCCCGAGGAAAAATCGGACGCAACAAAAAGCGCAAACAAGCCCAGGCAACCCCCACGACAGCGGGCGAAGATACCGAGGTAGCGACTGCCGAAGTTCCCCAGGGAGATTGCATCGACTGCGGCTTATGTGTGCAGGTATGTCCCACAGGAATCGACATCCGCAACGGTACACAGCTCGAGTGCATCGCCTGTACGGCTTGTATTGATGCCTGTGACTCGATCATGGACAAAATCGACAAGCCACGTGGACTTGTCCGCTATGCCTCCGAACGCTCCATCCAGACAGGAGAAAAATTCAAGATCACCCCACGGATGAAGGCTTATAGTGCCGTCTTGATGGTCTTGATTGCGGTTATTTTGGTGCTTTTTAATGTCCGAGGGACAATGGAAACGACGATCCTACGCGCCCAAGGGCATCTGTTTCAGAAGACCGAAACGGGCAACATCAAAAACTTGTATCGTCTCCAGATCGTCAATAAAACCACCGAAGACCTCGGCAACGTCTATATGCGCGTTCAGCAGCCCGAGCAGGCCACGATACAGATGATTGGTGGCGATCAACTTATCTTCGTGAAAGGAGAGGGAGTAGTCGATGGGGCGATGTTTATCGAAATTGAACCGAAGTACTTGACCTCTGCCAAGAACGATCTGATCATTGAGGTCGTCTCCAAAGAAACCGATCAAGTCCTGGATCGCGTCAAGACAAGTTTTCTAGCACCCATCAAATAATTCATCTATCACTCTAACCACCAACCACCAACTGCTATGACATTCAACTGGGGAACAGGTATCACATTGGCATTCATTGTCTTTGCTACCTTTATGCTAACACTGGTCTATAAGACCACGCAAGTACAAATTGATCTGGTCGCGGATGACTACTACGCCCAAGAGATCGTTTATCAGGATCGCATGGATCACATCCGCAATGCCCGACAACTTCAAACGCCGATCAGTATCCAGCTTCGGACGGCAGAGGCGGCGGTGTCGTTTCAGTTCCCGAAGATCGCCCTCAAAAGCGGTACGCTGTACTTCTTCCGTCCTTCGGATGCGGCGCAGGATAAGCATATCCCCCTCGAACTTGACCCTAACTATCAGCAACTTGTAGCCATGGATCAGTTTCAGTCTGGGCATTGGCGCGTCAAGATGGCTTTTGAAGATGAGCGCGGCCGCCACTTCTACGACGAACAAACGCTTTATATCCCCTAAGCTATGCTCTGGAGTGCGTTTTTGTTGGGATTCTTTGGCAGTTTTCATTGTGCGGGTATGTGCGGGCCCATTGCTCTGGCTTTACCTTCTGGGCGTGGGCAGCTCCTCGAGCGCGTAGGGGGGCGTATGCTCTACAACCTGGGGCGTACCCTGACCTACGCGCTGATGGGTGGCGTAATTGGCTTTTTTGGGCAGGCCGTACTGCTGGTAGCCGATCAGGTATATTTCTCTTATACCCTGGGTGCAATCCTGATTGTCCTGGGTATCTTTGCCGTCAATCTGGATCATCTGGTGATGCACTGGGGCGGTATGCAACGCTTTTACGCCTGGATACAGGCACAGTTGGGCCGTGTGTTGGGTCGTCAGCAGATGCGTAGCCTCCTGGTGGTGGGGATGCTCAACGGCTTTTTGCCCTGCGGCTTGGTGTATGTGGCCTTGCTTGGCGCTGTTGCTGCCGGCGACCATTGGGGGGGAGCCTTGTATATGTTCCTCTTCGGATTGGGTACTGTCCCGATGATGTTGGGCTTGTCGTTGGCGGGCAACTACATTGGCTTGCGGTGGCGCAACCGGATGCGCAAGCTCTATCCTGTGCTGTTTGTTCTGATGGGTATCCTCTTGATTGTCAGGGCATGGCAAACGACAATCACGGATGCCGGTGTTAGTTGTCATTGAGCCATCACGAAACCCAGACAGGGCTTGGCTGATTTTCCGTAAAAGGCTTTCCAGATTTTTTTGTGGGGATTAAAGACGAGTGCGTATTGCCAGTCTTCATAAAAAAACTTGTGCTGTGTTGCCAGGTCGGTAGCCGAAAAAAAGACGGATAAATCGTTGGGGTGTGTGTGGTACCAACCAATGATATGCCAGGGGTCGTCTTCGGGGCGGTCGTCGATCAGTTCATCGGCCCGATCCATCATTTCTTTCCAAACCCCGTGATCCATTTCCAGATAAGCCGACGTACCCCGGGCGGCACTTCCCGCGATGGCCTGCCGCACGATGGCATACTGCACGCCCGTTTGGGGGTCTTGACCCACCTCTCCGATGAGGATGCCGCCCTGCTCTACCTGGTTGTGTTTCGTTTGGGTTCCCCATCCGATATGCGTAAATATCTGCGTGATGGATTGTGGGCTAAGCCAAAGTTTGCACTGCTTATTGGCGTGTTTGTCCTGGGCGGCGGCTAGTTGTGGCTGTGGCTTCAAGGCTGGCTCGGGCTGTGCCTTAGGGCGATAGGCTGGGGTTACGACTTTGATCTTGAATCGGCTCATAGGGTTTCTGGCGTGATGGGTTTTACCACTTCTTGACCCAGGAGGGGTATCCCGTGAGTGAACTACGGGCGTTGGTGGCCGTAGCTTCGTCGGGGTAAGTGCCAACGGCTACTCGGAGGGTGTTGGGTTGGCTTTCGTGGGGCATGAAGTAGGCTTCTTTTCCCTCGGAAAGCAACTTATCGAGCATCTTTTGTGCTTCGGCTTTCTCGGTGAAGCTACCCACGATGAGATAATAAGCACCGGTGGGCGAGCCAAGCTGCCTTCCTTCCGTTATGGGTGCAGGAGTTGATTTTTCTGTTTCTGCGACAGGCGGTGGCGTTTGCTCCTCTATGGTTTGCTGGTCGTCTGTCTCCACCTCTGGGCTAGGGTCTGGGGGAGGGGTGGCGGGGTCTTCGGCGGGTTCGGGGCTAGGCGTGGGAGGGATAGCCTGCTCAACGATAGGCTCGTCCTGGCTCACGGCAGGGCTACTGCTGCTCTGAATGAAAAGCCAGACCAAAAAAGCAAAGACAAAGATGAGCGGGATAACGACAAGCCAGGTGATGAGTTCGTTGTTGTTCTTCTTTTGGGGAACTTTTTCCGTTTCGGTAGCGGGTTCAGGGGCTGGATTTGGATGAACGGTAGCGGATACGGGTTCGGACTTGGGTGTAGGTGTAGGTGTAGGTGTAGGGGTGGCTGCCTGGCGTGCAGTGGTGCGTTTGAGGTCTAGGGTAGGTAAGCCAAAGGCAAGCGGATGCGATGCCAGGCTGGAGGCAGCCTCAAACTGCCAATGTCCATTTTGCCCTTCCTTAAAAAAAGTGCCGAGGGTAGGCAGGGTGCATCGTCCACCATTTTGGGAGGCTTCTTCTATGGTTTCGATGAAGTCATGGAGTAGCTTGTCCCAGTCTTTGGTATTGGTTACTCCTTGTTGCTCAACAAATTGCTGGAGGCGTTGCTCCTCGTCGTGGGTGGTGTAAGGGTCAAACTGGATGGAGCGCGTGGGAGGTAGGAGTTCGGTACCACTGATGCGGCTTCCGTCGTAGCGGCTCTCAAGTCGCCCAAAGCCAGGAATAGTTACGGCGGATTCCTGGGCAAGTAACGCACTGATGTATTTGGCTAACATGGAGACTGGGGGTTGGTCAATGAGATGAAGGTGCTAAACGAACACGAAAAATACAATATTTTTGTCAGAAAAAAGCGATTTGTTGCCGCTTTTTGGTCAAGACCCCACAAAGGCTTACCTTTGCGGGTAAGTCATGAAAAAGGAAGTTCCCAAAATCAGTATCGCCGTTGATGGATATGCCGGCTGTGGCAAAAGCACCTCAGCCCGTGAGGTTGCCCGTCGCTTACATTATATCTATCTGGATACGGGAGCGATGTACCGAGCCGTTACGCTGTACTTTCTTCGGAAAGAACTGGACTGGAACGATGCCGCCACTGTCCAGGAGGCATTGCTGGATATTGCGATTACCTTCGGTGAACGCCCTCGGGTGGGCGAAAGCCCCGTTTTTCTCAACGGCGAAAACGTATCAAAAGAAATTCGGTCGATGACTGTTACGCAGTCGGTTAGTCAGGTGAGTGCCGTACCGGAGATTCGGCGTTTTTTGGTCGCCCAACAACAAAGGATCGGTCTCGGAAAAGGTGTCGTTGCCGAGGGCAGAGACATCGGTACGGTAGTCTTCCCTGATGCCGAGGTGAAGGTGTTCATGCAAGCCAGCATGGAGGCGCGTGTATCGCGTCGGCAGGAACAGCTACGGGAACAGGGCTACACCGATATTTCGCTCGAGCAGATTGAAGAGAACCTCCAAAAACGCGATTATCTCGACACAACCCGCGCCGATAGCCCCCTGCGTAAGGCAGCCGATGCCCATACACTAGATACCTCCGAGACAACTTTTGAAGAACAAGTGCAGTATATCTTGTCCTTAGTAGAGACCACTTTAGCGGTAATCCCCCAATAATACGCCTTGTTTTTCAGGGATTTACAAAAAATTAGGACGCATTTCAAAGACTTTTTTGGTTTTTGCTTGCATCTTACAGAGAAGCGGCTTAGTTTTGCAGGCTAATATTTGCTGATTTACAGCTTTTTATCATCACCAAAAATCAGAACCTACCGTGACCAAAGCAGACATCATCGCTGAAATTGCCCAAAAATCCGAACTCGATCGTGGACAAGTACAAAAGGTCGTGGAATCTTTCTTTGATGTTGTCAAGGACAACATGGAAAAAGGAGAGAACATCTACATCAGAGGTTTTGGCAGTTTTGTCAATAAAAAACGCGCCCGCAAAGTGGCCCGTAATATTGCCCGCCAAACGTCTATCGAAATCCCCGAACACTACGTACCGAGCTTTAAGCCCTCCAAAAACTTTGTGGAGCGCATCCGGTCTAGCGAAAAAGTAGTGCAGGCCAACAACGAGACTGCCGCCAACGTAACGGCTTAATCTAACCCCACTTGTTTGTATGGAAACCAAATGGCGTTACGGTCTGATGGGAGGAGCTATATTGCTCATCACGGGTTTGTTTTTGCTGCCCCGAGTGGTCGTCGAGAATACCCCCACAGACCGTAACCTGGTCAATGCCGAAGCCACAGCTGCCCCTGATCCCGAAGCCAAGCACCCCGATCATCACCTCGATCTACCGGCAGAGATGGCCGAGCGGATCGCTTATTGGCGTGAGCAGTTTGGCGATAAAAGCCTGAGGGCAAGCGCACACGAGCAGGCCTTGGATTCTTTGACGGCACTTTGGAAGCCCATACAGCGTTGGGATAGCATTGCCACCTACACGGAGCAGCTTTGGTTGCGTTATCCATCAGATGACCTATTGGCCCGCACCGGAAATGCTTATTATGAAGCCCTCGGTGTGGCCGCCTCCGAGCAGGCGGCCAGCACGATTGCCCCCAAAGCACGGCAGTATCTCGAGCAGGCACAGGCGAAGGAGCCGAGCAATTTGGATTGGCAAGTCAAGATCGGGATGACCTACATCCCCTCCGCCAATCCCATGCAAGGAATAGGGATGATTCGGGAGGTTCTCCAGGAAAATCCCCAACACCGCCTGGCTTTACTGAACCTGGGCTTGCTTTCGATGCGCTCCGGGCAGTTCGATAAAGCCGTGGAGCGTTTTGAGCAACTGGTTGCCCTTGCGCCCGAAGAGGCAAAGGGTCAGTTTTACCTGGGGATGGCCTATGCCGAAGCAGGAATTAAGGAGCGGGCCCGCACGGCTTTTACGGCGGCTTTGCAAGCCCCCGACGCAGATTCACTTTTGCGGCAGGCGGCACGCAACTATTTGGCTAATTTGCCGTAAACAAACCTAATAGATTCATTTTTTTTCTTACCTTTTCATTCATTCAACACAAAACAACTGTTCATTATGCCTTGTGGAAAAAAACGAAAGCGACACAAGATCGCGACGCACAAACGAAAGAAACGATTGCGTAAAAACCGACACAAGAAAAAATAGTCGGCGCAGTTGATTTCTTTGAGGTGTGCGCTGACCCAAAAACGATTGGCGGCCTAGCACCTCATTGCCCTGTTCTTTGACATATTGAAAGTTTTCTTAAGCACAAGAAGCGAGTAGCGTTTTTGTTTAGCTCGTCTTCTTTATTTTTCTATTTCACCCTTTAACCAGATACGACCTTGAGTAACGAATTAGTCATCAACTCAACCCAGTCGGGCGGGCGTATCGCACTGTTGCGGGATAAAAATTTAGTTGAGTTTCATCAAGAAGACAAGGACAATAATTTCACCGTCGGTGATATTTATTGGGGAACCGTCAAGCGGGTTGTTCCGGGGCTGAATGCAGCTTTTGTGGATATTGGCTACGAAAAAGATGCTTTTTTGCATTACCTTGATTTAGGGCCGCAGATTACCTCGCTGCTCAAATTTGCCAAAATCATGCGTTCGGGTCGCCGCAACGGACAAAGCAACGAAGCCCTTGGCCGCCTACAAAACTTCAAGATGGAACCAGAAATTGATAAGCACGGCAAGATGTCGGATGTCCTGAAAGCCAACCAGCAAATCATGGTGCAGGTAGTCAAGGAACCGATCTCTACCAAGGGGCCGCGGCTCTCTTGTCAGCTCTCGCTGGCCGGGCGTTATCTCGTCTTAGTGCCTTTCTCTGATAGCGTACACGTTTCTAGGAAGATTTCGGACAAAAACGAACGAAAACGCCTCCAACGCCTCATCACTTCCATCAAACCGGAAAACTTTGGGGTAATTGTACGAACGATGTCGGAAGGGAAAGATGTCGCCGAACTGGATAAAGACCTCACTGCCCTCGTCGAAAGATGGGTAGAAGGAACTGCCAAAATTGCCAAAGTCAAGACCCGTGAAAAAGTGATCGGTGAGATCAATCGGGCAACTTCGATGCTACGCGATATGCTCAATGAGAGCTTTGATAGCATTACGGTAGATGAAGAAAAAACCTACCAAGACATTCGGGATTTTATTCAAGAAATTGCTCCCGGACGTGAGCGTATCGTCAAGCTCTATCATGGGCGTTCTAAAATCTTTGAAGCCTTTGGCATCGAAAAACAACTCAAGTTACTTTTTGGAAAAACCGTTAGTTTGCCTAGTGGAGGGTATATCATCATCGAGCATACCGAAGCCCTGCACGTGATTGATGTCAATAGCGGAAATAAGTCAGCCACCGAAGATAACCAAGAAAACACAGCCCTCAAAGTAAATCTCGAGGCAGCCAGTGAAGTCAGCCGGCAGCTCCGCCTACGAGACATGGGAGGTATCATCGTGATTGACTTTATTGATATGCGACGCATCGAACACAAAAAGCAACTCTACGACCACATGCGGCAGGAAATGAAGCAAGACCGCTCCAAATATACCATCCTACCCCTGACCAAGTTCGGACTCATGCAAATTACCCGACAGCGGGTACGTCCCGAACTCAACATCACCACCCGTGAAAATTGCCCGGCCTGCAACGGTACCGGAAAGATTTCAGCGTCTATTGGGGTAGCCGATCAAGTACAGCATCAGATTGAGTTCTTGCTCAGCAAACAAAACGATCAAAAGATCGTCCTTTCGGTACACCCTTATCTGGAGGCTTTCTTTAAGCAAGGGTTGCCCTCACGCCAACACCGATGGTTTTTTAAGTATCTCAAGTGGGTACGCATCAACAAGGATTCCTCCCTAGCCCTCAACGAATATCATTTCTACGACCGAAATGGGCAGGAAATCGAAGTTACCCCCTCTTAATACATCCCTTTGCCCATGCTCGCCTAACCCGTGAGCATGGGTTTTTTTGTGCCATCATGTTTTTCCATATTTTTGTCAAACATACGCGCCGCCCATGAACTACCTCCAAAACCACGTAGAAGCACTCATCTTTTGTGCCACCGTACCCGTATCGCTCCCAGACCTCCAACGCTGCCTCATCGAACTCACCGGCACCAACATCCCACCCAGACAAATACGCGCCGCCCTCGATGCCCTCCAACAAAAGTACGATACACCCGAGTTCGCCTTCGAACTCCGCGAGATGGGCGGCGGATACCTCCTCCTGACCAAACCCGACTACCGAAAAAGCGTTGAGATACTCCTAGCCCAAAAAGCCCGTCGCAAGCTCTCTCCGGCGGCCCTCGAGACCCTCTCCATCATCGCCTATAAGCAGCCCATCACCAAATCCGAAGTCGAAGCCATCCGAGGCGTAAACTGTGATTATGCCATCCGCAAACTCCTCGAAAAAGACCTACTCACCATCAAGGGAAAAGCCACCACCCCCGGACGACCCCTCCTTTACGGTACCTCCCGACGGTTCATGCGCTATTTTGGCATCAGTGCCATCCATGATCTGCCCCTGCCCGAAGACCTTGCCCAGGACGAACTCAGCGACGACCTAGACCAGATCACCGAACAGGAAGAGTAGCCATTTGTTTTTTGGTGTTTTTTGGTTATATTTGTGCCACTGAATCAAATGAGATGGGGGCCTAGATGCCCCTATTTTTGTGCCTATGCCCGACTACAACGCCATTATCCAAACCTGGTTTGAAGAAAACATAAGCGATCCTTCCCTCTTTTTGGTGGAGGTATTGGTGCGCAAAGGCGTTCCCAACGAAGTCTTGATTAAAGTGGACGGCGATCAGGGCATCAACATTGACCAGTGTGCCGAGATCAGCCGAAAGATCGCGCCTTTTTTGGAGGGCCAGGACTGGTTTGCGGGCCCCTACAAGCTCGAGGTAAGTTCTCCTGGTGTGGGTACACCACTCAATATCAGGCAGTTGCCTCGCCACATGGGGCGTACCCTGCGCGTGAGCCAGGTAGAGCCCTTGCCCGTCCTGGAGGGTATCCTGCGGGAGGTCTCCGAGCAGGAACTTTGCCTAGAACTACCACCCCCCAACAAAAAAACAAAAGTGGGTGAGCAAGTACGCATCGCCCAAAAAGACATTCAAGAAATCATTTGTATCATTTCATTCTAAAAAAAAATATGGATTCACATACCCTCATCGAATCGTTTGCCGACTTTGCCCGCTTGAAGCGCATCGACCGGCCCACCATGATCCGCATCCTGGAAGATGTCTTTCGGGCCGTGATCCGAAAAAAATACATCTCCGACGAAAATTTTGATGTCATTATCAACATTGATCGGGGCGATCTCGAAATCTGGCGATACCGCGAAATCGTCGCCAACGATGCCGATAACATCGACGACAACGCCCAAATCCGTCTCTCCGAAGCCCAAAAAATCGAAGAAGATTTTGAGATCGGCGAAGAGGTAGCCGAACCCGTCAAGCTCGAATCCTTTGGGCGACGGCTCGTACAGATGGCCCGACAAACGCTCATCCAAAAAGTGCGCGATCTCGAAAAAGACTTGCTCTTTGAGAAGTACAAAGATATGGTCGGCGAAATCATCACTTCGGAAGTTTATCAAGTCCTGCGCCGAGAAATCGTCTGCCACGACGGAGAAGGCAAAGAGTTGAGCCTGCCCCGTAACGAACAGATCGCCAAAGACAAGTACCACAAAGGAGACACCATCCGAGCCATTGTCCATCGGGTAGAGATGCAAAACGGGAACCCCCGCGTGATCCTTTCTCGGACATCCCCGCTGTTCCTCGAAAAACTCTTCGAGACCGAAATCCCCGAGATATACGACGGACTGATAACGATCCGTAAGGTCGTCCGCGAACCCGGCGAGCGTTCCAAGGTCTCCGTTGAGTCCTACGATGATCGCATTGATCCCGTAGGGGCTTGTGTGGGCATGAAAGGCTCCCGGATTCATTCCATCGTCCGAGAACTCAACAACGAAAATATTGATGTCATCAATTACACCACCAACCTTGATCTCTATATCAGTCGCGCCCTTAGCCCCGCCAAAATCGGAACGATCAAGATTGAGGACGAAGGCAAACGCGCATCGGTCTTCCTGAAAGGCGATCAAATTTCGCTGGCCATCGGCAAAAATGGACAAAACATCCGGCTGGCCTCCAAGCTCGTCGGTATGGAAATCGACGTGTTTCGGGAGGAGTTCATGGATGAGTACGAGGATGATATTGATCTTTCCGAGTTTAGTGATGTCATCGAAGATTGGGTCTTGCAGGAGTTCCGAAAGGTGGGCTTAGATACGGCTAGGGTCATCATCGAAACGGGGCGTTCCGAGTTGATTCGGCGCGTGGACCTGGAAGAAGAAACCATCGACGATGTACTAGAAACCATCCGAAAGGAATTTGAAGCCACCGAAGAGAGCGAAGAGGCCTAAGCCATGATCGCGCTACACCCATACCTTGAACATACCTACCTCCAGCCCGACATCTCCGATGCCCGTGTGGAGGAGATGGTGGCTCAAGCGATCCAGCATCGGTTTGTGGGCTTATGCCTGCCGCCCTATTGGATCAAAAAAGCCCGACGCGATTTGGGGCAATCAACAGAAGTTCAGTTGGTTACCGTTATTGGGTTTCCATTGGGTTATCAGCGTACCGAAGCCAAGCTGGCCGAGATCACCTGCGCCCTCCAGGATGGTGCCGATGAGGTCGATGTGGTGATGAACTACTCGGCTTTTTGTGCCAATCCCCACTGGGTCAAGGTGGAGTGGGTGCGCTGCGCCCAGTTGGTGCATCAAACCGAAAAGTTGATAAAAGTCATCCTCGAAACCGAAAGCCTCACCGAGGAACAGGTAGCCCTTGCCGCTCGTCTGGCCCGTGATGCCGGCGTGGATTTCGTCAAGACCTCCACCGGGTGGCAGAAGGGCGATCAGCAGAGAAAGCTACACCTGGTCAAGCAACTGCGCCAATGGCTCCCCGACTACGTAGGCATTAAGGCTTCGGGAGGCATCCGGACAAGAGCCGAAGCCGAGCAGTTCATTGCCGCTGGTGCTGAACGCATTGGCACCTCGGCTGCCGTTGCCATGGTGAGCGACGCTGTTTAGAGTTGCTGTTTGTGCCGGTGTTTGTTTTCCTCCCAGTAGCTGTGTGCGGCTCCCAGGATGCCTCCACCGATGAGGCACAGGGTCAGGGGTATCCATGAAAAAATATCCGCTTCGGGATGGTGGACGCTACACCAAAACCAGTACAGCATCGTGAGGGCATAGCTCCAGACGGCCCAGCGAAAGCAGCAAGCGGCAAGCATTTGGCGATACCATTTTTCTTTGATTTGCATCTCAACCGATTACTTTTGTTTGTCTGTACGTTGTTTAGCCGAGTAGTGTTACAAAAATATCAGAGATATGCCTAAAAAAATACTCGTTATCGGTAGCCACGGACAACTAGGACAGGCACTGGCTGCCGTTGCTCCGGGCTGGACACAGTGGGACTGGTTGTGGGCAGATCGCTCCCAAATTGACTTGACCCAGCCCCAAAGCATCGCCAACTATTGGGCGCAGTATCGCCCCGACTGGTGCATCAATGCGGCCGCCTACACCAATGTCGATCGAGCGCAGCAAGAGCCGCAGGCGGCCTTTGCCGTCAATGCCCTCGGGGCGGGTCATCTGGCTGCCGTGGCCGAGCAGTATGGTAGTGCCTTGATTCATCTCTCTACCGATTTTGTGTTTGGACACGGCCATAACCGCCCCATCGACGAAGGACAGCCCATCAGTCCTTTGAGCGTCTATGGTGCCAGCAAAGCCGCCGGAGAGTTGGCGGTGCGCGATGCCCTCTCTCGGCATCTGATCGTGCGTACTTCGTGGCTCTATAGTGCCTTCGGCAATAACTTTTTCAAGACCATTTTGCGGCTTTCTCGCACCCAGCCGGAGCTACGGGTGGTCATGGATCAGGTAGGTACACCGACCTATGCCCTTGATCTGGCGGCCGATCTGTGCCGTATCATCGACTGCTCGCCTACGGATTCCGACTGGGGAACGTACCATTACAGCCAGGAGGGGACGGCAAGTTGGTATGACTTTGCGCAGGCAATCATTCGTGCCGATGGCTCGGGCGTACCGGTGCTGCCCGTGGGGACGGAGGCTTTTCCGCGTCCAGCTCCTCGCCCGTCGTATAGCGTCCTGGACAAGGGCAAGATCAAGGCGCATTTTGGTTTACGCTTACGGCACTGGCAAGAGCCTATTGTGGAGTTGCTACGTGAGGGGTGATGTGTTCACTCCTCCTGATCGGCTTTTTTGGCTTCTTCTTCGAGGGCGGCACTTAGGGGCGTACCTTCGGCCAGGATGCGTATCAATCCGTCGGTACCAGCGATTTGGTCTAAGTTCGCGACTTGGGTTTGGGTGATGTCGAGGAGGCGTAGGGCGGTGGCTTGGCGGAGCGGACGCAGGTCGGCTACGGCTGTGTGGGCGATACGCAAGGCTCGGAGCTGGGTTTTGTTTTGTAGCCCGTCGAGGTTTTGGATGCGGGTGCGGGTGGCATCCAGGTCGGTGAGCTGATCGAGCTGTTGGAGTGCCTGGAGGCTGGCTATGGGGGTGTTTTGGAGGATCAAAACCCGAACTTGGGTTTTGTTACGCAGGGGGCTAAGATCACGGATGGGCGTATCGGAGATGTCGAGTTCTTGGAGGCTATCGCAGGCGTGGAGGAAAGCCAGGTCAGGGACGGCATTGGCGGCGATGTTGAGTTGTCGTAGGTTTTTGGCCGATGCCAGGGGGGTGAGGTCTTTGAAGGCGCACTGGTAGGCGATCAATTTTTGGAGTTGGGGGCAGGTGGCCAAAGGACTTAGGTCGGCTACGGGCGCGCGCTGGATGAGGAGTTCTTGGAGGTTCTTTTTGTGGGCAAGCGGGCTAAGATCGCTTACTTTGGTGAAGGCAAGATGCAATTTTTGTAAGTTGGGAAGGTTGCGTAAGGCATCTATGGAGGTGATGGGTGTATTGCTGGCCAGGAGTTCGGTCAGGTGCTGGGCCTGGCCCAGAGGTCGGAGGTCTTGTATGGGGGTGTTCCAGCAAAGCAGGCTTTGGAGCTGGGGCAGTTGGGCAAGTGGGCTGAGGTCGGTAACCTGTGTGGCGACGATACCGAGCTTTTGGAGTTGGGGTAGCTGGGCTAGGGGGCTTAGGTCGCTGATTTTGGTTTCGGAGAGGTAGAGGCGTTCGAGTTTTTGGAGGGATCGCAGGGGGCTTAGGTCGGTGATGCGCGTCTGGGAGAGGGAGAGTTTGCGGAGTTGAGTGAGGGCTTGTAGCGGGGTAAAGTCCTGGATACCTTTGCAGTTGGCGGCCCAGAGTTCTTCGAGTTGGGGCAATGTGCGGAGTGGGCTTAGGTCGCTGACAAAGCTACGCCCCATGTGCAGGATACGTAGGCGGGGGCAGTGTTGGAGGGGCTCCAGGCGGGAGACCATCGTGTAGGAAAGGTCGATTTCTTCGAGGTTGGGGAGCAGGGCTACGGCTGCTATATCGAAGACCTCACGGTTGATCTGCTCGGAGTTTCCGCCGATGGTCAGGGTGCGGATTTCGGCTAACTCTTGGGGGGTAGGGGTATGGTCAGGGGATTTTTGGAGGTGCTGGCAAAGGGTGTTTTTCCAGTAGCTATCTAAGTTATCCCAGGTGATGGGTTCGTTTGTCTGGGCTACGACAAGCGTTATATCAAAAATTACCAGTAAAAAAATAAACAATATCCGCATCAGTTGCTCTGTTTTGGTGGCTCTAAAAAACTAACGTTACTCGCCCTTTTTCGGTATATCAAGCGGGGCCAATAACTGCTCGGGGCGGATATTGGCACAAGCAAAATGTCCTTTGGGGCAGGACTTCTTGCCATGCAACCCACACGGGCGACAGGATAGCTGCTCCGTCGTTTCGATCAAAAACGAGACCGACGAAAGCGGCGTAAAACCAAAACGCGGGACGGTAGAGCAAAACACCGCCGCTACGGGCGCGTTCACGGCCGAGGCCAGGTGTAGGGGTGCCGAGTCATTGACGTAGTTCATTTGCGCCCCTTGCATTAGGGCTGCCGAAGCCAAAAAACCCAGCGAACCCGCACGATTTTGTAGCTGTAGGTGTGGGCAAGTTTGGGCGATGTTGTGGCACAGGTCGCGGTCGTTGGGGCCGCCCAGTAGCTGCACGTGGTAGCCCTCGGGGAGCTGCCCCAGGAACGCCACCCAACGCTCGGCCGGTAGTTGTTTGGTAAACCAGACGGAGGCTGGAGCTATGCAGATGTAAGGATCGGAGGGCGGGGCAGCCTGGGTGTAGTCCTGGGGGCGCGGATAGAGACGCGGCCGCGGCCGCTCGGGAAGCAAGCCCACACCTAAGGCTCGGATCAAATCGCGGTTGCGGCTGACCTCGTGCTGCCCCTCAAAACGATGTCTTACCCGCTCCCCAAAACCCAACGAAAGGGGATTTTTGTCGAAACCCAGGGTGCGTCTGGCCCCCGAGAGCAGCGCCAAGAGACCCGTAGAAGCAAAGCGGTGAAAGTTTAGTACGGCATCGTAACGAGCCGGACGGATCAGTTTGAAGAGCCGCACCAACTCACGGCGGCGGCTTTGTCGCTTCTCAAAAACCAGCACCTGCCCAACAAAAGGATGCCCCACAAAAAGCGATTCTGTCCCGCTGCGTACCAACACATCCAGTTGAGCCTCGGGCAGAAGCGCGTGCAGCTCCTCAAGGGCAGCCGTCATCAAGATCACATCACCAATGAAGGCGGTTTGGATTAAAAGTAGTTTCATTGCGTTAAGATGGTCATTTTTCCGCTATTTTTGTCTCCATGAAAGCGATCTTTTTGGGAACGGGTACTTCTCAGGGCGTTCCTGTGATCGGCTGTGATTGTGCGGTCTGCCGATCGGATGACCCCCGCGACCAACGCCTCCGTACATCTTTTTATGTGCAGTGTTCGGGTAAGCACCTGGTCATTGATGCCGGGCCGGATTTTCGGCAGCAGGTCTTGCGGGCCCGTATCCCCACCCTGGATGCCCTCCTCCTGACACACCAGCACCAGGATCACGTTGCGGGGCTTGACGACGTGCGGCCCTTCAACTACCTCCAGGACAAACCTACCCAAATCTACGCCACACCGCCCGTGATTGCACGCCTTCGGACGGCTTTTGCTTATGCCTTTGAGGCAGATCCCTACCCTGGCGCGCCCCGACTTGAAGTACATCCGATTGATGAACAGCCCTTTGTGGCGGCAGGACTTGACGTAACGCCCGTACCCGTGATGCACGGACAGATGCCCGTGATGGGCTTTCGTTTGGGGGATTTGAGCTACGTAACCGACGTGAGTGCGATCAGTGCCGCTTCCATGAAGAAGCTCGAAGGCTCACGGGTATTGGTCTTGAGTGCCTTGCGGCGGCATCCCCATCATTCGCATTTTTCGTTGGAGCAGGCATTGGCTGTTATTGCGAAGCTGTCCCCGGAGCAGGCCTTCTTGACGCACATCAGTCACCAGATGGGGCTTCATGCCGAGGTCAATCGCGAACTCCCCCCCAACGTTCGGTTGGCTTATGATGGACTGACTATTGACAAAATTTAAGAATAGACCTGCCGCGTTCCTTTGCTCAGGGTACGTTATCTTTGTAGCCCTTTTCAGCTAACCAAACTTGCTCATGGAACTCAAAGACATTGCGGTCATTTCAGGTAAGCCTGGCCTGTACCGAATCATCAAACCTAGTCGGACGGGTGTATTGGTGGAGCCTATCGGCACGCAAACCAAAACGAAGATGATGATGAACGCCAACTACCGCGTCTCGATTTTGCAGGAGATTGCCATCTATACCACAACGGAGGAGGAATCTGTGCCACTGCGCGATGTCTTTTATGCGACGCATCGCCAGTATGGACATGATCTTTCGGTGGAAAAAGATGATGAATCGCTGCGCCACTACATGGAATCGGTCTTGCCCGAGTATGACCTGGAGCGCGTCTATCCTTCGGATATCAAGAAGATCGTCAGTTGGTATCAGTTGCTTTCCGTTCACGCCCCGGAGGTACTCGATCCAGCCCTACAAACCGAAACCGAAGAAAAAGCAGAGGAGTAAGGCGTGAAAGTGCTTCATTTTTGGACTTACCCCCAAAAATGTGCAATTTTGTTCCATGAAACACCTCATCCAACTCATGCCGTGGCTCGAAGAAACGGCTAGGCGTGTGGTCATTATTCCGCACCAACAACCGGATGCGGATGCCTTTGGCTCGGGATTGGCGCTCTGGCATTGGCTGCGTGCTAAGGGGCATACGGTCGCGGTGGTCTCTCCGACAGACTTCCCACGGTTTTTGGAGTGGATGCCGGGTTGCTCCCAAATCCTTTCGTTTCCGAAGCAGCCCGAGGCAGTCAAAACAGCCTTTGCCGAGGCAGAGTTGTTTGTGTGTGTCGATTTTTCGGCACGCAATCGCATGAAGCCCTTGCATAAAGTCCTGGATCAGTACCCCGATACGCCCATTGCCCTGATCGATCATCACAGAGGCAAAGAAGACTTCGCCGATTATGAGTTCTGGGACATCGAAGCTGCTGCCACGGCCCAGCTCGTGTACGACTTCCTCGGGATGGTGGAGCAGCAGGCATATATCACCCCCGAGATTGCTTCTCTGCTCTACGCAGGTATCCTGACAGACACTGGCTCGTTTAAGCACGGCAACACCACCCCGCACGTCCATCGCGTCGTAGCTGACCTGATGGAGCGCGGCGCGGATGCAGGACATATCCACCGCTTGATCTTCGACAACGGACGGGAGCAACGCCTGCGATTCCTGGGCTATGCGCTCTGGCAAAAACTCACCGTGCTACCGCAATACCACACCGCGTTTTTTGCGATCTCTGCCGATGACCTCAAAAAGTTCTCCTCCCAAAACGGCGATACCGAAGGCTTAGTCAATTACGCCCTAAGCATCGAAGGTATTTATCTAGCGGCGACATTCATCGAAAAAGACGATAACGAAATTAAGATTTCTCTCCGATCGGTGGGCGATTTCTCCGTCGCGGATATGGCCACGCAACACTTTGAGGGCGGCGGACACAAAAACGCTGCCGGCGGTGAGCGTAAGGGAGCCTCCCTCCAACAAGTCGTCGATCAGTTTACGCAATTACTCCCGGGCTGTGAGGCGGCCCTTGAGCAGGTACATCGCCAGGAATCCTCCTAAGCCTTTTTTTCTTTTTCTCTCTTCTCTCTTTATTTTTCAATCCTTGCCTTGATTCCATGAAAAAAATTTTCCTTTTGCCCATACTTGCGCTACTCATCTGGGGGTGCAACAAAAACAATGGCGGCGAAGTAACGACCAAAGACGGCGTGCGCTACATCAACCACACCAAGCAGACCGAAGGACAAGCCCCAGACTCGGCCAGCGTCATTGACGTTCACTTCAGCGTCTTCAATGATGCCGATTCCCTCATCAACAGCTCTTATGGCGGCGTGATTCCGATGCCCCAGCCCTTGCTTTTTTCGCAAGCCCCGCCCTATCTATCCGAAGCCTTGAAAGATGTGCGCAAAGGCGATAGCCTTAGCGTCCGCATTCCGGCAAAGGTCATGTTTCCCGAAGGAGACCTTCCCCCTTTTGTGGATGAAAAAGGAAGTATCCGTATGGAACTCAAAATAGACGCGATCTACAACATGATGGATTATCAGAAGATTGCGATGGAGCGACGCGAGCAAGCCCAGGCGAAGGTGCGCCAACTCCAAGAGGCATCCAAGCCCAAAGAAGAGGCGGCCATCGAAAGCTACCTCCAAGAAAACAACCTGACTGCCCAGCGCACCGAAACCGGATTGTATTACATCCTCGAAACGGCCGGCGATACGGCGGGTATCCGTGCGGGCGATGTGATGGTGGTGCATTATCGGGGCGAACTCCTCGACGGCACACCCTTCGATAACTCTTATGATCGTGGAGAGCCATTTGAAGTACCCATCATGCAGGGACAGGTGATCTCGGGTTGGGATGAAGGCATTCCGCTCATCGGAAAAGGGGGCAAAGGAACGCTGCTCATTCCCTCGCATCTGGCCTATGGCCCCGATAACCGCAGCGAAGTCATTAAGGCGTTTTCTACCTTGAAGTTTGACGTGGAGGTATTGGATGTCAAGCGGATGGAGGAGAGTAAGTAAAAAGACCTTCAAAAGCAAAAAGCCCCCTCAAAAGTTTTTGAGGGGGCTTTTTTTGTGGGCTAGTCTTCTTTTTTCTCTGAATCAGTGTTGGTCTCTTCCGTTGGTGTTTCGTTGGCTTCACCTGCGGATGCAGCCGGGGTGGCTTCTTCGGCACTACCCTTGCGACGGCGACGGCTTCGACGGGTGGTTTTCTTTTCTTCTGCTTGTAGAAGCAGTTCGTTGTAGTCCACCAGTTCGATCATACACATTTCGGAGGCATCCCCTCGGCGTTGCCCGATCTTGATGATACGGGTGTATCCGCCTGGACGATCAGCGATTTTTTGGGCGACTTCGTCGAAGAGTTCCTTGACCACGTATTTGTTTTGGAGATACGAAAAAACGACTCGGCGGGAGTGCATCGTATCGGATTTGGCTTTGGTCAGGAGGGGTTCTACGTATTTGCGCAGTTCGCGTCCTTTGGTGAGCGTCGTGAAGATGCGCTTTTTGAGGATCAACGCGCTGGCCAGGTTGCTGAGCAATGCCTTTCGGTGGGCGGCTTTGCGGCTCAGTTGTTTGAACTTTTTACCGTGTCTCATAACAAAAAAAGATACTCCAAAGATGGTTTTTACTCCACAAGCCGGAGTTTTGGTACTTGTAGAGCGTGCTGGAGGTTTTCCAGCACCCCTCCTCTGGTGCGGAGATCAGAAGAGGGTGTGTTGAAAAGAAAAGAAAAAAAGAAAATGGGAAAGCGTCCTAGTCTTCGTCGAGGTTGTATCGGGAGAGATCCATACCGAAGGTGAGGTTTTTCTCTGCTACGAGTTGCTCGAGTTCGGTCAAGGACTTTTTACCGAAGTTGCGAAACTTCATCATATCCGATATTTCAAGACCCACCAGATCGCCGAGCGTGCGGACGTTAGCGGCTTTGAGGCAGTTGAAAGCACGGACGGACAAATCCAAATCGGAGAGCGGTGTCTTGAGGAGCTTGCGCATGTGGAGCATTTCCTCATCGACGATCTCCTCCTCTTCGGGTTCGCCACTATCGACCTGGATATTTTGATCGGAGATCAACATCAGGTGCCGGATCAGGATGCTGGCGGCACTTTTGAGGGCTTCTTCGGGATGAATGGAGCCATCGGTTTCGATCTCGATGGTCAGTTTTTCAAAGTCAGTTTTTTGCTCTACGCGGGTGTTCTCGATGTTGTACTGTACGTTTTTGATGGGCGTAAAGATAGCATCGGTGGCGATATAGCCAATGGGTTGGTCTTTGAGGCGGTTGTCCTCCGAAGGCACATAACCTCGGCCTTTACCCACATGGAGTTCGACGTTGAGCGAAACAGATTCATCGAGATGACAAATGATATGATCGGGGTTAAGTACCTGAAAATCAACACTTGCTTGGTTGATGTCGGCACCAGTAAACGTACTTTTTCCCTGGATGTTGAGGCTGATGACCGTGTTGGGCATTTCCTCCTCATCGACCAAACACTTCAAGCGCAGCATCTTGAGATTCAGAATGAACTCCGTTACGTCTTCCACGACTCCCTCAATGGTCGAAAACTCATGCAACACACCGGGCATCTTTAAGCCAATGATCGCGTAGCCCTCCAGGGAGGAAAGCAAGACACGACGCAGGGCATTCCCAACCGTTACGCCAAAGCCAGGTTCGAGTGGACGAAACTCAAATGTACCACGGAAGTCGTCCGCCTTTTCCATGATAATCCTTTCGGGCATCTGAAAACTAAGAAACGCCATAACTGTTTTTGCTGATTAGTGTTGGAAAAAATTACTTCGAGTACAATTCAACGATCAACTGCTCATTGATATTTTCGGGGATTTCGTCGCGCTCGGGGTAGTGCAAGAGCTTGCCAGCCAGCATAGACTGATCCCACTCGAGCCAGCTATATTTTTGGGCGCGGTTGCTGCCGAGGCTATTGACGATGACCTCCAAAGACTTGGATTTCTCGCGTACACCCACGATGTCGCCTGGGCGAAGGGTCATGGAGGCGATGTTAGCAACCTCTCCATTGACGGTGATGTGCTTGTGCGTAACGAGTTGGCGGGCAGCCCGGCGGGTGGGCGCAATGCCTAAACGAAACACCGTATTATCGAGGCGAGCCTCCAAAAAGCGAAGCAGGTTTGTTCCCGTTACGCCTTGCTTGCTGGCTGCACGCTTAAAGGTTTTCAAGAATTGGCGTTCCAACACACCGTAGGTGTATTTGGCTTTTTGTTTTTCCTTGAGCTGGACGGCGTAGTCGGAGGGTTTGCGACGACGGCCGCGGCCGTGCTGTCCGGGAGGATGATTCTTGTGTTTGAGTTCTTTGCAGGGGCCTAAAATTGGCTCTCCAAACTTACGGGCAATCTTGGATTTGGGACCTCTATGTCTTGCCATGATTTGAAAAAATTTACGTGTGGCGTATGTATCGCAGGGCTTCACTCCAAGTTTGCATCCAAGCAACAAAAAGGAAAAGCACAAACGATCCCGATACGCAAAAGATGTTTTTTTAGAAAAAGAAAGATAACCGAAAGCCTTACACCCGACGGCGTTTGGGCGGACGGCAGCCGTTGTGGGGCAGTGGGGTTACGTCGCGAATAGCCGTGATGTCGATACCCACCGATTGGATGGTACGAATGGCAGATTCACGTCCTGACCCTGGGCCTTTGACGAAAACCTCTACCTTGCGCAGCCCTGCATCGAAAGCCACCTGTGCGCAATCGCGGGCGGCTACCTGGGCAGCGTAGGGGGTGTTTTTCTTGGAACCCCGAAAGCCCATCTTGCCTGCCGACGACCAGGAGATGACCTGTCCGGTCTCGTTGGTCATCGAGACGATGATGTTGTTGAAGGAGGCCTTGATGTGTACCTGTCCGTTGGCTTCTACCCGAACTACACGTTTTTTTGCTTTGTCTTTTCGCTTTTGTGCCATAATCAAAAAAAGAAATTATTTTTTCTTGTTAGCGACCGTCTTGCGCTTGCCTTTACGGGTACGTGCGTTGGTCTGCGTGCGTTGTCCGCGTAGCGGTAGTCCCTTCCGGTGGCGTAAGCCTCGGTAGCAACCAATGTCCATGAGACGTTTGATGTTCAGTTGGGTTTCGGAGCGGAGTTCACCTTCCACCTTAAACCCCTCCGAGATGATGTCCCGGATGCGTTTGGCTTCGTCGTCATTCCATTCGCCGGCTTTTTTGTCTTCGGAGATGTTGGCTTTCTCCAAGATTTTTTTGGCTCGGGTACGTCCAATGCCATAGATGTAGGTCAAGCTAATGACCCCACGTTTGTTGTTGGGTATATCAACCCCTTGAATCCTTGCCATAGTTGATGTTCGCGTTTAACCTTGACGTTGCTTGAAGCGTGGATTTTTTTTGTTAATCACGTAGAGTTTTCCTTTACGTCGCACGATCTTACAATCGGCACTTCGCTTCTTTACTGATGCACATATTTTCATGGCGGTCAGTGGTTTAGTGTTAAAAAAAGAGTACAAGCACCGGTACAAAGCAAAGAATGCCTCACTTGTACCGATACGTAATCCTGCCTTTGGTCAGGTCATAGGGAGACATGTCTAACTTGACGCGATCGCCGGGCAAAATTTTGATGTAATTCATCCGCATTTTACCCGAGATATGCGCCGTTACCTCGTGTCCATTTTCAAGTTTGACCCGGAACATGGCATTAGAAAGTGCTTCCGTTACCATGCCGTCTTGCTCAATATTGGATTGCTTAGGCATCTTTTGCGCAGGTTCTTGAATAAAACAGACCGCAAAGATACTATCTTTCAAGCGAAAACCAAAAATAATCGGAAGTATTTGTTGGATTTGTTTTAGATAGCCTTGTGGTTATCTTTGGGGTGGCGGTCGATGAGTATATGCAGGGGATCAATGCCCGCCCTGGTGGGTTTTTGGGGCAGCCGGAGTTTGAGCCTTGTTTGGGGGGCATCAAAATAGTGCTTCTGGAGATAGATCAAACTATCGGTTCCGGCACTACTTTGGGCATATACCCCTACGTCTATCCAATCTCGGATCGGGGTGGGTATGTCGTTGCCGATGCTATCAGCACGGTATTTTTGTGCCTCAAATTGTAGCTCGAGTTCGTAAGTTTGATCCTGGTTCGTGGTCAGTTGGGTAGATTTGGTTTGAAGCTCAAAAAAGGTGATGGTTTCAAAGAGATCATCCAATACATGCTGCAAGGTATCCGGGGTAACCTCCCGAAAATATCCCATTAAGTCCTTGCTTGTTGGGTAGCGATCCTCCCGAAAGGCCCAATCTCTGACATACCGTCGTAGGGCCGCATTGACGGTCTGCTCTCCGATATAATCCTGGAGGGCATACATGGCCAGAGAGCCTTTGCGATAATGGATATAACTTTGAGCTTCTACCTTGACGAGCGGCTGTTCTTTTTTGGTTTCGTTGGCTCGTCCACGTAGGTAGCTATTGAGTTCGTAGCGCAAAAACTTTTGCATCATCTCGGGTGGGTAGGCGTGTTTCATCACCATCAGAGCTGTGTATTGAGAGAGTGATTCAGAAAGCATGGCATTGCCCTGCGTGCTGGCTTCGGTTACTTGATGTCCCCACCATTGGTGGGCGATCTCGTGGGCGGTTACATAATAACTGACATCGACGTTATCCGCTGATTTGTCTATGTTGAGGATAAATCCAATACCCTCCGAAAACGGGATCGTGTTGGCAAATGACTGGGCAAAGTTGGAATAGCGCGGAAACTCCATAATGCGCATCTGCTCATACTGATACGGACTAAAATGCGTCGCGCAATAGGTCAGGGCATCTTTCATGCCCTTAAACATCCGTTGGAGGTTATAGTCGTGGCCCGGATGGTGGTAGATTTCGAGGGCAACAGGAGCCGTAGTGCGGGTACTCTCGGTGGTAGGTGGCTGCCAGGTATCACGGGCGACCACATAACGGGCCGAAACGATGCTATAAAAATTGACCATCGGGACATCCATGCGATAATGGAAATACCGTCGGTTATTTTCCGTCCACTCTCGTTGAAGATACCCGGGCGCGATCGCTACCTGATCGAGAGAGGTACCGAGCGTGATCTCGAAGCGGATGCGGTCGGCATCATCTCCGAAGAGGTTTTGTGCCTGCCCACGCGGATCGTCTCGGCTCATCATCCGTTCCTTTTCGGGTAAGTCTTTTTCTTTGCGTTTTTGGTCATTGGAGAGTTCGTAGCTGGGGTTATAGCCGAGGGTGGGAAAAAAGGTAGTGTTGTTAAAAAACGTACCATTATAGACCACTCCTGTATTTGAGGCACCATCCTGGAAGCCTTTGGTTTCAAAAACTACCCGAAAATCCATTTGTAAGCTGTCTTGTGGCTCTAATGCTTCCTCCAGCGTATAGATCAAGTATCCCAAACGCTGTATGTCCTCTTTGATTGTGGCCCGGCGGGAAAAAGTGAGCTGTTCGAGGCGAGTTTGGGTGTCGGATGAACGCTGGATGTGAATTTCTTGGATGGGCTGATCGGTTTTATTTTTGAGGATATAGTACCCCTCGGCATGAACGTCGCGGCGTTCGGGGAAAATCTCTACGGTCAGGCGGGTATCTACGATCTTGGGTTGTGGCAGATGTTGATAAACTTTGAGTGTTTTTTCGTAGTCTGCCTGCAAAGATTCAAGGTCTTTACTGGTCATGTACGTGTTGAGTTGGGTGGTATTGTAAAAAACAAAACCTCCTGACACACCAAAAGTCAAGAAAGCCAGGATCATAAAAGCAATTAACTGAGGACGTAAGCGCAGCCTACCCAGGCGAAGTCGTTGCTTAAACAAAGCATCCGCCCCACGTACCGAAAGCAAAACCGCTGCCCCAAATAAGACCGCAGCTACAGCAAACCAATAGACGGTCAGCCAACTAAAGGGTGTCGTATAATGCCCAAAGCGGTTCATTTCTGAAAACGTATCCAGAGAACCGCTCGCAAAGTGCAACATGCGATGCTCCCACCCCCATAAACCCATGACGGTTTCGAGGATGAAAAATAAAATTATGATGGCAAAACCAATAAATTTTTGATTAACAACTGTTTGAACAAAAAAGCCCAACAAACTATACAATAAAATCAAAGCAAAGGTTTCCGTATAGAGTGTTCCGATATACACCGACCAGTCAATTTCGGGATAGCCATTAAGCAACTGGATCAGGACTCCCGTCAGGATGAGCAGGAACAAGAGCACCATACTAGCCCCCATAAAACCCAAGAACTTACTCAACAGGGGGACAAAATCGGGTACGGGAGTAGCATCAAAGATCAAGTGGAGCTTTACTTGACGCTCCTTCCAGACGAGTTCTCCGGTATAAAAAACAGTCAAGATCACAAAAAACAAGGTAAAGCTATTGCGGATCATTTCCACGACAGCATAGCTTGTCGCATAAATGGGCGTGCCATACATTTCAAAAAAGTTTGTTGCATTGGCAAGCAGCAAGGCCATACCCGAGATAACGATTGCCCAAAAAGGCACTTGCTTAAACAAGTCTTTTCCATAAAACACCGATAGGGTCCAGATTTGGCGGATGTGCGTGGGTAGCCCCGTGGTGGGATGCACAGCGGGCAGCGGCACGGATAATAACAAGGGCTGCTGGCTGGTTGGCTTGGCTTTGTGCTTGCGCCAACTCTTTGGTACAACGCGGAAGCTAAACCCAAGATGGGTAACCAGCAGCGTAAGCATACCGATAGCTATCCAAAGTGTTCTGTTCCAGAGTAATATGCCCTCCATCGCCACAAAACGGGTATTCCGCTCGGCCGCTGACCAGTACTCCGTGGTTACGCCAAAAGTACGCACCCCAAAAGGATCCAGAAGGGCTGCCATCTGGCGGTTATCCAAATCACTGGCTAGCTGGAGTGCAATGGCATAAAAAACAAAAAGGAGCATCCCCTGTGTATAAACGACGAGCATCCTGCGGGAGAGCGCACCGGCGGCAAAAAACAAAGCACCACTAACAAAGACGTTGGGGATCACAAAAACCAAAAAAGGATGCACATAAGCCCATACATTGAACGACTGCAACTGATCCGCCTCTCGCCAGGGCATAAACTCACCCACCAAAAAACCCAACAGCATCCCCAAAAACACAAAAATAGCCACTATGTACGAGCCCAAAAATCTTCCCATCAGATAGTCGCCCTTACGCATCGGCGTAGAAAACATCAAGGATTCGGTCTTGTGCTCAAAGTCGCGTAATATGGCTACGCCCATGATGGACGAGGTGATGATGGCAAAGAAAGCCGACACGATAATCATCATCTGGGTCAGGACGTAAGGCGAGTTTTGTTTGGTTAGACCGGAGGAACCCCCAATCTGTATAGCATCCGTGGTTACGGCCAGGAAGGCGGTCAAGAACATGACCGCAAAATAAATGTATGTTGCCGGACGGCGGCTACGGTAGGCGAGTTCAAAGGTAAGTATCTGTATCCACATCATGGCTTCTTGATTTATTGGTTTTTGATCGTCGAAAAGTACACGTCTTCCAGGTCTGCTTCCACGGGTTCAAAGCCGCTTTCGGGCTGGGTATCGCTCCAAATATGCAGATTGGGTTTGCCTGCAATCATCCGATCCGAGATCACATTGAAGTGCGCTTTGTAGGCTTCTACGGCTGATTTTTCGACGGACTTCTGCCAAACTTTTCCCTTAATGGCTTCAAGAGCTTTGAGCGGATGGTCTTTGAGAAGTACCTGCCCCTGGTTGATGATGGCCATATCGGTACAGAGTTCTTTGACATCCTCAACAATATGGGTAGAGAGGATAACAACGGTATTCTCACCGAGTTCGCTAAGCAGGTTGTGAAAACGATTGCGCTCGGCAGGATCCAGACCAGCCGTGGGTTCGTCCACGATAATCAACTGCGGGTTGGAGAGGAGGGCCTGTGCAATGCCGAAGCGTTGTTTCATGCCACCAGAGTAACCGCCGAGATTTTTTTTGCGGGCTTGATAGAGATTCGTCTTGTGCAGGAGGGCTTCAACGATGGCTTTGCGTTCCTTGGCCTCTGTGATGCCTTTGAGTACGGCCAGGTGGTTGAGGAGTACCTCCGCGCTCACCTTCGGATATACACCAAACTCCTGCGGAAGATAGCCCAGGAGCCGACGGACACGGTCTTTTTCTTTCAAGACGTTAATCTGATGGAGGTAAATACTGCCGCTATCTGCTTCTTGCAAAGTGGCGATGGTACGCATCAGCGAGGACTTACCCGCCCCGTTGGGGCCCAATAACCCAAACATTCCTTTGTCAATATCCAAAGACACCGATTTGAGGGCTTGAGTGCCGTTGGCGTAGGTCTTAGAGAGGTTTTGTATGCGAAGCATGTTTTTGTTTTATGTTTTTTGGAATTTTATCTTTTATCGTGCCAAAAGTACGAAAGAATTGATGGTCAAGGACTTCATGGTATGCGGATCATTTGGGTAATGTCCGATAATGAACAATATTGTTCGGAATCCGAGCAAATACCTGGCTGCACCCATCAGCTGCTATCTTTGCTGCCGTTTGTAAGAATTTTGCTATCTTGTATCGTCCAAATAAAGACCTCATGAAAATCTCTGTTCGCTACCTTGCCCTGCTGCTCTGGTTACTGGCGTTTGCTTGTACCAAGCCCGCTCAAAAAACTGTTCAGGATAAGCCCACCGCAAGCACAGAAAAGCAAAAGCCACCAACGGATAACGCCTACCTCGTGCCAATCGAAGAAGAAGCCGCCCTGGTAGATCGAGAGCGATCCGAACGCCCCCTGTGGGTCATCGAGCCAGGAGACTACCAACCCGAACGCAAGCGCGACTTCGACCTCCTCCACACCCGCCTAGACCTTCGCCCCGACTGGCAAGGCCAACAGCTACACGGCACGGCTACCCTACGGCTGCGCCCCTGGTTTTATCCCCAATCTACACTCACCCTGGATGCCAAAGGCTTAATGATCCATGAAATACGCCTCAACAAAGGCGACACCCTCTCCTATACCTACGATCAACGCCAGCTCCAGATCGCACTCCCGCGCCCCTATACCCGCGAGGAAACCATCGAGCTAAGGATTCAATACACCGCCCGCCCCGCAGCCTTGATGGACAAAGACAGCCCTTACGCGCCCCTCCGCGAACACGGCTTGTATTTTATCAATCCCACCCAAAAAACACCCCACAAACCCACCCAAATCTGGACACAAGGCCAGACCGAAAACAACGCCTGTTGGTTCCCCACCCTCGATCAGCCCAACATCAAGACCACCCAGGAGACCTTCATTACCGTCGAAGACCGCTACCAAACCCTCTCCAACGGAAAACTCATTACCACCCAAAAAAACGCCGACGGTACCCGTACCGATCACTGGAAGCAAGCCCAGCCGCACGCTCCTTACTTGTTCATGCTGGCCGTCGGGGAGTTTGCCCACGTGCAGGATACCTGGAAGGGAAAGCCGGTCAGTTATTACGTCGAACCCGAGTACGCCCCACACGCCCGAGCGATTTTTGGGCGCACGCCCGAGATGCTGGATTTCTTTTCCGAACGCTTCGGTTATGCCTATCCCTGGGAGAAGTACGCCCAAATCGTTGTCCGAGATTACATCTCGGGAGCGATGGAAAACACCACCGCCACTGTCCATACCGAAGAAGTCCAGCGCACGACCCAGGAACTCCAGGATTACGATTGGGATGATATGATTGCCCATGAGTTGGTGCATCACTGGTTTGGCAACCTGGTTACGTGTGAATCCTGGGCCAACCTCCCCCTCAACGAAGCCTTTGCTACCTATGGCGAGTTCCTCTGGAACGAACACAAAGAAGGCATCGAAGAAGCCCGCTATTGGTGGGTCTCCCAGCGGGAGGATTATCTCTATGAGGCACAACTCAAACGCGAAGCCTTGATCCGATACCGCTACATCGACAAAGAAGATATGTTTGATAGCCACTCCTACGCCAAGGGTGCTTTGGTGCTGCATCTGTTGCGCCAACAGGCAGGCGACGCTGCTTTTTTTGAGATGATCCGCCGCTATCTGCAACAGTACGCCTTCAAGACAGCCGAGATACACCACCTGCGCTTGATCCTCGAAGAGGTAACGGGGCAGGACTGGAACTGGTTCTTCGATCAGTATTTTCTTTCCCCCGGGCATCCCGAAGTGAGTGTTTATTCGATTTATCAAGACGGACAACTGGAGGTTACGCTCTCCCAGGTACAGCCCGAGGACTACTCGCCTGTCTATCGGCTGCCTCTGGATATTCGGGTGTGGGTCAATGGAAAAGATACCACGTTTCGGCGCGTCTTGGATCAACGCCAGCGCACCTTTACTTTTTCGATGGAGAGCCTCCCCGAGCTAACCCTCGTCGATGCCCAATACGAAATCATCGGTACGCTGGCCCACCAAAAAACCATGACCGAGTACCTGGCCCAACTGCACTACACCACCGACTACCGCCACCAGGCCGAGGCCATCGAAGCCCTTGCCCCCATGATGGCGGCCAAGGATACTGTTGCCCGCGCTTTTCTTGGGTTGCTCCAACACCACTTTTGGGCCATCCGAGCCGGTGCCGCCAAAGCCTTCACCGACTACCCCCAGGCAAGCACGCATTACGCCGCCATCCGCCAACGCCTCCACAGCCTGGCCCTCCACGACCCCGATGCGCGGGTACGCATGAATGCCGTCGATGCTTTGAGTAGCTTTGCCGATGTGTCCGACGATTTTTTTGAGGAACGCGCTCGCCTGGATAGCTCCTTTTTCGTGAAGCGTTCGGGCTTGTTTGCCTTAGCTATACGGCAGGGAAACAGGGCTTTACCGATTTTTGCTGCCTACGAAAGCAGCAAGAACGAGGAGTTGGTGATGCTTTTGGCGGATTTTTACAGCATCTTTGGTGTCCCCGACAAAACGGATTGGTTCATCCAAAAAATGCAGCGGTTTTCGGGAAGCCGCCTCAGCTATCTGATGAGTTACTTTGCCGCCTATCTGCCTAGCCTCTCCAAAGCCGACAAACAAAAAGCTGCCGATTATCTCCTCGAGCAGGCCCGCCATAACAGCTTTTATCAAACCCGAAAGGAAGCCTACCAACACCTCCTATTCCTGGCCGATGATCTGGAAGGGCTTAGCCAAGACCTCCAGGCGATACGCGACCAGGAACGCGACCGTAGGGTATCCGAGTTTCACCAAGCCCTCAGTTTAGACGACTAAACCCCATGAGCAACAAAGACATCAGCCGGCTGCTCCGACAAACCGCCGACCTGCTCCTCCTACACGGACAAAACGAGTTTCAGGCAAGAGCCTATCAGGGGGCCCTGCGGCAGATCGAAAGCCTCTCCGAAGACCTCACCCAGCACACCCAGCCCCAGACCATCGAAGCCCTCGGTTTTACGCCCAGCATGGCCCAAAAAATCCATCAGACCATCCAGGAAAACACCTTCCCCGAACACCAGCATTGGCTCAACCAAACCCCACCAGGGCTACTCGACATACTCGCCGTCCGTGGGCTGGGCGCAAAAAAAGTGCGGACCATCTGGCAAACCCTCGGCATCCAAAACCTACACGAACTCCTCCGAGCTTGTGAGGAAGGCCGCATTGCCCAGCTCAAAGGCTTCGGTGAAAAAACACAAGCCAACATCGCCGAGGAGGTCAAGTTTAGGCAAGCCCAGCGCGGGCGTTTTTTGTATGCCGAAACGGAACCTTATGCCGACTTTTTGGAGCAACAGCTAGCGCAATGTCTATCCGTTGCACGGTATGCCCGCGCCGGAACCCTTGCCCGACAACTCGAAATCCTGGAAGAACTGACCTGGGTAGCTGCCACTCACGACCGCACTGCCCTCCGAAATTTCCTTGACCAACAGGAAGATATGCGTCCCGATGCCCAGCAGAGCAGCCCCTTTGTTTGGCGTGGTTTCTTTGAGGAAAACCGCCTGCCCGTAGCCGTCTATCTGGTGGCCCCCGAGCAGTTTGAGCAACAGCTTCTCTTGCATACGGCCGCCGAGGCACACCTGGCCCATCGCCCCGAAGGACAATCGGAGACGCTCTTTGCGCTGGCGCGTCGGCGTGTCTTCGCGACAGCGAAGGATTTTTACGCTGCCCTTGGCTGGCAGGAAGTCCTGCCGCCGCTTCGTGAGGGGACGTTTGAGCTGGTCGCGGCCCAGCAGCACAGCCTGCCCACCCGCCTGATCCAGCCCGAAGACATCCGAGGTATCCTTCATGCCCACTCCACCTACAGCGATGGCAAACACAGCCTGCGCCAGATGGCCACCGCCTGCCGTGATGCTGGTTATGCCTACCTCGGCATCACGGATCACTCCCAGACAGCCGCTTACGCCGGCGGTCTTAAGCCCGACGACATCCGACGGCAGCACGACGAGATAGATGCCCTCAATGCCGAGTTGGCACCTTTTCGCATTTTTAAGGGGATCGAATCCGACATCCTCCCCGACGGCCAACTGGACTACCCCGACGACCTCCTCGAAAGTTTTGATTTCATCATCGCCTCCGTTCATGGTAACCTCCGCATGGATCGCCAAAAAGCCACCCAGCGTATCCTGGCCGCCATCCAAAACCCCCACACCACCATCCTGGGACACCTGACGGGCAGGCTGTTGCTCAAGCGCGAGGGCTATCCCCTCGATATGGAAGCCATCCTGGCTGCCTGCCAAAGCCACGGCGTTGCCATCGAAATCAACGCCCACCCCCAACGCCTAGACCTCGACTGGAGATGGATACACGAAGCGATCAGGTATGGTATCCAGTTGAGCATCAACCCCGATGCTCACCAGATCGAAGGCTACCAGCACGTCAAGTACGGTGTGCTAGTGGCACAAAAGGGCGGTCTCACTCCCGAGCAGACCCTCAACACCCGCGATGCCGAGCAGTTACAGGCTTTGTTTGGGGGGGCATAGGCCACAAACAAAATTGATTGTAGCTCATCCCTGCACAAATAATTTGGGATGTAGTTCGCTTTTTGGGTAGGTTTCACTAAATTAGTTGCCTGAAAACAAGGTCAATCCGAGATTGTCTTTTTTCTTCATCATCTGATCTGACGCTGAACTACATCTGAACTAAAAAATCATGGAAAAAGAGCTTGCCTACCAGAAGCCCTGGTGTACAGTTTTTTACCTTCCGGCACTCAAAGTAGTGGGACTGGAGTGGAAGGGATTTGCTACGTCGAAGCAGTTCCGGGAAGCCTGCGATGCCTCGCTTGATCTGCTGATCCAGAAAAAAGCAGCCCTGATGTTAGCCGACAATCGCCAGGCAAAGGTAGTTCTGGTAGAAGACCAAAAATGGATGAACGAAGTGTGGTTTCCGAAGGCCTACGATGTGGGCTATCGCGGCTCTGCGGTGCTGGTGGGAACTGATTTGTTTAGAGATGTTGCGGTCAAGAACATCGTCCATGATATGGAGGATGGCAAATTTATGGTGCAGTTTTTCGATAGCGAAGAAGAGGCACACAACTGGCTGGCAAGCCTTCATGTCGCACATGAAGAAGAAAAATAAGCAAACGTTCAAATAGAGATTTAGGACTTCGTAAGCCATTGCTCCATCCGGTAATGCCAGATGGCACACTCCTCAAACGGTTCACCGACGCGCACAAACCCAAAGCGGGCGTAGAGCGAGACAGCCGGTAGCTGGGCGTGCAGGTACAACAAGCACGGCGACGACTGATGGGCGGCAATATCTGCCATGACCTCGGATACCAAGACCTGCCCGATACCCTGCCCCCGATACTCCTCCAGAACGGCAAAACGCTCGAGCTTACAGCCTGCTTCTGTCTTGCGCCACCGCGCCACACCTACGGCCTGACCGTGGAGCCGTACCACAAAATGCCGACAGTCGGTCTCGTACTGATCGAACTCCTCTTCGGGCGGCACATGCTGCTCCTCCACAAAGACCCGATGGCGTATGGCGCGTAGTTCGGCAAAGGCAGGGCTATCAAAGGAGACGATCTCTGTGGTCAGCATCAGTTGAGGGAGTAGTTATCCAGGAACTGGGTGAGACGGGCGTAGTTGAGCATCACAAAATCCGAGCTTCCCTGCGTCTGTAAGACCTCCCGATAGATGTCCTTGAGTTCGTTGTAGCGGGCGTTGTGGGTCAGGCGTGCCAGGACAAGCCCCCGGAAGCAGCGATGCCGTTGGTTGTAGAGGTACTTGAGCGGCAGGCGGGGATTGGTATTGAAGAGCAAATCAAGGGTAGGCAAGGCATCGAGATCAGAGAGAAAATCGAAGCCCTGCGTATCCATGAAATGACTGATTTGCTCTTGGCACAACTCGAGGTCTTCTTCATCTACGATTTTGTAGCGGAAGTAGGGGTTTTGGGTCAGTTTGCCAATCGAGATAATGACCGTGTTGGTGTCTTTCCAGAAGTCGGTTCGGCCCGAGAGAAACTGCTGTACGGTTTCCTCGACATGGTCTTTGCGCAAGCCCAGATTGACCTCCACCCAAAGCTCATCCTCATAGGGGCTGATGCTCAAAATGACGTTCCGAAAACCCGTCGCCGTATAACGCCTGAACTGCTTCTGTTGGGGCAGATAGTGATATTGGGCAGCGGCGAAGAACTCGCGTAGGCTCTCAAAAAGGGCGGTTTCGAGGGAGGTCATGGCCATTATTCGACAAATTGTGTGCTGGTATTGTTCGGAAAAGTATTGTTGCTCCGGTCGATGTCGGCCATGCGTTGGCTGGGGTCTATCTCGATGCGCTCGATCTCGGAGGCGGGGTAAGGGAGTGTGAGGGCATAGGTAGGATGTGTCCAGGGCCAGGCAGCTTTGTTGATGACCTGCGGGAGGCGGTAGTGTTCGGCTTCTTTGTCGAAGTTTTTGTTTTGCCGCATGAGCCGTAGGGGGATATAATAGAGTTCTTTTTTGCCGTCCTTGCGCGTCAGGACGACTTCGAGTGGCATGGGCATCGCTCCGATGCGCTCGAGGGTGAGTGTGGTTTGTTTGTTTTGACTGACTACCTGCCGAATGCCGTAGTCTATCGTATTGATCGTCCCGACCCAATGCTCAAAGTACCAGTCGAGTTCGATACCCGAGGCGCGTTCCATGATCCGCTTAAAGTCCCGATCGGTGGGGTGTTTGTATTTCCAGGTCTGGAAGTAAAGCCGCATCCCTTCCAGGAGTTGTTCTTGTCCGATGATATAGCCCAGCTGGTGGAGGGTTAAGGCACCTTTGACGTAAGAGGCGATGCCATAGGCACGGTTGGTTTGGTAATGATCGGCATGTGTGGTCAGGGGTTCTTCCTTACCGCTTTCCACGAGGGCAAAATAGCTGCGGTAGCTATCCAAAACGGTGCTGCCGATGGGTTTCTTTGCCATCACATCCATGACGGCATCCTGGGCATAGCTCGTAAAACCCTCGTCCATCCAGGGGTATTTGGCTTCGTTGGTGGCCAGGAGCATCTGGTACCAGCTATGGATGACTTCGTGGATCGTTACGCCGATTAGGGAGTTGAGACTGCGCTGGCCCGTGATGAGCGTAGCCATGGGGTATTCCATGCCGCCATCACCACCCTGAATGACGGAGTAGGTGCTGTACGGGTAGCGTCCGAAGTGTTGGTTCATGATCTGGAAGAGGTCTTTGGTAGCTGGCTGGAGGGCTTTCCAGTTGGACGGATTGACATCTTTGAGGTAGAAGAAATGGACCTCCAACTGGTCATCGACTCGGAGGCGGTCGTGGAGGTAATCCGTATCGGCGGCCCAAACGAAGTCGTGTACGTTATCGGCTTTGAAGTGCCAGGTGAGTTTCCCGTTTTTGGGCTTGCGCTCAACCCTTTGCCCTTCGTCTTCGTAGCCGTAGCCAATCTCCTGGGGGTTTTGGAGGATGCCTGTTCCGGCGAGGATAAAGGCTTCGTCAATGCTGATTTTTACATCAAAATCACCCCAAACGCCATGAAATTCCCGCCCGATGTAGGGGTTGGCGTGCCAGCCTTCGATGTCGTACTCGCAGAGCTTGGGATACCATTGGGCCATGGAGTAGTCCACACCCTCTCGGCTATCGCGCCCCGAGCGTCGTACCTGTATCGGTACTTGCCCCGCAAAAGTCATCTGCAAGGTGGTTGTTTGTCCGGGCAAGAGGGGTTTGTCTAGCTCTACCTCCAGGATCGTCCCGACGCTTTGGTAGTTGAGTTTCTTTTTGTCCTGGGTGAGTGCCTCCACTCGGAGATAACCGATCTGTTCGGGGGTGAGGGCAAAGATGCGATCACCTACGCGGGGGTCGGGGTCGGTGATGGTACGGGAGCGAACGTCCATCATGCTGCCCGGCTGAAAGGCGTTGAAATAGAGGTGATAAAAGACCCGTCGGAGCGTATCGGGGGAGTTGTTTTGGTAGGTGAGCGTTTGTTCTCCTTGAAATTGATGCTTTTTTACGTCAAAGTCGATCTCCATTTGGTAGGCGACGCGCTGCTGCCAATAGCCCGTTTGGGCAAATGCGTGGGGCAACAAAAAAAGCGAAAAGGCAAGCCAGAAGTATTGCATCATCGGGAAATGTTCGTTAAGTTAGATGGCCAATGTACTAAAAAAACATTTTTTTGCTATGCCTTTTCCGCCCACTGCCCAAAAAATCATGGATCACCCCACGCTTGCTCACTTGCGCCAAGACTGGGCCGCCGAAGGAGCCACGGTGGTTTTTACCAATGGCTGCTTTGATTTGCTGCACCTTGGGCATCTGGATTACCTCGAAAAAGCGGCGGCTTTGGGCGATTATCTCATCGTTGCCCTCAACTCGGATGCCTCCGTGCGCCGCCTCAAAGGCCCCACCCGTCCCATACACGATATCCAGACCCGAGCGCGGATGCTGGCTGCCCTGACTTTTACGGATGCTATCACGGTTTTTGAGGAGGATACACCCTTAGCCCTGATCGAACGCCTGCTTCCTTCTGTGCTCGTCAAGGGCGGCGACTATGACCCCCAAAGTATCGTCGGTGGCGATCTGGTGCGGGCCCATGGCGGGTGTGTCCTGACGATCCCCTTTTTGGAGGGCCACTCTAGCAGTCAGGTCATTGCTAAAATTCAAGGGCAGTGAGCCTACAAATGCTCCATCTTCCAGTCCGAAACCTCTTTTGTGCTGCCCGAGAAGCCAATGCCTAAGAGGTAAATTTCTTTTGCTTGATTTTGATAGGTTTTGTAATACTGCTTCTCGTGAATTTGTTTCAGGGCATTTTCTGCCGTGTCGTTGAGTTTAAATTCAAAGACATATACCCTGTTTTCGTGGTGCATGACGGCATCGAGCTGGCCGGTGGATACGCTTACTTCCGATTCGATGTGAAAGCCGCAGAGTTTTAGCGACAGAAACAAAATGGCGTGGAAGTATTTTTCTTGGTCTTGGTCGAAAAGTTGGTAGGGAATGGAGGCGTAGAGCGCATTGACGGCTTGGACGAGTAGCTCCATATCGTGCGCACGCACTGCCTTGATGAGAGAAAGAGCCAGTACCGAGCCTTCTTCTCGCTCGGAAAAAGCCATTAGAATATAGTGCAACATCGCATGTGCAACTTCTTTGTTAGGATAGTCGAGCAGTTGTAATCCTAAATCGTCTATTTCCTTGATAGTCAGGTAGCCCGTTTGGTACATCATCGTCAGGTAGCTCAAATTATCTATATCAAAGTTTTCCGTATTCAGCGGGTGCGTAACGGTGTTAGATACATCATAGACTTTTTTATCTTTCAGCATCTGCACCAAAAACTTCGGTGTACCGCTATCAAACCAAAAGTTCATAAACTTCTGCTCTGAAAAAAAGCGCAATATCGAGTAGGGATTATACACGAGGTTTTCTCCGTTCCACGAATAGCCGTTGTACCATTTTTTAATTTCTGACAGTAGGTCTTCTCGGCGTATGTGTTGTTTTTGCTCAATGGCTTGAATATGGAGCGCAAAATTTTGTTCTAGCTCCTGTTGTGTGTAGCCCAACATATCGTGAGAATGATCGGAGTACGTGATATCGGTCAAATTATTCAAGTCCGAAAAAATGGATACTTTGGTAAATCGGCTGATACCCGTCATAAAAAAGAAGCGAATATGCGCCGAATTGCCCTTTACGACGCTATAAAATTCGCGTAAAATATCTCGGTGCTCATGCGCTTTTTCATTTTTTCCCACTTCCAGTACATCGGTAATTGGCTTGTCGTACTCGTCTATCAAAATAACGGCCTGCATGCCTGTTTTTTTGTGTAATTCCTCCATTAACTCCCCAAACATACTACCAATGGTTTTTTCTTTGAAAACCAATTCGTGGGCTGTGGCAATCTGCGTGAGCTTATCAAAAATAGCTTGCCGTAAGCCCTTTCCCTT
>DAISIL010000006.1:57353-100169 GCA_036822015.1 Bernardetiaceae bacterium | reverse complement strand
TGCTTTTCACCTTGATTATTCCTGCTACGGTGCATCAGTTTGTGGGCATTACAAAACCCGTCAATTTGATGACTGATTTGATAGATGTGCAAAGAGATGGTCGTGAAGAGCTTTTTGCCCAACCCGACTCGGTAATTGACCAACAGTTATTTGATTTACTTCCCGAAATAAAAAACAGCAAACTTGCCAATGACAGTACGGAAAGAATGCGATTAAGGCGTTTTTCGGCAAGTGCTTTGGCAAATCAAATGGTCAGAGAAGTTACCGACCCTATTACAAAAGAAAATGAAAGCAAAAATGCCCTCATTCGGCAAAGCTATTGGTTCAATCCGCTTACTTTTTTCCAAAATCAATTCAATGCCCTTGCCCAAACGCATTATCAAGATTATGAAACCTATCGCAGGGATATTCAAACTCTTGTAGATAAAAGAATTGGTATAATGGCGTCGGATTTGTGGAATGATGCGAAAGTAGATAAGGCGAAGTATTTGGAGTATTATCAAAATTTATCAAAACAATGAACAGAAAAGACTTTTTAACCCAATCGAGCCTTTTGGCTTTGGCAGGAACGATGCTTCCGCTATCAAGTTTCGCTCATAATGACGAAACTGCATCTTTTTCGTTTGGTAAAAGTATTATTTTACCCGAAAATGAATATGATGTTATCATCGTTGGCGGAAGTTATGCGGGGCTATCGGCGGCACTTACTTTGGCAAGATGCCTTCGCAAAGTTTTAGTAATTGATGCAGGAAAGCCCCGTAACCGATTTGCTAAACAGGCACACAACGCACTCACTGTGGAAGGGAATTCACCTGCCGATATTCAAAAATTAGCCGTTGCGCAAGTCAAATTATATGACGAATATCTTGATTTGATGAGTGATGAGGTGATAGAAGTGAAAAAAGAGGAGGACAAATTTAGTATTAAAACTAAGACTTCTGCCCAAAGCAAAGCCTCACGAATTATTTTTGCCACAGGTGGTACTGACGAATTGCCTTCCATCAAAGGCTTGGCAGAACAATGGGGGAAAAATGTGCATCATTGCCCCTATTGCCACGGATTTGAAAGTAGAAAGGGGCAAACGGTACTTCTTAGCGAGCAGTTTCAAGGTTTGGAGTTGCTTACTTCTCTCAAACATTGGTGCGAAAATTTATTGGTTTGTTTTCAGGGCGAAGTCAATGTTCCTGAACAAATGACTACCCTTTTGGAGAAAAATAAAATCCAATGGACAAATAAAAAAGTGGTGGAAATTGTGAGCAACAAAAATGGCACTTTGAAAGCGTTGCTGTTTGACGATGGAAGCACACAAAATGTAAATCATATTTACATAAAACCCAAAACTACCTATCAAATTCAGTGGGGCGTAGCCTTAGGTTGCAAACAAGACGAGCAAAAACGCCATCTTGTTACTGATGAGTTTATGCAAACCTCTGAAAAGGGTATTTATGCAGTAGGCGATATTTCCTCTCAAAGTATGGGGCAAATCGTTTGGAGCATCAATTCGGGTATGATGGCAGGCGTGGCTATCAATAGAGAATTAGTAAATGCAGGGTTTATAACGAAGTAGGTGCATTTGAGCCATTGCTCTAACATATCTAATAAGGCGAAGTATTTGGAGTATAAAAAACAACTGAGAAAGTAGTTACTACCGCTAACATTGCATTTGTGCAAGGCGGGCTAAGGTGCTAATAATGAACTTTTGTGCTTTCTATTTGGTTTAGTGCTTTGTGGGGCAATAGTACTATCAAGCCCGCCCTGCACAAATGCTTTTCCGTTACCAGCAATTTTAAAAATAAACTTTATGCAAACAGTTAAAGGAATTCTCTTTATATTACTTGGTACTATTTTGTCATTAGTACTTTTGGGGACATTGTTGCGAGAAAATCTTGCTACTTGGTTTACTTCTTCAATTGCTTTCTCTGTTGGACAGATAATTGGTAAATTATTTGTTTACTGTATTGTAGGTTATTGGGCTTATAGATGTTTTAAGAAAGGGTTGCTATTTTTTAAGTAGATGCAATTTAGATTTTTCGTAACTTTGCAATAAGAACAAAACCAAGAAAACAATGGAATTTGCAGATGTAAAAAACGATATAGCCTTTCGCAAAATTTTTGGCAATGACAACCGAAAAGAAACCCTAATTTCTTTTCTCAATGCAGTGTTGTCTTTCAAAGGCAAACAAAAAATCGTAGAAGTCAAAATAATGAACCCTTACCAACTACCTAAATTGCGTGGTGGAAAGGTAAGCATTATTGACGTGAAAGCCACAGACCAAATCGGCAGACATTATATCGTAGAAATGCAAGTCGGCGAGTTAGACGGTTTTGCCAAGAGAGTTTTATTCTATTTTTCAAAATCGTATAGCGAACAGATTAAGCGAGGAGATTTTTACAGACAATTAAAACCTGTGATTTTTATTGGCATTTTAGATTATAGTTTTTCTATCAACTCAAAATACATTAGTCGCCACCGAATACTTGATGTAGAAACCCACGAACATTTGTTACAAGATGTTGAGTTTAACTTTGTAGAGTTACCCAAATTCAACAAAGAATTAAACGAGTTGGAAACTTTAACAGAAAAGTGGATTTATTTCATCAAAAATGCTAAAAACCTTGATGTCATTCCTGAAAATGTAGATGACGAAGGACTGAAAAGTGCTTATCAAGAGGCAAACAAACACACTTGGACACCCGAAGAATTGGAGGCTTACGAGTATGCTTTTATGCGTGAGGAGGACGAGAGAGCCAAACTTGACCAAGCAGAGAAAAAAGGTAAGACGCAAGAAAAAATTGATATTGCGAAAACTATGTTGTCAGACAACGAGCCAAGTGAAAAAATTGCTAAATACACAGGTTTAACAGTTGAACAAATAGAAGCACTGCGTAACGAAAGAGAGTAAAACTGTGCCTAACATTATGTTTGCGAAAAGGCGGGCTAATGTGCGTAATTTAGGCTTTTGTACTTTCTGTAAACTTTGTGCGTGGGGCGCAAGGAGAGTGCAATTCAATCCCGCCTTTGGCAAACATTTTTCCGCGAGGTCCATCGGCTACCAATTCATCTTCGTACAAGATGTTTTGTGCATATCTTTTGTAACTTTGACAAAAAAATACGCACCAGATGGAATTTTCAGTAGAAGAGATTGCCCAACTCATCGGTGGGGAGGTTGAGGGAGCGCGGCAGGCACGTATTCATACGATGTCCAAGATTCAAGAAGGCACACCGGGCAGCCTTAGCTTTTTGGCGAACGAAAAATACGAACCGTTTATTTATCAGACCGCAGCCACGGCTGTTTTGGTGCATCGCGATTTTGTGCCGCAGCAAGCCCTAGAAACCACACTGATTCGGGTGCCGGATCCCTACGCGGCTTTTGCCCGACTGCTGGAAGAGTACAACCGTCTGCGGCAAACTGCCAAGGTGGGCATTGAGCAGCCGAGTTTCATTGATCCGAGTGCGCAGTTAGGTAAGGGTGTCTATGTGGGTGCTTTTGCTTACATCGGAAAGAATGCCCGCATAGCTGATGGGGCGCAAATTTATCCACAAGTCTATGTGGGTGATAATGTACATATTGGCTCACATACAACGCTCTTTTCGGGGGCTAAGATATACGCTGATACCCAGATCGGGCGGCATTGCGTCGTTCATTCTGGGGCTGTCATTGGCAGTGATGGCTTTGGCTTTGCGCCCCAGGCGGATGGCTCCTACCAAACTATTCCTCAAATGGGCAATGTCATCCTGGAAGATTATGTCAGCATAGGTGCCAACACGACCATCGACTGTGCTACCCTCGGCACGACACACCTTCACGAAGGAGTCAAAATTGATAACCTGGTACAGATTGCCCACAACGTAACCATTGGTGCGCATACAGTCATCGCCGCCCAAACGGGCGTTTCGGGTTCGACGACGATTGGTGCGCAGTGCGTGATTGCTGGGCAGGTGGGTATTGTCGGACATATCCAGATCGGCGACAAAACTACCATCGGGGCACAATCCGGAATCAGCAAATCTTTTACGGCAGGCAACCAAACGCTCCTGGGTAGCCCTGCTTATCCTTACAAAGAATCCGCCCGCATTTATGCCGTTTCGCGACGTTTGCCGGAGATCAAGCGCAGGCTCGATCAGTTGGAGCGACAATTAGAAAACCTCGAAAACAACAAAAATTCTCATGCTTGAACTAGCGGGTTTGCTGGTCTTGGGCTTTTTTGCCCAGTGGTTGGCCTGGCGCATTCGCGTCCCGGCCATCTTACCGCTCATCATTGTTGGGCTGCTGGTGGGGCCGTTTTCGACGCTCCTCACAGGTGGGCCTAAGTTTGTCAATGGCGATCACATCTTTGAGGGCAAGTTGCTCTTCGATGTTGTTTCGCTATCGGTGGGATTGATCCTTTTTGAAGGTGGGCTTACCCTACATCTGAAAGAAATCCGAAAACACGGAACGGTAGTGCGTAACTTGCTCTTCTTTGGTGCCGTAATTACGATGCTCCTCGGGGGCTTCTTCACGATGTGGATCATGGACTTCGGTCCCAGGATGTCGTTCTTGTTTGCCTCTCTGATTATCGTTACGGGTCCCACCGTGATTGGCCCCATTCTCCGCAACGTCAAGCCCAACGCCAACATCAACACCGTCCTCAAGTGGGAGGGCATCCTCATCGACCCCGTGGGCGCACTGATCGCCATCCTCACTTACGAGTTCATTGTCTCGGGGCAGTCGGGGAATGATTTCTTGATCGTGATGAAAGACTTTGCCCTCACCGTGCTTTCAGGGACGGGCGTAGGCGTAGGGATGGCCTTCCTGACGCACTACCTCCTCAAAAAGAACCTTATCCCGCCTTACCTCCGCAACGTGGTCATTCTGGCCATTGTCATTTTTTCCTTTGTCCTTTCCGATCTGTTGCACATCGAGTCCGGACTGCTCGCCGTAACGCTCATGGGTATCATCCTGAACAACATCAAAACGCCTCACTTACAAGAACTAGAAGATTTTTATCAAGAAATTGTCATCGTATTGATTTCTTTTCTTTTCGTATTACTTTCTTCACGTATCGAAATGAGCGATATTCGGATCATCTTTGAGCATACCATCTGGGGCATTCCGCGTAGTCTGATTTTGTTTGCCGTCGTGGTCTTTATCCTTCGCCCTCTGGTGGTCTTTGCCAGCACGTATCGTTCTCCCCTTAGCTTGCGTGAGAAATTGTTCATCTCCTGGATTTCTCCGCGTGGCATCGTAACGGCAGCCATCGCCTCTATTTTTGCGCTTGATCTGACCCAAAACACAAGCATACGCCTTTCTTTCGATGAGATTTTTGAAGCCTCTATGCTGCTGCCACTCACCTTTTTGATTATCCTGGGGACGGTCGTTTTGCAGAGCCTTACAGCTACGCCTATTGCGCGTTTTCTGGGCGTTTTGCGTACTGAAGCCAGCGGTGTGATCTTTTTGAGTGCTGCCTATCCGGCTCGGTTTTTGGCGAAATGGCTTCAAGGACAAGGCGTTGAGGTAGTGATGTTGGACATGTCCCAAACCAATACGCAAGCGGCCTTAAGCGAAGGACTAACCGTCATTCGGGGCAATGCCCTGGATGAATCCTTGCAAGAGCGGGTTGATTTTACGCGCTATGGGCAGTTTTATGGCATGACACAAAACACAGAGATCAACACCCTGGCCGAGAAAATTTTCAAAAAAGAAACTGGCGATAACCGCGTCTTTAGGCTCATCTCCGAGCAGGAAATGCAACTGAAAGACCGCGATGATATGCCACAAAATTTTCTTTTGCAAGGCAAGATTGATTTTGCAGGGCTTACCCGTCTGCTAGAAAGCAATCCCCAGATCGAAACCAAAGACCTAGCTACGCGCCAGGAAGCCGAGCAATTCCTTAAAGGCCTCACGCCAGAGCAGTATCCCTTGTTTATTCACCAAAAAGACAAAAAACGATTTGTCCCCTTGACACTCAATAACCTCACCGAAGAGTTTGGTAAAAATTGTGCATTGGTGTATATTCAAGGAAAAGCAAAAACTGATGAATCAGCAAAAATTTAACATTTATCGCTCCTCTGCCGGATCCGGAAAAACCTTTACACTGACGAAGGAATACCTCAAGCTGGTGCTGTTTCCACCCGTTTTTTCGCCAGACTACTACCGGCATATCCTGGCCATCACCTTCACCCGAGATGCTGCCCGAGAGATGAAAGTACGCATCCTGGATGCCCTCCTTGACTTTCAAAAAGAAAATCCCGATAATCAAATCTTGATACAAAAAATTCTCGAAGAAACGCCCACCCAAGATACCGATACCCAACGCCGCGCCCTGCTCAAAGAACGTGCAGCCCTGATCCACAAAACCATCCTGCACAACTATTCCGACTTTGCCGTCAGTACCATTGATGCTTTCAACCAGCGCATTGTTCGAGCCTTCGGCAAAGACCTCGACCTGCCCTATAATTTTGCCATCGAACAGGATACAGATGAACTCGTGGATACGGCCGTAGGGCAACTTTTTCAGCGTATCGGGCCCAAGGGCGATCCAGAACTTAGCCATATCGTGCAGGAGTTTGCCCGGTTTCAACGCAAGGAAGAAAAAGATTGGAACATAGATCGACACATTTCAAATTTTGCAGGATACCTTCTCGACGAAAGCAAGCAGGAACTCCTGGCTCAAGTGCAAGCCCTTACCGATACCCAACTCCTCGATGCCCAGAAGCAACTCAAAGAACTCGTCGCAAAGACCCATCAACGCATACGCGAAATTGCCAATAAAGCCTTGATAGCCATCCATCAAGCGGGCTGTACATCGGATATGTTTTACTACAAAGACAAAGGCATTTACGGTTATTTTACGCAGCACAGCCAGCCCGAAGCCAAGCATATCCTCGAAGACAGCCAAGAAAAAACCTACATCCGGGCTACCGTCGTGGATGGTAACTGGGGCAAAAAATCCAAGCAAATTCCCGATACGCTTAAAGCCAACCTCTTACAAGCCTTTCAAGAAATAGAAGGTATCAAGGCAGCTATCCGCGACGACTACTGGGCTGCTACACACATGAAACGAGATGTGTTTCAGCTCTTGACCCTCAAATGGCTCCACGAAGTTGTTGAGCGCATCAAGCGTGAAAAAGGGCAGGTCTTTTTTAGTGATTTCAACAAAAACATCAACCGCATCGTCGAAAAAGAACCCGTACCCTATCTGTATGAGCGCATCGGCGAACGCTTTTATCACATCCTCATCGACGAGTTTCAGGATACCTCCCAACTCCAATGGCATAATCTTATTCCTTTGGTAGCCAATGGTTTAGGCTTCGGGATGATGAATATGATCGTAGGTGATGCCAAGCAGGCCATTTACCGTTGGCGCGGTGGTAAGTCCGAACTCATCGTACACCTACCCGACGTACCCACGGCTACACCCGGCACACCCATCGCCGAGCATATCGACACTTTTAAGCTGCAAGCCCATCCGCAGGTACTCGGCACCAACTTCCGAAGTCGGCAACATATCATCCAGTTTAATAACCAGTTTTTTGGTGGGCTACGCGATGTTCTATCGGAGACTTTTCCTGATGTCAAGCATTACTATCAAGAAATAGAACAACAGACGAACAAAAAAACCGGTGGACACGTGGAGGTACGCTTTTTGTCCTCCCCCAAAGAGACCTTTGAGAACGATACCTTTCAAGAAATTCAAGGACTGGTTAAGGATTTACAAGCTAAGGGCTATCGCCTCAATGACATTGCCATTTTGGTACGTGCCAACCGCCATGCGGCCTCACTCGGAGAGGCATTTATTGAAACGGGAACGCCCATTTTGTCTAATGAATCACTGCTTCTGGACAGTTCTCCTTCGGTGCGTTTTGTAATTCACTTCATGCAACTGATCCAGCGTCCCCACAGCCCCGTAACAAAGTTTGAGATTGTTCGCTTCCTGGAAGAACACCTACAAACGGAAGCGGCACTTAGCCCGTTTGTGGTAGCCGAACGCTGCAACCAAGCCAGTATCAAGGCTTTTGTCGGTTTTCTTTACGAACACTTCGGCGTAAAGCTCCAGTTGTTTAGCTTACAATACCTGACCCTCTACGAGATCGGTGAGGAGTTGATCCGTAGCTTTCGTTTGTACCAAAATCCTGATGAGCAAATTTATCTGCAAAAGCTGCTCGATGTGCTGTTGCAGTTTTCAAAAAACAACAGTGATAATGTATTGGATTTTCTGGCATATTGGGAACGTAAAAAAAGCAAACTGGCCGTTCGTTCGCCTGAAGGCGGGGAGGCTATCCGCATCATGACCATTCATCGCTCCAAAGGGCTGGAGTTCCCCGTGGTTATTTTGGCCTATGCGGATTGGTCGCTCAAAGCCAGAGGGGATCAAAAACTGTGGGTGTCGTGGCAGAGTGAACGCATCCCGCATCTGCCCCTGGCCATCTTGCCGTGTAGCAAGGATACTGCCGCGACGGGTTTTGCGCCTTATTACCACGCCGAGCAGCAGGCTACGTTTTTGGATGGTCTCAATATGCTCTACGTCGCGACTACACGCCCGACCCACAAGCTCTACATCCTCTCCAAAACCCCGCAAAAGGACAGGAAGACGGGCAAACCTAAAATACCCCAAAGCCTCGATCAGATCAAGAATACGGCCGATCTATTGGCTTTTTTCTTGACGCGCATCTATCCCGAACAACCCACCGAACTGAAGGATGTCTATGCCCTCTACGAGGATTTTGACGAAAAAGAAGCCGCCAAAGAGACAGATAATCAAGGCTTTGCTGTTCAGGAGATGCAGGCTTTTTTTGGGGGAGAATCCCGCCACAAAATCCAGATGCGCCGCAACAACCTCCGCTATGCCGACTCAAACCTAAGCATCGAGGATTTTTATGCCGCCCAAAAAGATCAGCGTATTGTTCCCTTTGCCCTTGAACGGGTGCGCTATGCCGACGATATTCCTGGGGTGGTACAGCGAATGGTCAGTGAGGGCTTCATTGCACACCAGGATCAGGAACAACTCCGCGAGCAGCTCCAGCGCATCGTAGCCATGCCTGCCTTGCAAGCATTTTTTCGTCCCAATCCCGAGATCAATATGGAAATTGGGCGTGAGATTATGACCGGTGAAGTAACACCACTAAGACCTGACCGCCTCGTCCGCAAAAAAGATGGCACCTTGATTGTGATGCAATTTCACCACGGCCCGAGTTACCTGCATCAGCAAAAAAGTTACCTCCGCAAGTGCGCCAAAGCCCTAGACAAGATGGGACAGTCTGCACTAAGACTTTGGCTTATTGATACAGAGTCCGCGAGTTTAGAAATCATTAACTAGCTATCCAACGGGATATTTCCATCAAAGCGACCGCGTAGCTGCCATACCGCCATCTATACCAATGACCTGTCCGGTCATCCAGGAAGCATCATCCGAAAACAAAAAAGCCGCCATAGCCGCCAAGTCGCGGGGCTGTCCCACGCGCCCAAGCGGATGGCGTTTGGCCGAAGCGGCACGTTTTTCGTCCGAAGCCAGCAATTTTTCGGCTAAAGGCGTATCGGTCAGGGAGGGAGCCAGCACATTGACCCGTATCCCCGCCCCCGCAAACTCGGCGGCCAGCGTACGCCCCAGTGCTTCAATGCCGCCCTTAGCTACGGCGATGCTCGCATGGAAGTTCATGCCCGTCTGAACAGCCACCGTACTAAAAAGCACCACCGACGCACCCTTTGCCTTGCGTAGCCGACCATAACACTGCTGCAACACGGATACAGCCCCAAGGACATTGATCTGAAAATCAGACAAAAAATCATCCACTTTGAGTGCCTTAAATGGCTTGAGCGTAATGCTACCCGGGCAGTATGCAATGCCGTGCAAAACGTCGGGAAGCGCATCTAGTTCATTGCTCAAATTACTGACATCCAGGGCGATGTGTGTACTGTTGATGCCGGACGGTGTGTTGCGGCAGGCCGTGTAAAGATTGGCTCCAGCGGCAGATGCGCGTTGGGCTAAGGCATAACCAATACCCGAGCTAGCACCGACGATGAGTATATTTTTTCCTTCTAGCATAGTTTGTGTTGATTTGTTAAGGTAACAGCTGGCAGAATGATTCTGTTGGGCTAATTTTTTTTCTTCGGATCAAGAAGCAGGTAATTTGTGCGTTACTTTGGTGAGCTAGCTTGTTTTTGTCTATTTTTCGTTGTCAATTACTGAAATTTACTTTATCCATGACCCGACTGCTATTTTTGTGTGTTTGCTTAGGTTTTTTTCCGGCACTGCTTGCCCAAACCCCCGATGCGTGGCTGCCTTTGCATCCGTCGCAGGCAGGCGTAACGTTTGCGCAACAGCGCATGGTCTCGAACGATCAGGAGGTGATCTTGCTGCGCATCGTGAATACAAACGACTACGCTGTTATGGTACATTGGGAAGACGAGCGTTACTATGACGGTCAATGTCCAACTTGTGGCAGTGCGGAGGCACAGCACAGCCGACTTTTACCCCCCCAATCCGAACGAACGGGTACAAGCGATGAGGGTTTGCGTATCTTTGTCCGATTCCTGAACCGCAAAACGGCTACGCTCACCGATTTTCGTATCGCACAGGTAGCCGTGAGTATCCATGACTAGCCGACCCAAGATCACCCTTGTTACACCCTCCTTCAACCAGGGTGAATTTTTGGAAGAGACCATAGATTCGATCCTTTCGCAGGGCTATCCTAGGCTGGAGTATATCGTCATCGACGGCGGAAGTACAGACGACTCGCTACGGATTCTCAAAAAACACCATGCGCATTTGAGCTATTGGGTCTCCGAGCCAGACAGGGGGCAAAGCCATGCCCTCAACAAGGGTTTTGCCCGCGCTACGGGCGACATCCTGACCTGGATTTGTAGCGACGACCTGCTCAAGCCCGATGCCTTACGGACGGCCGCCGATCACATGCAGGAAAATCCCGAGATAGGAGTCATCCATGGCGGATGTACGCTCCTGGAGGCGGGCCAGGAAACCCGAACGACCTTCGGCAACGCCGAACATTGGCCCCACAACTACTTTACCTACATGGCTTTTCCGCAGCCGGCGGCTTTTTTTCGGCGAACGCTTTGGCAAGCTGTCGGGCCTCTTGATGAAAGCCTGCACTACGCCATGGACTACGATCTGTTTTTGCGGATGCGCCTCCAAGCTGACTTCTTGCCCGTCCAGGAGGTCTTTGCCGTTTATCGCTTACACCCACAAAGTAAGACGGTATCGCAGCAAGAAAAGTTTGCCGAAGAGTACCGGATCGTATTCAGTCGTTGGGTACGCAGCATCGGGTATAAGCAAGCCCAGCAACAGCTCATCCGCCTGGGCGACTATCGCGCTCATGCCATCACTTATGCCATCCCCGATCACTGGACGGACGATTTTTGGGCGGTCGTCTGGCAACACTGGCTCGAGCATCAAACGCATCTGGCCTTCGGGAATCGTGATTTTGCCCGAGTGTTGGCACTGGGCGATACCCTGACAGCCCTCGGCTCCATTTCTCCTGCCCTACAACCGCTCCTGGATGCTGCCCGTTATGAGCAAGCCTCGCTTGGGCAGCGGGTCTGGCTTCGTCTCCAAAAACTATTTTCGCCATGAAAGTCAGTGTCTGTATGCCGGTCTATAATGCTGAGCGTTTTCTGGCAGAAGCCATCGAAAGTGTGCTGTATCAGTCGTTTCAAGATTTTGAATTGCTGGTCATTAACGATGGCTCTACCGATGGCAGTTCCGCCATTTTGGCGCAATATGCCCACGACTCAAGGGTAAGGGTTTTGCATAACCCCGAAAACAAGGGGCTTTTCTTTACCCGAAACCGCTACCTGCAAGAGGCACGCGGCGACTACATTGCCCTCCTCGATGCCGATGATGTGGCACTACCCGAGCGGCTTTCCCGCCAGGTAGCTATCCTGGATAACCGACCTGACCTTGGCTTAGTGGGATCAGCCATTGAGCGTATCACCGAAACGGGGCAACCCATCAATCGGATGACTTTCGAGACCGACCCCGAACGCCTGCCGGCCCTGCTCCTATTCCAAAACTGCTTTGCCCAATCTACGGTGATGTTTCGCCGAGCGTTTGCTCGGCTGGGCTATCGAGAGGCTTTTCCGCCTGCCGAGGACTACGAACTCTGGTGTAGGATGGCTCGAGAAACCCGCCTGATGAACATCTCCGAGCCGCTGGTCAAGTATCGCGAACACACAGGGGGTATCTCGAAGCGGCGACAAGACCTGGGCCGAGCGGCCGTTCGGCTCATCCATCGCCAACAGCTAGAAGCCCTGGGCATCCAACCCACAGAAGACCAACTGACGCTCCACCATGGCCTAGCTCACGCTCAGTTTGAGAGGGATACCGATTTTATCGAGCAGGCCCTGACCTGGCTCCAAACCATCCATCGCGCCGGCAACAGCCCCGCCCTCACCCAACTCCTATCCGAATACGCCCAAAAAGTGATCGCCCATCAACTGCCACTCAAGCCCGACACCCTGCACAAGATACGCCAATACGACCTCTGGGAGCAGCTACCCCGCACATGGCGTTTACGGGTTTGGTTGCATAGCTACCGTTGAGCGGATTTACTCTACCGTGATTTCAATATCGGTATTGCGCCCTCTGTCGTCGGTGCAAGAGATACGCCGTCGCCCCAGGGCAGGTTGGAAGAAGACTTTCTCATGGGGCGATACTTTTTTGATAAATTTACCATCAACATACCAATAAATGAACTGCACATCATGGGCTACCTGGGCCAGGAGTTCGAGTTCGACCGCATCTTCGTAGGAGACCAAATAACTACGCCCATCGACGGGCGACTGTATCCTGGGCGCAACATCGGTATTGGTCTGAACGTGTGGGCATTGGGGATAGTGTGGCGGCAGGCGGGCATAGGTGATGCCCTGCCGAGTATAGTAGGTGAGTAGCTCGGGGGCAATGTTGGGGTACAACTGCCGCTGGTAGCGCGTCGTATCGCTGGGCAGGCAGGTGATGCAATATGTGTGTGTCGCCTCTGGGCGGGCTACCCAATGCGCCTGTAGGTGATCGCAAGTTTGGTGCGGCGAGAGACCCGGCAAAAAGGTATCGCGGATCGTTTGAGCGCAGTGAGCAGAGGGGGGAAGCCCTGTTTCTACACAGACCTTACGAAAACTGATACTTTTGGGTAACTGATCCTCAGATGAGGCAGCATCGTAGTCTAGGCTCAAAAAAAGTTTGAAAAGTAGCGGGGTCGCTACCTGTGATCCTGTCAAGAAAGGGGAAGACTTACCCGAAAAGTTGCCCAACCACACACCAATCGTGTAGTTTTCACTGAATCCGATACTCCAAGCATCGTGGCGGCCGTAGGAGGTTCCGGTTTTCCAGGCAATTTTTGGCACATTTCGGCTTTTCTTGTAGTCCGAAGGAAGATCAGGTCGTTGCACCTGCAACAGCACCTGATGAATCATGTATGTAGCACCTTCGCTTAGCAGGCGTGCGCTATCCTGGGAGGCATCCAACAGGCTTGACCAACGCCCCCCGCGTGCCAGCGCCAGATACAAGGCCACCAACTCCTCAAGCGTTACGCCGCAGCCCCCCAGGGCAAGAGATAAGCCCAGCTTTTCGCTGTCGCGGTCAATTTGCGCAAATCGGGCCTTCTGCAAAGCCCCCACCAGCGTCTGTACGCCGAGGGTCTGCAAGAGCCGCACAGCCGGCACGTTGAGCGAGTAAGCTAAGGCCGTTTCGGCACTGACCTTACCATGAAACTGCCCATCAAAGTTTTGGGGTTGATAGCCGTCGATGTCTATGGGTACATCGAGGAGCGGCATCCTGGGCGTGAGCAGTCCGGCATCAAAAGCCAAGCCATAAAGCAAGGGCTTTAGCGTACTACCAGGTGATCTATTGGCTTGAATACCATCTACTTGACCGCCATGAAGGCTATCCGAAAAGTTAGGTGATCCTACGTAAGCCCGTACTTGTCCAGTCTTATTTTCGACGACCAGTACGGCGGCGTTATAGATACCCAGGCGGTGCAAACGCGCCGAGAAGTCTTTGGTAAGTCGTTCGGTTTGTGCTTGCAGGCGGGCATCAAGCGTACTGACGATAGCCCATGTATCGGCGTTTTGCTGGATCAAGCGTCGGCTCAAATGCGGTGCCTGGCGCGGCATAGGGCGGTACTCAGCTTGTAGTGGCTCGGCCAAAGCATCGGCTACTTGAGCCGCCGAAAAGACCCCCTCCTCCGCTAACCTACGCAGCCAGCGGTTGCGGGCCTTGAGCAGGGCGGCGTTGTTTTTTCCGAGGGCCCAGCTACTCGGGCGGTTCGGGACGATGGCCAGGGCAACCACCTGCGCCAAGCTCAACTGTTCCGGCGCACACTGAAAGTACAAACGCGCTGCCGCCTTGACCCCCTCCACATTACCGCCATAAGGAATCAGATTGAGGTATAGTTGTAGAATCTCATCTTTTGAATAATGCCATTCGAGTTGCAAGGCGCGAAAGGTTTCGATGGCTTTGCTGGTGTAGGTACGCGCCCTGGGTTCGAGCAGGCGCACGACTTGCATCGTGATCGTGGATGCCCCCGAGATGCGCCGCCTTTGGGTGAGATTCTGGAAAAAAGCGCGGACAACCGAGACGGGATTGACCCCAAAGTGATAGTAAAAAAAGCGATCTTCTTTGTGAATGATGGTTTTTTTGAGCAGCGGACTAATTTCTGATAGTTCTGTGTATAATCGCCACTTATCATCTTTGCTTAGCGTAGCGTGCAGGAGGGTTTTTCCGTCGCGGGCATACACCATGTGTGCGTAAGACCGCTCCACCGAAAAGGGAAAGATCACATCCAACACACCCAAGACCCCAAAGAGCAGAAGCACGGCAAAGGCTATTTTGTTGCGCTTAATCCGCGATGATATGGCTTTCCAGGAGGTCATTGGACTTCTTTGTTACTTCGACGATGTAAAAAATCGGTATGCTGATCTCATACGATTTGGTAACAAGATCGCAATGGACATTTCTTTGGTCTCCACTAATTCTTTTTCTAGCCAAAGGGTGGACTCGGCGGGGTCAGCCGGAAAGGTGAGTTTCTTTCGTTCGTTGCTTACGCTAAACTTTTCTTCGAGGTCGGATAAAGTAAAATTGGAATACGTCATGTTATTCGTTCACTTTTTTGACTCTTAGCCGTTAATGACCTCTTGATACGTAATTTTTTTATCTACACCAAAGATAAGCAGTTTTTCAAAAAAAACCTATCTTTGATCCATGACAACGACAAGTTTGCCCAGCCGATGGAACCGCGTCTTTGCGGGTGATCCCGTGATATGGGGCGTGGTTTTTTTGCTTTCTTTGTTGAGTATTTTGGTGGTTTATAGTGCCACGGGTGCTTTGGCTTTTCGTCGGATGGAAGGCAACACGGAGTACTACCTGCTCAAACACAGCTTTTTGGTTTTCTTGTGCTTGCTCGCCATGTGGGTTTGTAGTAAGATCGACTACAAGTACTACTCTCGGCTTTCGCGCTTTGCGCTGCTGTTTTCGGTGCCGGTGTTGCTCCTGACGTGGTTTTTCGGGACGACGATCAATGACGCTACCCGATGGATTACGATACCGTTTATCAATCAGACCTTTCAGGCCTCTGATCTGGCCAAACTCGCCCTGATCGCCAACGCGGCCAGTATGCTCTCCAAACGCCAGCAGAGCATCCGAGAGTTTCAGCGGGCGATCATGCCGATCTTGTTTTGGTGCAGTTTGATTTGTGGCCTGATTGCCCTAACGGATGTCTCGGGGGCGGCTTTGCTTTTTGTTACGTGCCTACTGCTGATGTTCATTGGGCGTGTGCCGGTGCGCTATCTGATCTCGATGATCCTGATTGGTGTACTTGTAGGCGGGGTGGCTATCAATCTGGGGCAGCGCAAAGGCACGATGAAAAAACGTATCGAAGCCTTTGTGGGGGGCTGGAACGGCAAAAACGAGATCCCTTTTCAGGCCGAGCAGTCCTATATCGCCGTAGCCACGGGAGGACTTACGGGTAAGGGACTCGGCAAAAGCACCCAGCGCAACATCTTGCCGCACCCGTATTCGGACTTCATCTATGCGATCATTGTAGAGGAATACGGACTGCTGGGCGGCGCGTTTATTTTGTTTTTGTACCTGACCTTGCTCTATCGGGGCATGGTAGCCGTCGCCAATAGCGAACGCGCCTTTGGGGGTTTGCTCTCGGCGGGGCTAACTTTTAGTCTGGTCTTGCAGGCCATGATCCATATCGGCGTAACGGTGGGTTTGTTTCCCGTAACGGGACTGCCTTTGCCGCTCCTGAGCATGGGCGGAACATCACTGCTCTTTACGGGTATCTCGCTCGGGATCATCATCAGTGTCAGTCGGGGGGAGCAAGAGGATTTTGAAACCTTTAAAGCCACCAGCATCCGCAGGCGGTAAGCCAGAAAATTTGTTTATTTTCGCCCCATGAAAAAAATACACCTTCGACAGCAGGTGCGGGAGCTACTAGCCGATATGCTCACGCCCGTGGGTATCTACCTCAAGCTCCGCGATCATTTTCCACATAGTTTTTTGTTGGAAAGCTCTGATTATCATGGGCAAGAGAACAGTTTCTCGTTTATTTGTCTCGAGCCAATCGCCTTTTTTAGGATGGCTGCCGGAGAACTCACGCAGCAGTTTCCCAACGAAGACCCCCGCCGGCTTACGCCTCCTACGCCCGAGTCTGTTCCCGAACTGCTGAACAACTTCTTGCAGTTTTTTCATTACGATCAGGCCAATAACCCCCTGAACATGAACGGGGTTTTTGGCTATAATTCCTTTGATGCCATTCGGTACTTTGAGCGCATTGCGGTCAAGGATGGCAGCCAGGCCCCGAACTATATCCCCGAAATTCAGTATCATTTTTTTCGCTTCTTGATTGCCATTGACCACTTCCAAAACCGCTTATTACTCATCGAAAATCTTCTCGAAGGGGAGCAAAGCCGTAGCGATCAGATCATCAACCTGCTACAAAGCCGTAACTTTTCGGCCTATCCCTTTCGGACGCATGGCACGGAGGAAAGCCCGATCACGGATGAGGACTTTAAGGCTTTGGTCAGAAAAGCTAAGCACCACTGTCGGCGTGGGGATGTCTTTCAGGTTGTCTTTTCTCGTCCGTTTCAGCAGTCTTTTAGGGGAGATGACTTTAATGTGTATCGGGCTTTGCGCTCCATCAACCCTTCTCCGTACTTGTTTTATTTCGATTACGGCGGTTTTCGGCTTTTTGGTTCCTCCCCCGAAGCCCAGCTGGTCGTCAAGGAGGGCAAGGCGACGATTCATCCCATCGCGGGTACGTTTAGGCGCAGCGGCGACGATGCCACGGATCAACAACTGGCCAAAGCCCTTAGCGAGGATCACAAAGAAAACGCCGAACATATCATGCTCGTCGATCTGGCCCGCAACGATTTGAGCCGCAACGCCGATCAAGTAACGGTGGAGGTATTCAAGGAGGTGCAATTTTATTCGCACGTCATTCATTTGGTCTCTAAGGTTTCCGGAACCCTCAAGCCTCGGACACATACGGTGCGGGTGCTGGCCGATTCTTTTCCGGCCGGGACGCTTTCGGGTGCCCCCAAGTATCGCGCCCTCGAGCTGATCCGCGACTATGAGCAGCAAAACCGCAGCTACTACGGCGGGTCTATCGGTTATCTGGGCTTTGACGGCACTTGTAATCAGGCGATTTTGATACGGTCTTTTTTGAGCAAAGATAACACCTTGCACTACCAAGCCGGGGCAGGGCTTGTCGATGACTCCCAGGAGGAGAGCGAAACCGAAGAAGTCGGCAACAAAATGGCCGCCCTCCGGCGAGCCATCGTACAAGCCGAAGAGATATAACCTTGTTTTTTTGTTTTTTCTTACTTTTTTCTTAACTTACTTGCTGTAAATGTGCTATCTTTGCACGCTGATTTTTCAATAAACCGAAAACAACTATCGCACGACCGAGAAGACCTAGAAGCCCCCGTGTAAGACGCGAGGAACCCTACCGCATCAACGACCGCATCCGAGTACGGAAGGTTCGCCTGGTGGGAGATAACGTAGAACAAGGTATTTTTACCATCGAAGAAGCCCGCAAAATTGCTGAAAATCAAGGGCTTGATCTGGTAGAAATTGCCCCTAATGCAGCACCACCCGTCTGCAAAGTCATTGACTACTCCAAGTTTAAGTACGAACAAAAAAAGAAACAAAAGGAACTCAAAGCGAAGGCACACAAGATTGTCATCAAAGAGGTTCGTTTTGGGCCCAACACCGACGATCACGACTTTCAGTTTAAGGCCAAGCACGCCGAAGAGTTCCTCCGCGATGGAAACAAAGTCAAGGCTTATGTTCACTTTGCCGGACGATCTATCTTGTTCAAAGACCGTGGGCGCGAACTCCTGCTCCGCTTCATCGAAGCACTTTCGGAGATCAGCAAAGTCGATCAGCCCCTCAAGATGGAAGGCAAGCGCATGACGCTCATGCTTACGCCTACTATCCCTCCGCGCAAGAAAACCAAAAACGAAAAAACAGCCGACTCCGAAGAAGCGGACGACGAGGACGACATCGACGAGGAGGACTTCATGGACCAGGAAGAGGAGGACGATTTTGAAGACGACAAAGACTAACTTTTTTATTTTTTATTTCATCAATTTTTATCACTCATGCCTAAAATGAAAACCAACTCCGGGGCAAAAAAGCGATTCAAGCTCACCGGCACCGGAAAAGTCAAGCGCAAGCACGCCTACAAGAATCACATCTTGACCAAAAAGGCCACCAAACGCAAACGTAACCTACGCCACTTCACCATCGTGGACGTAACGGATATGAACCGCGTCAAGGACTTGCTCAACCTCTAGTTTTTTTCTTTCTTTTTTCGTTTGTTTGTTGGATCAGGCCGCAGCGAAAGTATTGGTTATCAAAAACGACCAATCGCCGAAGCCGTAAACAAAAACCATTATGCCACGTTCAGTAAACGCTGTCGCCTCACGCGAGCGACGCAAAAAAATGATGCAGCACGCCAAAGGTTTCTTTGGGCGACGCAAAAATGTATGGACGGTTGCCAAAAATGCCGTCGAAAAATCATGGCAATATGCCTATGTCGGGCGCAAACTCAAAAAACGCGATTTCCGCAGTCTCTGGATTCAGCGCATCAATGCAGGGGCGCGGCAGCATGGCCTATCTTATTCCGTCTTGATGGGCAACCTCAAAAAAGCCGGTATCGAACTCAACCGGAAAGCCCTCGCCGACCTGGCCATGAACCACCCCGAGACTTTCAAAGCCATCGTCGAAAAAGTGAAGTAGGGAACCACTCCCATACATCCGGTCTTCCTGCTTTGGGCTTGCTTTCAGGCAGGAAGGCTGATCTTTTGTTTTAGCAAACGATTTTCTTTTTTCTCTACAAAAGACTATCTTTGCCTCTCTTTTCTCAACACGATAAATTTTTAAGTAGCCATGAGCGATCAACTGATTCGTCTGGTCTCCGAGGAGTACGACGAAGTGCGCAAAAATATTCCTGATTTTCAGGCCGGTGATACGGTCAATGTTCACGTAAAGATCAAAGAAGGTGGCAAAGAGCGGATTCAGCAGTTCCAAGGAACAGTGATGCAACGCCGCAACCGCTCCTCCAACGGCGAAACCTTCACGGTGCGCAAAATCTCCAATAGCGTAGGCGTGGAGCGTATCTTTCCCATTCTTTCACCGAATATCGCCAAAATCGAAGTCTTGCGGCGCGGTAAAGTGCGTCGAGCGCGATTGTTCTACTTGCGCGGACGCAAAGGCAAAGCAGCCAAAATCAAAGAAAAACTCTCTTGATGCCTGCCTGCCAACAAATCTCAAAGCCTCTTTCCGAACAGAAGGAGGTTTTTTTATTGGAGATTGGGCAAGCGCACCTCAAAGGTAGTCCCGACATCAAAGGTACTCGAGACCTCAATCGTCCCGTGAAGTTTTCGGATGGCTTCTTTGACAATGTACAAGCCCAAGCCGCTGCCTTGTCCCCGATCCGTTGCCCGAAAGAACATATCGAATATTTTGTCCAGATAGTCGGCTTTGATCCCTTGTCCGTTATCCGTAATGTCTAGTCGTGCTTCGCCCGCGCTGATCTGCACACACACCCGCACACAGGGCTGATCGCGATAGGGGTGCGCATAACGGATGGCATTGGAGAGCAGGTTGGAGAGAATGATATTCAGCCGACGATCATCGGTATAAAAATCGGTCTGCTCGTCCACGATCTCTATCTCGCAATTTAGGCGATGGTCAGCGAAGCGGAGTTGCTCCCATATTTCGGCGATCATCTGCCGAAAATCTATCCGAGTCGGAACGATTTCCAGGCGGGCGTTGCGGGAGTAGTGGACGATTTCTTGGATAAAGTCATCTAATTTTTGAAGGCTTTTGTTTTGTAATTGCAAGTAACGATAAATTTCGTCGATTTCTCTGGTATTGGTAGCAATATGAATCAATCCCATGGCAGAAGTTAGGGGAGCGCGTAGGTCATGGGAGACCCGATAAACGAAAGTATCCAGCTCGGTGTTGGTTCGGGATAGCTCTTCGTTTTGGGTGGTGAGCTGGGCGTTAAGCATCTGTTCGGCTTCGTAACGTTCCTCGAGCTGCTGTTCGATTTGTTTGAGGCGGCTGATGTCCGTTACGACGACGAGGGTATAGCCCTCCGATTCGATGTTAAACCGACGGGCGGCGAAGTTTCCCCAAAACAGGTTGCCTTTGCGGGTGCAATATTGCACCTGCCGGTTGAGGATAAACGAGCGTTCGGAGAGGATGCGTCGTACCTCTATCAATGAAACCGAAGACCAAACCTCTAGGTCTTCACCTAAGGTATTCAACAGTTCGTCAGGGCTTTCGAGTTCAAAGAGTTCGATCACCCGTTCATTGTATTCCTTAATTTTTCCGGTGCGATCAACTAAAAACAGCGCGTCGGTGGACTTCTCAAACGTCGTCGTCAGGATGGCTCGGGAGTGTTCGAGGGCTTGCTCCATCTTGATCCTATCATCGACATCTCGGGTAACCATCAGGCGTACTTCTCGATCCTGGATAGGATCATGGATGCGACGGGTTTTGCTTTCGACCCACAAAAAATGCCCCTCTTGATGTAGGATGCGGTAGCGCAGTACATCCACCTCGTCCAGACGCTCTCGGACGCGCTTTCTATCGTCGGGGTGTATGTGCATCTCGGGCGACTGTCCCATCAGTGCCTCGGGCGTGTAGCCCAGCTGGGAAAAGTTTGGGGAGAGATACAGATAGCAAAAATTGGCATCATGGAGCGAGATAAAATCCGTACTATTTTCAGCCAACAAACGATAAAGGTGTTCGTTTTCGCGGCTCTTGCGCTCGGCTTTACGGCGTTCGGTCAGATCAGAGAAAACGGTATAAATTGCCGGCTGTCCCTTGTATTGAATGGCAATACTCGTGATGAGGCACTCTTTGCGGTTGCCTCGGCAACTGAATAAAATCTGATCCGAAGGCTCCAAAGCTGCATATTGCTTCTCGTACAAGCGTTCGGCGCGTCCACTAACCAATCCACGAAAGCTCTGATCCACAAAACTTAAAGTTGGTTTTCCGATGACCTCATCGGGGCCGTTTGCCTCCAGGATGCGCAGGGCTTCGGCGTTGGCATAGCTGATCCGCTCGTTCACATGTACCACGATCCCGATGGGGGCATACTCCGTGATGGAGCGGTAGCGTTCTTCGCTTTGGCGAAGGGCTTCGGTGGTTTGTTCGATCTCCGTTACGTCATGTATCACCGAATGCAAGTAAAGCGTTCCCTCAACTTCTATGGGCGTGCTGTAAACTTCCACCTGACGAACATCTCCATTTTTGAGGCGGTGCTTAAAATTGAAATACCTGCGTTCGTTCAGTTGGGCGCGTCTGATCTCCTCGTTTACTTCGTCCTCCGTGAGCGTGTTGATGTCCTGGATGCGTAGGTTTTGTATCTCGGGCAGGGTATAGCCATAAAAATCCAATGCCGATTGGTTGGCATCGGCGATCCGTCCCGTCTTCGCATCAATGAGCAACTTGATAGACTGATCCTCTTGAAAAAATTTCCGAAAGCGGGTTTCGCTATTTTGGAGTGCCTCCTGGTTGGCCCGCTCCCGCGAAATATCAATCAATGTACCGAAGATGCGGCTGCCGCGCCGCTCGGAGGCATCGCGTACCCAGGCGTAGGTGCCATCAGATCGCCGAAGGCGATACTCAAAGTCGTGATGTTTGCCGGCAGCCAAAGCCGACCGCCCGAAGGTTATCACGGAGGTACGATCTTCGGGATGCAAGAGCGATCCCCAAAAGCTAGGGTTGAGCCAATCCGATGCCGGATAACCAAAAACACGCTCGACATCTGCACTGATATAGACCAGTTGCATCGTATCGGCTGTCGCCTCCCAAAAAATAGCTTTGTACCGCTCGTGTATATGAATCACTTTGATAAAAAATGTTAGTAAACCAAAGATAAACAGAATTATCAAAGAATTTGTGCATTGACGTAGTTTAGTTTAACTTTGTTGGAAACCAATGGTTTATTTCGATGCCCTGGATCACCCGATTTATCTGTGTAAGTATGTTGTTGGCTTTGTCTTTTGGTGGTATCGCCCAAAGAAAACCCGAAAAAATCCCAAAGACCACCCGCATTTTGTTTGTCCTGGACGCTTCGGGCAGTATGCGGGCGCAATGGAACGGCCGCCAACGGATAGACATCGCTCGGGAAACACTCATCCGGCTCATGGATTCACTGACCCAACAGCCCAACATTGAAGTCGGGCTACGCATCTACGGGCATCAGTACGACAATCGTTTCAAAAATTGCACAGACTCCAAACTCGAAGTTGGCTTTGGCCCCGCCAACTTCCCCCGCCTACGCAGCACCCTCACCACCCTCAACCCCCAGGGCGTAACACCCATCGCCTACTCCCTCGAGCAGTCGGTCAATGACTTTCCGCCCCGCGATAACGTCCGTAACGTTATCATCCTTATCACGGACGGGCTGGAGTCCTGCGGCGGTGATCCTTGTGCCATCTCCAAAGGGCTACAAGAAAAAGGCATCTTTTTGCGCCCTTTCGTGATCGGGATGGGCATCGAAAAAGAGTTTGCTAAGGCTTTTGCTTGTCTCGGGCGGTTCTTTAATGCCCACAACGAAATTGAGTTCCATGAAGCCATCCAGGGCGTAGTACGCCGGACGATGGGCAAAACGACCGTCCGCGTCGAACTACTCGACAGCCGAGGCGGTGCCAACCAAAAGGACATCAACATGTCGCTCCGCAATGCTGCCTCGGGTGAGGTGCTGTACAACATCGTTCACTTTCGGGATAGCCAAAACAAAACCGATCTCCTCGAACTCGACCCCATCCCGACTTATGATCTGGTCATAAATACCGTACCGCCGGTCATCAAGCGCAACCTCGAGATCGAAGGCGGCCGCGAAAACGTCTTCAGAATACCCACACCGCAGGGGCAACTGCTCCTCCAGCAGCGCGGCTCTACCGAGTACTCCAACGATCTCAAAGCCATCATCCGCAAAGCCAACGAAAACGAAACTGTCTTTGCCCAATCGGTCAATCAAGGACAAAAATACCTCGTCGGACGCTATGACATCGAAGTCCTGACCTTGCCCCGCACCTATTACTCCGCCGTTTCGGTGAAGGAGCGCGAAACAACAACAATCAACATCCCCTCGCCGGGCATCCTGACGATCCACAACAAGATTGAAGGCTTTGCCAGCATCTACGTCCTGCGCGATGGACGACGACAGGAGTGGGTTACTGACCTGGATGAGCGCGGCTACAAGCAAATCAACCTCACGATGCAACCCGGGCGGTATGTCCTTGTCTTTCGTCCCAAGAACGTGGTCAGCAGCGACTACACCACCGAAAAGAAGTTTGAGATCAGGAGCGGTAGCAACGTCGTGGTGAATCTGTTTGATAAGTAGGCGTTTTTGACTCTTTTTCTATGAACATCCTCCTGACCGCCCTCGGCACACGAGGCGACATCGAACCTTTTCTGGCCCTGGGTGCTTTGCTCTCCGAGCGTGGACATCGGATGAGCTATCCCGCCAGATGCAAGCCGAGCAGCTGGATGATACCTTTTGTGATTTTGTTTGTGGCAACGAATGAGTGGGTTATTTTTCGGGTTTTTGGTAGTAGCCTTTGAGGGTCATGCCCGTTTGGGTGAGGGTAAGAAAACGGTTAATCAGCGACTTGGCTACGCCCAAGTACCACTTCTGGGCAATGCGCTGGCGGAGGTGTTCGTCGGCGGAGGTCTGGGAGACAAAGGCCTCTTCGGACTGCTTTTGGGAGGTGCGCAGACGGGTTAGGCTTAGCCCCGTCGTCAAGACTTTGATGGGGCGCAACCCGTACAGCCCTGCTGCGTGGTTGAGCGTCCGGACGGTGTAGTAGCAGAGGTGTTCGGGGTAGCCGATCACGTCGTAATCCGCCTTGAGGTAGTAGCGCATCAGCGAATCAAAGTTGGGGGTAGTGCAATAAAACAAACCCCCAGCCCGCAAAAAATCGGTGATATAGCGCAACTCCTGGCGTGGGTTGTTGATGTGTTCGATGACCTCAAAAGAGGTGATGATGTCAAAATGCCCGGGCGGAAAGCTATCGGCAGTCAAGGCACCTGCCCGAATGTCAATACCGGCTTCGCGGCAGCGGGCCACGCCAGCTTCGGAGAACTCCGTCCCGAAGACCTTCCAGCCGCGTTTTTTGGCTTCGATCAAGAACCAGCCACGCCCGCAGCCTACATCCAGGATACGGTTGTTTTTCCGAAACGGCTCCCACTCATCGAGCAGGCGTTGGTAGCTCTGCACCGTCAAGGGCGAAAGGTAGCCCTCTCCTTCGTAGGCGTAGGTGCTGTAGTGGTCGTTGAGTTCTTCAAGGGTCGGGATGCGCTCCATACACACGAAGCGGCAATTTTGGCACTTGACCAGGCCATGAGCGTCGTAGTACTCGGCTAAGGGGCGTAATTGGGGTTGCTCACAAAGGGGGCATCGCTGGTGTTTGCGCATACCAAAAAGTTAGGCGATGGGTTGAGAAAGTCAAAGGTACGAAAAGTTCTAGTTTAAAAAAGGAGAGAGTGTCTTGCTGAAAAAACAAGCTAATTTATTCCGATAGTTTGTTTTTTTGCTGGTTAATAAAGTTATTGCGCTTAGATAAAGCGCATCTCCGTAATCAGGTAACGGTCTAGCCTAGCACAAAAAACTAATCTTGTAAATGGTGTATTTGGCTTCGTTATTCGTTGATATGTAAGCTAAAAATCAAAAAGTCTTCTGCTTCGATGTAAAGAAATTCTATAAAATAAAAATAACCATGAGATATTACGACAAAATAAGAGAATTAACTAAAACAGTTCCAGCAGCCTTGGTGGACTTTGGACTTCCTCGTGACCCTGCGAGAACACCGACTCAAGCATCATCAAATTTCATTACAAATAAGGAACAAGGAGATTGGGCTGAAAATTTAGTATTCAGAGCAATTAATGAAACTTCAAAAAATTTTGTCGCAGTAAAATACGGAAACTCTGATGACTTAGTAGCAGGTGAAGATGGCTTTGATACTTTTTATCAAGATTTTCAAGACGAGCTTGATACAATTGGGAAAAGACCTGACTTGTTAATTTTCAGAAAAGAAGATTTCATCAATGACTTAGGCTTTGATATAAGTCAAATCCCGCACCACAAAATTACCGAGTATGTAAAAAAGGCAATAGCAGGAATTGAAGTAAGGTCAAGTGCGTTTTTGATAGATAAATACGAAGAAGCAATGCAGGTTAGGACTGAAAAATTTAGTCAAATCGCCTTGCAGACCAGAGATATAATTCTTGCAGAATTTCAGGAAGAATTAAATCATCCTTCAAGACAAGCATACATTGATTTGCTTCAAAGCATCACCCCCAAGACTTTGTCGGTTACAAATTTTAGAGTTCCGAGTTGGAGTTCAACAGAAAGATTATCTGAACTCAAAGACTATTTCAGAACTCTAAAAGATGCTATTAAACAAATTCAAAAGAGAAGATTACCTTTCCATAACTCCAAAGGTTGAAGACATCAAAGTTGTTTACAAGTGGATTGAAACTTTCAATGTTCCACATTTTTATTTTCAAGTTTTCTTTGACAAGGTTTATGGTATTTCATTTGAACAGATACTATCAATAATATCTGATTCAGACAATGAAGGTATAATCTTTTCAGTAGAGAAGGATGCCAAAAATCAAAACAAAACCACCATCAAAATCAACTCTAAATCAGGAATACCTATTGCATCAAAAGTTGAAGAGCCTATACACGAAAGTGTTAGAAAAGAAATGGATAGGGGTAGACTCTTGTTTTATGTTACTTTCAAAGGTGGAACAGCATATCTTGATGTGGACAACTTGATTAACATTCTTGGCATTGATAGTAAAGAATTCTAATGATTGACATTAAAGACATATCGCAAACAACAAATAATCAGGTTGAGCAAGGCTACTCTAAATTGATTTCCTTAGAGCATAGGAAAAAATTTGCCCAATTCTTCACGCCTTTTCAGTTAGCATCTTTAATGGCAGATTGGTTATTAGGAAACCAAAATCTAAAAACGGTTTTAGAACCTGCATTTGGTCTTGGGGTATTTTCAAGAGCTTTACTCAGCAAAAAATCCGATTTATCCATTAAAGGCTTTGATATTGATGAAACAATATTTGCGAAAGCAAAAGAGATTTTCAACGATACTCCTAATTTTGATTTACATTTAGAAGATTATATGTTCAATGATTGGGACAATAAGTATGATGGTATAATTTGCAATCCACCCTATTTTAAGTTTCACGACTATGACAACAAAACAATCTTAAACGAAATTGAAAATCACTTAAAGATTAAACTCAATGGCTTTACAAATCTTTATACACTTTTCTTATTAAAGTCTATCTACCAACTAACCCCAAATGGCAGACTTGCCTATATAATACCATCGGAATTTTTAAATTCCGATTATGGCAAACTTGTAAAATTGGCACTAATTAAGAATAAGGTTTTAAGGCATATAGTCGTTTTCGATTTTGAAGAAAATGTTTTTGATGATGCTTTGACGACTGCGTGTATTCTCTTGTGTTCTAATGACAAGCACAATCAGAAAGTAAAGTTTACAACCATTAAAAAGATAGATGATTTAGAACAAATTAGAAGTTACATTTCACAGTATCCACTTAACAATAGTGAAGAATCAACTATTAAGATTAGCGATCTTGACCCGGAAATAAAGTGGCGTAAATATTACCAACAGCAAAACGGAATTAGATATAAAAACTTAATTCCATTTTCAAGTGTAGCCAAGGTCGTTCGTGGTATTGCCACTGGTGCAAATGAATATTTCACATTTTCTAAATCTAAAGCAAATCAGTATGGAATCAATAAAAAATATTTACTCCCTTGCATCTACAAAGCCGCTGACGTTAAAGACAATTTTTTTACGAAAGATAATTTCGACTCATTAGTTGATAGCGATAGACAAACATACTTGTTTAATGCAATTGGTTCTAATGACGAAAATGTTTTAAAATATATTGAACTTGGAGAAAAAACAGGTATTGATAAAAAGTATCTGACCTCTTGCAGAACTCCGTGGTATTCTTTAGAAAATCGTCCGCCCTCACCAATTTGGGTTTCTGTTTTTAACAGAAGTGGACTAAAATTCATTAGAAATGAAGCAAACATTTTCAATCTGACAACGTTTCATTGTGTTTATCCAGTTCAAAATAGTCTGTTCGATAATATTAATGTTGATACTTTGTTTGCCTATCTCTTAACAGACGTTGCAAGAGAGATATTTGAAGATAACCGAAGAGAATATGGTAACGGACTTCAAAAATTTGAGCCTAATGACCTTAATAAGGCAATGATGCTTGATTTGACATTGCTCGAAAAGAAAACTGAAAATAAAATCATAGAACTTTACAAGAAATACAGGGCCACAGCAATAGACAAGTTGCCAAACGACAGTTTTTTAACTGAAATAAACGATATTCTTAAAACTAAATATTCTCGGTGCTAAGACGTCCAATCTTGTCTGTTCTTATCTGAAAATAATAACCATAATTCAACTTTATTGGACATTATGCTTTCATTTCCTCACCCCTCTACCTGCATCGGATACGCAATCACACCGGCGCAGTGGTCGCGGGTGGCTCCCGTAACCGATGCCCATACGTTGTGTTCCTTGCGCCAACGCAGCAAGCCCAAAAAGGCAAAGATGAGCGACTCCCGAAACTGAATCAGTTGGTCATCTGGCACGACGATTTCCACACGGGTACGGACGGCGATTTCTTCGATCAAAAAGTGATGAAAAGCCCCGCCACCTGTAATCAAGAGGGCACCTTCGTTGATTTTTCCCTGTCCAAGTACGCGGGCGACCTGGTCGGCTACATGATGCGTAAAGGTACACATCTGATCCGCTACCGAAACCGGCGCACGTACCAGCAGCGGTAGCACCTCGGCTTCGATCCACTCCCGCCCGAGCGAGCGCGGAAAATGACGCGATAAAAACGCCAGATGGTTGAGGTCGTTGAGTAGTGGCTCATAGACCTTGCCCGAGCGGCTGATCTCTCCGTTGGGATCAAATCGCTGGCCGAGGCGTTGAGCTAAATAGTTGAATACCTGATTACAACCACAAATATCACCAGCCACACGCCCTTTGGCAGGATCATCAAAAGAGATGTTGGCGATGCCGCCCAGGTTGAGGCAAGCAGCATACTGACCAAAGAGCAGCGCATCGCCCACAGGTGCCAAAGGCGCACCTTCTCCCCCCAGGGCCACATCCAGGCTTCTGAAATCATAGACCACCGGCAGCCCGCAAGTGGCCGCAATGGCATTGCCATCACCTACCTGAAAGGTGAGGTTATTGTCCGGCACATGAAAGACCGTATGCCCGTGGGAGGCAATGAAGTCGGCCGTCAGTTGGTGTGTCTTCAAGAAAGCCTTGACCTTCTGGCCAATCAAACTGCCGTAGTCATGGTGGATTTGGGCTAGGTTTTTAGCCGTGCTGTTGGGTAAGATTTCTAAGCGGGCCTGCCAGGCAGGCGAATACGAAAATATAGTCGCCTTCGGAATCTCAAATTTCCATTTCTCGTCCTCCATCCAAAAACGACAATACGCCACATCCAATCCGTCCAGCGACGTACCAGACATCACCCCTACTACGCGATATTCCTGGGGAATATTCATGGAAATTTATTATTTAAACACTTGATTTTTAGAGGCTTAACTATCCATCGTTCTTACACCTTCGAAGACGAATCATAAGCACTCTCCAAAACTAGCAATAATTCTTCTAAAATCCTTCCCGTAGCCCCCCAAACCAAATGATCGTTGATGGTAAAGGCGGGCAAATGGATTTTTTTTCCTTCGGGGAGTGTTACGGTCTTGATGCTTCGATATTGCGGTTTTTGAAAGTCTGCCAAAGCAAATTCTAGTACCTGATCGACTTCACCGGGATCAATCTGATAATGTGCTGGGGCTTTGGGCAAGATGGCCAGCACAGGCGTAACCAACGAATGGCTCGGATAGATATAAACATCGGAGAGCGTCCCGATGATCTGCTCCCGTCGGATGCGCAAGCCGATCTCCTCCCGGGTCTCGCGCAGGGCCGTCTCCCAAAGGTCATGGTCTTGGGCTTCGATGCCGCCACCAGGAAAGGCAATTTGCCCGGCATGAACCGTCCCATCCTGGGGGCGTTGGATGAATGGAATCTTGATAAGACCTGCTGAATCAGCGAAAAAAGCCAACAACACCGCACATACGCGAGGCGGCCGTGCCAGTGCCTCCCCGTGGTCTCGGAAACGCAAAATCTCGGGTGGGAGGTTGGCTTCCTGGTGAGGGAGCGGGTGTTGAAGGCGTTCGTGGAGGTGTGCCTGGAGGTGTGGGAGCGCGTGCATCAGCCCAGGATTTGTTTGGCGTGTTCTTTGGTCTTTACTTTTTGGATGCACTCGGTGATGATTCCCTCTTCGTCGATGACAAAAGTAGTGCGGAGCGTTCCCATGTAGGTTTTACCGTACATTTTTTTTTCGCCCCAGGTGCCAAAAAGTTCGTGTACTTGCCCGTCTTCATCGGCGATGAGCGAGAAGGGAAGTTGTTGCTTTTCGATAAACTTTTGGTGGGATTTCTCCGAATCACGACTGACTCCAATCACGACGTAGCCCCGAGCTTGCAGGACTTCGTAGTTATCACGAAGGCTACAGGCCTGGGCGGTGCAGCCCGGGGTGTTGTCTTTGGGATAAAAATACAAAACGACTTTTTTGCCGCGAAAGTCCTGGAGCGTGATTGGATTTCCGTTTTGGTCTTTGGCCGTAAAATCGGGAGCAGGTTGTCCAACGGTAAGCATCGGTGATGGTTGTTTTGGTTTCGTCTGCGTATCGAACACCCAAAAGGGGCTAGGTGTTTGGTTGTCCCTGGGTAAGCCCCCGAAAAATATGCTCCAGCGACTGCTCCTGCAAGCGCATTTCCAGGATGGGGTTATCCGTCGCAACGGCATAGCGAAAGATGGCCTGGCGAGGGTCTTCACTGGCTTGTATGAGATACCCGCCTTCGGGTAAGAGACTGATTTCAAAGGCTTCGGACAAGACATCCCACTCCGTTGGCTCCCGCAAAAAAGCCACCCGAACGGCAAAACGGGCATCGCCCCGCCCCAGCTCCTCTACACGGCTGTTGGCGACAAGCCGCCCCTGATGGATAATCACGACGCGCTGGCAGAGGGCTTGCACTTCGGGCAAGATATGGGTCGAAAAGACGACGGTTTTTTGTTGTCCGATCTCTCGGATCACCTCCCGAATCTCGAGGATTTGGTTGGGGTCAAGTCCGGTGGTGGGTTCGTCCAGGATCAGTACCTCCGGATCGTGAATCAGGGCTTGGGCCAACCCGACGCGCTGCCGATAGCCTTTGGAGAGCATCCCGATTTGCTTGTGCTGCTCCCGCTCGAGGCCGCAGCGTTCGATCAGCTCCGTGATACGCATACGCGCCTGCTGCCCTCGGATGCCGTACAAACCCGCCACAAAGGTCAGATACTCTTTGATGTACATCTCGGGGTAGAGCGGGTTATGCTCGGGCAGATAGCCCACAGAGCGACGCACCCGAGCGGGCTGCTCCCGAACGTCATAGCCGCAGAGACGCACCTGCCCATCGGTGGGCATCAAAACGGTAGTCGCGATCTTGAGCGTCGTGGATTTGCCTGCCCCGTTGGGACCCAAAAAACCCAAAATCTCCCCCGCCTCTGCCGAGAAACTGATGTCGTCCACGGCTCGCTGCTCGCCGTAGGTCTTGACCAAATGTTCGATGTGTAAAGACATAGCGCGTGAAACTAAGAAAAAAAATCACAAGTCGTGGTAGAAAATACACAAAAAGTGAAATCCCCCCACAAAAAACGAATTACTTTCGCTTATTTTGATGAAAAATAACCCAAAACCCACTAAACATGAAACATGTATCGACATGGCTTGGCATACTCTTGCTCTTTGGTCTCGTCTCCTGCGGACAGTCAGAGCAACCCACCGACACACCAGCTGTAGCACCCTCGTTGGTAGAACGCGCCAATGGCTTGTTTGCCCAACTCCCCCCTGCCCAAGATTTCAATACGCCCAAAGCCCAACTCGGCAAGCGACTTTACTACGAAACCGCCCTTTCTGCTAACGGCAAAATGAGCTGTAATAGTTGCCACGGACTAACAACTTTTGGCGTGGACAACGAAGCCACTTCACCCGGACACGAAAACAAACGCGGCGACCGCAACAGCCCCACCGTGTACAATGCCTGGTTTCATATTGCCCAGTTTTGGGATGGACGCGCCGCCGACCTGACCGAACAAGCCAAAGGTCCCATCCTGAACCCTATCGAAATGGGCATCCCCGATGAAGCCACAGCTGTACATAACATCCAACAAATCAGCGATTACGAAGCACTCTTCAAGGCAGCCTTCCCAGATACAGACGGTCAGATCACCTACCAAAGTATCGCCGAAGCCATCGCCGCCTTTGAGACCACCCTACGCACGCCCGCTCCTTTTGATGACTTTTTGGCAGGAAAGCCCGAGGCACTCACCGAAGCCCAACAAAAGGGTCTCCGACTGTTCATGGATAAAGGCTGTACCGCCTGCCATACCGGAGCAGGCTTAGGCGGACATACCTACCAAAAGTTTGGATTGGTCAATGCCCCTTACTGGACCTACACGGGCAGTTCCCTACAAGACCAGGGACGCTATGCCGTTACGGGAGAAGAAGGCGATAAGCAGGTATTCAAGGTATCCGCCCTCAGAAACGTCGCCCAAACAGCACCCTATTTCCATGACGGAAGCGTACAGGAGCTATCAGAAGCCGTAAGAATCATGGGCAAAACCCAGCTGGGCGATGACCTAAGCGACGAGGAAATACAAAGCATCGTCAATTTCCTTGAAAGCCTCACCGGAACCATCCCCGCCCATGCCTTACAGCCCGAAGACGTAGCCACCCGATAAACGCCCTTACCTAGGCGTTCGGCTTGCGCGATAGTCGGTACAGTTTCAGGTAACGCAGCAGCCGCCCAAAGCTCCCCACGGCCGCGATCACAAAGCCGTAAAAGCCGTCGCGCCACCCTTGTCGCCAAAAGTAACTTCGCCAAAAGGAAAACAAAGGCGAAAAAATGATCTGTCCCCAATGTGTGCTGCGCCCACGCTCATGCAAAGCCTCGGCGGCTAAGGTGCTGTAATGGTTGGCTTTGGTGATGTGTTGCTCAATGGAATCGTAGGTGTGGTGGTGAAGATCACCCGGGAGGAGTTCCGTCTGTGCCTCAGGGGTCAGGCGCAAGTATTCGTGTACTTTTTGTCCGGCCCATCGCGCTTTTTGGCGATGAAAAAGACGGGTTTTGCGGTCGGGGTACCAGCCGCCATACCGAATCCACTGCCCGCAGTAGCTGCTCAAACGCGAAAACTGATACGCATCCGCCGAAGGCTGCCCCTTCGCTTTGCGTGCCGCGATGGCCGCCCGTAGTTCAGGGCTTAGGCGTTCGTCGGCATCCAGGGAGAGTATCCAGTCGTGGGTGGCCAGGTCGATGGCTCGGTTTTTTTGTTGAACAAAATCATCAAAGGCGTGCTGATGCACGACTGCCCCGGCCGAGATTGCCAAAGCTAAGGTCTCATCAGACGAAAAAGAATCCAGCACCAGCAGTTCATCAGCTATCCCACGGCAACTTTCTAGGCAGTCCGTGATATTTTTGGCTTCGTTGTAGGTGATGATAACCGCCGAAATTTTCATGGTTTATCTTTTTTGGCAGAAAGCGCACGCCACAAAAAATACCCTGTCATGCCCGTAAAGAGCAACTGTACCGAAACCATCCATAGCAAAGCAGCAGTAGTCATAGCAGAAAAACCTTTTTAGTCAAACGAGTGTTTTTTTGAAGAGGCATTTAAACTTGTATCTTGGCCTGATCGTTTTTTTTAATTACACACCAACCACAACCCATGAAGATTCTCGTTTGTATCTCTCACGTACCCGATACGACTGCAAAGATCGAATTTACGGGCAACGCCCTCAAAAAAGATCAAATAAAATTTGTCATCGGCCCCTACGACGACTACGCCCTGGCCCGTGCCGTCGAACTCAAAGAAGCACACCAAGCCCACGTAACCGTACTGCACGTAGGCCCCGCCGAGACAGAACAAACGCTGCGTCAGGCGATTGCCATTGGTGCCGATGATGCCATCCGCGTCGATGCCGAGCCAACGGATGCCTTCTTTGTCGCCCAACAAATTGCTCATATTGTCAAATCAGATGGCTACGATCTGGTCTTGATGGGGCGCGAAGCCAGCGATCACAACGGCAGTCAGGTACACGGCATGGTGGCCGAACTCCTCGACTGGCCGTCCATCACGCCCTGTATGCAACTGGACATCGAGGGCGATACCGCGAAGATGGCCCGAGAAATCGAAGGGGGTAAAGAATATTTGACCTGTAAGCTGCCCTTTGTGGCCGGCTGCCAGGAACCCATCGCCGAATGGAAAATCCCCAACATGCGCGGAATTATGATGGCCCGCCGCAAGCCGCTCAAGGTAGTGGCTCCCGTGGACGTTGCCCAGCAGTTGGAGGTCTTGACTTACGAGACCCCAGCCCAGCGATCCGCCTGTACGATGATCGAAGCCGACCAGATCGACGAACTCGTCCGCCGGCTCAAAGAAGAAGCCAAAGTTCTCTAAGTTTTATCCACACCCAAGACCAACACACCTTATGTCTATTCTCGTTTATATCGAATCTGATCAAAAAACGATCAAAAAATCTTCCCTCGAGGTGCTAGCCTATGCCGCCCAAATCGCCGAAGGCAAGCCCGTAACGGCCTGTATCACCCTCGAAGCCGATGCCGACGCACTGGCCCAACTAGGGCAGTATGGCGTAAGTAAAGTCCTGCAAGTGAGCGACGAACGCTTGTTTGCTGGTCCCGTGGCGCCTACGGCTACGGCCATTGCCCAGGCAGCAGAAGCCGTCGATGCAAGCCTGGTTTTGATGGCTCGCTCGGCACTCGTCGATGCCGCCGCTCCTCGTGTCGGGATCAAGCTGAACGCCGTCGTGATCTCCAACGTTACGAGCCTACCCGAGATGGAGGGCGAGAGCCTGACGGTACAGCGCGGCGTTTATACCGGCAAAGCCTTTGCCCAAGTTAAGGCTACGGGTGCCAAAAAAGTCCTGACCCTTACGAAGAACATCCTCCAGCCCCAACCCAACACAGATGCTGCGCCGGCAGCCATAGAAGCCTTTGCGGTTACCTTTGGAGGGCGTGATTTTGACATCGCCGTAACAGAGGTCAAGAAGCAAGAAGGCGATATTTTGTTGCCCGAAGCCGAGCGCGTCGTTTCGGCAGGGCGCGGCTTGAAGGGCCCCGAAAACTGGCAGATGATCGAAGACCTGGCCAAGACCCTCGGCGCGGCTACGGCTTGCTCCAAACCCGTCTCTGATCTCGACTGGCGACCGCACCACGAACACGTAGGCCAGACGGGCATTAAGGTCAGCCCAGGGCTTTACATCGCCGTCGGCATCTCGGGAGCCATCCAGCACCTGGCCGGCGTAAACTCCTCCAAAACCATCGTGGTCATCAACAAAGACCCCGAAGCACCGTTCTTCAAATCAGCCGATTACGGTATCGTCGGTGATGCTTTTGATATTATCCCGAAGCTCAACGAAGCCATCAAAAAAGTCATCTAGACTACCCAAACTGACGCTCGGGCCGCCACGTATTGCCTGCCCGAGCGTTCCCTTCCATGAACATCTCCCTCGAAAACGTAGGCAAAAAGTTTGGGCGGCTCTGGGTCTTTCGTGCCATCCACGCGACCTTTTCGACGGGTGTACCGACGGCTGTTTTGGGGGGCAATGGCAGTGGCAAATCAACGCTTTTGCGCTTGATTGCGGGACAGATGTTGCCCAGTGAGGGAGAAATCCGACACGGAAAACTGCCTATCGAAGACTGGTTTGCCGGTTTGTGCTGGGTATCGCCTACCCTCGAGCTGATCGAAGAGATGACCTTGAAGGAGTTACTCCATTTTCATCGCTCGTTTCGTAGCCTTAGTTTATCGACACCCGAGATCATCGAAGGGCTTGATTTACAGACTGCCACCCACAAGCAGATTCGCTACTTTTCCTCTGGGATGAAACAACGTTTGCGCCTGGGTCTGGCTTTCTATGATGCCCAAGCAAATGTGCTGCTCCTGGACGAACCCACCACGAACCTGGATAAACATTATGTAAACTGGTATCGGCGTATGCTGGAAGAGCAGAGCCACAACCGATTGATTATCATAGCTTCCAATGTGCCAGAAGAATATGAGGAAATCGCGCAGCAAAAAATTTTCTTGAATAAAAATTAGGAACCAAACAAATTATGATTAAATTTACCCGACAAAATTGCTATCTTTGTACGAAACAACCTTTAACTCTTTAACCTTGATCGTTATGAATCTGTACAAAAAGTTTTTTCTACTTGCCCTTTCTTCAGTGCTGCTTTTTGGTCTTAGCTCCTGCGGCAAAGACGATGACAATGGCAAAAGCGAACCTACGCTGGAGGAGTCCGTACAAGGCCGCTGGACATGCTCTGCCCTCACCCGTGATGGCGTTGATGCCGGCATCAACCTCTCTGGTTTCAGCCTGACCCTCAATGCAAACGGTGCTTACAGTGCTACCTTTGGTGCCGTACCTGCTTTTGCCACTGGTACAGGTAATTGGAGCATCACTTCTACGACCTTGACTTTGAGCGGAAACTCTTTCAACTTCACGGGTACGCCTACTTCTTCGCAAATGGTTTTCTCGTTCACAGATCCCAACGACAAGACAAATCCCACTTACGTTATCACTTTGTCGAAGTAGTACAGGCAGTTTCATATCCAAAAAAAGAAGCCATCCTCGGTTTAAGGGGGTGGCTTTTTTGTGTGGTACGCGATCAATCGCTCCAGGGGGTACGGGCAAAAAACACCCACAGACCACCCGTAGGTATTGAGCAAATCAGTTAGGGCCCGCGCCAAAGATGATGCTTGCATGAGGCCGCCCACCACATGCACAGGTAAGATTTTTTCCCTGGCTTGCAGGGGATGCAGATGCCTCTCGGCGAACAAACGCAGGCGGCTTTGAAGCATATCCTGGCAGAACTGCTCCTCCGAATGATCGAAGAGAAAAGGCGCAAAACCTGCCAAAAAGCGATTGGGATTGTCCTGCCGATAAAGAGCCGTTAGTATCTGGTCTCGAGAAATTGCCCCAAAACGCGCCTCCCAGGCCCGATGCAAGTGCAACGGTAGCTCCCCGTAAGCGTAAGCCCGTAAGAGTTGTTTGCCGAAATCCGCCCCGCTGGCTTCATCTCCCAGGAGATAGCCCAAGTTGTAGGCTTGTTGCGTAAAGTGTTGTCCATCAAAGCGTCCTGCATGAGACCCCGTCCCGAGAATAGCAACGATACCCGAAGAATCGCCGGCCGTCGCATGGGCGGCGGCCATCAAATCGGATTGTACCTGAATAAAAGTTGCGCCAAAATATTGCCGTAGCTCGTCCTGGATGACCCGCTGCCCGAGGGCTTGTCCGCAGCCAGCCCCATAAAAAAACACAGCCCGAGGGAGAGGATCAAAAGGCAGACTTTTTAGGCTGTCTTGACGCTGGGCGGGCGTTGTCAAGAAAGGATGCAAGCCTGCTGTCCGGTAGTGTTTTTGGGTGCGATGGTCGTACCAGTCGGTTTTGGAGCCGCCGCTTTCAGCCAAAATGAAGGACATCAGTCAGCGGCCAGGGCTTCCAGACTTTGTTTGTACTCCTTGAATGCCCGATAAATACCCGAGGCGATGTAATCCTGCCCCAAAGCAGAGCGTAGGTACTGCTCCTCTGTGGGGTTGGAAATAAAACCAACTTCGATCAGGACGCTGGGCATGGAGGTCTGCCATAGCACCAGAAAGCCGCTTTGTTTTACGCCTCGGCTCGTTCGTCGGACACGCTCCTTAAACTGATCTTCGACGCGCCTGGCAAAGTCGGCACTCTGTACCTGGTAGGCACTTTGGTAGTTGGCCATACGGATATAGGAGATCATGTTTTGGGGATTGAACTTCTGGTAACGCTCCTGGTAGTTGTCTTCTTGGAGGATGACGGAGTTCTCGCGCATAGCCACCTCGAGGTTGTCGTTGTTTTTGTGCATCCCCATGATGTAGGTTTCGGTACCGTAGGCCGCCTTGCTATCGGAGGCGTTGCAATGAATGGAGATGAACAAGTCCGCGTGTACGCGGTTGGCGATAGCCGAACGTTCTTCGAGTTCAATGAACACATCGTCTTCGCGGGTATAGACTACCGTTACGTCGGGGAAGTTTTTCTGGATCAGTTCGCCGGTTTTGAGGGCAATCTTGAGGGCGATGTCTTTTTCTTTGACAATTTTGCCTTTGCTGCCCGGGTCTTTGCCGCCATGTCCAGCATCAATGACGACGGTTTTAAGTTGTGCCTGGCTCGGTAAGGCCGTGAGTAGCCAAAGGAGGCCCAGCAAAAAAACGTTTTTTTTCATGGTCAAAAGTCGCACAAGTTTCCCTACATAATAGGCAAAAAGCGTTCTAAACAAAAAACCCTACCCAAAGATTATTTGATCTTTTGCGTAGGGTTTCCTGTTTGGTTAGGTGTAAAGCCTGCTTACTCGGTCGTTTCTGGCTCGGTTTCTTCGTTGGCATCGGCAGTTTCTTCGCCAGCAGCAGCGGCAGCTTCGGCGGCAGCGGCCAGGGCAGCTTCTTCCAGTCGCTTTTGTCGTTCGGCGGCACGTGCCTGGGATACCTGGGCTTCGGCTTCGAGACGCGCTCTGCGTTCGGATTCTTTTTCACCGGACTCACGGGCGATGCGATCGCGGATTTTGGCATCTTTTTCCGTTCGCCACTCTTCGTAACGTCGGTCGGCATCTTCTTGGGAGATCGCTCCTTTGAGAACACCTATTTGTAGATGCTTACGCAGCATCACCCCACGATAGCGGAGCATTTGGAGGACGGTATCGGAAGGTTGCGCACCTTGAAGCACCCAACGGAGGGCGGCTGCTTCGTCTAAGTCGATGGTGGCCGGCGAAGTGTGGGGGTTATACGCACCAATTTTTTCGATGAAGCGTCCATCCCGTGGCGCACGTGAGTTGGCCACGACCACGTCATAAACGGGTTTCTTTTTGCGGCCGCGTCGAGCTAATCGAATTCTTACTGGCATGAAAAATAAGGGTCAGAAAAATGAGTGAATAATTGAAATGGCTTGCAAAGGTAGGTAAACCATCTCATTATTCCAAACATTCACGCCTTTTTGTTTCGATCAAACGAAAAGAGAACTCACCGACTCGTAGCTGTGTACCTTGCGTATCGCCTTCGCAAAAATATCAGCAATCGAAAGGACTTTGACTTTTTCGTGAGGCTCACGAAGCGGAATCGTATCCAGGACAACCAATTCTTCCAATACCGACTTGCCGAGGCGTTCATAGGCCTGTCCCGATAGCACGGGATGCGTAGCGATGGCGCGTACCGAAATTGCCCCCCTATCGCGGAGCAGCTGGGCTGCGTTACAGATCGTGCCGGCTGTATCGACCATATCATCGACCAGGATGACGTTCATGCCCTCTACGTCGCCGATGACCTGCATGGAAGCGATCTCGTTGGCGCGTTTGCGGTGCTTATCACAAACGACCATCTCGGCGTGCATGTGTTCGGCATAGGCGCGGGCCCGTGCTACCCCACCTACATCAGGGGCGGCAAAGATGAGGTTATCGAGCTGGAGTGATTGGATGTAAGGCAAAAAAACGGCACTGCCGTAGAGATGATCTACCGGAATATCGAAGAAACCTTGAATTTGTCCTGCGTGCAAATCACAAGTAATCAAACGATTAGCTCCCGAAGCAGAAAGTAGGTTGGCTACTAGCTTAGCCGCAATGGCCACCCGAGGGCGGTCTTTGCGATCCTGACGGGCATAACCGAAGTAGGGCGTTACGACGGTGATGTAGCCAGCCGAAGCCCGTCGGGCGGCATCTATCATCAGCAATAACTCCAGGATATTGTCGGCGGGCGGAAACGTCGATTGAATCAGGAATACGTGATGCCCCCGAATGGATTCATCAAAAGTAACCGAAATCTCACCATCACTGAAGCGGCGAAGGTTCATGCTGCCAAGTGGATCGCCGTAAGAGTTGGCGATTTTCTCGGCCAGTACATGAGAACCCGATCCGGCAAAAAGTTTGACGGACATTTGGCTGTGGGCGTAAGGAGTCATAGCGGGCATTGAAGTTTTAGTGAATAAGTTTTTGTTTTCTAAAAACATCGAGTTTTAGAAAAATAAATAACAACAAAGTAAAAGAAAACAGTGAAGACCCCCCATAACTAAAAAAGGGTAGAGGTATCCCAATTACAGGCACTAGACCCATGGTCATGCCGATATTGATGATAAAGTGAAACAAAAAAACCGACACCACACAGTAGCCATAAACACGGGAAAAGCGGGACCTCTGCCGTTCGGCCAGGTAGATAAGCCGCAACAAAAACAGCCCAAAGAGCAACATCAGCAACGAGCTACCCATCCAGCCCCACTCTTCGGCAAAGGTACAGAAAATAAAATCCGTATGCTGATCGGGGACGTAGCGCAGCTTCGTAAAGGTACCTTCGAGGTAGCCTTTACCTGTCCAACTCCCTGATCCAATGGCCATTTTGGAGTTGGCGACGTGATAGCCCGCTCCTTGTGTATCTGCGTCCGGGTTGATGAGTACCTGCAAACGTCGCTGTTGGTGTGGCTGCAAAACGCCCTTGACAAAGAAATCAAGTCCACCAACGACAGACAGCGAAAATATCGCCAACAAAAACACCCACACAAAGCGGCTATACGTCTTTTTATAGATCAGCATCAAGACCAGGGACAACAAAAATAAGCCGCCTACTCCCCCAATCATCCAGCGCAGGGAGGCCTGGGCAGCAGGTAATTGCACAAAAGGGACATCGCTCATGGCATCCTCCAACTGACTTTCAGGTAGAGCCGACCGATGCAAAAACATCCAGAAGCCTGCCAGTAGCAACAAAATAACCCCCGACTCAAGGGCCGGCACATACCAGGGCGGGCGATAGTCAGGGCGCGTTTTGAGGTAGCCCCCCACGCTCATCAGCAAGGCTATTCCCGCCCAAAAATACAGCAACTGTTGTAAAAGCACCCACAAGTCTTTGAGATTAAGCAAGGTGGCAATCAAAAGAAAAATCGCCGACAAGCCAGCCAGCATCAACCCTCCAGGCAATCCCTCCCGATACAAAGCCACCGCAAAAGCAAAAAACACCAGTGCAGAACCCGTTTCGTTTTCCAGCAAAATCAAACCCACTGGCACCAGCAAAATCAAACCCACCAGCAAAAAATGAGGAAAGCGCATCAGCCGTACCTGTGGTGTACCCAGATAACGTGCCAGGGCTAAGGCAGTAGCAAACTTAGCAAACTCGGCCGGCTGCAACTGCATAAAACCCAAATCAAACCAAGCCTTTGCCCCCTTGACCTCCTTACCGACCACCAGAACAAGCACCAGCAATACCAACATGATCCCATAACTGACATAAGCCGTTTGGGCCAAAAAATAAGCATCCAAAGAAAGAACCGCCCAGGCGAGCAGGGCCGCCAAAGTAATCCAGATCAGTTGCTTGACGTACACCGTTTGTGAAGCCTCTCGAAGGCTATCAAAAGCAAAAGGATTCGTGCCTCCCAACTCATAGAGCGATGAAAAGATGGTAAGCCATCCCAAACCCACCAGTAGGACATACATACCTACGGTGAGCCAGTCAAGGTCTTTGCGTATCGAAGGACGATCAAACATGCTGTCAAAAGTACCAAAAAAAGATGGAACAAGGCACAAAAAAAGCCATTCGGGAGAGAATGGCTTTTGTTTGCACCAGCGAAAACGCGATTGGGGATGCGTAAATGTTCCTGCGGCGAGGTTAGTCTAGAACAAAACGATGGGTATTGATCGTTTTGCCGTCATACTCAACCAGTAGCGTGTAGTTGCCTGCGGGTAAGTTTTGGGGGTCAAAGCGGTGCAAGTAATCGGTTTGCTCGACGCGCTCCACGTACACGATGCCGGCTTCGGCCTCCAGGAGTGTGATTTGTACAGCGGCATCTGCATTTTGATAACTCAACAGGATCTGCTCGCCACGATCTACGTCGATGGTCAGGATGAAGGGCTTTACTTCGCTGGTATCGGCTACGGGAACAGGCGCAGCAAAAGCACTGATCGAAAGCAAAAAAGAAAGGCAAAAGAGGATCGTTTTCATGGTATGTCTTGGTTATGATTTGGTTTCCGTGTTTGGTAGTACGGTTTGCCAAAGCTATGCCAACTTACCTAAATGACTGAATATCAGAATTTTTTGAATACAACGATCCACTTTTGGTGTTCGGGAACGGAAAGTCCTGTTCGGGAGTGAACACTATTCTTGTGGTTTTCTCTGTGGGACGGGTTTGGGCTATTTTTTTTCGGGTCGGCGATACAAGATGTGGCAGTTACGGCGATAACTTTGCCGCAAGACCTCCCCTTCCATGTGGGCATAGCGGGCAAGGGTCTGGGCATCGTAGTTTTTGAGGGTCAGAATTTCTAAGCCCTGCTCTACGCTGATCTCGAAGGCATCCCGAAGGCGAAACTCCTCCTGGAGCTGCGCCAGGTGATGCGGGTCATAGTTGGTGCTGAAAGCCAGGGCAGTGGCCGCATTTTGCATCAAGTTGATTTTGATGTTGAGGCGGGCGGCTTCGTTGAGGATGTCCACCATCTCGCGCTGGCTGATGGAGGCTAGGTCTTTTTTGCGGAAGATGACAAAAGCCTGATTTTTCTTTGTAATCAAGCAGGGCTGCTCGGGCAGTGTCTCGACGGCACCAATTTGCGTACCCGTACGGGTGGGTTCGACGAAGGAACGGACGTGTAGGGAGATGCCGCGTTTGGCCAGTGGACGTATGGTCTTGGGATGGATCACGGATGCCCCGTAGTAGGTCATCTCGGCAGCCTCCTGATACGAAATTTGTGTGAACAAACGAGCTTCGGGAAACTGCTTAGGATCAGCATTGAATATCCCCGAAACGTCTTTCCATACCGTAACGGATTGTGCGCGAAGGCAGTAAGCAAAAACAGCCGCACTAAAATCAGAGCCTTCTCGTCCGAGGGTAGTTGTTTTGCCGCCGATGGTTCCACCCAAAAAGCCCTGTGTAACGACAAAGAACTTTTCCAGAATAGGCATCAGTTCGCTTTGCATGAGCCGCTCCGACCAGGCCCAGTCGATGCGTCCTTCGCGCCAGTTCTCGTCCGTCTGGATGAACTTGCGGGCATCCACCCAAAGGCAACTTTTGTACAGTTGTTGGAGGTAACGCGCTACGATATTAGAGGCGATGATCTCCCCGAAGGAAATAATCTGATCGTATTTTTTGTCG
>DAISIL010000006.1:9664-57343 GCA_036822015.1 Bernardetiaceae bacterium | reverse complement strand
GCAATGGTATCTCGACTTTCTTCAAAGATAGTGGTAGCCATGCGACTAAGGGTATGCGCACCTCGATGCACGTTGGAATTCATCTTTTCATAGTATTCAACCATGTCGTAATTAGAGATGGGGTATCCGAGGGTCTCGCGGAGCTGAAAGAAGAGCCGCTCGAGTACCAAAAAGACGGTCGCCTCACGGTCTTCAAAGAGTTCTTCGACGATAGCCAGGTGATCGCTTTTGATTTTTTCGAGTTGGGTTTCCCAGCTGGGGTCTTGTTGGAGATAGGCTTGCAGGAGGTCTTCCAGGGCATTGGTAGTCTTACCCATCGCCGAGACAACGATCAGCAAGGGCGTTTGCTCTGCTAAATGATCCTGAATCAAGGTGGCGATATGGCGCACCGCCTGGGCATCTCGGATGGATGCCCCACCAAATTTGAATACACGCATGAGGCTAAATGTTCTGACATCAAACAAAAAGGCAGCAAAGATAGGAAAAAACACCGTAAAACTCGTATCGACCAAAAGAAAGTGTATCTTTGTGGGGGTGAGTGGAGGATAATGCAGGATTTACAATATGGCTAAGCGAAATCAATCAACAAGACTAGCAAAACAACATAAAACATCGAAAGGTGTAATAGGAATATTTGGTGATGAGGCAAAATTACACGACTTAACGGTTGGAGAAATTTCACATGTTGTCATTAAAACGCTTGAAAAAGAGTTTCCGCAATTAACTTTCCGATACAGAACAAGCATAAAAAAAGAGGAGATAAACGAAGCATTAAGGAAGATTGATCCAGAATTAGGACAAATGCTTTTTGTCTCAAATTCAAGCATCAAGCCAGATGGGGGAATAATCGAGGTAAAAGACGATAACGGAAATTGGAGAATAATTTTAGTATCAGAAGCTAAACATCAAGGAAAAGACATTGAGAATATCAAAAAAGGCAAGTTAGTTGGTAAGAGCAATAATCAAGACTTGATGTCCGCTGGAAATGCTATTGAACGATCACATAAAAACATATCAGAAATGGCTAATCTTATGCTCTCTGAATCTCACTTTCCTTATGTCTTGTTTTTAGAAGGCTCAAATTTTTTAACCGAGACTGTTTCCGTTGAAAGACCTGACGGGAGAATGGTAACACTTGAATACAATTCAGGAATGCTAAATAGATTAGACAGACTGACAGCTGCAAGCTATGGAATGCCAATTAATTCCAATTTGTGCGAAAACAAGTTTGTCCAACACAAAGACAAAACAATAATGCTTCAATCAGTTTCTGTTTACACACAAGGTAATGGAGAAAAATGGAGAGCTAAAGAAATGCTATCAATTATGATTAAAATTGCCAAAACTTCTCTCAATGTATTGAAAGATGATTTACCTAATTAAATGACCACTAAAACCAACAGAATATAAAAATGGCAAGAAACGCAACAAATAAATTACTTCATCAGGCTAAAAGCTCTAAAAGCGATGAGTTTTATACACAACTTTTAGATATTGAAAATGAGTTACAATATTATAAAAATTATTTCAAAAACAAAGTAGTTTATTGTAACTGTGATGATCCCCGGAGCAGTAACTTTTTTAAATACTTTTACTCCAACTTTGAGCAATTAGGATTAAAAAAAATAATAACCGCTTGTTATAGCCAACAAGAAAATCACTTATTTGACACTGAAAAAACTGAAAAAGGTTTTTTCTTTGAATATACCGGAGATAATACATCTGATCTAATGAACATCACCCCTTTGAAAGGCAATGGAGACTTTAGAAGTGCCGAAAGCATTCAATTATTAAAGCGATGCGATATTGTAGTTACTAATCCTCCATTTTCACTATTCAGAGCTTACGTATCTCAATTAGTTAGATACAATAAAAAATTTTTAATCATCGGCAATATCAATGCCATTACATACAAAGAAATTTTCAAGCTAATTAAAGAGAACAAGGCTTGGTTAGGTGTACATCTTGGAAGAGGTATTTCAGGATTTATTGTTCCAGAACACTACGAGCTTTACGGAACGGAGGCGCGTGTAGATGAATATGGAAATAGAATAATATCTCCAAATAATTGTTTGTGGTTCACTAACTTAGATAATTTTAAACGCCACGAAGATATAACCCTTCTGAAAAAATACTTTGGCAATGAATCTAAATATCCAAAATATGATAATTACGATGGAGTAAATGTCGATAAAACACAGGACATTCCATCGGACTACGAAGGTTGTATGGGCGTTCCGATAACTTTTCTACATAAGTTCAACCCCGAGCAATTCGAGATAATTAAATTTAGAAAAGGAAATGATGGAAAAGATTTAGCAATAAACGGAAAGTGTCCATATTTTAGAATCATCATCAGAAATCGACGCATACAAAAATAAAGCAGGACAAGAAGCCCTCCCTACTCCATCAGTCCTGTTTTTTTGGTGATGCTCTTGCCGTCGATGAAGCGTTTGTAGTACGAAACGAGCAGATAGGTCATCGGGATGGCGATCAGTAAGCCCAACAAACCCAATACCTTACCCCAAATTGAGAGCGAAAGCAAGATGACAGCCGGGTTGAGTCCCGTTACGTCGCCCATGATCTTGGGAACCAAAATGGCCTCTTGAATCGCCTGCACCACCACAAAGACAAGCAGCACTAGCCCCGCTATCACCCAAAAACTTTCGTTGTTTTCGAGGGAGTACATCAGGGCCAAAAAGAAAGCCGGCACGATGCCGAGCGTTTGGAGGTAAGGCACCATGTTGAGCAATCCGATGAACAAGCCCAGACCAATACCAAGCGGCAGACCAATCAACCAAAAACCCAGCGCAAACAGCACCCCCACGATACCGGCCACCAAAGCCTGGGCCCGGAAATAGCTGTTCATCGCCTGGGTCAAATCGCCGAGGATGCGCTTGACGGGGCCACGGTACTGCTCGGGGAGGTAGTCCGTCCAGGCTTCGGAGATGCGGCGATAGTCGATCAAGATAAAGACCACGTAGAGCAAAATGATCGTCAAGCCAAGCAAGCCCATCACGACGTTGATGGAACCCGAAAAGACCCCCCATAGCTCGGGCAGAATGTTTTGGGCGGCTTTGGTGAAGACGCTCATCAGTTCGTTGTTCTGAAAAAATGCCTGTAACTCCTCCGCCGAGAGCAACTCCCGCAAGTAGGCGTTCAGATCGTCGGGGAAATACTCAGCCAGCCGTTCTTTCAAACCTTTATCGCTGATAAACTGCTGGATCAACCGACTCATGTGCTGGATTTCGTAACCCACCAGCGGTATCAAAATCAGTGTAAGCCCGCCCAAGCTCGCCGTTACGATAAAGAGGCTCAAAAAGATAGCCGCACTTCGGGATTTGATCTTGCGCTCAAAGAAAGATACCATCGGATCGAGCAGATAGGCCAGCAACAAAGCCACCGCAAAGGGAATCAAGACGGTACTTAGGTAGTCCAGGAGCCAGATCAGGAAAAGTACCGTACCAATTCCGATCAGGAGACGTACCAGGCGATCAAAGGTATAGGGTTGATTCATACGGATCAAAATTAAATCTTATCTTTGAGTATTGCAACACAACAATATACCCAAAAAACAAAAGCTATGCGCAACAGATGGACAATCTTACTATACGGCTACCTAAGCCTGTGGTGGGTAGCTTGTTCGGATATTAAGCCAGAGCGGCCACCGGAGATCATCCCCGAGCAGTCCCTCGAACCTAAGTTGTCTTATGTCAATCTGCCTTTGGCTTTGCCCTTACGCGACCTGGAAGCCAAGATCAACGAAGCCATCAAAGACGAAATCTACCGCGACGATAGCTACGAAGGCGATCAACTCAAGCTCCTCATCACCAAAGCCGAGCCGCTGGCCTTACGGATGCAAGGCAACCAGATCGACCACCACATCACCCTACACGTAGCCGCCCAATACAAAGCCAAACTGATCGGTGAAAAGACAAGCGATATGATCCTGCGCCTGCATTTTCGGTCTAGCCTTGCCCTCACCCCAGATTGGCGTTTGAAGACCCGCACCCAATCGCAACGCATCGAGTGGATCAAAAAACCCACCGTCAAAGTCGCCTTTCTCAACATCCCCCTGGGTGGCGTGGTGAGCAAAGTCCTCGAAAAAAAACAACCCGAACTCGAGCAACTCATCGACCAAATCATCTACAAAGAAGCCAACATCAAACCCCTCATCGAAAAACTTTGGGCTGACATCCAAAAACCAATACTCATCAACAAAAAAGTAGAAAAAATATGGATACGCCTCCTGCCCCAGTCCTTATCGCTCGGAAAAATCACCGGCACCCATGACCAACTCCAGCTCCGCCTTCGGGTGCATCTCTTCCTGGAAACCCTCCTGGGAGAACCCCAACATACATCCGCCGATGCCCGCCCGCTCCCCAACCTTAGCCCCCCCGAATCAGAAGAAAACAGCGACTTTGACATCTATCTCTTCAGCCGAGTAAGTTACAAAGACATCAACCGACTGATCGGAGAACAGCTCAAAGGGCAAAGGCTTAGTGCCGAAGGCTATACCATCCAGATCCGAAAAGCCGAGGTCTGGCCCGCCCAGGACAAACTCATCTTTGCCGTTAAGGTCAAGGGTGATACCCGTGGAACCGTTTATCTGCGCGGCAAACCCCACTACGAACCCGCCGATACCTCCCTACAAATTCAAGACTTTGACTTTGACCTGGACTCGGAGGAAAGCCTCCTCCAAACCGCCGATTGGCTCCTACACGATACGTTCAAGGAGGAAATCCAGTCACGGCTGCGCGTTTCGCTCACCAACCGCCTCCAGGAAATCCCCCAGCTGATCCAACAAGGCATCCAAAAAAGTCCCGTCGGCGAAAAAATCGACCTACAACTGGATCAGTTTGTTGTCTTGCCCGAAACCATCCACCTCGGCCCCGAAGGCTTGGAGGTGCGCATCCGGGCCCAGGGACAGCTACGCATGGCGATCAAAGAACTCTAAAAAAACAGGGAACATCTTGGGGTACAATCCCGTTTTTATCTGTACATTTGATAACGTAGATCAATCCAGGAATCCGTGTTGCAACAACTGCTTTGTTTCTTTGTGTGCGTATGTGTAGGATGGCCGGCTGTGCTGTACGGGCAGTCGGAGGAGTTTTATCGCTCCCAGGTCAGCTATGGGGTCAATCTCAACACCCAGGGAGGCTTGATCGGCGGCATCAGTGGCCGCTATGCCCGCCAAATAAAAGACAAACAGTATCATCATTTTTCATTAGAACTCGTCGAGATCAAGCACCCCAAGGAGGAGCGTCTCTCGAGCCTCCTGACGGGGGAGTTCTTTGTGCCGGGCAAGCAAAATTATTTCTTTGTGTGGCGACCGCAATATGGGCGGGAGATGATCTTTTTTCAGAAAGCTCGGGAGCGGGGCGTACAGGTAAGCGGGGTAGCAGCAGCAGGGCCTACGTTTGGTATGGTGATTCCCTACGTGATCGTCTATGAGCAAAACCGCTTAGAGCGTCGGGTGCAATATGATCCTGATATACACAGTTTTGAGTTCATTCGGGGATCAGGGACACCCTTTGAGGCACTTTCGGATATGCGCTTTCGCTTGGGGGGATCACTCAAACTCTCTGCCTTGCTCGAGTACAGCGGTACCAAATCGCAGGTATTGGGCGTAGAAGCTGGGCTGATGCTCGACGGCTTCAACCAAACGGTACAGATGATGCCGCTGGCCCAAAACCGCTCGTTTTTTTCTAGTATTTTTGTTAATATTTTCTATGGATTCAATAACTATTGAAAGATATGATTGATTTGCCGGTACTCTCCCCCGAACATCCCACCAAATCGGGCCGCCCAGATTGGTTGCGGGTTAAGTTGCCTTCGGGCAAAAACTACAAACACGTCCGCCAACTCGTAGATACGTACAAGTTACACACCATCTGTGAGAGCGGCAACTGTCCCAACATGGGTGAGTGTTGGGGTGCTGGTACGGCAACATTTATGATCCTGGGCAATGTTTGTACGCGGGGATGCTCGTTTTGTGCCGTCCAGACAGGCCGCCCACCCGAGTACGATGAAGACGAACCCCGCCGCGTGGCCGAAGCCATCCTACAAATGGAGGTCAAACACGCCGTCCTAACGTCGGTCAATCGGGACGAACGCGCCGATCGTGGTGCCGAAATCTGGTATCAGACCGTAGTAGCCATCAAGGAGCTATCTCCCCAAACAACTATCGAAACACTCATCCCAGACGTAAAAGCCTCCTGGGATGCCCTCGAACGCATGATCTCGGCGGGGCAGGAGGTGGTCTCCCACAACATGGAAACCGTCGAAGCCCTCTACCGCAAAGTGCGCCCGCAGGCACGCTATCAGCGTAGCTTAGAGCAAATCCGACGCACCAAAGCCTACGGCAAGCGCACCAAATCGGGAATCATGGTAGGCTTAGGCGAAACGCCCGAGCAGGTCTATCAGATCATGGATGACCTGGCCCAGAACGGCTGCGATGTCCTCACGATTGGGCAGTACCTCCAACCGACCAAAATGCACCTTCCCGTAGCCGAGTACGTCCATCCAGATCAGTTTGCCCACTATGCCGAAGAGGGACGCAAACGCGGCTTGAAATACGTCGAATCAGGCCCCCTGGTACGCTCCTCCTATCATGCCGAGCGACACGTAAATATCTGATCCAGTGGACTTCCAGAAAGCCAGCCATGCCCTGGCCGCTCTACAAGAACAACTCTTCCTGGCCGAAGCCCAACGGCAGTCGATCCCTCCCCGAGGGGTATCTTCGACTGTTGGGGAGGGCTTCAAAGCACTTACCGAACGGATGGCCCAGCTCAAAAGCGCGGTTCTTGAAGTGAAAGAAAAGCAAAATTGATTTCTTTGCTTATCGCAAATTGATTAGTTTTGCTTAATGCAAAGGGTCTGGAAAAACTTGCTTGGGTTGGGTTATGGGTTGCTCCTGTGCTGTTGGGTGGGTTTTCAGCCTGCTTTGGCACAAAAGGAGGTGCGGCTCTATCCCCTTTCGCGGCAAGATAGCGTCCTGATCGACAAATACACCCAGCTCTCCAAAGAGTGGCAAGAACGCGGCGACAAAAAAGAAGCCTCCCGCTACCAAAACGACATCGCCCTCATCTACTGGAACCACAACGACTACCGCTCGGCGATTGTCCACTACGAAAACTCCCTCGAACTCAACCGCTACCTCGATAACAAAAACGGCATCGCCGCCATCCACAACAACCTCGGGATGCTCCACTCCGACCTCGGCAACTTTGAGCAAGCCTACGAGTACTTCCAGCGCACCCTCTCCGCCCGACGCGCCAACAAAGAAAAGATCGGGATGATCTCGGCACTCATCAACCTATCCGTCGTCCTGAACAACCTCCAACGCTACCAGGAGTCCGTTACCCAACTCGAAGAAGCCCTCGACATCGCCCGTAGCCTCAATGACCCCGATCAGATGAAAAGCTGCTACGGGATGCTCTCCGAGACCCACGAAAAAGCCGGCAACTCCGAGAAGTCCATCTATTATTTTGAACTCTACCGTACTTTCCACGAAAAAGTACAAGATGATCGCATCGCCCAAACCCAAGCCGAAGCCGAAGCCGCCCGCCTACGCGCCCAACTCGCCGAAGCCGAAAAACGCAACAAAGAACTCGAAATCCAGCGCAAAGATCAGCGCATTGCCTCCTACGACTCCACCCAAAAAAGCCTCTTAGCCTCCCTGAACCGACAAGAACTCGAGGTGATGTATTTCAAGCAACAAGAACGCATCAAAAAGCTCGAAGCCATTGAAGCCAAAGAACGCCAACGCCTCCTGGATGCCCAGCTGGCCCAGGCCGAGCTAGTCCGTAATGCTTTTATTGGCGGGTTTCTCTTGATCCTCGTTTTTTCGTTTTTTCTCTACCGTAACTACCAACAGAAAAAGCGCATCAACACCCAACTCAAAGAGCAAAACCATAAGGTCAGCCTCCAAAACGAAGAAATATCCTCCCAGCGCGACAAAATCATGGCCCAAAGCCAGGCCCTCCAAACAGCCTTTGAGGACATCGAAGACAAAAACCTCCAGATCACCCAAAGCATCAACTATGCCCAGCGCATCCAGGCAGCCATGCTCACGCGCAGCTACACCTTGCAAGATTTGATCCCCGAATCTTTCATTTTGTTTAGACCACGAGATATTGTCAGCGGTGATTTTTATTGGTACGCCCAAAAAAACGGCAAAATTTTGATCGCTGCCGTCGATTGTACTGGACACGGCGTACCGGGCGCGTTTATGTCCATGATCGGCAACAACATCCTGGACACCATCGTCAAGACGCAGGGCATCACGGCCCCCGACCTGATCCTCTCCGCTTTGCACCAAGGCGTTGTCGAGTCTTTGCATCAAGACAAAACGGAGAACAAAGACGGGATGGATATGGCCCTGGTCAGCATCGACCTACCCCAACAGACGCTCCACTTCGCGGGTGCTAACCGTCCGTTGGTATATGCACAAAACAATGAGCTACAAGTAATCAAGGGCAACCGATACGCCATTGGTGGCTACCGAAAAGGCAAGACAAGCCAACTAGATTTTGACGCCCACACGATCTCTTTTCGGGATGCCCCGCTGGCTTTTTATATCTTCTCCGATGGCTATCCGGATCAGTTTGGGGGCAAGAGCGACCGAAAGTTTATGACCAAACGCCTCAAAGCCTGTTGCTTCGACTGGCACACCTTACCCGCCCAAACGCAGTTTGAGCGCTTCGATCAGACGCTCCGCGACTGGATGGGCCAGACCCCACAAATTGACGATATTTTGCTGATCGGAGGGAAAGTAGGCCAACAACACATCCCCGAGCCTACTCCAGCGGCCGTCCCGTAACCACAGCCAACACATCAGACCCTACGGGAAAATGCCCAGCCTCGATCATATCCAGGAGGCCGTAGAGTAGCTTACCCACATACACCCCCTCCAGAGCGATCCCATACGCCTGCTCAACATCCTGTAAAAAACGCAATAACTCCGGCGGCCGTTTGGCAAAGCCACCCAGGGCGTAATCCGTGTGCAGTTGCCAGGACGGGACGGCAGGCTCTCGCCCAAAAATCCGAGCATAGTCTGCAAGATGTTCTCGGACGCTTTCCCGCAAAAAACCTCCACCTTTCAAGGACGAAAAGCCCATGATCTGATTGGGGCGCGTACTGCCAAGCAGTAGCCCAGCCAGCGTTCCGCCTGTCCCCATCGACACGGCCACATGATCGAAGTGCGCGTACTCCTCCGAAGTCAAGATATGGCGACATCCCTCCAAAGCCAAGCCGTTGCTTCCCCCTTCGGGTATCAGGTAATGCGCCCCAAAACGCTCGGGCAAGCTGGCCAGCCACTCGGGGTCATGCCGAAGGCGATATGTCCCACGACTGATGTACACCAATGCCATCCCCGACTGTTTCGCCCTCCGTAAGGCCGGATTTAGGGGTAGGTTTTCTTCACCACGTATCAGACCAATCGTTTGAAAACCAAAAAGTTCGCCGGCCTTAGCCGTAGCCACGATGTGGTTGGAGTACGCTCCCCCAAAGGTGAGCAAGCGCGTATGTCCTTGCGCTTGGGCGGCCGTGAGGTTGTGCCAAAGTTTGTACCACTTGTTGCCCGAGAGTTGTGGGTGGGATAAGTCCAGGCGTTTGAGCCATAGCCGCACGCCGTTTTGTTGGAGCAGCGGCGTAGCCGGTGGGGGTGTATAGGCGGCAAAAAAATCGTGGATCATATGTACTATCAGAGTCGCATCCCGATCACGAGGATGTCATCGACCTGGGGATAGCTGCCGCGCCAGTCGCTGAGTTCTTGGGTCAGGATTTGTTCCTGTTCTGGTATGGGCAGGTGATGGATGGCCAGGAGGAGTTTGCGGAAGTTTTTGGTGAGGTACTTTTGCCCGTTTTCGCCGCCAAACTGATCCTGATACCCATCGGAGAAGATGTAATACATGGCTGGTTTTTCTAGCGAGATGGTATGGCGGGTAAAGGTGAGGGTATCGTCGGAGCGCGTCCCGCCAACGGATTTTTTGTCGCCTTTGATGATCTCCATGTTGCCCTCCCGGACGATCACGAGGGGATTCCTGGCACCGGCAAAGTGCATCTGTTTGTTGGTCAGGTCGATGGAACAGAAGGACAAATCCATACCATCGCGGCTCTTTCCGTTCTCCTGGTTCAGGACGTGGCGCACGCCTCGGTGGAGTTCTTCGAGGATATGCTCGGGTTCGGTGATGTTTTTGGCTTTGACGATAAGGTTGAGTAAGTCATTGCCGATCAGGCTCATAAATGCCCCAGGTACGCCGTGTCCGGTGCAATCGACGGCCGTGATGAGTATCTGCCCCTTGTCGGTTTGGTGCATCCAATAAAAATCCCCACTGACGATGTCCTTGGGCTGGAAGAGAATGAACGACTCGGGCAGGATTTGTTGGATGGTATCCGAAGGAGGCAGGATGGATTCCTGGATGCGTTTGGCGTAATTGATACTCTCGATGATATGCTGGTTCTTGATTTCGATGACGCGCTTTTGGGCTTCGATTTCGGCGGTGCGTTGCTCTACCGTTTCCTCGAGCATTTCGCTGTGGCGTTCGAGTTGTCGGTAGAGTTTTTCTTTTTCGGAGATGGCTTCTTTGAGCTGCCGGACGTGCTGGATGGTTTTGTCGATGGTAGCTCCTAAGTCATTAAAATTGATAGGTTTCGTAACAAAATCAAAAGCACCGTGATTCATCGCCCTGCGGATGTTGCGCATATCCCCGTAAGCCGAGACGATGATGGTCTGCACGGTTTGGCTTACTTTTCGGGTCTTGGAGAGCAGCGTGATGCCGTCCATTTGGGGCATATTGACATCACACAACACCACGTCCACGTCGGGGTTGTGCTTGAGTTTTTCGAGGGCATCAACACCGTTAGCCGCAAAGATAAACGTGTATTTTCCGTCCCTGATCTGACGACGAAACTTTTGTTTGACCAGTAGCTGTACGTCGGGTTCGTCATCAACGACAAGTAAAATAGTGGACATCGGTAGTAGTTGTCAAGTTTGTTTGGAATAAATCATTGGCAAAACCAATGCCGAAGCGAAAAACTTTTTGGGCCTCTCGGGCAAGAAATGCACACAATTTGTACGTAATTGCGCATACATAGGTTTTACCTTTTGATATGAAAGCATATTTCCAAACCCTGGCCGGCAAACTCATCGTAGGCTTTGCCCTCATCCTGACCCTCTCCATTGGGGTCAATATTTTTGCCATCCTGCGTTTGCAACAGGTACAGGACGTAGCCCTGCGCATCAGCGAAAACTGGATGCCGAGCCTCTACACCCTGGCCAACCTCAATGCCGGCAACTTTGACCTGATGCTTCAAGAGCAGCAACACATCTTTGAACTCTCCGAAGTCAAGATGCAAACCTATGAACAACGCATCGAACGCCTCCGCACCCAAACCGAGCAGGAAGCCCAACGCTATACCGATTTGCTCCGCTTGCGGGGCGATGACCCCGACAATCAACCCCTTTTACAAAAGTACATCCAAACCAACGGGCAGTTTTTGGCCGCCGCCGATAGCGTCCTGATGATCTCCAAAGACAACAACAAGTACATGGCCTTGCAGGAGTTACAACTGAAAGTCTTTCCGCCTTTCAGCGAAGCCAACCGGCAGATCAGTCAGCTTCTCGAGCGCGACCAGAAGCTCGGCGTTCAGGCTGCCGAGCAGAGCAAGCGCATCTATACCACCTCTACCTGGCTGATCGGGGCAATGAGTTTTATCTCATTGATTATGAGTGCTTTTATTGCTGGTCTGATTATCTCTACCGTCCGTAAGCAGGTGGGCGGAGAGCCTGCCGAAATCGCCGAGATCACCCGTCGGGTATCCCAGGGTGATCTCAACATTGCTTTCTCCGAAAAAGGACAAACGGGGATTTATGCCTCCATCCAGAGCCTGGTGGAGCAACTCCGAGCCATCACCCAGCTGGCCAACAAGATCGCCCAGGGAGACCTCTCCCAAAACGTCAAGCCCCGTAGCTCCGACGACGAACTCGCCCTGGCCATCAACCAGATGATCCAGAATTTTAAAGAAATCATCGCCCAGGCACGCCTCATCGCGACGGGCGATTACAGCATCAACATCCGCAGGCGCGGCGCCCACGACGAACTCGGTGCTGCCCTCCAGGCGATGGCCCTCAACTTGCGCCAAAGCAAAACCGACACCGAAGCCCAAAACTGGCTCAAAGATGGTATCAACGAACTCGGACAAAAACTCTCCGGACAGCTTTCCTTTCGGGAGATCAGCCAAAAAGCTGTCGGTTTCCTTGCCCGATACATCAACGCTGGACAAGGCGTACTCTACATCTTCGACCCCGACCACAACGACCTCAAGCTCTACGGTACGTATGCCTTCACGGAGCGCAACTCCCTCTCCAATCGCTACGTCCTCGGGCAGGGTATCATCGGGCAGGTAGCCTTGGAGCAAAGCCCGATCTTGCTCAAAAACATCCATCGCGACGAACGCGCCATCCAGACCGGAACCCTCGACGAAGCTCCCCTCAATAGCTTTGCCTTTCCGCTTTTGTTTGAAAATGAACTACAAGGGGTCATCGAACTTTCTTCTTTTGAGCCATTTACGGATGTGCAACGCGATTTTCTCTTGCAGGCCTCCCAGATGATTGCCACTTATCTCTCCTCCGTCCGACAAACCGAGCGCATCAAAGGGCTGCTGGCCATCTCCGAAGAAGCCACCCGAAACGCCGAAACCCGCGCCCAGGAAATCGAGGCCGCCAACACCCAACTCGAAGAACAACGCCACAAACTCCAACAGCAATCCGAAGAACTTCGGCAGCGCAACCAAAGCCTCATCCAGGCCAAAGAAGAACTCGACCGGCGCGCCGACGAACTCGAAATATCCAACCGATACAAGTCCGAGTTCCTGGCCAACATGTCCCACGAACTCCGAACGCCCCTCAACTCAATCATCATGCTCTCGAAGATGCTCGCCAAAAACGATGCAAAAAACCTGATCGAGAAAGACGTAAAAAAAGCACAGATCATCAACAAATCCGGCGAAGAACTCCTCCGGCTCATCAACGACATCCTAGACCTCTCCAAGATCGAAGCCGGACGCATGGCCTTGCACACGACGGAGTTTACGCCTAAGTCGCTCCTCGATGAGATGCACGACTTGTTTCATGGCATCGCACAAGAGAAAAAAATCAAGTTCAACGTCATCGACGAACTCAACCAACCCCTCAAGACCGACCGCGACAGGCTTAGCCAGATCATCCGTAACTTCCTCTCCAACGCCTTCAAGTTCACGCCCAAAGGGCAAGTTACACTCGCCATCAAGCCCTACGCAGACGATCCCCAAAAAATCGCCATCAGCGTCTCCGATACCGGCATTGGCATCCCGGAAGACAAGCAACAAGAGGTCTTTGAGGCGTTTAAGCAAGTCGATGGTTCGGTTTCGCGGGAGTTTGGCGGGACGGGGCTGGGCTTGTCCATCGCTCGGGAGCTGAGCCGGCTCTTACAGGGCGAAATTGTCCTGGAAAGCAACCCAGGCAAAGGCAGCACTTTTACGCTCATCATCGCCCGAGAAATCGACCAAACCCTCCTAGATGCCGATGGTGTGCCGGTCTTCATCAAAAAACAAACCGGACAAGCCCAACACGTACAACTGGTGCATGTCTCTCCGCCTAGTTCAGGCATCCGACGCGAAATAGCCGATGATCGACAAAAATTGCAAGAAAAAGATCGGGTGATACTTATCGTAGAAGACGAAGCCAAATTTGCCGAAGGCATGGCCGAGGTCATCCGAGAAGAAAACTTCAAAGTCATCATCGCCCAGAATGCCCAGGAGGGCATCGAACTGGCCAAACGCTACCAACCCAACGGCATCATGCTCGACCTGGGGCTACCCGACGTACAAGGCAACGATGCCCTGGAACGGTTTAAGGCGGTCAAGGAAATTCGACATATTCCCATCGAAGTTGTCTCGGCACAAGACAAAGACCTGACGGTTTTGAAACGTGGCGCGATTGGATTTCTACAAAAACCCGTTCACGAGAAAGACCTCAAAAATGCCATCGCAGAGATTCGGGCGCTCTCCGAAAAGAAGATCAAGGATTTGCTCATCGTCGAAGATGACGAGGTACAACTGGCACATATCACGAAGCTGCTGGCCGGCGACGATGTCCGTGTAAAGGGCGTAAAATCCAGAGCCTTAGCCATTCAAGCCCTCCAAGAGCGACGCTACGACGGGGCCATCATCGACCTGGCACTCACCGACGGCGACGGCTACGAGGTCTGTAAGTACATCCAAAGTCGCTTTCCGAAGGTAGCCACCATTGTCTATACGGCAAAGAACCTCTCCCCCGAAGAAGAGCGCAAAATACGCCAGGCCACCCAAAGTATCTTGCTCAAGAGCCAAAGTTCGGAAGCGGAGTTACAAGACGAGGTAGCCTTGTTTTTGCACCGCATGGGCAAGGAGGTCAAGCGGGAGGTACAGGTCAAGGAGCAGATCAAAGAACAAGCCCAACAAGCCCAGGAGCGCAGCTCCTCCAAGGCTCGCCTGGAGGCTAAGGTGCGCGAACTCGAAGCCCAAAAACAACAACAAGAACAAGGAAAAGCTACCGATCTCGCCGCCCAGGGGCAAAGAGGAAACGATCAGGAAAGCAGACAAAAAATAAAAGATAAGCAAATCCTTGTCGTCGATGACGACATCCGTAACATTTTTGTTATCGCTTCTGCCCTCGAAAACTTTGAAGCCGTCATCCTGGAAGCCCTCAACGGCAACGAAGCCCTGCGCGTCCTGGACGAGGAACAAGTATCCCTGGTGATGATGGATAGCGTCATGCCCGAGATGGACGGCTTAGAAGCCATGCGCCAGATACGCGCCAACCCCCGCACCCGCGACCTTCCCATCATCGCCATCACGGGTAAAGTACAACCGGAGGATCAGCAGGCTTGCCTAGAGGCAGGGGCTAACGATTTTATTTCCAAACCCGTGGATTACGACGAGCTGCTACAAAAAGTCTGTCGCTGGATTCGGTAAGCGGAGAAGGAGGGATTCGAACCCCCGGTACCCTCGCAGGTACACCTGATTTCGAGGCAGGCCCGTTCGACCACTCCGGCACTTCTCCTATCCTCTTAGCGGATGCAAAGGTAATACAAAAACGCCGAAACGCTGAAAAATCCCAATAAATTTTGCCATCTTTGTTGATTGATTTTTTTGTGCCACCCTTAGATGATCCTTTCATGCTTACTCCGATTCATGCTACTACCGTCCTGGCCGTCCGCCACAACGGGCAAATTGCCATCGGTGCCGATGGACAAGCCACGATGGGCAACACCGTCGCCAAAGGCAACGTCCGAAAGTTGCGCCCCCTGCTCAACGGAAAAATAAAAGTGGGCTTTGCTGGCTCCACCGCTGATGCCTTCTCTCTCCTCGAACGCTTTGAAGAAAAGCTCAATGCTTACGGCGGCAACATGAAACGCGGTGCCATCGAACTAGCCAAAGACTGGCGTACCGACCGCTTTTTGCGTCGCCTAGAAGCCATGATGATCGCCGTCGATAAAGACGAAATCTTGATTATCTCCGGCACAGGCGATGTCCTCGAACCCGAGGATAACGTAGCCTCCATCGGCTCGGGCAGCAACTACGCCCGTGCGGCCGCCCTGGCACTCACCAAGCACGCCGCCCACCTGACCGCCGAACAAATCGTTCGGGAGGGGCTTACCGTCGCGGCGGATATTTGCATCTACACCAACCACAACTTCATCATCGAAACGATGGACAACTAAGCCGATGGAGCCTCCCAAAAAATTAGACATCCTGGCTTTTGCGGCACACCCCGACGATACCGAGTTGAGCTGTAGCGGCACACTGGCGGCACACATCGCGAAGGGATACCGCGTTGGGGTCATTGACTTTACCCGAGGTGAAATGGGAACGCGCGGAACGGCCGACATCCGCGACCGCGAAGCCGCCGCCGCTGCCGCCATCCTCGGACTGGCAGTACGGCAAAACATGGGCTTTCGCGATGCCTTTTTTGAAGATAACGAAGCCAACTGCCTGGCCCTGGTGCGCATGATTCGCCGCTACCAACCCCGCATCCTGCTCGCCAATGCCCCCAAAGACCGCCACCCAGATCACGGACGCGCCGCCATTCTCAGCGAACGCGCCTTCTTTTTGAGCGGGCTACCCAAAATCAAGACCGAAGACAACGGACAACCCCAGGAAGCCTGGCGACCCGAGGTGATGTATCACTACATCCAGAGCGAATACCTAAGCCCAGATTTTGTCGTGGACATTACGCCGTTTTGGGAGAAAAAGACGGCTGCCATCGCTGCTTTTCGCTCACAGTTTTTTGACCCCAAAAGTGATGAGCCGGCCACGTTTCTCTCTACGCCCGAGTTTATGGAGTTTATCCAGGCCCGAGCCAAAGAGCTAGGGCAGGCCATACGGGTACGCTACGGAGAGGGCTTTTTGGCACAACGTCAGGTCGGCGTTCGTGATTTTTTTGATCTGGTCTAATAAACGCCTGGCTCAATTACGTGCTGGGGCCTCGTGCTTTTTCAAAAAATCCGCGTATGATTCTAGGAGAGCCTGCTCCCCATCAATGACATCACTCAGCAGATACGCAAATTCCATGAAGGCTTCGGGGTTTTTCGCGCTAATGTTTTGATAAGCAAAGTCAGTAAAGCGATCTAGTTTTTTTGAAAGAAGATTTGCTCTTGACTCAATTTCTGCTAGCCCGGAGATGGTTTCAAAGTCCAACAACTCGGCTTTATGGGCAACAAAAAAACGCAGACTTATATTTTGAACAAATGCGACCTGAAATCCACCCGAGTTGGCGACAAACTCACCTATGGTTTGCTCTCGTTCGCCCCACTCATCCTCCAGTTTCTGGTATAGCTTGAGGTGCTTTTCGAGTACGGTATCCAGCTCGACTTGGGTTAGTTTGATTTCATTTTCGATAGCCAATAGTGTTTTTTGCAAGTATTGCTTATCATCCAGACTTTCTTTGTAGTTGTTGATCGAAACGGCAATGAGTACACCAGTCGTAACAATGAGAAGCTCTTGCAAGAGATAGAACAATCGACTTTCTTTTTTCATTTTTGGTTTATCTTTTAAAATCTCACAGGTCTGTTGTCGTCAGTTGGATACCAATGCGTTCGCAGTCATCCCAAAAGTGAGGATATGATTTTCGGACGACCTCGGGATCTCGGATGGTTAGTTCGCCGAGCGCTACCAGGGGAGCCAAACACATGGCCATTCGATGGTCTTTGTAGGTGTCCATCGGTAGCTCGGGGGTCTGGGGTGTCTGGGCATCGAGGCAAAGGGTATCGGCATCGGGGAAGCGCACGAGTACACCGATCTTTTGTAGTTCCTGTTGGAGGGCGGCCAGGCGATCGGTCTCTTTGATTTTGAGGCTGCTCACACCGGTCAGGGTAGCCTTCACGCCACGAGCCGCACAAATGACGGCCACCGTTTGGGCTAGATCGGGGCAATCGGCGAAGTCGGCTATAAAATCCGTGGCGATGGCACGGTTGGGGGAGAGTTTTGCGCCGGCGGCTTCAAAGCGCGTCTTGATACCGAGCTGTTCCATCAAGCGCACAATGTGCTGATCGCCTTGCAGCGACTCACGACGTAGCCCCCGCAAGAGAAGTTGCACATCGGGGAAGATCGTCCCGAAGGCATACCAGTAGCTTGCCGCCGACCAGTCGGCCTCCACCGTGTAAGGTACGGGATGATACGCCTGGGGCGCAATCGTGATCGTATCCTGCTCTCGGGTATGCCTGATACCAAAATGGTGCATCAGGCGCAAGGTCATTTCGAGGTAAGGCTTTGACCGCAAGGGCGGTATGATCTCGAGGGTCAGCCCCTGGGGCAGGCGCGGGGCCACCATCAGGAGTGCCGAGAGAAACTGGCTGCTGATGTCGCCGCGCACCTGTAGCCGATCCGTATGCTGCTTGGCAAATCCTCTGATATGAAGCGGGGGAAAGCCTTCTTTGCCCAGGTAGTCGATCTCGGCACCGAGGGCGCGAAGGGCATCGACGAGTATGCCGATGGGACGTTGCTGCATACGGGGCGTTCCGGTGAGTTGTGCCGGGCGGTTGGTGATGGCGCAATAGGCGGTCAGGAAACGAAAAGTAGTTCCGGCATCGTGGGCATCCAGGATATGCTCTCGGGAGGAGAGTAGGCGTTCGAGGAGTTGGGTATCGTTGGCCGTCGAAAGCCCATAGATTGGTGCTGGGTCAGCACTGAGGGCATTCATAATCAAGAGGCGGTTGCTTTCGCTCTTCGAGGTAGGCAGTGAAATTTCACCTTCAATCCGTTGGAGGCTTGGGGCGGTCAGGTGTAGGCTTGGGTGTTTGGGGGTCATGGTTTCTTTGTCGGATGTTGATTTTGGGTCGGGGTGGTCTTGTGCTGCTGGGCGCACTTACTGGCGTTTGGGTAGCTGGGGGCGTGGTTTTTTCGGGTTCGGCAAAGGGGTATCTTCGGCGTAAGTCATTGATAAGGAAAAGTTTTTGTTGCAAAAAACTTTTCGGACTAACAATACCAAAAAGCTCCAGGAAATCCTGCCATCGTTCTGGCTCGGCATCGGCAAAAGTACGGGCATCAATGCGCTTGGTATGCAGATACGCGATAAAATCTTCTTCCATGTGGTCAAATATACGGTTTCGTATCTTTTTTGTGCGTATATTAGCCTGTATTTTCTGTTAATCCTAACGTTTGAACGATTTTTATCATGTCAGTACAAGAGAAAAAAACAGCGATCATCACGGGCAGCAGCAGCGGTATTGGGCTAGGGCTGGCCGAGCAGTTTGCCAAAGCGGGCTATAATGTGGTCTTGAACGGTCTGGAAAAAGACGGAGATCAGATTGCGGCCCGCGTAGGGGAGGAGTACGGAACGGACACTTTTTTTTCGTCGGCCAACATGCTCAACGCCGAAGAAATCCGAGCGATGGTCGCCGAGACTGAATCGCGCTACGGCAAGGTAGATGTCTTGATTAACAACGCCGGTGTGCAGTACGTCTCGCCCATTGATGAGTTTCCCGAGGCGCGTTGGGATTTGATTATTGGCGTAAATCTAAGTTCGGCTTTTCATACGGCTAAGGCTGTCTGGCCAGGGATGAAAGCCCGTGGTTTTGGGCGCATCATCAACATTGCCTCTGCGCATGGTTTGCGGGCCTCCGAGTACAAATCGGCTTACGTAGCCGCCAAACACGGTATGGTCGGGCTGACCAAAGTCCTGGGTTTGGAGGGAGCTACCTGCGGGATCACCTGTAATGCCATCTGCCCGGGATATGTCCGTACGCCGCTGGTGGAAGCCCAGATTAAGGATCAGGCTAAGGCGCATGGTCTCTCCGAAGAGGAGGTCATCAACAAGGTCATGCTCGCCAAGCAAGCCGTCAAAGATTTTGTGAGTATCGAACTTCTGGCACAGGTAGCCCTCATGCTCGCCTCCGAAACAGCCAACACCATCACGGGTGCAGCCATTCCGGTAGAAGCCGGCTGGACAGCCCAATAACTTTTAACCCCATGAACGTTACGATCGACAAAAAACTCCTCGACGACATCGCCCACCTCTCCCGCCTCGAGTTCACGGATCCTGCCGAAGAAGAAAAGATGCGCGATGACCTCAACGAAATCTTGCAATGGATCGAAAAACTAGACCAGCTCGATACCAGCCACGTAGAGCCGCTGATCCACATCGGTAAGCATACCAACGTAGTGCGCCCCGATGCCACCGGCACACACCTCGACCACGAACGCGGCTTACAAAACGCGCCCAAACGCGACAGCAACTACTTTCGTGTCCCGCGTGTGATGGACTAAACCCACCTGCCATGAGACGCTTTGCTGTTTTCTGGCTCTTCTTGATGAGCGGCTTTACTCTCCTTGCCCAAACGCAGGATAGCCTAAGCCGCCTAAGTCCGTCTGAGCAGTTGGGCTGGGCTTTGGATTACTTTCCGCAGCGGCATATCCTGGATGATCCGTTGGCTTTTTATGAGCAGGTGTATCAGCAACACCAAAACCACGATCAAGTGTTCCTGCTCGCCCGCTATTTGGGCATCATCTACTACGAAAAAGGGAACTACCAAAAAAGCCTCACACTTTACCTCCAATCCCTGGATGGCTTCACCCGACAAAACAACCCGACCGAGAGAGCAAAAACGCTCAACGAACTAGCCATCCTCGAACTCAAACAAAAGAAGTTTGATAAAGCCCTCGCGTATCTTCAAGAATCGGAAGATATTTGTACCCAAACCCGTGATACCGTTTGTATAAGCACCTCCATCGACAACCGAGGCCTGGCACTGATGCGCCTTCAACGCATCGAAGAAGCCAAAGCCTGTTTTGAGCGCGTGCTTGAGTTACGCCTCCAAAGCAAAGACAGCGTTGGGCTGGGATACGTCTATAACAACCTCGGCTGGGTCGCCGACTCGCAGGGCGACATCGAATCTGCGACTAACTTTGTGCAGTCCTCTACCCGTATCCGCCTCGCCCTGGGCGACTTACAGGGAGCTATCGTCAATCTCAACAATATCGGTGAAATCTACTTTGGCGTGGGGCGTTATGCCGAAGCCCTTCAAAAATTTGAAGAAAGTCTGGATCGCCTCGACCGGTCCGGGATCGTCTATCCAGATTTTCGCGCCTATCTCTACGGACAACTCGCCAAAACCCACCAAGCCATCAAGGACTACGCCCAGGCCTATCAGTTCCTGGAACAAGAAAAAAAACTGCGCGATAGCCTCCTCAACGAACGTACCCTCACCCAACTCAACGAACTCGAAGCCAAGTACGAACTCTCCGAAAAAGAACGCCAGATTGAAAGCCAACGCGCTGACCTGGGCCAGATACGCCTCCAAAACACCCGCCTGCTGGCCCTGCTTATCATCGTCATTCTGCTGGGTGTGGTGGGCTACGCCGTGTTTAGGTATCGCCAAAGCAAAGCCCTTAACGCACAGAAAGCCAAAACCCTCGTTGCTGTATTGGAGGCCACCGAAAGCGAACGCAAACGCATCGCCCAAGACCTGCACGACGGCGTAGGGCAGCAGATCGGTGGCATCAAACTCGCCATCGAGTCCCTCCCCCAGGAGCCTTTTGAGGGGCTGCTTCAGGCACTCTCCGACACGGCCGAGCAGATCCGAGACCTCTCTCATCAGATGATGCCCCGCGTCTTAGAGGAAAAAGGGCTCACCGATGCCGTCAAAGAACTCGCCCAGAAGACCTTCAAATACAGCCCCATCACCTACGATCTTTCCTTGATCCAGATGGAGGATCAGCCGCGTTTGCCCGCCGAGACCGAACTGGCCGCCTATCGCGTGCTGCAAGAACTCCTCAACAACATCATCAAACACGCCCAGGCACGGCACGTCGATATTCAGCTGCGGCGCATCAAGGATCGCTTCATCGCTACGGTATCCGATGACGGAAAGGGCTTTGATCCACAGCACCAGGCACGCGGACACGGACTACTGAACATACAAGCGCGATTGGAACAGGTAGGGGGGCATATCCACTTTGAATCCGAAGGCGGCACATTGGCTACTTTTGTTATTCCGTTTGCCTAACTACGGCTCTGGTTGCTCTCCTCTCCATCAGTTCCCTAAAAGTCAGAACCAAATCAGCCGGTAAGACACAACAGTAGCCAAAAACATCTCAACAAAAAAACAGACTACCCACAAGGATAGTCTGTCTTCGTCGAACAAATACAATTATTTTCTTGCTTACTTCTTACTTGTTGGTGGCTACCTCGATCATGGCACAACGGAAACCTACCGTAGCCGTGGCCGAATCCTGTTCCATGTAACGGCGTGTACCCGGAGAAAGCCAATAAGAAACGTCTTTCCAGGAGCCGCCTTTGTAGATACGGACGTTGTTATCAATCAAAGTCTCCCACTGGACTTTGTCATAAACGATGTCGGGCTTATCGCCGTCGATGTAATCATCGCGTCGGAAGGCGTTCAGGTCGTCCATGTCTTCAAAGTTGAGGGGACGGTAAAGGTCTTGTACCCATTCGTTTACATTGCCGGCCATGTTGTACAAACCGAAGTCGTTGGGCGGATAGGCATATATCCACTCGGTAATCATGGCACCATCGTTGAGCTTACCCGCGATACCGGCATAGTCGCCGCGTCCACGCTTGAAGTTGGCCAGGAATTTACCCATCTCACGTCCGTAAGGGTTTCGGAGTGAGTGTCCATCCCAGGGATAGATACGGGCGTAGTCCTGCATTTCGTCGAGGTACTGGGTGCCGATCATGCCTTTGGCGGCGTACTCCCACTGGGCTTCCGTGGGGAGCATATAACCTGGCAAAACTACCCCCGATTCGATGGGAATATCTTCACCGTTTTTGGCTTTTTCGCGGTACTCTTTGTCGGAGCTATTGGCGGCTAAGTTCTGATTGACCATTTTGGTGCGCCAGGTACAATAGTCATTGGCTTGCTTCCAGTTTACGCCCACCACCGGAAAATATCGAAAGCCAGGATGGCGCAAATAATAATCAACGTAGGGATCGTTGAATGCCAGGCGAGAAGCCCAGACGGTTGTATCGGGTCGTGCTTCTTCGTAGAGTTCTTCGGAGGAATCTTTTTTGAGGTAGTGCAGATATTCGAGCCAATGGATGTTTCCGATTTCGGTTTCGTCCATATAAAAAGAGGCAATCGTAACGGTGCGCTCTACGTTATCTCGGGTCGTAACGACATCCTCCTCAAAGGAACCCAAAATATGCCGTCCACCTTCGATGAAGACCAGGTTGGGGCCAGCAGGCTGTAATTTGAAGGGCTTGACCTCAAACCCCCCTTCTTTTTCTCCCTCAATGGTACGTCCAAAAGCAATACCAGTAGTGGTGCTTGCCTTGCCCGGATCACTGCTGGTAGGCTGCTTATTTTTGTTACAGGCACTCAAAGATGCCAGCGTAAGTACTGCAAGAAGGACACGAAACAAGTGAATGCGATTCATAGAGCTACAAAAAAATCAGTTCTTTAACTCTTTGATGAACGCGCCTCGGGGGGGTTTAGTATGGTTGGCGCAGTTTTTTTTCTTGTTTCTTGAAGGCCGAAGGGGTCAATCCGGTATGTTCCTTAAAACATTTATTGAAATAATTTTGATGCCTAAATCCACACTCAAGGCTCACCTGCGTAATGCTCAAAGAGGTCTGATGCAAAAGGGTTTTGGCTTGTCGGATGCGCTCTTGCATCACGAGCTGGGTGGGAGTCAGTCCGAAGGTATCTTTGAAACATTTGTAGAAGTGCGATTCGCTCATACAAGCCACTCTAGCCAGGTCGGCTACGCTTAGTTCGCGATCCAGGTGCTGACGAACAAATCCCACAACGGCACTCATCCGCGTCTCTTGCCTGGGTGTGTTGCCCAAAAGGAACTGCCGAGCATGGCTTTGCAGCAAACGAATCAGGAGTTCTTTGAGGGTCAAGTCCACGAAGACATCTTTGGCTCGGTTGCCCTCCACAAAAATACCGATCATGCGCTGAAGCAAGCCATGAATGCGGCGGTCGTTGAGCAGATGCACGTTGGCTGCGCTTGGCTTGGCATCTGCGTTTGATAGCAACTCGCTGTGGCTTTGGTGCTGCAACACTTCGGTTACCTTTTGTGTATCAATAGCCAGGGCCAGACAGCGGGTTGGGCTTTGGGGGGAGGCTTCGGGAAAATCAATTTTCATTTCCTGCTGGGCCGGCGTAAGGACAGATGCCCCTGGCAAGTACTCAAAGGGAGGCACACCGGGGAGGTACATGATTTTTTTGCCCTGAATCATACTCGTCAGGACGGGATCACGGAAAGAAAGGCTGACCTGCTCGGCCGCCTGATGGGTTTCGTAGATGTGTAATTCTGCCTGAGCGGCCGCAAAGGTTGTGCGCTGCTCAACTAAGGTCTCGAGGCGACGGCTGGCATAAAACTTTTCGGGGAGTTGCATGGACGTAGTGGGTTGATGTGTGTGGGTTCATAGGATTTTATTTATCAATCATAGGATTGTAGAAGTTTGTTTGGAAACACATCCCTAATTTAGCACAATATTCTATTATTCCTAATTTTCACCTTTTACACACCCAAAACATGAGTACGCAAACGCTTGACAATCCAGTTAAATTTGCTCCCCCGACCTTCAAGGACAAATACGACAACTTCATCGGTGGACGCTGGGTAGCCCCCGTCAAAGGCGAATACTTTGACAACATCTCCCCCGTCGATGGCAAAGCCTTCACCAAAGCCGCCCGATCAACCAAAGAAGACATCGAACTAGCCCTGGATGCCGCCCATGCTGCCGCCCCAGGTTGGGCCCGTAAGTCGGCTACTGAGCGTAGCAACTGCCTCTTGAAGATCGCCGACATCATGGAGCAGAACCTCGAGTATCTGGCCAAAGTAGAAACCTGGGACAACGGCAAAGCCCTACGCGAAACCATGGCCGCCGACCTTCCCCTGGCCATCGACCACTTCCGCTACTTTGCTGGGGTCATCCGAGGCGAAGAAAGTACAGTCTCCGAACTCGATGCCAACACCGTTTCGCTCAACATCAAAGAGCCGCTCGGTGTCGTCGGTCAGATCATCCCCTGGAACTTCCCTCTCCTGATGGCTACCTGGAAGATTGCCCCAGCCATTGCGGCCGGCAACTGCACCATCGTCAAGCCAGCCGAGCAAACACCCACCAGCATTATGGTACTGATGGAACTGATCCAGGATGTACTCCCGGCAGGTGTCCTGAACGTCGTCAATGGCTTTGGAGTAGAAGCAGGTAAGCCCCTGGCCACCTCCCCACGCATCGCCAAAGTAGCCTTTACGGGCGAAACCACCACCGGGCGGCTCATCATGCAGTATGCCTCCCAAAACATCATCCCCGTAACGCTCGAACTCGGCGGAAAGTCGCCCAACATCTTCTTCGATAGCGTGATGATGAAAGACGATGCCTTCCTGGATAAGTGCATCGAAGGAGCCGTTCTCTTTGCCCTCAACCAGGGCGAAGTCTGTACCTGTCCCTCCCGCATTCTGGTACAAGAAAACATCTACGACGACTTCATGGAGCGCGTCATCAAGCGCACCGAAGCGATCAAGATGGGTAACCCCCTCGATCCCGCCACCATGATGGGCGCACAGGCAAGCAATGACCAATACGAAAAAATCCTCAACTACCTCCAGATCGGAAAAGAAGAAGGTGCCGAAGTCCTCACGGGCGGAGAAGCCTTCCGACAAAACAGCGGCCTCGAAAACGGCTACTACATCAAGCCGACGATATTCAAGGGACACAACAAGATGCGCGTCTTTCAGGAAGAAATCTTTGGCCCCGTTACCTGCGTAACTACCTTCAAGGACGAAGCCGAAGCCCTCGAGATCGCCAACGATACGCTCTACGGACTCGGTGCCGGTCTCTGGACACGCGATACCCACCAGGCTTACCAGATCGCACGCGGCATACAAGCCGGACGGGTGTGGGTGAACTGCTACCACCTCTACCCAGCCCACGCGCCTTTTGGGGGTTACAAGAAGTCAGGCTTCGGACGTGAGACCCACAAGATGATGCTCGACCACTATCGCCAAAACAAAAACATGCTCATCTCCTACGACAAAAAACCCCTCGGGTTCTTCTAGGGCATAAGCACCAAAAAGACAAAAAGCGGTCAAGGATTTTCCTTGATCGCTTTTTTTATGCTCAAAATCGGATCAGTTTGTGTACCGTTTGCTGCCCATCTGGGGCGTGGAGTTCGAGAAAATAAAGGGCTTTTTCGTGGCTGATGCCGCCGTAGTAGGCGTTGAGTTGCTGGGTCAGGTAAGGGAGCTGACCTTTGTCTTCGAGTAGCTGGCGACCATCAGAGGCACGCAAGCACAGCCGATAGATTTGCTGATCGCCTTGCAGGGTGATCTGCGCTGCAAAGGGATTGGGAAAGACGGTCGGTTGTGCCGAGGTCTCGCTTTTGAGAAAGACCACCTTGCTGTAGGTGCTGGCCCCGTCGTGGTCTTGTTGGCGAAGGCGGTAGTAGGCACAGTCGCGGAGGCGGTCATCGACAAAGGTATAATCAGCCGCTTGTCCCCGCGACGGTACAAAGCCAATCTGCTCAAAGGCAGTTCCGGTGCTGCTCTTTTCGATGAAAAAGCCGGCGTTATTCTGCTCCCAGGCCGTCTGCCAACGCAAGAGTGCCTGCTGGGGGCTTTTTAGGGTCGCCTCAAAATGTGTCCAGCGGACGGGCAGCGGGTTTTGTGGGATCGGGGAGGAGATCGTGAAGGGAGAGAAACTGGCAACGTTGGCGTTGGTTTCGACATAGCCGCTGTTTTGGTCGCCGGCTACGTTGTCTGTATCGGAGCAAGCGGCTGGGGCATCGGCTCCCTCCCAGATGGTACCATTGAAACGAGCGATCCGCAACTGGTTGCGCTCGGCAGCCGTGGCCGCAATGCCGATGTTTTCTTTCCAGTAGAGGCGCACCCGAGCGGCGTTACCTCCCGTCCGGTCGATCTGCCAGTACAACAAACTCGATAGCTGATTGAAGCAAAAGAAGTTGCGATCATACGTGCCGTAGCCATTGGCAAAAAACTCCGCCGTAAAGGTCTCCGCTGCCGAGGGCAGGATACCGGCAGGCCCCCACTTATCGCCCTTCCCGATCGGGAGGGCATACATCGCCCCCACTTCGGAGACGGCAAAGACCTTGCGCAGCGGGCCATCAACAAAACTAGCCAGCGAACCAGCTCCTGCCGCTGTGCCGGCCCCAGCTACGCTAGGCACAACGCTAGCCCCGCCGTTGAGCTGAAGCAACCCGTTGGCGAGGTTGGTGCGTACCCGTCCGTTGGTGAGTGTGAGCAAGCTACGCACCTGCAAGGGCGCGGAAAGTCCCGTCAGGACTACCCCACCGGCCGAGTTGTTGTTGATCTGCAAGTGATGCACCGTGAACGTCCCCGTACCGGAGACCGTCTGGGTGCTGCCCCCCGAAAGCAGCAGCAGGTTATCGGCTGCCGTCGCGATTTGATTATCGACAACCAGCGTACCATTGACCGTTACATTGCCTTGTACCTCAAAGCCTTTGCCCTCACCGCGTGAACTTGTGCTGCCGCCATCGTAAGAGGCGTTGGTGAGCGTAGAGCCGCTGCCTACGATCAGATTGCCGAGGATGCGCATGGGCTGGGCGTTGATGTTGTTGTTGAAAGCAGCAACGGTTCCTGTGCCTTGCGTGCCTACCTCGAAGTTGCCCTTGACGGTGGCAAAACCGCCGGTGCTACCCGTGAACGCTGCGTTGAAGTTGCCGCCGTTGTAAGCACCGCTGTTGCTGATGAAGTACAGGTTAGGGTAAAACATATTGACGGCCACCGTTGCCAGGGCGTTGCCTTCGTACTGGTAATACCAACTGGCCGTGGCGGGAATATTGGCGATGCCGCCCTGGTAGTTGTCCCGATAAGCCACCACGGAGGAGTTACGGGTCTTGATGACGGTTCCGTTGCTGCCTAACTGCCAGCTTGCTCCAGCGGCGAAGTTGAGACCCTTGCCGGAGGAGGCGTTGTCGCGTATCGTTCCCTGGATGTCCAGATCAACACCCGAGCCGTTGTGGATGTCCAGGTTGATGTCATTCAGGACAAAGCTACCACCCGCTAGCACTTGAGTTTGGTCGATGGCCAGGCTGCCCGTCAGATCGGCCGTCGCGGTTACGGTATGCGGGCTTCGGATCAGTATTTCGTCCGAGTTGTCGTAGTTCGGGATGAGGCAGGCGTTGGTATAGCTTCCGCCGGAGGTGGTGGCACTCTGCCAGGTGCTGACGGCGTTCCAGTTTCCGGTAGCTCGGGAGCGATAAAACCGCCCTGGGTTGAGGTTGAGGAGGGCAGCATTGGAGGCCACAAAACACGCCCCGTTCTCGCTGACCTGGCAGAAAAACTGATAGCCGTTTACGTTCGTGAGGTCTCCCGAGATGCCGAGGACGTTGGTGTTTTGCCCCGCGATGGTGGCCCCGTTGAGTGTGCCAGCCGGTACGGGCAGCCATCCGCTGGCAGCGGGAATGTGGTAGTACCACTGGTAGGTGAGCGTTGTGCCGCTGGCGGCTATCGTGAAGGTGGCCGTGCATCCGTTTTGGTCGGTGGGCTGTGTCGTGATCGTGGGGGTGGGGGTGCCAACGGGCCCGGTGTGGGTGCCGAGATTTGCCGTGGACTCGGTACCGGAGGCCGTCCACTCTGCGGCGGTGAAGCTCGTGTTGGGCGCACTGACGGTGTTTTGGCGGATGAAAGTATAGCCAGTCTTATTCAATGTCTCGTGCCACTCGTCTAGCGGCGCGGCGTTTTTGTAGAGTTCGAGTTCATCGTTGGCATTGATACCCGATGTGGTAGCCACGGCATCATAGCCTGTAAAGACGGCATTCAGGTCGCTGGTGGTTCCATAACCGATCACAAATACCTGTCCGTTGGGTAAGTCCGCCCCCACCTGATTGAGTGTGTAGTCGTAGCCCGCAGAAAAACTTCCACCAATATCTCCCCGCCTTCTGATCTGATAAGCCGCCAGTTGTGCTACGGTAAGTGTGCTACCCATTCCGTTGTAGATTTCGATAAAGCCAGCCGTGCCGCCATTGCGGTCATAGACCTCCGAGATAATCAGATCACTCACCAAACCTATCCCACAGGTCCCGCTACTCGAAAGGGTAACAAAATTGGTGCTGGTGGCACTACAAGCACCCGTCTGTACCGTGATGGCCCCTGCCCCGCTCCCTGCTGGCACCACGGCCGTGAGCGTCGTAGCACTCGTGATACTCACCGAACTGGCCGGCGTGCCATCAAAACTCACCGTAGAAGTGCTGCTAAAGCCCGTCCCCGTGAGCGTTACCCGCGTGCCGGCGGGCCCAGAAGCAGGCGTAAAATTCGTGATCGAGACGGTGCAGGGTGGGCCTGTAGCCGTAACTGTACCATTGACGACCAGATCATTCCCCGCGCCATCGCCGATACCGCCTGATCCTCCGGTAGCCTCTGCCCACATGTAGAAACGGTAAGTTATTGCCGTACTGCTGTTGGCCTGAGCAAAAGTAAAGGTGAACGACTGGGTAGAGGTGTTATCTATGATCGTTTTTGCTCCATCAAGATTAGTGGCATAGCCATCGACGGAGCTCCGCAAGACGACTTCACGTGGGCCCGTACCTGACCGCTGCAAATTGATCGTGATAGAGGACACACTAAACTGATACCCTGCCGTAGGAGTGATCGTAAACTCCATATATTTGTTACCAGAAACGGCATTAGCGATATTGGTCAATGCCCAGTTGGTGGCATTGAAGCGGTCGGCGTTATTAGATGCCGTTAGCCCTGCCCCTCGGCTAATCGTAGAAGCAGTGAGATTGGGATGATTAAAGTTAGAGCCTGCGGTGGTTTCGTTACCTGCCAGTCCATCGAACTCAAAAGTCAGTATCTGCCCCCATCCCACCTGTACGATCAAGCAGAGGAAGGGCAAAATCAAGCGTAGTTTTTTTGTCATCAGATCAATAAGCCTATTTCACAAGGCAATTTAAGTCGTTCGTTCTTAAGAAGATCAGATTTAGGTGTTAATAAACCGTGAATAAAATCAGAGGGCAAAAGTTTTGGTCGCCTAATCATTTTTTACATACATTTGCATAAACGCATTGTATCCCATGACCCCTCCCGAAACGTTGAGTTTGTCCTTGGCGGCACAAGTGATGAAAGCCCTCGGTGATGAATCGCGGCTGCGCATCGTGCATTTGCTCTTCGAGAAAACAGAAATGTGCGTTTCTGATCTCGAACTGATCCTGGATTTCACCCAAACCAAAACCTCCCGCCACCTGACCTACCTCCGCAACGCCAAGCTAGCTGAAGGCCGCAAAGTAGATCAGCGGACGTTTTACCGCATTTGCCCTGACCTCATGCCCCTCCTCGAAGGCTTGATGCCCTATCTGGCCAACGACGAGACCCTCCAAAAAGACCTCGACACCTACCGCATTCTCTACGCAACACAAGAGCTGGCCATCAGCCGCATCCATCAGCAGCGTTGGGAAAGCCCATCAGGCGGCCAGGCGGAGGAGCAACAGGAAAAACAAAAACCTTAACTTTTTTGGGCGATCAGACGTTATCTTTTTCTCACCTCATGGATTGATGCTTATGCAAACAAAACTCCTTTTCCTGCTCAGCCTCCTCGGGCTACTCCTGGCTTGCAACCCACAAAAGCAACACCAGAACGCTGACAACGAACCCATTGCCGTCATTGACCCCCAAAAGTTTGACGACCTAATGAAGGTAGCCCCCGACGTACAGCTCCTCGACGTGCGCACCCCACAGGAGTTTGCCGTAGGGCATCTGCCTAAGGCGATCAACAACAACATTGCCAGTCCATCCTTTGTGGATCAAGCCCAAAAACTCGACAAAAACCGCCCAGTCTTTGTCTATTGCAAAACAGGCGTGCGTAGCCACCAGGCCGCCCGCGAACTCGAAAAGTTAGGCTTCCGCGAAATCTACGACATGGCCGGTGGCTTAGTCGTCTGGCAACAAAAAGGGCTGCGGATTGATATGGCCCCCTAACCCTAGCGTCCCCTATGCCCTACTCTGCCGAGCAGATTCGTGAGCGCGTCCGTAACCTGCCCCAAGCCCCGGGGGTGTATCGCTTTTTTTCCGACGATCACACCGTGATCTACGTCGGCAAAGCCAAAGACCTCCGCAAGCGGGTGAGCAGCTACTTCACGAAGTCCCACCAAAAAGACCCCAAAACCAAACGCCTCGTCGAGGACATCCGCGACCTGGAATATACCGTCGTCAATACCGAAACCGATGCGCTCCTCCTGGAAAACAACCTCATCAAAAACTTTCAGCCCCGCTACAACATCCTCCTCAAAGACGGCAAAAGCTACCCCTACATCTGCCTGACCAAAGAACCCTTCCCACGGGTCTTCTGGACGCGCCAACCCGAAAAGCAACCCAAAGCGGCTTTTTATGGCCCCTACACCAACAAAAAAACGCTCTTTGCCCTCCTCGAACTCGTCCGCAAACTCTACACCCTCCGCACCTGCCAACTCGATCTCTCACCAAAGAACATCGCCTCGGGGCGATACAAAGTTTGCTTAGAGTACCATATCAAAAACTGCAAGGGCCCCTGCGAGGGCTTGCAATCCGAGACAGACTACCTCGAAGAGGTCGCCCAGGTAGAGCAAATCCTGAAAGGAAAGCTCTCGGCGGCAAAGGCTTACTTTCGGGAACAGATGGAAAAATCGGCTCGTGTTTTGAAGTTTGAGCAGGCCCAACGCTACAAAGAGAAATTCTTTGCCCTCGATGATTTTCAGAGCCGATCGCTGGTAACCAATCCAAATATTGCTGATTTAGAGGTTTTTACGATTCAATCCGAAGGGGATTATGCCTACGTCAATTATTTGAAGATCGAAGAGGGTTGTATCGTTCGGGCAGAAAACGAACACATCAAAAAGAAACTCGAAGAACCGGATAGCTTGATCTTGGAGCATCTGATCCTCAACTTCCGAGAGCGGTTTGGGAGCAACAGCCCCGAGATCATCACCAACGAAGCCCTGAGCGTGCCTTTGCCGGGTATCGAGGTCAAGCAACCCAAGATCGGAGATCGCCGAAAACTGATAGAGCTATCCCTCAAAAATGGCAAATATTACCACAAAGATCACCTCCGCCGCCTCGAAAAGCAACGCGAGAAAAGCCAACAAGTGCAGGTCAAAAAACTCGAACTCCTCCAAAAAGACCTGGGCTTAAAGAAAATCCCCTACCACATCGAGTGCTTCGATAACTCCAACCTCCAGGGAACCAACCCCGTTGCGTCGATGGTGTGTTTTAAGGACGGCAAGCCCTCCAAGCGCAACTACCGCAAGTTCAACATCAAGACCGTAGAGGGGATCGACGATTTTGCCTCCATGCACGAGGTCGTTACGCGCCGTTACCAGCGGCTCAAAAACGAAGGACTGCCGATGCCGGATTTGGTCGTCGTCGATGGGGGCAAAGGGCAGCTAAGTGCCGCCGTCCGGGCACTCAAAGAACTAGACCTCTACGGACAAATTCCGATCATTGGACTAGCCAAACGCCTGGAGGAGGTCTATTATCCCAACGATTCTCTGCCGCATTACATCGGCAAACAATCGCCCTCCCTGGCTCTGCTCCAGCACATCCGCAACGAAGCCCACCGCTTTGCGATCACGTTTCACCGCCAGAAGCGCAGCAAAAACAGCTTTTTGAGCGTCCTGGACGGCATCTCCGGTGTAGGCGAAAAAACCATCGAAACGCTCCTGGGCCGCTACCGCACCATCAACAACATCGCCGCCGCCCCCCTGGACGAACTCTCCGAGCTGATCGGAAAGAAACGCGCCCTCCTCGTCCTGGAACATCTCAAAAAAGAAGAAACGCAAGGCTAAACCAGCCGCCTACAAATCGCGGTACTGCCCAATATCCCGAAAACGAAAGGTCTCTACCAGATGTAGCATGTCGCGGCGCACGTAGTCCAGGATGGGAGCCAGGGAGTCGTTTTTGTTGGCATACGGAACATAAAGCGCGGCTCGGAAGTAGTTGTGGGTGCTATCCGTGATGGCCAGTTGGAAGACCGTCGGAACATCTCCCTCCAGGTCATACAATTTTACACCATCGCCGGCCGGTGTTTGGCTCACGGCATCGGCGATGCCTTGTAGGCGCACTCCGTGTCGGGTTACGAGTGTGTGGGTGTCATTGACGTAATCCTCAAAGACTTCTTGGCTGTTTCCGATAAACTTGATCGTTAGGTGAATACTCGCCCCCAGCTGTGGGTAAATGATCTCCAACCAGTACGGCTCGGCCTGAAAAGAGGTATCGGGATAAACTTGGGCGTGCCGAGAGTAGGCAAAGGTAAAGGGGTATTGATCGGGGGGGCGCGAAGTGATCCGAGAAAGCAGGCTTTTGTTGGGGATGCCATCAGCGAAAAGTCGGGTAAACGGGTAACGCTCCGATAGCATCTGGTAGTCTGGATCGGGGAGTACAATTCGGGCGTAGGCTTTGGGTTTGGGCGTGAAGTCCTCTTCGGTGGGGCTGCAAGCGGTCAAACAAAACAACAGAAAACTCAAAAAAAAAGACAGGATATGCACTTGCTCCATAATTTGGTTGTTCATCACATAAATTTGGTTTGTCCGTTGGGGCATTGTTATATTTGTCAAGTGATTAAAGCAATCGCTTTTTAATCGCGAAGGGCCAATGAGGAGATTGGAACTGCCCTTAAAGTTCCGAGTTTGAGTCAGATCGCAAGACACACTATATCCGCTGGATGTAGTGTGTTTTTTTGTTTTTTAGGGTCGGACGACGGCTATGGGCATACGCTGGTCGTAGATGCCATGCAGTTCGGGGTTTTGGCGGTAGCCGGTATAGGCTTTGGTTCGGGCTTGCACAAAGCGGTAAAGCTCCGTGATACGGATCACGCCATCGTGGTCGGTGTCGGCTTCGCCGCCCAGGCCTCGGATCAAAAAGTGGCTGAATACGCCCTGCCTTAATCCCTGATACTCAATGGAGTTTTCCTCGGCTTTGGAGGACATCAGCAAAGCCATTCCGCCATCAGACTCGAGCAGAGCATCGTAGTAGCGGTTGGTGAGTTCGGTGATATTCCCGCTTTTTTCGCCTTTATCGAGGCTACCGGAGTGGCAGGCATCGGCGATGCAGAGTCGGTTACGGGCTTGGGTCTGACGAAATATCCGCTGGATTTCCTGATGGGGCAGGAGCGTCTGGGGTGCGCCGTTGTAATCGAAGGGCACAAAAGAGCCGGGCAGCCCGTGTCCGGAGAAGTAGAGCATGACCAGGTCGTTGCGGGCGGCCTTCGCGAAGAGGGCTTGCATCTGTTGGAGGATGTTTTGTCGGGTGGCGTTTTCGTCGATCAGCAGGCTAATTTGGCTCTCGGGCAAGGCACCGCCTTCGGGGCTTTTCAGGAAGGCGTACATCCGGTAGGCATCATCGTCGGAGTAGCGCAGGCTACGGGCATGGGTGTAGGCGGCCACACCCACGATCATGGCCCAGACCCTGGGGCGATCCGTGAGCGACACACGCGGCTCGTACATCACGACGCGCTCCTCGGATACAAACTCGCCTGCCGTCGTTACGGCGCGTAAGGTGATGGTGTTTTGTCCGGGTTGTAGATGAATCCTTTGCTTGAGGCTACGCTCGCAGCCAGCAGCGGAGGCATAGGGGAGGTCGGACTTCAAGAGGCGGTATTTGGCTCTGCCGTCTATCAGTATCTGGACGTACTCGAGGGGCTGCCCGAGGGTATTGAGGCAGGCTTCAATATCCAGGTCTGCTTCTCGGGATTCACTGACGGCCGTCAGGGGTTCGATCCAAAGAAAATCACCCCTTAGGCTACGCATCGTCGCCTGGAGGCTCCGTAGCTGGGCGGTTATTTCTGTGCGTTTGGGGCAGTTGGGCTGCTTGAGGGCTTCGCCGTAGTGGTGGATGGCTAATTGAAAGTCTTTGAGTTGCTCGTAAATTTGCCCCAGGTGCTGATGGATGTCGGCTTGATCGGGATGGTTCTTTTGGAGGGCTGCCCGCAAGTCAGGGATGGCTTGGGCGTAATCTTGTATCTGGAAGTAAGCGTAACCGCGCCATTGATGGGGGTAGGCTGGGTCGGCAAAATCGTAACGCAAGGCTTCGCCAAAACTCTTGGCGGCACCTTCGTAGTCTTTGGTGCGATATTGTGCTTGTCCTTTCCAGTAGCTGGCATCAGCACGCTGGGGCAAGTTGAGACGTACGGCTTTTTCGAGATCACGGACGGCAGAGGCGTGGCGTTCTAGGTGGATGTAAGCCAGTCCACGCCAATAAAAACCCCGAGCATCTTCGGGGTAGTCCACCAAATGACGGTTGTAGTGCTGAATGGCCGCCGAAAAATCTTCCTTTTGGTGGGCCTCCATGCCTTTCTTGAGGTCAGACACTTGAGCAAACGCGCCTGCTCCCCACACCAATAACATCACTAACAAAAATACACGCATGATCTTCACCGTTGGTTGCACCTATAACGCCAACAATGGGGTCTTTAGTTCGTCGGGCCAGAGGGGAGCTGACGAACCTGCGAATCAAGCTCGGTAACGATGGTTTCGAGGTTCTCGACGCGCTGCCTAAGCTCCTCGTTTTCAGCAAGTGCAACTTCCAGGCGTTTGAGCGACTTAGGGTCAGCTTGCGTATTCAATTTCTTTATTTTGAGGTAATAGCTCCCCACAATGGCACTCAAGGGGATGCTAAACGTCATCACGATAGCCACCAATCCAACTATATCATCCATAACAAAAAACATTTTTTTGAATCAAACAAAAAGATCGCTTACTTTGTTGCTTTCAAGTATTCACATTTTTTATCCAATGCCAAAACAAGGAAATATCCAACAAGACGGTGTCGTCTCCGAAGCCCTCGGCAATGCCATGTTTCGTGTCAAGCTCCAAAACGGACACGAAGTAACGGCGCATATTGCGGGAAAGATGCGCCTCAACTACATCAAGATTTTGCCCGGCGATCGGGTAAAACTCGAACTCACCCCCTACGATTTGAGCAAAGGCCGGATCACCTACCGGTACAAGTAACGCTCCTACCAGCCTTCGGGCGAGCGCCAAGCAGCCACAGCCCTATACCAGTTGGACTTCAACGACCGAGAACGCACCAAAGCATAGTGATACGCCGTCAGCGTGTTAGGTACACGGGTAAAGAAAAAACGCTGCCGATATTTGATCCCCTGCTCCTGCCGCACGTAAAACCACTCTTCACCTGCCTCGGAAGGCACACGCTCCTCGGGTTCGCCAAAGACGATATAAATCATGCCCCGATCCGTCTTCCAGCCCTCCTTGTAATCAGCAAAAAAAGCGTTGGCATAAGCTACCCTACGGTAGAATGTCCTAACCATTTTTTTGGCACGCTCGAGATTACCCTGTGCTTGTTTGAGCCAGAAGGCATCGAAGGCAGCCCGCTTGTCGGGGGCAATCAAGATGCGTTGCATCTCGGCTTGAGTGGAGATATAGAGGAGCGGCTCTACTAAGGTTTCTATTTTTTGAGGCTTCAAGAAGTCCGGTGCCACTACTCGTGTACCCATGCCTGGGCTATCGTCATTTCTTTGTAAAAAATAAAACCCTTCGGTTTCGTTTACGGTACTTTGAGGAGTTACCGCTAACCGACGATTTGCTACCAGGACAGAATCCTGATCGGTGGCTGCCCTGGGTTCCATCGGCGGTAAGGCCGGCACAAAAACCTTTGCCAAAAAACTCGCCAGATGTTTCTCTGATAAGCCCTGCCAGTTTTTGCCCTGTAAGTGCAGAGAAGGTAGCGGTGGTACGATAGCCGGTAGCAAAAAAACGGGATGTTGGATCACCTCTTCCTCCACTTGCACGGCTAATTGATAATCAGAGTTTTGATCGCTGATCTCCTCGTATAGGCAGGTGTAAAAAGCGTTGATCTGACGCTGCACCGGTGGGCGATCGTTGATCTTGATGGTCAGGTATGGAGGGAGTACCTCCCCCAGGAAAGCAATTTCGATCACCAACACCGCGCCTGTATCTGTGGGATAAGCCCTAGCCGTAAAATCCCAGGTAGGGAGCCGGTAGGCAGTGGACTGGGCAAAGTTGGTGTATGTCTGTTGGCGAAGATCGCTCTTTCGGCAGGACGAAAAAATAAGCGATAAAATCAACAAAAGAATAATTTTCTTAAACATTAAATTTCTCGCTTAGGATACCACAAAAAGTACTTGGTTACGGGCTGCATCAAGGCTTCAATATTGGGTAGGTCGGAGGCATCGGTCAGGTTTTGGAGGCTACCATCACGCATCAGGATACGGATTTGCTCGCGCCCCAGGTAGGCGGCGTTACTGATCTGCCCCTGACGCAGGAAGTAATCCAGGGCATCCTCACCGATCTGTTCCCGAACGCTTTGGCGCACTTGTGCCAGGTGTTCCTCCGTGGCGGGGCGGTCGGTGAGTTCGGTGCGAAATAAACGCCGCTCCACAAAGCAAGTCGCCAGATGGGACAAAATGGGATCGGGGTGCGTGGCCCATACTTTGAGTGATGCCCATACGTCGTAGTCGTCCAGGCGGGCAAAATGCGCCAAGTCCGTATCGGATAAGCGGTTTGTATTTGATTGGTAATCAATAAAAAATGCAAAAGCAGGTGTAGCAAAAATCTCCACTCCCTGCTGGCGCAACACCCGCACCCGCCGCATGATCTGGGTCAGGATTTGCTCCATCCCGACGTTGGTCTTATGCAAATAAACCTGCCAGTACATCATCCGTCGGGCATTCAGGAAATGCTCAATGTTATAGATGCCCTTTTCGTGGATCACTAGCTGGTCGTCCACCACATCCAATACCTTCAGGATGCGTTCTACACCGATGTTGCCCTCGGAAACCCCCGTGAAGAAACGATCCCGTTGGAGGTAGTCCAGGCGATCCATATCGAGTTGGCTCGAGATCAGTTGATGAAAAAAATGACGTGGATACTCGTCCCGAAACATTTGTATTGCCACGGTAAGCGATCCATTATTTTGTTTATTGAAATACTCCATCAACTGCCATGAAATCTCCTCGTGCTGGATGTCTAAGATGGTATTTTCGAGAACATGAGAAAAAGGTCCATGTCCTACGTCATGCAACAAGATCGCCACCTGGGCGGCCACTGTCTCTTCGGGGCTAATGCGGTGTCCTTTTTGGGTCAGTTCGTGGAGGGCGCGTTGCATCAAAAACAAGGCTCCCAGGGCATGATGAAAGCGCGTATGGAGCGCACCTGGATAGACAAAATCGGAAATTCCCAGCTGACGAATACGTCTAAGTCTCTGAAAATAAGGATGATCTATGAGCTTGAGCAAGAGCGGGTTTTCGATATTGATAAAGCCATGAACGGGGTCTTTGATCGTTTTGAGGAGTTTCATGTAGAAAACTAAGTTTTTTCCACAAAATTGGCTAATTTCGTGGCACTTCATCCAAATAGCACACCTACACTATGGAAAATCCCGAAGAAAACTCCCGCAAAGAAGACCGCGACCGCATCCGTAAAGCCCTCAAGAGAAAGAACTGGAGCGAGATCAAGAGTGAAAACTCCTGGGTTATCTTTAAGGTCATGGCCGAATTTGTGGAAGGTTTTGATAAGTTATCACGTATTGGCCCTTGTGTATCTATTTTTGGCTCGGCTCGCACTAAGCCCGATACGCCTTATTATCGTCTAGCTACGGAGACAGCCGCTAAGCTCGTTCAAAAGGGTTACGGGGTCATCACGGGTGGCGGGCCTGGGATCATGGAGGCCGCCAACAAAGGTGCTTTTGAGCAAGGAGGCCGCTCGGCGGGGCTAAACATCCAACTCCCCTTTGAGCAAAATTCTAATATCTACATCGAACCCGACAAGCTGATTAACTTTGATTACTTTTTTGTCCGAAAAGTAATGTTTGTTAAATATTCGCAAGGTTTTATTGTCATGCCTGGCGGCTTAGGTACTTTAGACGAACTCTTTGAGGCTTACACCCTCATCCAGACCCAAAAAATTGCTCGCTTTCCGATCATTCTCGTCGGCGTGGACTACTGGAAAGGCTTGATGGATTGGATCAAGGAGGTGGTACTCGAACGAGAGCAGAACGTTAGTGCCGAAGACCTAGACCTAATTTCACTCGTCGATACGGCAGACGAAGCCGTAGAGCGAATTGATTTGTTTTACTCGAAATATATGCTTTCACCAAACTTTTAATGATGAAAAAAATCTTTTTTGTATTTGCTTCATTTTTTGTTTTTTTTGCTTGCAATTCTTCAAAAGAAGAAAGTGTTTCTAACATTCAAGTCATCAGTAGTCTTAGTGATCTGAAAGCCAAGCTATGCCGTACCTGGGTAAGTAGCAACATGGAGGTCGTCGGCGATCAAGATGGTTCGCAGGGAGCAAGCCTGATGCAACGCCTGGGCATGGCTGCCGCTAAGATTTCGGTGGATATTCGTCCCGACGGCACATATACGATGAGTTTGCGCCAGCCCACTTCGGGTAGCTGGATATTGAGCGAAGATGGTAAGTTCTTGTTTCTCAAAGCCGATCAAGGTCAGGGGCGCATACAGCAGGTCTCGATTGAGTCAGTATCCGATCAGATGGCCGTGATTGAGTTACCGGTCTTCAAACAGCAGGTACGCATCGAACTTACGCCCACCAACTAGCTTAGGATCATGGATTTAAGCGCACTAACAGCCATTTCGCCTGTTGATGGTCGATACCGCGAAAAAACACTGCCCTTTGCCCGCTACTTTTCGGAGTTTGGCTTGATGAAGTACCGCGTACAGGTAGAGGTAGAGTATTTTATTGCGCTAACCGAAATTCCGCTGCCCCAGCTCTCGGACATCCCTCGTCATCGTCTGCTTCAGTTGCGGGAGGCTTATACGGGCTTTCGGCTCCGAGATGCTCAGGCGATCAAGGACATCGAACGGACCACCAACCACGACGTAAAAGCCGTCGAATATTTTCTTAAAGAAAAGTTTGATGCCCTTGGGCTAAGTGCCTACAAAGAGTTCATTCACTTTGGCTTAACCTCCCAGGACATCAACAACACGGCTATCCCGATGCTGCTCCGCGACGCGCTCAAAGCCGAGTTTGTGCCTACTTTTAGCAAACTGCTTCACCAGCTCGAACGCCTATCCCAGGACTGGAAAAACATCCCCCTCCTGGCCCATACCCACGGACAGCCCGCTTCGCCTACACGCCTGGGCAAAGAAATTGAGGTCTTTCTCTATCGCCTGCGCGAGCAGAGCTACTACCTCAACGACATCCCTTACGTCGGAAAGTTTGGTGGAGCTACGGGCAACTTCAACGCCCATCACGTGGCTTACCCGGAGGTAGCCTGGAACAAGTTCGCCGACGTCTTTTTGGGGGAACGCCTAAGCCTCAAACGCGCCCAACGCACCACCCAAATCGAAAACTACGACCATCTGGCCGCCCTCCTGGATGCCCTCCGACGGCTAAACGTCATCCTGATTGATTTTGCTAGGGACATTTGGGCGTATATCTCCATGGGGTATTTTGGTCAAAAAATTAAAAGCAATGAAGTCGGATCATCGGCTATGCCCCACAAAGTGAACCCAATCGACTTTGAAAATGCCGAGGGAAACCTGGATTTAGCCAACGCCCTGTTTGGTTTCTTGTCCGAAAAACTTCCCATCTCACGGCTTCAACGCGATCTGACCGACTCAACCGTCCTGCGTAACATCGGGCTACCCATCACGCATACCTACATTGCTTTGCTCTCGCTCTTGAAGGGCATCGACAAGTTAGAAATCCATCAGGAAAAAATTGACGCTGATCTGGCCAACAACTGGGCCGTCGTTGCCGAAGCCCTCCAGACGATCTTGCGCCGCGAGGGATACCCCAAACCCTACGAGACCCTCAAAAAACTCACCCGTACTTCGGAAAAAATTACTGCCGAGACAATCCGCGACTTTATCGCCCAGCTCAATGTCAGTCAAGAAATTAAAGAGCAGATGTACGCCATCACACCCTTTAATTACACGGGTATTTAAAAAAAATTAGCCAACACAAACCGCCCAGCTTACGTCTAATAAGGTATCCATCCAAACGCCATCCGTGATCTATGAAAAAACACATCAATACCCCGCGTCTGCTCTTTGTGGTGCTGCTCCTGGGCCTGTTCGGCTATGCCTGCTCTACGGTTCCGGTAACGGGTCGTCGGCAGCTACAACTCATCCCGAGTTCACAGGTTTTGTCGATGAGCTATGGCAGCTACAACCAGTTTTTGCAGCAAAACGCCGTCGTTAATGGCACCAAAGAAGCCGAGGCGGTACAAAAAGTAGGGGTCAGAATCCAGCAAGCCGTCGAACGCTACATGGCCGAGCGTGGCATGAGCGACAAACTCAAAGGCTTTGATTGGGAGTTCAACCTGGTCGATGACAACGCCGTCAATGCCTGGTGTATGCCCGGGGGCAAAGTTGTTTTTTATACCGGTATCTTACCCGTTTGCCAAAACGAAACGGGGATTGCCGTCGTGATGGGCCACGAAATCGCGCACGCCGTCGCCGAACACGGCAACGAACGCATGAGCCAACAACTGGTGGCACAGGGTTTGATGACCATCGGTCAGGTTTCGCTGGCACTCAAAGAAAATCCTAAGTTCACGGATCAACTCTTGTTGCAGGCCGCTGGCGTGGGTGCGCAGCTGGGCTTGTTGTCGTTTTCGCGAAATCAGGAATCGGAAGCCGACGAAATGGGGCTGATTTTTATGTCCATGGCCGGCTATGATCCACGTAAAACCCCCGAGTTTTGGGAGCGCATGAGTGCCTTAAACGAAGGCGGGCAAGCACCGCCTCAATTCTTATCTACGCATCCTTCGCATGGGCGGCGCATCTCCGACCTCAACGCCAACATGGAGAAGGCTATGGAATATTACCGTAAATCAGAATAAGCCTTGAGCATTGACTTTCGTTACGTGGCGCATACGGATCGCGGATTGGTTCGGGAGCGCAACGAAGATGCCGTTCGTATCTTTGCCCCGCACGCCGAGGCGATTGTGGCTTTGGTTTGTGATGGCATGGGCGGGCATCAGGGCGGCGGCCTGGCCTCGGATACGGCTATACGTATATTGGAGAAAATCTGGAAAGAGAACCACCCCCACTGCCCCCCCGATCAAGTGATCCAATGCTGGTACAAAGGCTTTGCCGAAGTTCAAGCAAAACTCAACCAATTTGCGGATAAGGAACCCGAGCTGTCATTGATGGGAACTACCTGCACGGGTGTCTTTTTGGATGCCATCACGCACCAGGCGCACTGGGCGCATATCGGCGACTCTCGTTTGTATCTTTTTAGAAATCAAATACTTACTCAAATTTCGGAAGATCATACGCTGGTACAACGTTGGGTAAGAGAGGGTAAGCTCAAACCCGAGGAGGTCTGGCAGCATCCCCAAGGAAATGTCCTTTGGCAGGCCCTCTCGGCCGGATCAAAGACCACCATTTATCCCGATACGGGCGTACTGGAAACCCAGCGCGGTGATTGTCTGCTGCTTTGCTCGGACGGACTAAGCGACATGATCCGCGACCAGGACATTGCCCGTATGCTCCTCCAGCCGCACAGCGACATCGACGAGCGGGCCCGTCAGATCGTCGCTGCCGCCAACGAAGCCGGGGGCAGAGATAACATCTCCCTCATCCTGATCGAAGTCGAGTAAAAAACATTTTGGGTATCTTGTTGGTCTCTTAGGCATGAAGACTATTCCAGACCCGTCAGCGCGTTTTGCTAGCGTTCGTGAGGCGACCGTGGATTTTTGTCGCCCCTTGCATCCGGAGGATTACGTGATACAGCCCGTCGTCGATGTCAGCCCGCCCAAATGGCATCTGGCACATACGACCTGGTTTTTTGAAACCTTTTTGCTCAAAAGCTACGACCGATCCTACAACATCTATCATCCCGATTACAATTTTTTGTTCAACAGCTACTACGAGGGTATCGGTAGCCGCACCCTCCGCGATCAGCGTGGGTTTATCTCCCGCCCCACCGTAGCCGATGTGTATGCCTATCGCGCTCACGTGGACGCGCACGTACAAGCCCTGCTGGCCAAGCCCGAGGCACTTCCCCCTGACTTCTGGACGGTCTTTGAGCTAGGTCTCCAACACGAGCAGCAGCACCAAGAACTCCTCATCACGGACACCAAATACAGCCTGGGCATCAATCCTACTTTTCCGGTCTATGATCCCGACTCGGATTTTGTACCCAAAGCCGAAACCACACCTCAGGATTGGATTGAGATCAAGGCTGGGCTATACACGATTGGTTACCAGGGCGAAGGCTTTTGTTTCGATAACGAGTTGGGGGTACATCAGGTGTACCTGACTCCCGCCCGCATCTCTAACCGTTTGGTTACCAACGCTGAATACCTCGATTTTATCAATGACGGCGGCTATGACAACTTTCGGCATTGGCTCATGGAGGGCTGGCAATGGCGACAAGGGCAAGCCATCACGGCTCCCCTGCACTGGCACAAAATCGACGGGGCGTGGCATAGCTTTGAGCTATCGGGTTTGCAACCCCTGGATGGGAATGCTCCCCTCAAACACATCAGCTACTACGAAGCCGATGCCTTTGCGCGTTGGGTCGGCAAACGCCTCCCGACCGAGTTTGAGTGGGAGTCCGTCGCGGGGCAACTCTCCTACGGGCAGCTTTGGGAGTGGACAAGCTCGGCGTATCTGCCTTATCCGCACTATCGCACCGCCGAGGGAGCCATCGGAGAGTACAACGGTAAGTTTATGGTCAATCAGATGGTGCTGCGGGGTGGTTCGGTGGCTTCCCCCAAAGGGCATGTACGCCCGAGCTACCGCAACTTTTTTCACCCTTACCTACAATGGCAGTTCTCGGGCATTCGCTTAGCTGAATGGCTGTAGGTGATGGAAAATGAGTAGCTTTACCCATGTTTACGCGCAAGCATATTTTGATCTCGATTTATGACCGAACAACTGATTTTTGATTATTTCCCCGACCTGACGACAAAGCAACGGGAACAGATCACGGCACTCTTGCCGCTCTATACCCAATACAACGAAAAGGTAAACGTCATCTCCCGCAAGGACATCGAAAACCTCTACGAGCGGCATGTCTTGCACGCCCTCGGCATCGCGAAAGTCGTGCGCTGGCACAACGGTACGCAGGTACTTGACGTGGGTACGGGTGGTGGTTTTCCGGGCATTCCGCTCGCTATTTTGTACCCTTCGGTGTCGTTTGTTCTCGTCGATTCGATTGGGAAAAAGATCAAGGTTGTCCAGGAGGTAGCCCAAAGCCTGGGGCTAACCAACGTCGAGGCACGCCAACAGCAGGCCCAGCGCGTTCCCGAGACCTTTGATTTTGTCATTGCCCGTGCCGTTACGCACATGGCTCCTTTTTATGACTGGATCGCGGGCAGGCTACGGGCCGGGTATAGAAGCTCTCTGCCCAATGGCATTTTGTATCTCAAAGGCGGCGACCTGACGGAGGAGCTATCAGAAATTGATCGTCCCGTAGAGATGTTTGATCTTGACCAATACTTTGATACGCCTTTCTTTGCGACCAAAAAAGTAGTCTATGTGCCGTTTGCTAAGCGGTAAAAGAAAAAATCACTTTTCATCAAAAATTCATCTCCAAGACACGGGTCTCCACCGAAAATTCATTACTTTTGGTAACAGATTTGTAAAGTAATTGGCCAGGACTTGCCATACAAAGGATGACCGTACCGTTTCTAAATCGTCAGTTCAAGAGTATTCGGGGGAAGCTGCGCTTTTCCTTCCTCATCACGACGGTCAATATTTTGTTGATTATCTCGCTTTTTATCTGGTTTAACTTCAAGGCAAGGGAGGTCAGGCAAGTTACCGATACCCTCAAAACCATCAACTTACGAATAGAACGCGCCAAAAACCTCGAAAAAGATTTTTACATCGACGATGCCGTAAACACTGATTTTTATGAAAGCGGTCAGAGCCAGCGTGTCGATGAACACCGCAGGATACTCAAGCGCACCACCGAAGACCTCTCACGCCTCAAGCGATCCAGTGAAGTCGAAGGTCTGGGTGTTGGGGCAAGTATTGATTCGCTCATTCTGGAGATTGAGCTTTTCGATCACTACTTTGATAGCCTGGTGAGTGTGATTTCGGAGCGGGGTTTTAAGAGCTATGGGTTGGAAGGAGACCTACGACGGGCCTTGGGGCGGGTCATTAACTCGGGCTATGCCGTCGATCAAAAGATACTGCTTTCGATACAACGCTACGAAAAAGATTACATTTTACGAAAGGATACCACAACGATCAATCGTATCTTTCGGGAGGTCGATCAGATGATCTTTCAGGTGCCTACCACCGTAACCGATGCCTACGGACGTGCTTACGTAGAGAGTGCGCTGGAGCAGTACAAGCGATATTTTGCCAAACTCGTGGATGCGGACCTCATCATCGGTAACCAAAACGAAGCCGGACTTCGGGGGCTACTCGCCGAGCTTTCGTTCTCCATCGAAGACCGCATCACCCGCATTGATACCCGCATCACGACCAACGCCGAGCAGACCCGTACCAACACCATCTATGCCGTTACGGTGCTGTTTTTGTTGTTCGTGATCCTGAACTTTTGGCTAAGCGACATCACGACCAAAGACCTCAGCAAACCCCTCGAGGAGCTGTCTAGCTCGATTCATCAAGCCGTTGAGCAAAACTTTAGCGATTCGGTAAAAGTATATCAATCAGAACGTTCTGATGAAATTGGGATGCTCTCCCAGGACTTCGAGTACATGCTCCAAAATGTACAAGCCCGAACCCAGGAAGTCGTTGAGCAAAAAGAAAAAATCTCTACAGCTTACCAAAACGTCCAAGAGCTAGCCAAGATCGGGCAGGAGATCACGGCCAACCTCGAGGTAGAAGACATCCTGAACGTAGTCATCCTGAACCTTCAACGGCTTGTCCGGCTCTCGTCGTTTTCCATCGGTGTCTTTGATCCCAAACACCAGAGCCTGCACTACAAAGAAGCCTTTGAAGACGGGACACGCCGCGATTTCAGCGAACACCTCAACGACAAAAACAAGCTCGGCACTTATACCTTTTTGCGCCAGGAAAGTGTCATCATCAATTATTTTCCGTCAGAAAAAGACAAATTAAGAGCCTTCCCCCCCGAACTCATCAAGTTTACGAGCCTGCCCGCCATCGGGCTGCCCCTGACCAGTAAGGGCAAAAAACTCGGTGTGCTTATCGTTCATCCCCAGGCAAGTGAGCGGTTCACGGATTTTGAAATTGATATGATCCGAAATATCGCCGTTTATACGATCATTGCCCTAGATAACGCCCTGATTTACGCTAACTTAGAGGAAACAGTCGCGCAGCGAACAGAAGAGGTCGTCGCCCAAAAAGAGGAGATCGAACGCAGCAAAGAGGAGATCGAACGCGCCTACCTCGACATCCAACTCTTGAGCGAAATCGGAAAAATCATCACGGGTTATCTCTCCGTTCCGATCATTATTCGGAAGGTGTACGAGCAGATCAATAACCTCATGGATGTTGCCGTCTTTGGCATCGGCGTTTCCAATCTGGATACGCAGCAGTTGGTCTTTGAGGCATCCATCGAAGAGGGCATTGAGCTGGAGACGTATTACTACGGACTCTCGGACGAAGATAGCCTCTCCGTTAAGTGCTTCAATCACGAAGAGGATATTATCATCAGCGATTATGCGCAGGAGGTGGTACAGAGCCACCTCCAAACCCAGGAAGGTAATTATCCTAAGTCGTTGGTTTATATGCCAATCAAGGTTAAGGGACGAACCATTGGTGTCCTGTCCGTGCATAGCTTCAAGGCCCATGCCTACACCAACAACCACCTCAATATTTTGCGCAACGTGGCCATCTATGCTGGTATCGCCCTCGAAAATGCCGCCACCTATCAACAAATCGAAGAGCAAAAAGAAGAAATCCAGACGGCCACCAAAAAACTCACCGCAAGCATCAACTACGCCAAACGCATCCAGGAGGCCATGCTCCCCGACCGTCAGTCGATCAAGAGGGCTTTGCCGGACTCCTTTATTTTGTTTAGGCCCCGAGATGTGGTCAGTGGTGATTTCTTTTGGTTTGCCGAACTCGGAAACGGTAATCACGTCATCGCCGCCGTCGATTGTACCGGACACGGTGTGCCGGGTGCCTTGATGAGCATGATCGGGAACGAGCTACTCAACGAAGTCGTGAACCTCAAAGGCATCGAAGACCCCGCCCATATCCTAACCGAAATGCACCAGGGCGTACGCCAAGACCTCAAGCAGCGCGAAACCCAAAACCGTGACGGAATGGATATGTCTATTTGTGTGATCGACTATGCCCATCGCTGCATACGTTATGCCGGTGCCAAAAACCCGCTAGTCTATATCCAAAACGGCGACCTACATTATGTGCGCGGAGAGAAGTTTCCCATCGGCGGTAAGCAACTCAAGCAGGCCCGCAAGTACATCACCCATGAAGTGTCCTTCTTGACCCCTACAACTTTTTATATCTACTCCGACGGCTACCAGGATCAGTTTGGGGGCGATACGGGACAGCGCAAGTTCATGGCCCCGCGTTTTAGGAGCCTGCTCCACAACATCCACTTCTTGCCCATGGCAGAGCAGGAAGAAATCCTCGATACTACCATCCAAAATTGGATGAAACACACCCGACAAATTGATGATATTTTGGTGATGGGCTTTGCCCTATCGCCCGCCTAACACAGCCCCGATAGGTTGGGTATCAGGATGGCAAAAGTAGAGCCTTTCTCGGATCGACTGCGGACACATATCTCTCCGTTGTGCTTGTCGATGAGTTGCTTACAGATTTTGAGACCCAAACCTGACCCTTGCTCACCATCCGTGCCATAGGATTTGGTCTTCTTGTCGATCCGAAACAAATCCGTGATCTGGTCCTGGCTCATGCCCACCCCTGTATCGGAGACGGCCAAAAACGTAAAGTTTGGATGGCATCGGGCGTGTACCGATACCCGCCCCCCGCGTGGCGTAAACTTGATGGCATTGGCGATAAAGTTGCGAAGAATAGTCCCGATCATGTGAGGATCACCAAAACAGCGCAGCTTGGGTTTTTCGTAGTACACCAGGCGAATGGATTTCTGCTCGGCGGCGATTTGCTTTTGTTCTACTGCCCGCAGGATGGTCGCGTGTAAGTCAAAATCCAGGGGAGAAAATGCCCCGTGGTTCATTTGGTTGGCGGCCCAGCTCAGAAGGTCGTCCAGGAGTGTGTAGGCATTTTGGGAGGCGCGTTGGGTTTGCGTGAAGAGTTCTTCGAGTTCGGTTCGGTTCATGTGCTGCCCAAACTTTTCG
>DAISIL010000006.1:6373-9654 GCA_036822015.1 Bernardetiaceae bacterium | reverse complement strand
GTCCATGATGCCGGCAATGCTATTGAGCGGGCTGCGCAAGTCGTGGGCGATGATCGAAAAAAATCTGTCTTTGGCTGCATTGATTTCTTGGAGGGAGTCGGCGATGGTCTTTCGGGCATGGATGTTATTGAGAATCAGCGAAAAGCCATCTGGAATAGGTGTGATTTTTACTTCGATCCAGGTCTCCAACTTAGGGTGTAGCCATTCAAAGCTCGTGGCTGTACGGGTGGCTTGCGCTGCCTGAAAGTGGTCTTGCCAGGCCTGATCGTCCAACAAGAAGGGAATATCCAACAACCGACGATGGATCAGGTGCAGTTGCTTCCGTCCCAGGATGCGGGTGCTGGCCAGGTTGGCATACGTGATCTTACCTTCGTAGTCCGTGGCCAGAAAGCCCTCTGTCATGCTTTCCAGGATGGAGTTGAGCTTTTGGTTGGTTTCCTGAATCAGTTTTTTGTAGTGGCTCTCCTCTGTGATGTCCCTGACGATACCAAAAAGCTGGTAAGGTTGTCCCTTCCAGTTGCGGATGATTTCGCCGTGTAGCTCGAGATAGCGGATTTCGCCCTTAGGCGTACGGATGCGGTAGTTGAGCTTGTAGAAGCGTTCCCGCCCGATGGCCTGGTAGTACTCCAACAACGCGCCCTGGATGTCTTGCTCGTGGATGAAGGCGAAGCTGTTTTCGAGGGTAGGCGTAAACGACCTGGGGCAATCGTAGATATGGTAAGTTTGGTCTGTCCAGAAAACCGTATGCGTCGGGAAGCTGATCTCAAAGACACCCACACGGCCCACCTGTTGAATTTTCTCAAAAAAGTTGATCTTACGGATAATCTCATCTTGTATCTCGATGGTCTGGTTGATGTCCGCAAAGATCACATAGACTTTTTCAGGTTTTCGTTGCTCCCCCATGATGGGATAAAACCAGGCGGCAAAAACCTTCTGTCCTAGTTCGAGCATGGCATGAATACGCTCCCCCAGCGCAGCTTTTTTGAAGTTTTCGATCAATTCGGGATGTATTTTGTAGGCATCGGGCAGCACATAGCCCACCGGCAGGGTGGGCAAATCCTCTGTATCTAGGGTGATCTCGGGAGGGATCAGTCGCTGTAGTACCGTGCCTTCGGGGCTGATAAGATAAAGCCAGAAAGGGAAATCTTTTTGCCAATTTTTCCAGATAAGTTGTTGTGAATCAGATTTCTCTATCTGGTTTGAGAGGGGAGTCATGAGCAAGAGAACAAGCGGTAAGCGGTTTGTTTTGAGGTAGTCCCATGGTAGTGTCCCTAAATTTAGTATTTTGTTAGAAAACAAGAAAAAATCACACCAGAAATACTTGTTTCACCACTATTTTTTTGTTTTGCACCCATAAGGGCTATCTTTGTGCTGCTTGATAAAGACAATATGCAAAAGTTTTTGTGCTTTTTAGGGGTGATGATCTTGATCGGCTGCCAGGATTATAGCAGTTCGTTTGAGGTCTTGCGCAACCCCCGTATCCGGGCCGACATCGACGGCGAACGCTGGACAACCGAACGTTATCTGGTTCAGAACCTGGGCCAGACCTTGTACTTCGACGACTCGCTCCACCGCGACGGAACACTGTTTTATCGGGTACTTATCGTGGGCTTAGACCCCAACAACAGCGACTTAAAGCAGTTCCAACTGACCCTTGATGTACGCGACCCCGAGCGGCTGGTCAATACCTACACCACGCGCTACACCGAATCGGGGGGCATTTATCAGATGGAATGGATCGCCGAAGGCGAAAGCAGGGGGACGTTTCGGCTCTACACACTCTGCCCTGATGAAGCCGGCTTCACACGCCTAGATGTAGAACGCCAGAACCGCAATGAGCAAATTTTTGCCGGTACATTTCAAGCGATCCTCTGCCGGCGCGACGCTCCCAACGCCCGCTTGACCTTCCTAGATGGCAGTTTTCGGGATTTATCCTATGAATAGTCCCCAAAAGATGCTATATTTGAGCATTCTTTAATCTTTCAATCGTTTTTATGTCTATCAAAAAAGGCGATCAAATCGCCGTACACTACACCGGAAAGTTTACGAACGGAACCGTTTTTGATTCCTCTCTGCCGCGCCAGGAACCCCTCAAATTTACCGTAGGTGCAGGGCAGATGATTAAAGGCTTTGACCAAGCCGTTCTGGGAATGCAACTCAACGAAGAAAAAACCGTTACGCTTCCCCCCGAAGAGGCTTATGGCATCGAAGAACCCGACAACTTTGTCGAACTGCCCAACAGCCGCCTACCCGAAGGGATGTCCCCCGAAGTGGGCGAAACCCTCACCCTTTCCACCCAAAACGGAGAGTTTCAGGTGCGCGTCCATGCGTGCAAAGCTGATTCTATCGTCTTGAACGCCAACCATCCCATGGCCGGCAAAACGCTTGTCTTCGACATCAAAATCATGGAGATCAACCCGGGTAAACTCCCCGAAGGCGTGAACCTGCTTCCAGATTGGTGAACCGTTCCTTAGTACCAATCTGCCGTTTGGGCTAGCCCTGCATAAACCCTCCCGATGCCGTCTTTGAGCGATGTGCTGGCCTGCCAGCCCAAAGCACGGAGGCGGCTCACATCCAGTAGTTTTCGTGGTGTGCCGTCGGGTTTGTCCCGATCCAGGACGATCTCCCCCTGGTGTCCGACAATCTCTTGAATGGTCTTGGCTAGCTCATAAATCGTTACGTCCGATCCCGTGCCTACGTTCAAGAACTGGGCTTGGTCGTAATGCCGCATCACGAAGTAGCAGGCATCGGCCAGATCATCGACATGCAAAAACTCCCGACGGGGCGCACCGCTGCCCCACAAGACCACCGGCGTATCTCCATCCTTTTTGGCTTGATGAAATTTGCGCAGCAAAGCCGGTAAGACATGAGAGCTTTGGAGGTCGTAGTTGTCGTTGGGGCCATAGAGGTTGGTGGGCATCAGAGAAACAAAATTGCAGCCGTACTGCGCTCGGTAGTTTTCGGCCAGCTTGATGCCCGCAATTTTGGCGATGGCGTAGGGTTCGTTGGTGGGTTCGAGTAACCCACTCAAAAGCGACTCCTCGCGCAAGGGCTGGGGGGCGTGCTTGGGGTAGATACACGAGGATCCCAGAAAAAGCAACTTCTTGACAGCGTAGGTTTTGGCTGCCTCCATCACGTTAGCCGAAATCATTAAGTTGTCGTACAAAAAATCAGCACGGTAAGTATTGTTCGCCAAAATTCCACCTACCTTAGCCGCCGCCAAGAAAACGTAATCCGGACGATGCTCGGCAAAAAGTGCCGTTACGGCCGCCTGTTGGCGC